>NZ_JAAHHW010000055.1 GCF_010692325.1 Moorena sp. SIO3I8 | reverse complement strand
GAGATGGGGAGATGGGGAGATGGGGAGATGGGGAGATGGGGAGATGGGGAGATGGGGAGATGGGGAGATGGGGAGATGGGGAGATGGGGAGATGGGGAGATGGGGAGATGGGGAGATGGGGAGATGGGGAGATGGAGAAATTAGGTGTAAACAAACACAGGTGAATAGCACAATTCAATAATAGTGTCGGGCCAAATTGGCGGTTTTGCCAAATCTTTACATAACTAATTTTATTTAGTGCATAAATATTTGAACAAAACCAAGAAGCTTGAGTGGTGGATTGTCTAGGAAGGTTATCCCTTGATTAGCGGAATTTTCGGCAACACCAATTACCTACCAACAATGAAAATTCCATAAATTCTAATTATATTGACTGACTTAATACCTCAAACGGCGTAGTAGATATTTTAAAGTAATTAATTATTTCCCATCAACATATAAAGATTTCCCCTAGACTGCCTCAGAATTACGTAAAATTTTGATTAATTTATCACAATCCTAGTCCCAATCACTAGGATTAACTGAGATGATGGCAAATCGAAAGGATATATACATCTACCAACTTAACTATGTCAAATCAACTATTTAATCTTTCAAACCTTAACGGCAGAATTGGGTTCTCTATTAATGGTGTTACATTAGGTGACCGCTCCGGCTACTCAGTCAGCAGCGCCGGAGATATCAACGGTGATGGCAATCTTGACCTGATTATCGGAGCCCCAGGAGCTGATCCCAATGGCGATTTTTCAGGTACAAGCTATGTGGTGTTCGGTGGTCCAGGTGTGGGTGCTGGTGGTAGCATCGAACTCGCTAACCTAGACGGTACTAACGGTTTTGTGATTGGAGGTCTGAATGAGGCTGCATTCTTAGGCTTCTCGGTTAGCAGTGGTGGAGATATCAATGGTGATGATACGAATGACCTAGTGGTAAGTGCTCCCGGTGCTGGTCCCAACAACAATGGCGTGAGCTATGTGATATTTGGCGGTTCCACTGTCGGCTCTACTGGTAGCGTAGATCTCTCATCCCTAGACGGTACCAATGGCTTCGCTATCAATG
Organism: Moorena sp. SIO3I8; assembly: GCF_010692325.1. Taxonomy (GTDB): domain Bacteria; phylum Cyanobacteriota; class Cyanobacteriia; order Cyanobacteriales; family Coleofasciculaceae; genus Moorena. The sequence goes on along the minus strand of NZ_JAAHHW010000055.1, from coordinate 40,613 downwards.
GCGTCGATCCTGCAGAATTTTCCGGTTATTCCATCAGCAATTTAGGGGACGTTAACGGCGATGGTAAAGATGACCTCTTGATTGGTGCTCCTCATGCCTTGTTGCCTATTGCTTCTCCGGGTCTTAATCCTGGCAAGGCTTATGTAGTATTTGGTGGCACAGTAGGTACTGGCGGTAGCCTAGACCTCTCCACTCTGGACGGCACTAATGGCTTCCTCCTCACCAGTGGTGTTGCCGGAAACTTAGCAGGTTTCTCAGTCAGTAGTGCTGGGGATATCAATGGTGATGGCATCAAAGACTTCGCTATCGGTGTTCCTGGTAGTGATTCTCCTCTTACTGACAACAGTTCTGCTGGCAAGACTTATGTAGTCTTCGGTGGTTCAGGTTTGGGTGCCACTGGAACTCTAGACCTCTCATCGATACCCTCCTCCGACCCCAAAACTGGCTTCGTCATTAATGGTATTGATGAAGGTTCCACCCTTGATCTCGGTGACAGGGCAGGCTGGTCCGTGAGTGATGCTGGCGATGTCAATGGTGATGGTGTTAGTGACTTAATCATTGGGGCTCCCTTTGTTGACGCCGGTGACCAGACTAATGTTGGCCAGGCTTACGTAATCTTTGGCGGCACAGATGTTGCTGGTACAGGGAACTTAGACCTTGCCAGCCTCGACGGTACCAACGGCTTTGCCATCACAGGGATTGAAGCGAATGGTCTCCTGGGCTCGTCAGTTAGTTATGCTGGGGATCTCAACTATGATGGGTATGCTGATGTTGCGATTGGAGCTAAAGGTGCAGGCAAAGTTTATGTGCTATTCGGCAGTGAAGAGTTGGGAACTACTGGCAGTGTAGACCTTTCTACCCTAAACGGGGAAAATGGCTTAGTTATCGAAGGTACTGACTCCCTAGGCTTCTCAGTAAGTGGAGCAAAAGACGTTAATAGTGATAGCATTGATGACCTAGTTATCGGAGCACCTGGTCTTGAGCTGAGTACATCCAATGGCAACACTTCAGGGAATAGCTATGTCCTATTCGGTAATGTTGCCCCAGTGATAGACCTCAATGGTGTATCGGTCACAGATACCACGACTGATACCACGACTGATACCACGACTGATACCACGACTGATACCACGACTGATACCACGACTGATACCACGACTGATACCACGACTGATACCACGACTGATACCACGACTGATACCACGACTGATACCACGACTGATACCACGACTGATACCACGACTGATACCACGACTGATACTGATCCAGCACCCGAACCAATTATTGCTGCTGCCCCAGCTATTGCAGCTGCTGCCCCAGCTATTGTAGATACCGAAGGGATTGATGGTACTATCACATTTACCGGTAATCAGCTGGCACTGTTCCCAGATAACAAATTGACTCTGAGTGATGCTAATAACACCACTCTGGTTGGCGCAACAGTAAAAATTGCCAATCTGCTGAATCCCACACAGGAACTGCTGAGTGTTGACAACACTGATACCTCGATAGCGGTTAGCTTCGATGCCACCAATGGTATCCTTACCTTAGATGGGGTAGATACCATCCAAAATTACCAGCAAGTCCTCAACACCCTAGAGTATGAGAACACATCTGGTGTGACTAATGCCTCTGGTCGCATTATCCAGTTTGTGGTTGATGATGGTTTAGCTTTCAACAACGTCAGTGAGGTAGCTACTCTGATTACCATCCAAGATAATGACTCGACGGTGATTGGTACTTTCCAGGATGATACCTTGCTTGGGGGTAATGGCAACGATAGCCTAGAAGGTAGCTCAGGCAATGACTTACTCGACGGTGGAGCTGGTAATGATACCCTGGTTGGAGGAGATAACTCAGACACCTTGCACGGTGGTGACGGTGATGACGTCCTTGATGGTGGGACTAATGGCGACTTACTCAAAGGTGGAGCTGGTAATGATACCTTGTCTGGGGGAGAAAACTCAGACACCTTGATCGGTGGTGAGGGTGATGACATCCTTGTTGGTGATAACGGTGATGATACCTTAGAAGGCGGATTAGGGAATGATATCTTATCTGGAGGAGTCGGCTCTGACACCTATGTCTTGAACCCTGGTGAGGGAACAGATACTGTGAATGATTTTCAAAATGGAATCGATTTCTTCAAGTTAGGTGGAGGTCTGACCTTTGCTGACCTGGAGATTACTGGTAATATTGTCCAGAGTACTATTAGTATTGATGACACTGGCGAAGTCTTAGCACAGGTGTTAGGGATATCCGCAAGTCAGCTCACAGAGGCAGATTTTATTTAATTCAAGAGCCGCACACCCACTTCCAGAGTGGGTGTGTTGGTCCTTGCTGACAAATCCTCTGTACTTGTTGCTCCAGGCGTTTCTGTTCTAAGGGTGGTAATCCAAATAAAATATTGCGACTTTGCCAAACTAAGACGGCTAAGGTTGTGCCAATACAGATAGCCAGACCTATTGCAGGCACATGGTTGTAGATAATACTATACCGGAGTGCCGCCCAGGTAAAATGCGATCGCATCAGGGAAATTTCATAGTGCCAACCCCACAGGCTTAATGGAGCAACAGTTATCCAGAGGATGCCTACGAAAACCCACCTACCATAAACAGTTATTTGATGTAATCGTTTTACCCTGGCCTTAAAGATGGGGTCAAGGGTAATTTTTCTTCTTTGGCTACCTGGCTGCTCCATAATCAGAAAACTATTGAAAATTAGAACTAAACTTCATCAGAAAATTCTGCTTCAATCACTGAATTCCCCTCCTTTTCGGGATTAACCGGAACCTCTACTACAGACTGAGCTTTACCAGTGCGCTCTCTCCACCAAGCTAAGAGGGTACTGGCAATAAAAATACTGGAGTAAGACCCTGCTATAAAACCAATAATCAGTGCTAAGGCAAAGAATTTTAGGGTTTCTCCCCCGAACAGCAAGATTCCTAACAGGGGTAGCAAGGTAGTTAAGGTGGTATTAATGGAACGGGTTAAGGTTTGATTAACAGCATCCTCTACAATTTGATTGATATGTTGACCTGGCTTGAGTTTAATTACTTCTCGCACCCGGTCGTAAATCACCACAGTATCATTAACCGAAAAACCAATAATTGTCAATAGGGCAACCACAAACAAGGTATCGACTTCTACCCCTAGCACCAAACCTAGGATAGAGAAAAGACCAATGGCGATTAAGACATCGTGGAACAGGGCAACGAAAGCGAATAGGCCATAGTCAAATTCGAATCGGAAGGTAAGGTAGACAAAGATGCCCACAAAGGCCATAAACAAAGCGATTAAGCCAGAAACAAACAGTTGTCTGCCCAAGGTCGGACCAACGGTGTCAATCTGAGTAGATTTGGGATTGAAAACACCAAGACGCTCGGTTAGGGAAGTTTGCAACTGGGTGCGTTGTTCAACATCTAATGTTTTAGTCCGAATTGTTAGGGCTTGTTTTTCTTCCCCTAGAATTTGGATACTGCTATTGCCAAGACCTTGTACTGTCATCACCTCCCGTACCATAGCCACATCAATGGGTTGGTCGCAGTTTCCAGGTTGAGTACAGTCTCTCTCTAGCTGTAGGCGGGTACCACCAACGAAATCCAGACCTAACCGTAAAGGGGCTCCTAGTTGGAGAAAAGAAATCACCATGGCAATGATACCGACGGTAATCAGGGAGGTTGAGATGCTCCACCAAAGCGATCGCGTTTTAATTACATTAAGTTTCATATTGACTTTTTTATTAGTAAATCCTGATATAGCAAAGGGAGTAGGGAGTAGGGAGTAGGGAGTAGGGAGTAGGGAACAAAATTATCACAATTAATTTAATTTAGGATTGCTATAACCTAGGAATTATGAATGATGAATTATGAAATGGGTTTGTTGATGGAAACTGATCATGGTCAACTAAACACTTTATCCACAACTCTATTCACCACTTTATCTACAACTAGGATGAAGGATGAAATAGGTTTTTTAGTTAAACCGGATCATGGTGAAATAAACGCTTTATCCAAACCCTTGAATTACACTTCCTACTTCCTAGTTTCTACTTCCTAGTTCCTACTTCCTAGTTGCTAATTTCTAAACTATTAGGTTGGTAAATTAGGGCAGAAGAGTTCTGGTTTCTGACGTACCCCTGGAAGTCCTAAAACTGTCACGAGCATCAGCGTGCGACTACAGGTAAGGGCGGTAAACATACTGATTCCTACCCCAATGCCTAGGGTGACAGCAAAGCCTTTGACTAGACCTGAGCCTAGCCAAAACAGTACTGCACAAGCGATTAATGTGGTCACAGTTGCATCTACAATACTAGAAAATGCTCGGTAAAACCCGGACTCCACTGAGCGATACAAGGTCTTACCAGCACGTAATTCTTCCCGTGTCCGCTCAAAAATCAGCACATTGGCATCAACTGCCATACCGATACTAAGGATAAAACCAGCAATTCCGGGTAGGGTTAAGGTAACATCTAGTAGGGCAAATGCTGCGATGGTAAGTAAAGCGTAGATACTCAGAGCAATATCAGCAATGATGCCAGGGAGTCGGTAATAGACCACCATAAAGATTAATACTAAAATCAGACCCACTACAGCAGCATAGATACTACGTTGAATACTATCTCGTCCTAAGGTTGCCCCTACGGTGCGATTCTCCACGATTTCCACTGGCAAGGGCAAGGAACCTCCCCGCAGCTGGGCAGCAAATTCATAGGCACTTTCGGCATCAAAGTTACCCGTAATCACTGCTGCACCACCACTGATGCCATTTTCAGCATATTGCGCTGCCACACTCGGAGCACTAATTAGTAAATTGTCGAGGAAAATACCAATGCTGCGTCCTGTACCGGCAATGTTCTTGGTCAGCTCAGCAAACTTTTGAGCTCCCTCACTATCAAATCGGATAGCTACTTCCCAAGCACTACCACTTTGAAGAGGTTGGGGACGAGCATCTTTGAGGTTTTTGCCAGTCAGACCAGTACTTTCAAATAGTTCAAGGATGGCTTGGTTACTACGATTGATAGCAGCTTGATTTTCTGCGATCGCATCTCCATCACCACTGTTGCGTAATACTTCTTGGTTGAATTGTTGTTCTTGTAGCACTTGCTGTTCAACCCGCAGCTGTGCTTCTGTACCAATCTTTTGATTGAGAAAATCCAGCTGTGCTGTTCCCCCTAGTACCCGTTCCGCTTGTTGCGGGTCATTGACACCAGGTAGCTGTACCAAAAGCTGGTCTTTGCCAACGGTTTGCACTACCGACTCAGAAACCCCTAGGGCATTGACTCGGCCTTCTATAACCGTTTTAACTGCGGCTAATTGCTCAGCCGTGATTTCCGTAATCTCTTCGGTAGTGTTAATCTGAATTGTAAGTTGAGCCCCTCCCTGCAAGTCCAGTCCTAACCGGATCGGAATTTGCACCAGTACTATGATTGCTGTAATTACAAGTACTAGGATTAAGGCTAATAGTGAACGCTGTTTTTGCATGACTACGACCCGCCGCAACAAATGCTATGATAATCTGTTTTGGCGAGTGTAGTAACTGAGAAAGTCTGAAGTCTGAAGTCTAAAGTCTAAAGTCTAAAGTCTAAAGTCTGAACTCTGAAGTCTGAAGGCTGGAGGTTTAAGTATTCCATCGATTGGTTACTTAGTATAGTTAGTCACCAATCGGGATCTTTTTAACCTCCAGCATCCAAAGATCAGCAACGCCCCCTGCATGGCTAATGCCTAAGCTTTATTTGCCAAGCTTTAAATTAAATCCGCAAAGCCATCATCTTTTTCACACCCTCGACAATCTGATCGGGTTGGACAATGGTGAGATTTTCCAGAGTCCCGTTGTAGGGAGTGGGAATATCTTGAGATGAAAGCCGAAGCACTGGTGCATCGAGTTCATCAAACCAGCGCTCGTTAATCGATGCTGTTAATTCTGCCCCAATGCCACCGGTTTTCATGCACTCTTCTACAATAATGACTCGGTGGGTTTTGGCCAGTGAAGCACCAATGGTTTCAAAGTCTAGAGGCTTGAGGGAAATCAGGTCAATTACCTCAGGATCATACCCCTCTTTTTCCAGCTGCTTAGCCGCTTGCATGGCGTGGTAACGCATCCGGGAGTAGGTGAGAATGGTAACATCTTTACCGGAGCGTACAACTTCAGCTTTATCAAGGGGTACCAAGTACTCCTGTTCTGGCAGATTTTCTTTGAGATTGTAGAGCAGGACGTGTTCAAAGAACAGTACTGGGTTATCATCTCGAATGGCAGATTTCAGCAACCCTTTCCCATTGTAGGGGGTGGAGCAAGCAACGATTTTGAGACCAGGAACTGCCTGAAAGTAGGCTTCTAGACGCTGGGAGTGTTCGGCTCCTAACTGACGTCCGACACCACCAGGACCTCTAACCACCATCGGGATTTTAAAATTACCACCAGAGGTATAACGCAGCATCCCAGCATTGTTGGAAATTTGGTTAAATGCCAGGAGTAAAAACCCCATATTCATGCCTTCGACAATTGGTCGTAAACCTGTCATTGCTGCACCCACAGCTAGACCAGTAAAGCTATTTTCGGCAATGGGGGTATCCAGAAGCCGCAAGTCACCGTATTTTTTACACAGATCTTTGGTAACTTTGTAGGAACCACCGTAGTGACCAACATCTTCACCGATTACAAATACTGTCTCATCCCGTGCCATTTCTTCGTCTATGGCTTCACGCAGAGCATTAAAGAATAGTGTTTCTGCCATTAATAATTCAATATAGGGGGCTACTGTGATCCTAGCATTGCCAGAGCCCTCGAATGATTATGCACAGGGAAGTTTCCCTCAGGTAAGTCGGGCAGATTGAGCTGTGGTAGCGCTAATCAATAGTATTGAATCTACTACTTAACCCGATGTTCGAGTTTGCTAACATAATCTTTATTATGATACGATGCTTACTTTAAAATTATGCTCAATTTGAGCATAACTCAAGGGATAGAATAGATTCAGCACTTCGGGGCATCCCTTAGCATAACTGCAAGCGTCAGGGGTCTAGGGTGACTACGCTTCGGAAAACCGAACCACTGGCTATATACAATTTTAATCAAAATATCATCTATATATATAGTAGTTGAAATTCATTGAACGAGTTGACAGCATTCATCTTGAGGAGAATAAAGGACGCATGGGCAAGGTAGTCGGCATTGACCTGGGTACAACAAACTCCGTGGTGGCTGTCATCGAAGGCGGTAAGCCGGTGGTAATTGCTAATGCGGAAGGTATGCGCACAACTCCGTCAATGGTTGGCTTTAGTAAGGATGGGGAAAGGGTTGTAGGACAATTGGCACGCCGCCAAGCTGTGCTTAATCCCCAAAATACTTTCTATGGGGTGAAGCGGTATATTGGACGTAAGTATGCTGAACTGAATCCAGAGTCGAAGCGGGTTGCTTATACTATTCGTCGGGATGAAAATGGTAATGTGAGAATTAAGTGCCCCCGCTTGAAAAAAGACTTCGCCCCAGAGGAAATTTCTGCGATGATTCTGCGGAAGTTGGCGGATGAGGCCAGCCGCTACCTGGGAGAGGAGGTAACAGGGACAGTAATAACAGTCCCGGCTTACTTTAATGATTCTCAACGGCAAGCCACACGAGATGCTGGACGAATTGCTGGGTTAGAGGTTCTGCGGATTCTTAATGAACCAACAGCAGCGTCTTTGGCTTATGGCTTGGATCTCGAGGCAAGTCAAACAATCCTAGTATTTGATTTGGGTGGGGGTACCTTTGATGTCTCTATCCTAGAGGTGGGGGATGGGGTGTGTGAAGTCCTATCCACCAGTGGTGATACTCAACTGGGGGGCAATGATTTTGATCGAAAAATTGTTGACTGGTTGGCAGAGCAATTTTTGGAATCAGAAGGAATTGATCTGCGACGCGATCGCCAAGCCCTACAACGGCTGACTGAAGCTGCAGAAAAAGCCAAGATCGAGCTGTCTGGGGTGGGTGTAACTGATATTAATTTGCCCTTTATCACAGCTACAGAAGATGGTCCAAAACACCTAGAAACTAGGCTGAAGCGCTCCCAGTTTGAAGAGCTATGTGTGGATCTAGTTAGTCGTTTGCGCAGACCCCTAAAACGAGCTTTCAAAGATGCTGGCTTAACTCCTATGGAAATCGATGAAGTGATCTTGGTAGGAGGGGGAACCCGCACCCCGATGGTACAACAATTGGTGCGCAGCTTAATCGATCGGGCACCAAATCAAAACGTTAATCCTGATGAGGTAGTGGCAGTAGGAGCTGCAATTCAAGGAGGAATTCTCAACAGTGAAGTCAAAGATATCCTATTGCTGGATGTAACCCCGTTGTCCTTGGGTTTGGAAACTATTGGTGGGGTGATGAAAAAATTAATCCCTCGCAACACGACTATCCCAGTCCGGCGGTCTGATATTTTTTCGACGTCCCAAAATAATCAGACTTTGGTGGAAATCCATGTGCTGCAAGGGGAACGGGATATGGCAACAGATAATAAGTCCTTGGGTCGGTTTAAGTTGACTGGTATTCCCCCAGCACCACGGGGAGTGCCCCAAATTCAGGTGGCTTTTGATATTGATGCCAATGGGATTTTGCAGGTATTGGCACTGGATAAAACTACTGGTCGAGAACAAAGCATTACCATTCAAGGGGCTTCTACCCTGAGTGAGGCGGAAGTCAACAAAATGATTCGTGAGGCAGAAGAATACGCCCAGGTTGACCGGGAACGAAGGGAACGAGTAGAAAAGCGCAATCGGGCAGAAAGTTTGGCTAATGAAGCGGAACGGCAACTGAGGGAGGTAGCCCTAGATTTTGGTAGACAGTTTGCTAGTGGTTATCGGCGTCAGATTGAAGGCTTAATTCAGGAGATGCGTCAATCCGTTGCCCAAAATGATGACCGGGCTATTGATCGGGCTCAAGGTGATCTACAAGATGCCCTCTATGAGCTCAAGCGAGAGGTACGGCTGCAATATGAGGAAGAAGAGGATGATGACTTCTTTGGCTCAATTCGTCGCACCTTTACCGGAGATAGTGACACAGACAGATATTCTCAACGGGATTACCGCCGGGGGGGGGACTCCTATGACTCCTATGGGGCTAGTTCATCGAGATCCAGTCGCGATCGCTATCGCAGAAATCCCCTTGAAAATGATTGGGATGAGGATGATGATTGGTTCTAAATTAGTCAATAGTTAGTTGTCAGTAGTCAGTAGCCACAACTAATTAGCAATTAGTGTTTAGGTAAAAGCAAACTGGGCTCTTCGCTTCAAAAAATACTGACAATTGACCATTAATCAAGAATAGATCAAAAAAGCGATGCAGCCCCTTAATACGGGGGTTTCCCCGATGAGGGAATGCATTAAGACACTGACAATGGACTAATGACCAATGACTAAGACCAATGACTATGCAAAACTATCGAGATTACTATGAAATGTTGGGTGTACCCACAGAGGCATCCAGCGAGGAAATTAAAAAGGCTTATCGGCGGTTAGCTCGACAGTATCACCCTGACCTGAATCCTGGAGATAAGACAGCAGAAGACAAGTTCAAGGATATTGGTGAGGCATATGAAGTTCTCTCTGACCCGAATAGGCGATCGCAGTACGACCAATTTAGTCGATATTGGCAGAAGAATTTTGGTAGAAAAGCGGCTAAAGCGGCTAGTTTGATTAAAAATGTAGGCTGGAACGGCAATGGTCGTGGTTCATACCAAGCAGAGGATTATGGCAATTACCGGGACTTTAACACCTTCGTTGATCAACTACTCGGACGCCGCTCTACTAGAAAGGCAACATCAACCCCACCTCCAGGGACTCGGGTAAGTTCCGACAGTGCGTTTCGACCAGGGAAAACTAAAACAGCCTACACGGTTAGTTCTCGTCTGAGACCTCAACCGAAATCCCAGCCTCAGCCTCAACCTTATCCCAAACCTCAACCTCAAGATATTGACGCTCGATTAACCCTACCTTTGGAAAAAGCCTATAAAGGGGGTCGAGAGCGAATTCGCCTAGAAGATGGACGGGGTTTAGAAATTGAGCTACCTGCTGGGATGGTAACCGGTGCCCTGGTGCGGCTCCAAGGTCAAGGTATTGATGGTGGATGTTTAAATTTAAAAATCACTGTCTCACCTCATCCCTTCTTTAAATTAGAGGAATTTGATGTGATTTGTGTAGTACCAGTAACGCCTGCTGAAGCAGTATTAGGTGACTTAATAGAAGTTCCCACCTTGGATGGTATAGTGCAAATTAATGTTCCTAGTGGGGTGAGGTCAGGACAAAAATTGCGCTTGGCCAATAAGGGTTATCCCAATCAAGAGGGGGGACGAGGGGATCAGGTAGTAGAAATTCAGATTGTTGTGCCCACCGAAGCCACTCAGGAGGTCAGAGAACTGTACGAAAAACTACGGCAGATTGATAATTTTAATCCTCGCCAGGATTTACCGGTCTAGGAAAAAGGCTGACATCCAAGCATCCACAAGTATGGTTAGAGTCGATGCCTAGGTAGGGCTTGCTGAATAAGTCGGGGAAAAACAACCGATGAATTATTTAGTTATTTAAGCCTGAAGCAAAGATGAGTGTTTATTGTTGACAAGTCCCATGATTATTTAATAATAATTGATGCCCAGGCGTTATTATTTTGTTTGAAAATGTTCTGTAGTGGCGTGGCAAGCTTAAAATAGTGCAATAGATTTTTGCTCCCCATCTTCCCACACTCCCCACACTCCCCACACTCCCCACACTCCCCCATCTGTTTCTAATGCATCAAATTAAGCTTGCCACGCCAGTAGGGTGCGTTAGGGATGGACTAGCCCTGATTTTCGCGGTAGCCAGTTTGGAACAGTCCGTCCGATTGTAACGGGCAAGATGCCCATTCCACCCACCGTGTTAAACAGCATGGATTGAGATGCACCCTGTGATCCCTTAATTGGGAGTAATTCTAGCGGTCTTAGTAAACGCGGATATTTAGGAAACTCATTAGAAACAATGGGATCACATAATAATATAGTAGTGTAAAATCTGATAGCGCTCAAATAATGATTAGCAATGCGATCGCGCAGTTTAGATTAACTCTACCGATAGGATAAAATTCGATTACTGGAAAAATCCTCACAAGCATTGCGATCGCATAATTTTTAGTTAACTATAGCGCTATATTAAATTGATCTAATTTGCTTTCTGATCACAAATATGTAAAAAACACAACTTTTGCTTCCCCTATTCCCTACTCCCTACTCCCTACTCCCTACTCCCTACTCCCTACTCCCTACTCCCTACTCCCTACTCCCTACTCCCTACTCCCTACTCCCGACTCCCTTGACTCCCAATTAAAAACTGCTATAATCCCCCAATAACCTACCATAATCAAGAAACCAAAACTCTTTTGCCTGGGTCTGCGATAATCAAAGGCACCGGAGTTTTTCCCATTCTTGAAGCAAAACCCGTCACCATCGATGACGAAACTAATTATTCAAATCCCCTGCTACAACGAAGAAAACAGCCTAGGGATTACCCTTTCGGTGCTTCCCCGTCAACTGAGGGGTGTAGATACCGTTGAGTGGCTAATTATCAATGATGGCAGTACAGACCGCACCGTAGACGTAGCCCGCTCTTATGGCGTAGACCACATTGTTAATTTTAAACACAATCAGGGACTAGCCAAAGCTTTCATGGCAGGAATCGAAGCTTGCTTGAAAGCAGATGCGGACATTATTGTCAATACCGATGCGGATAATCAGTACTGCGCTGATGACATTCCCAAACTCATACAACCTATTATATCAGGTCGAGCCGAAATAGTGATCGGGGCGCGACCGATTCAGAAGATTAAGCACTTCTCCCCTATTAAAAAGTGTCTACAAAAATTCGGTAGTTGGGTAGTCCGAATTGCTAGCAATACTAATATCATTGATGCTCCCAGTGGATTCCGAGCCTTTAGCCGAGAAGCCGCCTTAAAGCTAAATGTCTTTAATGAATACACTTACACCCTAGAAACTATTATTCAAGCTGGACAAAAAGGCATCGCTATCACCTCTGTCCCAATCCGCACCAATCGCTATTTACGCCCGTCCCGTCTAGTCAAGAGTATCAGTGCCTATGTTAAGCGATCGCTAATCACTATCCTGCGAATCTCCATGACCTACAACCCCCTGAGATTCTTTATCACCTTGGGGACAATTCCATTTACCCTAGGAACCTTACTGGGGATTCGTTGGTTAATCCTATACTTCGCTGGTACTCCCAAAGCTCACGTACCCAGCCTAGTTTTAGCTGCTATTCTGATTCTAATGGGCTTTCAACTGTGGATATTTGGTTTAGTGGCAGACCTAATGGCAGTCAATCGTCAACTTCTAGAAGACATCCAACTACGACTACGTCGATTGGAAGTTGACTCCAATCACACTCCCCATTTGCCATCAACCGGAAATCATCAACAGCGGGAAAACCGTGATGAGGGGGGAGAAGGAGAAGAATTTGTCAATAGTTTCTTGAATCGTTGACACTCCCATTGTTATAGTTGGAAGCTCTTAAGACTACTTGTTATAGTGGGAAGCTCTTAAGACTACTTTTGGCTGAAAAGAATTAATCACTCTCGGACTCTCGGACTAACGCACTCAGCAGTAAATAATGACCAGAGACCTATTCGCCCGTCAAGCCCTAAACCAAATCCCTAAAATCCTTACCCTCCTAGACCGCAATCCCCACAGTCCCACCTACGGCTGCTTTGACCGTAACTTCTGGCACTATAAAATAATTGATTTTCCTAGTGGGATGGCACAGGAATTTGTCTGGCCCCTAGCACTAGCCTATCATACCCACTTGCCAGATAACCCGTTCTACCAGCAACCAGTAATTCTCGATTGGGTCGAAGCAGGGATACTTTTTGCTGCATCCAGTTCCCATCCCGATGGCTCTTGTGATGATTATTTCCCCTATGAGCGTGCTGCTGGAGCCGCCGCCTTTTCCTTATTGGCTAGCATCGAAAGTTACAAAGCCATGGGACTCCATAACCCCATTGCCTTACAATTCTTTGAAAAACGAGCAGATTGGCTAGCCCATCACATGGAAAGTGGACAGCTCAGCAACCACCAAGCCTTGATTGTCCTATGTTTAGACCTGCTATCGGAACTGTTGCATACCAATCAATGGGATAGAGCGCGATCGCAAAGACTAGAGCAAGTATTATCCTGGCAAAGTCCCGAAGGTTGGTTTATAGAATACGAAGGCTGCGACCCAGGCTACCACACCTTAACGATTTCCTGTCTAGCCAGGATTTATCTGTTGAGATTAGACCCACGCCTAAAAGAAGCTCTGATCAAAGCTGTCGAATTAGCCGCACAATTCATCCATCCCGATGGTTCCTATGGCGGAGAATACACTAGCCGTAACACTTACAACTTTTTTCCCCATGGCTTTGAATTAGTAGGACGCTGGTTTCCAGAAGCCCTAGAGATTAATGACCGCTTCTTGGTGGGATTAGCTAATGGTCTTGGTCCCTGTTACGCCGATGATCACATTATTGGTCACCATACCTGGAATTATCTCCTATCTTGGCGGGATTTTGTCAGCAACCGACCCAAACCAACTCCCCGTCGCAGTGGTCGCGTATGGTTGAAAGACGCCAACATCCTAATTGACCGCCGTCGAGGTACAGAACTTTATTTAGCTTTGAATAAAGGAGGCGTTTTTAAGATATTTCGAGACAATCAATTAATTGCTTCAGATACCCATTTTTCTATATTAGTACAAGAAAGAGGTAAATTAAAAAATGCTGTTGGTCATCTGATTGATGACTATCAAGTTAAAGTCAGTGAAGATGAAATTCTGATTGAGGGAAACTTGGGATGGGCGAAACAGAAGCAAATGACTCCAATGAATTTACTAATTCTGCGGGGAGTGATGTTAACGATAGGACGCTTCTTTCCCAATTTAATTCGGAAATTATTACAGAAATTATTAATTACTGGTAAAAAAGACGCTCCCTTCTGCTTTCGCCGATATTTTTATTGGCAAGGTGAGCGATGGTTAGTAATTGATGAATTACAAGCTAAGTCTTGGAAATCGGTACAAAGTGTCGGCATTGGTGGTGACCAGACATCGATTTATGTGGTCATGAGTCGTACTTTTCAAGCAGGACAATTACAAGCCTGGGTTGACCTAAGTGATGAGGTGCAAACCTTGGATGATTATGAATGGTTGAAGTTCGAGCAGCGTTTTTGAGATCAGGTAACTGGGAAAATATTTTTGAGTGCCTCAGTGGTCAAGTGTTGTGTGATCAATGCTTATCCCAACTATAGCGCTATAAAATTTGTGGTGATTAGATCATGTCTTATCAAAAAAATGGCGTTGCTGATTCTGGGTATGGTTTTGCCCCCCTAACCCCCCAATTCTGGGGGGAATAAGACGTTCAAAGTCCCCCGAGCGAGCAATCCCTCGCTCGGGGGATTTAGGGGGCTTTAACAAAACCAGATGATTGCGCATTCATTCCTTAATTCAGCAACGCCAAAAAAATTAGGGCTATATTTAATCCTCCCCAACCAAATTATTATACCGCTATAGTTTTGATAGGCTCCTACTCTTAAGTAAAGATAGCGCTATTTAATTAAGAGTATCCTTTGCCTCCGCCGGTCAAGTAATAGCGCTATAGTAATTGGGTTCAATTCAAGCTACTAAATATAGCGCTAATCTAATCAGCTTACTAACTTCCTAAAACTATAACGATAGCCAAGATATTAAATTATGTAACAATTACAAAAAAATACTAGCACTATTTAAAAATTTGTGTTAACCTCAGATAGAAACTATACAATAGCGCTATAGTAAAGAGGAAAAGACATGGTAGCAAAAGACATAGTGGAATTTTAGGAAGAATCTGAGGGTAATCTATATAGGCTAAGGTTTTTAGGTTAGTCTCTTTCGCGACTCAATCCGATCACAGAAACAGTTTCGATAGCAATGCCCACCTGCTGAGAGAGATGGTGTCAGCGTTTTGACAATGTCTTCAAATTGGGGCTATTTGGAATTTTATTCACAATTATAATTTAGCGCTGCCTTAGGCACTGCTTAATAGACCGGTTGTAAATCATAACATCACTAATTCTACAGAACTGCCCATAATTTTTATTAGATGATATGAACTATAAAAATTGGATGGAAAAATGGAGAAATCGAAATCTCTACTACTATAAAGACTTAGAAAAGTTTTTCCGCTTTTCAACACGTCCTGGCTATTCTGTCTTAGAGGTTGGTTCACGTTTGGGGTACTTATTAGCGGCTGTTAATCCAAGTTATGGCCTCGGAATTGATAGAAATTCCGAGGCCGTCGAAGATAGTCAGAAAAGTTTTCCAGGACTGGAGTTTCAGGTAGAGAATATAGAATATTTTCAACCCCTAGAGAAATTTGATTATATTTTATTGGCCAATACAATCAGCTACATAGAGGATATACAGAAGGCATTACATTCTATAGAAAAAGCCTGCCATAATAATAGCCGTTTGGTCATGACGTTTCAAAACCCTGTATGGGAACCTATTCTACAATTTGCCACCTTGATCGGGCAACGCATGCCCTTATCAGATCTCAACTGGTTGAGTCTGGAAGATATTCAAAATTTATTACAACTAACTGGTTTTGAAGTCCTTTATCACGGAAAAAGATTACTCTTTCCAAAGCGAGTGCCACTAATAAGCTATTTTATAAATCGGTTCCTAGCACCCTTGCCTTTTATCAACCAACTTTGTTTATGTGAGTATATTATTGCCAGATTACAGCCTAAAGATGCTGATGCTCAAACCCAAATTCAGCAAAGGACTTGTTCAGTGATTATTCCAGCACGAAACGAAGCAGGGAATATCGAAGCTTGCGTCACCCGGATGCCAAAATTGGGCCGACATACTGAAATCATCTTTGTAGAAGGAAACTCTAGAGATGACACCTGGTCAGAAATTCAACGGGTTCAGGAAAAGTACAAAGATCGATGGGATATAAAAGTTGCCCAACAATCAGGGATAGGCAAAGGAGACGCAGTTCGCCAAGGCTTTAACATGGCAACAGGAGACGTTTTTATTATCTTAGATTCCGATTTAACCGTTAAGCCAGAAGATTTAGTTTACTTTTTCGAGGCGATCGCTTCTGGATACTGTGAATTTGCTAACGGTTGCCGCCTCATCTACCCAGTAAATGCTACTACTATGCCCTGGTTGAACCGAATGGCTAACCGTTTCTTCGCCTGGCTACTATCCTATCTTCTTAATACTAAAATCAAAGACTCTCTCTGTGGAACCAAGGCAATTTCAAAAGAGAATTATTGCCGCATTGCGGAAAATCGGAGTTACTTTGGTGATTTTGACCCTTTTGGCGATTTTGATTTGTTATTCGGCGCTGCGAAGTTAGGATTAAAAATAAATGATATTCCCGTCCGTTATATGCCCAGAACCTATGGCGCTTCAAATATTCAGCACTTTAAGGAGGGGTTGGTACTTTTTAAAATGTGTGCTTATGCAGCCAAGAAGATAAAGTTTTCCTAATTATATAGCTGACTTCTGTGATTACTATGCTTAACTTATTAAGACTTCCTGAGTTATCTAAGATGACCAATCTAGATAATCCAAACAACATCCATGTATTAAGGGCAATAATTCAGCGCAAACCCTTTCTTATAAAAACTTATAATAGTTTTTATAATCAGTTATTAGTGAGAATTAAGACAATTCCACCAGATGGTAAAATTGTGGAGCTTGGTAGTGGTGCTAGTTTCTTAAAAGAATACAATTCTCAAATTATCACTTCAGATGTCTTACCCTATGATGGTGTTGATCTAGTTTTTTCTGCTTTAGATATGCCCTTTGAAGACAACGATCTTAGTGCCATCCTGATGATTGATGTATTGCACCATATTAAAGATTCGCGACAATTTTTTCGGGAAGCAGATCGTTGCCTTAAGCCTGGTGGAAAACTTGTCATGATCGAACCAGCAAATACTTGTTGGTCTAACTTTATTTATAAGAATTTTCACCATGAACCATTTAATCCACGGGGGTATTGGGGTTTTGAAGAAGGGGGACCATTGTCAGGAGCAAATATGGCTATTCCTTGGATTATTTTTAACCGAGATAGCGAACTTTTTCGGGAAGAATTTCCTCGTTTAAGAGTACGAAGTATAAAAAATCATACACCCTTAAGATATCTGATTAGTGGAGGATTGTCTATGAGACAACTTCTCCCATCAGCCCTTTTTAGTCTAGTGCAATTTATGGAATGGCTTCTATCACCCCTTAATCCTCACTTGGGAATGTTCATGACGATTGAACTAGAAAAAGTAATTTAAGTGATAGCTAATGCTTAAATTAATAATAAGGATAATTATATTAAAACAACTACGTTAATGCTTCTATGAACATCAGTCATTTCCGGCAGAAAGTATCTAAAAAAAAGCAATTTGTTTATTTATTTATTATCCCGGTTATCTTCGCTGTTATTTCTCTGATTATTAGACAGGAATTCGGTCCATATTGGCTTGGAATAAACTCTGATCCTGAGTATGCTTATCTCCTAAATTTTTTAAATATCATCCAATTCCAAACACCTGGTCATACCGATCATCCGGGCACTACTCTACAAGTTTTTGGTGCTATTGTTATTCAAATCACTTATTTTATTCAGTACCTGACGAATTCTGTTGTTTCTAATATTACAGAATCTGTACTGCAAAATCCTGAGTTTTATTTGATCACTGTCAACACCATCCTGCTTCTTATCATAACATCTTGCTTGTTGCTGGTGGGTTTAGTTGCTTTTGCATTCTCTCAGAATATTGCGTTGAGTTTACTATTACAGTTAGGACCTTTTTTGTGGACTCCCCTACAAGAATCCACCCGTGTGAGACCGGAAACCCTACTACTTTCTTTGACTCAAGTGTTGGTGATTCTGCTGCTATTTTATCTTTACTCAGAGAGAGCCCGATTGCCTAAATTTGCCCTAGCTATCGGTATAGTTTTGGGATTAGGGATATCCACAAAAGTCACATTTATCCCCATGATACTGGTGATTATGCTGCTTCCTGGTTGGTTTCAGAAAGGATTAGCAATTTTTACAACAATAGTCACGTTTTTTATTACAACATCTCCTATTTTTTCCCAATACCCTCGTCTTTTTAATTGGTTGACGTCGATTGCGACCCATACAGGACACTATGGCAGTGGTAATCCAGGTTTAGTTGATATTTAAAATTTACCAAGCACCTTTATTAACTTGATTCCCCAGGATAGATTTTTCTTTTATACTGTTGGCTTATCGGTATTAAATTTCTTCATTGTTACTGTTTGGTTTTGGTTGGCTAGACCGACCTTACAAAATTTCGATTTACAACACAAATACTCTCCTATCGTCCCCGTTCAAAAGCTTTATTTATTGTACTTATGTCTTTTGTTGATTATTGGGTTTCAAATAATGCTTACGTTAAAACACCCTGCTACTCATTATTTAATCCCATCTATGGGGTTATGTAGTCTGCTGATTTGGGTGCAAGTTACTCTATTTGAACAACAACTGACTACTCTTTTACAACCAAGTATTTATGCAAAACTAAGTCTACTTGTGTTAACGGTGTATGTGACAGCAAGTGCCGCAGTTACTTATCAGCTAATGTTACAGGATAAAAATAGTCATCAATCTTATAGGGGTGAAATTAAAACTATTAATCAGTTGATTAAGCAAAATTACAATAATTGTATTCACGTAAGATATTATCGGTCTAGCGATAGACAATATGCACTCAAGTTTGGTAACGATTTTGCTTCAAATCGGTTTTCTAAGGTCTTAGAATATAGTTTTCCTGATGGATTTTTCTACAATATATGGTCTCGTAAATATGAATCTTTTAATCAAGAATTAGATTTAAGTAATCTTATAGAGAAGAATTGCATTATTTTTCAGGGTAGCCCCTTGAACGAAGCACATTATTCACAATTCATGCCAAGCACAACAATAGAAATAATTTTTGATGGTCAGAGCGAAAGCCTTTACAAGCTAATACAAAAGCCCAATGACAAAATAAAGTAGGTGGGCAGCTAGGGCAAACCCATCTAATCCTCATAACCCAGCTTAGAAAAGAGTTTGACTAACCCTAATTATTAATTACTGGTAAAAAAGACGCTCCCTTCTGCTTTCGCCGATATTTTTATTGGCAAGGTGAGCGATGGTTAGTAATTGATGAGTTACAAGCTAAGTCTTGGAAATCGGTACAAAGTGTCGGAATTGGTGGAGACTGGAGTTTAGACTATGACAAAATAGCCCAGTCTTCTTTTTGGGCTGAGAGTTGAGTAAATTGACTCAAAATAAGTGTCTAAGTCTTCTTGTTTTTAGCTTTTTTGTCGTTACTTTTTCCTTTTTTAACTACTGGATAACGGGTTCGTTTGTTTCTTTTTTTACCAGTTTTCCATCCCGTTGATTTTCCACGGGGTTTGGGAGATTGTGCTGGAGTTCCAATCTCAACTAAAAGTCCTAACATCGACTGTGCAACTCTTCCAGGCGTTAGATTTGACTGGGGCTTTTGCCGGAGACGAAACCTTAGAATAGTGGAGCCTTACTGCAAGAGATTTAACCCTGATACCCATAGCCGATCAACTATAAAGGCTCCACTATTCTTACGGTAACTTCAAAGGAAGATGGTGTTCTTTCACTATATCCCTAGCTAACCATAGCTGCCAAGTCATTAATGGCATCAAATCACTCCATCTTTCACATTGCTGTGGTGTACTTAGGGAGGGTAATGTCCAATGTAATCTTTGTTTAATGAACCGATACCAATGGTCAACGGCAAAACGTCTTAAATATTTGTTCCATATCATTTCTAATGTCGGCCTTTTTTGACCAATGAAAACTAACCACAATGGTTTTTGTAAGATGCCTTGTTTATTGGGTTTAAGCCTCTCAACTAAAATCAACTCCATTGACACAGATGAAGAGTTACGAAAGTGTAATTTTGACCACTTTCGGATTCTTATGAGACCTAATTTTGGGTCATTTACCTCGATAGTTTCCTTGGCTGACCACCAAGTATTTTCATCATTTAACTTAAATTTATCACCATGTTTTTTGGGTCGCCCTCGACCACTATACTTTCCTGGTAACCCATATAAGCAACAGTTTGAGCGAATTCTGATCAAGCAATCCGCTTCGATATCTTTTGTTGTGTTGACCCAAGAGGCATTGCCATATTCACTGTCTAATAGGGCTAAAATTGGTTGTTTTGAATTTTTTGCTACTTGTTTTAGTTGCCACGCTGCCTTACTAATTGGAGTTTCAAAACTTGTTATTCTCTCGTGTCTTAACGGCAGTGCCCAACTGCCTTTTTCTTCTGGTATCCATGCTATAGTACTATAACTATGTCCTGTCGTGACTTTTTTCTCTGCCGATGGCGAGTGATGGTAACCTCGGTCTTTCAATGTTGGGGAGTCTACTCTCGGACTCGATGTATGGTCAATTGCTACCATCAAATAGGATGATTCATCTGTATCTTTTCCTACTTCTTCTAGATACCTCTTCATTAACTTTTGTCGTAATGGACGACAATCTTGTAATGATTCATAGGTAGAAGACCATTCTCTTCTAAATACTGGAGACAGAGAAAAGTCAGCCAAAGAATTGGCAGTTCTTGTAGTTAAAACTGCATCAATCAAATCCATTGTAGCATCGGATGCCCGACCCAGTAAATTATAACTATCAATTCTAAATTGTTGCAGTCTACTTATGCTAGTATTCATAAGTGAGGGAGTAACTTTATTGTTTTAGCTTTTCAATTTTCTCCCTTTTTACAATGGGTGTTTTTATGAATATTTGTAACGGATAAGGCTCCGATAGTCGTGACTCACTCCAGCCTCTGGCGATCAGGTGACCCAAAGAGTGAGCACGCTGTTGCTAAGCTCAGCGATCAGCGGAAGCTGGTGCCGTAGGCAATCACGTTTCTGAATTAGCGATCGCATTTCTGGATTAGTGATCGCGTTGGCCACGATTAGCGATCAGCGGAAGCTGGTGCGGTAGGCAATCGCAGTCTTGGGAAACCTCAGTTACTCTGAACTCCAGACTAAACTCTCAGCCCAAAAAGAAGACTGGGCTATTTTGTCATAGTCTAAACTCCAGTGGAGACCAGACATCGATTTATGTGGTGATGAGTCGTACCTTTCAAGCAGGACAATTACAACCCTGGGTTGACCTAAGTGATGAGGTGCAAACCTTGGATGATTATGAATGGTTGAAGTTCGAGCAGCGTTTTTGAGATCAGGTAACTTGGAAAATAGTTCTGAGTGCCTCAGTGGTCAAGTGTTGTGTGATCAATGCTTATCCCAACTATAGCGCTATAAAATTTGTTGGTAATTAGATCACCTTTGCTGTGAAATTAATAGCGCTATATGAATTGGAACAATAAACATAGCGCTATATAAAACCACTAACAACACTGAATAAAGCTAGCGCGCTTATTAAGCTAACGGCCAAGATACTATAACGCTACATTAATTCATTAGCTAACACTCTGATGATTAAACTATAGCGCTATTTAATTTCTTGCCAATACTGTTTAAATCACCTGTCCCAAAAAGCAATAGCGCTATAGTAATTTGACTAATAAGATTAATCAAACTACATCAACGATCTAGTACTTTACTTCCCACTCTAAACTCAAACCTATAACACTATATAAACAACATAGTATTAAATTATGTAACATTTTTTACCAAAACACTAGCGCTATTTAAAAATCTGTGTTATATTAAAATCATGAACAAACAATAGCGCTAGACTAAAAGGCAAAGACATGGCAGCACAACAGATAACTACAATTGGAACCACTCAAGCAGCTTATCTTTTAGGAATTTGTGTCCAACGAGTTCGCCAACTCCTCAAAAGCGGCAGAATTAAAGGCGCTCAAAAAGTTGGCAGATTTTGGCAAATTCCCCTATTTAACGGCATGCCCAGAGTCATTCCTGGTAAGCGTGGACCAAAAGGAACCTGGAAAAAAGTTGCTCAAAAGGTGGCGACTTACATCCACGTCAACCAGCAAATTATTAAGGAAAATAGAAAATACGATACTTACAAGCCTGTCCTGACCGTCAAACAAGGCAACCGCAACACCTACGGTCATTATGTAGAAATCAAAGGCCCATCTCGCTTAGTTTATCAACCCAATTGTCCTAAGCATTGTGGGGCTACGGTGTGGCTAGAAGTTGACCCAGCTGTTGAAATTCTGACTAAAGTTTTTGGTTAGCATCAGATGTTGAAGGTTGTTCGCCTTTGGCGTTCCCCTAGGGTAGATTGAAGGTTGACCGTTGCCGGTTGCCTTTTGCCTTTTGCCTTTTGCTGCTAATCCATGAAACGACTAATCTCGATTGCCATCAGCCTAATCATCCTAGGGGTAATTTATACCAAAATTGACTTTCCCGAACTGATCGCTGTATTTAAAGAATGCGATCGCATGTGGATGGCGATTAGTCTGGGCATGGTGATTCCGATCACCCTGTTTACGGCTTGGCGACTGCAACAACTAATGCCGACGGGTTCCCAACTCCGATTTTGGGAAGCCAATCGCCTGATTTTAGCTGCCAGTACCCTGAATATGGTCTTGCCCTCCAAAATGGGAGATATTGCTAAAGCCTACTTTATGAAGCAGCGGGGTAATTTAGCTGGGAGCTTGTCGTTAGCCATCGTGATTTTCGAAAAAGCTTGTGACATGCTGTCTCTACTGCTATGGTGTGTCTTTGGTTTATTACTATATCCGGGCAAAAATGACTTCTTTTGGCTGATGACCGCTGGGATAATTTTCGGGTTAATTCTAGGGCTATTCCTGCTAAGCTCCCGCAAATTTGCCCATTTATTTTTCTTGCTGACAAAAAAAATTGCACCCAAAAAATTCCGCTCAAAGCTAGAAAAAATGCAAACTTCTTGGGGGGAAATGCACGGCTACTTCTGGCATGACCCCAAGCAGTTATTCAAAATTACCCTAACTTCAATTTTTATCTGGTTCTTACACTTATTGCAAATTTGGTTATTTATCCTCGCCCTCAACGCCTGGACACCCTTTTTAACCAATCTCGCTCTGTCCCCCCTAGCCATTTTAGCGGGATTGTTACCACTAACCTTTGCGGGGGTTGGCACCCGTGACGCTGCGCTAATTTTCTTCTACCAACCCTATTTTCCGGCTGCTACAGCTGCCGCCTTAGGGTTGCTGTGTACTTCCCGCTACCTACTTCCCGCCATTGGTGGATTACCCTTTCTAGGACAATATTTGACTACAGTGCGTAACTTGGGAAAAAAACCTTCTTAATTTGACTGTTGTCAAGGGGAGATGTATGTTAAATTTATTTAAATTCGGAGCAGTTTAGTTAATATTTTTTTAAACAACCGCTCAGGGATGGCACAATTCCCCAACAGCAAATACTATAGTCTGTAGCGGAAACCCATCCTTCAACAGGCAGCTAAAATGCTCAATAGTAATGGTCGTGAGGGAAAAAGGTGAGGCAACAATCTATGTTAATCAGTCGCAGAACTTTACCCCCTAGCTCTGGCAAGCGGGTCAAACCTAATCCAACGGTTCATAAAAACTTCACCAAGTGGAAAACTAGTTGGCAACCTACCAATCAGACACTAGCTGAGCCAATAATTGACCGTAAAAGAGTGGAAAAATCTCTCTTAGCAGTCCAACAGAGATATCGGTCTCTATTTGAAAACTCCACTGATGGTATCTTTAAAATTACCCCTGATGGTTACTATATAGCCTGCAACCCATCACTAGCTAGACTATATGGCTATGAATCACCTAACCAATTCCTCAGTCATGTAACTGGTGTTGGGGAGTACCTTCACAAAGATCCCCAGCGACGCTATCAATTCCTTGAACTACTGCACTTGAGGGGTTTGGTAGAGGATTTTGAATCCCAGGTCTATCGCCAAGACGGCACCCTAATGTGGATTTGCGAAAGTGCTTGGGCAGTGCGTGATGCTACTGGTTACATTCTATACTACGAAGGTTTTGTAAAAGATATTACTAAACAAAAATTAACTGAAGCAGCTTTACAAGCAGCACAAGCAAAATTAGAAGCCCAAAGCCAGGAACTGGAGAATGTCTTAAAGAAGCTGCAACTGGCTCAAGAGCAGTTAAAGCAAAGTGAAACAATGTCCACCTTAGGACAGTTATGCGCTGGTGTTGTTCACGAAATCAACAATCCACTTAACTTTATCTGTGGAAATGTGACTCCAGCAAGGGACTATAGCGAAGATTTATTAAGACTGTTGGGATTATATGTCAAACACTATCCCCAGCCTGTAGCCGAAATTCAACAGTACGCCGATGCAATTGACCTAGATTTCCTAATCCAAGATTTTCCCAAAGCCCTATCATCCATGGGATTAGGTGCAGAACGCTTGCAACAGATTGTGCAGTCAGTGCGCCACTTTTCCCGACAGCAGACCGATGAAAAGCAGCGCGTGAATATTCATCAAGGGATTGATAGTACTCTGACTATCCTCCATAATCGCTTAAAGCCCAAAGGAAACAATCCCGGGATTACCGTGACCAAGGACTATGGAAAACTCCCTTTAGTGGAGTGCTACTCTGGTCCAATCAACCAAGTGTTGATGAACCTGCTGTGCAATGCCATTGATGCTCTAGAAGAGGCACAGGTTAATAGGTTCTTTGTTAGAGGTTCTTCACCTGTTCAGGTAGACAGGTTTAAGGTTCGAGTTTCCCCTCAGTCTTCTGATTCCCCGCAAGGTGTAAATCAAAAGACACCAGCACTGCCTAATATCACCATTCGGACAGAATTTATAGGCAGCAATGGTGATCTTGGGGACAGTTCTGGTGGACAGGTCGTGATCAGAATCATCGATAATGGTCCGGGAATGACAGAAGAGGTTAAACAGAAGATATTTGAACCATTCTTCACCACCAAATCAATCGACAAGGGAACTGGCTTAGGGCTAGATATCTGCCGGAAAATCGTTGTTGAACAGCATGGCGGTCAAATCCTATGTACCTCTAATCCCGGTAAGGGAACAGAATTTGCGATCGCAATTCCTGTAGGTTCATATCATAAAGGCTTGCAGGCAAAACAGACGAACCAATCACCAATGACTAACGACCAATGACTAATGACTAATGACTAATTAAACTTTTGCCTCCAAAGACTTGAGATATTCAGTATTGACTCCCGATTCTCGGGTTAGGGCGATTTTGCCAGTCCGGGCAATTTCGCGGATACCAAACTTATTCAGCATTTGGGTCAGTGCTACCATTTTACCTGGGTCTCCCACAACTTCTAGAGTTAGTGACTCCTCAGATGTATCTACGATATGGGCACGAAACACCTGGGCTAATTCAAGAATCTCCGAGCGGGTGGAACTAGTAGTGTTAACCTTGAGCAGCATCAACTCCCTTTCGACACAGGGAATTGTGGTAATATCCTGTACTTTGAGGACATTAATTAGCTTATAGAGTTGCTTAGTCAGCTGCTCAATGCTGCTGTCATCTCCAGGTACTACCATCGTAATTCGAGATATACCAACCTGCTCAGTTGGTCCAACGGCAAGACTTTCGATATTGAAGCCTCTACGGGCAAATAAACCAGCAATGCGAGTTAGAACACCGGCTTCATCTTCAACTAAAACGGAAAGGGTATGTTTCATAGTTTGACTTGGGAGTGGTGGGGGCGTGTGCTGCCTAAATTGCTATCAACGTGATTTATTGGTGAGACTGTTGAGTGGTTAAGTGTTGACTAGCCCGATACTTTTTAGCTACCAAAGTCTACCAAGATAGACTTTTGCCCGCCAATGCAAGATGCTTTCACATCCAGGGGGTATCTCCGCGCTTCTCTGACGGAATATCCCGCGAGCGCCATAAAAATGTCAAAAAAGCTGGTTCCACCGGGATAGAGAGCGCAACTATTAAACCCTTGGTTTTCGGCTTTAATTTAAGTTACATAATAATCCCTGTCGGTGTTACCATAATTTAATTCTAACAAATAATAAGAGTTTTTGGGAGACTCTGCGACATTTTCTCTAGCTGTTTACTAACCCTTTTTTAAGGGGGGATAAGGGATGAGCAACGGTTAACTGTTAAGTTTTTTGAAGCTAAGCGTCAACGGTCAACGGTAAACCAACTACCATTTTATCCAGGTTTTGAGTAACCAAGAACTCTAGTAACAGTGTGCTGTATCTAAAGATATATTTTTTCTGAAACTAGGCAGCTAATTGCCAAATTCCTCGGTAACATAAAAATCGATAAAAACTGATTGGAGTGAAACACAATATTTATGGGTTGGTTACAACGACTTTTTGGATTTGGAAGCCCAGAGGAAGCTGCCGCAGCTAGTACCCCTTCAGAAGATGCACCAGCAGGAGATGACATTCCCCCAGAACGACTGGGGTTAAATGGAGAATACGACCAAAGCGGCCTTGCCAAGCGAGTTGTTTGGGCTTTTGACCAAGACAACGACCTGGATGACGAGGAGAGGCTCTGGGTTGCTCAAACTGGCGGTAAAGTTGTGCTGAAAGGAGAAGTAGCTAGCCAGGAGGTTCTAGATAAGATGGTTGATGTTGCCTCAGGTGTAGATGGTTGCACGGAGGTTGACACTGATCAAGTGAGCGTCGGCTAATAGGGATTTTGGGTATAATCAAACCTTAGCTCCTAGCCACTCTAACAGGATCAGATTCACCTGTTCCGGACATTCATCGTGGGGACAGTGACCAGCATGATCTAACTCCAATAGCTCTAAATTAGGATTGAGTTTAACAAACTTGCGAGCTAAGATGGGGGGAATCATTCGGTCTTTTAGTCCCCACATCAATAGCATAGGAATATCTAATGTAGGTAATAGGGATTTGACCGGTAGACTAAAGTTAGGAGCACTCATCCCTCTCAAAAGTCTACTAAAGGTTGCCGCAGCTCCGGGATCGGTGGCAGGTACACTCAGAATTTCTACTAAATCATCTGTAACTGCCTCTGGATTAGCATAAGCTAACCCTGCCCACTTACGAACAACCGTTGGACGTCGTACTACGTAAAATAGGGCTTTGAGTAGCACTGGTGATGCCACTAGATTCTCAACTGTTGAGACTATCGGTCCGAGCCAACTAGGAATGGCTTCTTCTCGGGCTTGGAAATCTGGTAAATTAATCATCACCAGACCTTTAACCATCTCTGGATGGGTTGCTGCTGCTCCTAGACCAACTAGGGAACCAATGGAGTTACCTACTAACACTACGGGTTTTTGGATAAATGTTTGCCAAAATTCATAAACCTGAGCTACCCAAAGGTCAATGGTGTAGTCAACCGCAGCTTTCCGGGATGCCCCAAAACCCAGCAGATCTAAAGCATAAACGGTATGATGTTGACCGATTACGTCTAGGTTATTACGCCAATGCCCGACCGAAGCACCAAACCCATGAAGCAGAATAACTGGTGTTGTCGGCTGGACAGTTAGGGGTTGGGGTGGGCGAAAATAGGTATAACGGATCGGCCAACCCCGCCAGACCCAATCCCTTTGACTACCAACTCGTTGCTGCCAATGCAAAGATTTGGTCACAAACTGCCTCAACTTCAAAAATATTTACAAAGCTTCTTGTGTCCATTATGCCTTCCCTATCAGGCAAAGGAGTAAGTTATAACTATTCCATCGGCCTTAGTTTCCTACGTGATGTTAATAATTTGAACAGAAACAAGAAAGGAATTAGTAAAATGGCAAGTGTATGTAGTAAGTCTATTTTTTGATTAATCCACTTAAGAAAATAAACAAACGCCTGTGAGTGATAATAGAAGACGCCAACGCGATCTACCCCAAATTAACGAAAGAATTAGGTTTCCCAAGATTAGAGCCATTGATACCGATGGGGCACAGCTGGGTATAATCACACCTCAAGATGCCCTGCGGATTGCTGAGGAAAAGGAGTTAGATCTTGTCCTGGTTAGTGACAAGGCAGATCCGCCAGTTTGTCGCATCATGGACTATGGCAAGTACAAATTTGAACAAGAGAAGAAAGCCCGTGAAGCCAAGAAGAAGCAGCACACGGCTGATGTCAAAGAAGTGAAGATGCGCTACAAAATAGAAGACCATGACTACAATGTGCGGGTCAATCAAGCGGAGCGCTTCCTGAAATCTGGCGATAAGGTCAAAGCTACCATTACCTTCCGAGGTCGAGAAATCCAACACAGTAATTTAGCTATGGCACTACTCGAGCGCATGGCTAATGATTTACAGGAATTGGCAGAAGTCCAGCAAGCCCCTAAGCGGGAAGGTCGCAACATGATGATGTTGCTCTCCCCCAAAAAATAGTGGTTATAGTGATTGGTCATCAGTGATTGGTCATTAGTGATTGGTCATTAGTGATTGGTCATTAGTCATTGGTCATTAGTCATTGGTAGCCACATGTGCAGGTGCCTGGAATTCATGTCTGAATACGTATGCACGGAGCAAGCAGCTTAAAATACCAAGGACTAGTGACGAAGGACTAGTGACGAAGGACGAAGGACTCTATGAAATTGCCATCTCCGACTCGCCTGAAGGGTGACTGGGTTAGAACAATCCTAGAGTGGGTGAATCTTCGCCCAGAAGAAGGCGAGCGGACATTGTTGATGTTCGCCTTCCATACCACCACTTCCATTGGACTGCTTTGGTTAGAGTACAGTGCCATTGCCTTGTTTCTAGAGAAATATGGCGCGAAGTGGTTACCGGTGATTTATATTGCTAGTTCCGTGATCTGCTCTGGGTTGGGAGTATTATACTCCTGGTTGCAGAGCATTTTACCCCTGAGGTCAGTCTTGGTAGCGATCGCAATCCTAGCTGCCTTACCCTTGTTAGTGTTCCGCCTAGGCTTGGAGATTGAGTATGGCTATATTACTGTAGTCACTATCTTTCTATTGCGATTGTGGATGGATGCGGTGTACATCCTCAATGACCTTAATTCCCAGGTAGCGGCTAATCAATTATTCAACATTCGGGAAATTAAGCGTACTTATCCCCTCATCTCCAGTGGACTTTTGGTAGCTGATGTCCTCTCTGGCTTCTCATTACCTCTATTATTGCTGTTAGTGGGACTCAACAATGTGGTGGCTTTTGGGTCTGGCATGATGCTCCTCGGAGCACTGATCTTGGTTTATCTATGTCAGCACTACCAGCAAGCCTTTCCTAACTCCCCAGCACGACAGTGGGAAGAAATGGAGCCAGACTTTGCTGTGCGTCAGCCGAGTCAATCCCTCAGACGGTATGTCATCCCTTTATTTGCCTTTTTTATCTTAGGGGAAGCCCTGTACCTCCTAATTGAATTTCAGTATATGGGTCAATTGGAGGACAAACTGGATAGTTCAGCCATTGCTGGTTTTCTGGGTATATTCAGTGGCACTTTGGGACTTTTTGAACTGGTGACCCAATGGTTTATCTCTAGTCGGGTGATTGATCGCTTTGGTCTTTTCCTAAGCGCTATGGTATTACCTGGTTCTTTATCTGTGATTGGCTTAGTTACCCTAGCTAACATGGCAAGTTGGCTAAATTTTAATATTGGGTTGTTGCCTAGCTGGATAACAGGGCTATTTATTAGTGTAGTCTTACTCCGATTCGTTGATGAACTATTGCGCTTTACTTTAATTGCTAGTGTTCAACCGGTACTCTTCCAAGCCTTACCATCAGGGTTACGCTCTGTGGTGCAGACTACTGTACAAGGGATTGCCAAACCCATGACTACTGGCATTACTGGTCTTGGGATTTTAGCTACCATTGGGCTGCTGGATTGGGCTTTCCCCAATTTTGAGCCATTGCGGCATTGGGTGTTTATTCTAATGGTAGTGATTTTTGCCCTATTATGGCTGCTGAGTACCTGGTTGATGCGGGCTAATTATGGTTCATTGCTGCTGATCAATGCTGAGCAAGGACGTTTGGGTTCTGCCAATACCAATTTGCTGGATACTAAGACCGTCTTTGAGGAAGCGGTAAAGCGACTGAAAACTGAGCCGAAGAACCGCTCTGCTTACATTCAACTGTTGTATCAAATGGCTCCGGAAAAAGCGAGTAAGGTTCTTTCTCCCTTGCTGGGAGAAATGTCTACAGATTTGCAGCGCCAGAGTTTAGAGGTGATGTTGCCCTATCCCAACCCAGATTGTCTAAAAGATGTGTCTGGGTTGATTGATCAAAGACCACCAGTAGAAGTCCTGGCCTTAGCATTGCGCTATCTTTGGCTGGCTCAGGAAGACCTGAATATTCGGACAATTAAGCCTTATCTACAACCGGCTGTTGACCCAACTGTAAGAGCTACAGCAGCTGCATTAATTATGGGTCGGGGTACACCAAAAGAGAAATTTGAAGCCGTCAAAACCCTGCGGCGGATGCTCACCTCAAAAAAAGAGCAAGAACGGTTGATGGGTACCCGAGCTTTGGCAGAGATGGATTACTTGGAATCCTTGGTGGTTTATATTGATGACCTGTTAAGGGATAAGTCATTAAAGGTACGCTGTGCTTGTTTAGAGGTGATTGCTGCTAAAAGATTTGAAAAGTACTATCCGTCTTTAGTCAAGGCACTCTACTACACCTCTACCCGCAATGCTGCTCGTATGGCTTTGGTCAAGCAAGGGGATGAAGCCATTCCTTTATTGAGGGTTTTGTCTGAAGATATTCACAAGCCAGACCCAGTCAGGCGGCAAGCTTGGATGGCTCTCGGTGAGATTGGCAGACTCCAGGCTATAACTCAGAAGGGTACTCCTGAAGCTATGAAGCATTTGGTACAACAGTTGATGAGTAGTTGGGGGACAACCCGTCGTAATATTCTCACGATCCTGCTGAAGATTCCAGGGGAAGTTGGGATTGAAGCGGTGATGAACGAGTTAGGGCGTAGGGTCGTAGAAGCCTTAATTGAGCAAGAATTGATGTTTTTGGGTCAAATTTATGGCGCACTGCTGGATTTGACCTCAAAGAAAATAGCTGGACTGGAGGCAGATTTGCTGCGGCAGGGGCTTAATGATCTTCAACAAGATCTGGTGGATGTGTGTTTCTTACTCATGAAGTTTCT
The DNA here is from genome assembly GCF_010692325.1 of Moorena sp. SIO3I8. Classification (GTDB taxonomy): domain Bacteria; phylum Cyanobacteriota; class Cyanobacteriia; order Cyanobacteriales; family Coleofasciculaceae; genus Moorena. Next base: position 9,579 of record NZ_JAAHHW010000055.1, on the reverse strand, counting down.
TTATCCATCGAGTGCCATCAAAGCAGCTGAGTTTAATCTAGCATCCCATTCTCGGTCAAACATTGCCCTAGGGTTAGAAATTTTGGATAATACCCTAGATATTCCTAATAAGAAAGTATTTTTGTCAATTTTAGACCGGCGTTCTCTGAAAGAAAAATTAGCTGCCCTAGTGGATTTAGTGCCTTATCAACCCATGAGTGTAAGCGATCGCTTACGTCGGTTAATCGAGTTACGACATTTCTTGTCAGATTGGCCCCTAGCCTGTTGTTTTCATGTGGCCAGAGCAGCACACTGCTCCCTAGCACCAGCAGCGGCTCTGAGTTGCCTACGTCATCCTACCGGTTTTGTGCGGGAAGCGGTTGTGGCTTATCTCAAAGAGATGTCACCTCGTGCTTGTGCAGAGTTGTTGCCAGTGCTTAGGAATGACCCAGATCCCTTGGTAGCTGCTCAAGCACAAGAGATTATCGGATAGTTTGATCAGTATAGTTGCCTATTGTTTGTACACTTTGCTGGCATCATCTCTAATCTCTGATGGCAGTGGACAGTAGACCTAGGGGTGAAATAATGTCTGAAATTACCACAGTACAGTGGTTGAATCTTAATTCCACGTCTAGGTCTAGTTAACCATTAACTATCAACAATTAGCGGTATGGGTTAAACTTGTATTTTACTACACAACGGCTAATCCCTAGCAGCCAACCGCTAACCTAACCGCTAACCAATGTTATCTAGCATTGATCGTTTAATTTTTATCAGGGGTGTCCCAATTTTTCACGAATTGCGGGACGATTTTCTGATGCGACTAGCCTCTGTGATGGACGAGCTAGACTTTCCTTCTAACCATACCATCTTTGCTCAAGGGGAAGAGGGTAGGGAACTTTATATTGTAGTCTCAGGTTTGGTAAGAGTTCACATTGGTGAGCGGAATTTGGCACAGTTCAAGCAAGGAGCCTGCTTTGGGGAGATGTCCTTGTTTGATGCAGAACCTCGTTCCGCTTCTGTGACCACCATCGAACCTTGCCATTGTTTGATGTTGACACAGCTACAACTCTATGATGCCATTGATGAGACACCAGAATTTGCAATTAAGATTATTCGTATGCTGTCCCGCCGTATTCGCGAACTTAACAGAAATTTGAATGCTGATCAGGTTAAAAAAGCACCATCGGATTTGAGAAGGGTCGGAAGTCGTTTAACTGATTTCCGTGCTTAAGATAAGTCCTAGTTTTTTGATACTAGTTTTTTTGGGTACTAGACGTGGCTCGTAGGTCCGTTAATCATTAACTTAATCAGCAACATCGGTTTATAATTAACAGTAACTATGTCTTTTGTTGGTCTACACATTCACAGTGATTATAGCCTACTAGATGGAGCATCTCAGCTACCAGCACTGGTGGATCGAGCTGTTGAGTTGGGAATGCCTGCGATCGCACTGACAGATCATGGTGTGATGTATGGTGCTATTGAACTGATTAAAGTTTGCCTAAAAAAGGGCATTAAGCCGATAATCGGTAACGAAATGTATGTGATTAATGGGGATATTGAGGTCAAGAAGCGTTACCGAAAATATCATCAAGTAGTCTTAGCTAAAGATACCCAAGGCTACAAAAATTTAGTAAAAATAACAACTATTTCTAACCTGAAAGGGATGCAAGGAAAAGGAATTTTTGCTCGTCCCTGTATTAATAAAGAATTACTGGAGCAATATCACGAAGGGTTAATTGTTACTAGTGCTTGTTTGGGGGGTGAAGTTCCCCAAGCTATCCTAAAAGGTGACTTAGATCAAGCCCGTAAAGTAGCTAAGTGGTACCAAGAGGTTTTTGGGGATGATTACTATTTAGAGATTCAAGACCACGGCTCTGTAGAAGACCGAGTGGTTAATGTTGCTATTGTCAAAATCGCTAATGAGTTAGGTATTAAAATTATTGCGACTAATGACTCCCACTTTATCTCCTGCTATGACGTAGAAGCTCATGACGCTTTGCTGTGTATTCAAACCGCTAAACTGGTTACGGAAGAGAAACGGATGCGCTATAGTGGCACGGAGTATCTCAAGTCAGCAGAGGAAATGAAACGGCTGTTTCGAGATCATTTACCGTCGCAGGTGATAGAGGATGCGATCGCAAATACCTTAGAAGTGGCAGATAAAGTCAAGCACTACAATATTATGGGGGAACCTCGCATCCCACACTACAAGGTATCCAAGGATTATACCCCTGACACCTATTTAGAAGAAATTACCTGGAACGGACTGATGAAGCGGCTAAAGTGTCGCTCTCGTAGTGAAATTGATCCAGTGTATAAAGCCCGGCTGGAGTATGAGTTAAAAATGCTCCAGCAGATGGGATTCTCTACCTACTTTTTAGTGGTTTGGGACTACATCAAATATGCCAGAGACAATGATATTCCCGTTGGTCCGGGTCGTGGTTCAGCAGCAGGTTCTCTAGTGGCTTATGCCTTAGAAATTACCAACATTGACCCCGTACATCATGGGCTACTGTTCGAGCGCTTTCTCAATCCAGAGCGGAAATCAATGCCAGATATTGACACAGATTTCTGCATTGAAAGACGGGATGAGGTGATTAAATATGTCACTCATCTTTATGGTGAAGACCGAGTAGCCCAGATTATTACATTTAACCGCATGACCTCTAAAGCGGTATTAAAAGATGTAGCGAGAGTGTTAGGAATTGCTTACCAAGACTCTAATCGTATGGCTAAGATGATTCCAGTGGCGCGAGGTAAGCCAGCCAAACTCTCAGTGATGATTTCTGATCAGACACCAACACCAGAGTTTAAAGAGGCTTACGATCAAGATCCGGAAGTTCGTCGCTGGGTGGATATGGCGATTCGGATTGAAGGGACAAATAAAACCTCTGGTGTCCATGCTGCTGGTGTGGTTATTTCAGCAGACCCTTTAGATGAAATTGTGCCATTACAGCTGAATAATGATGGTGCAGTGATCACCCAGTATTTTATGGAAGACCTGGAAGCTCTGGGACTCCTGAAAATGGATTTTTTGGGACTGAAGAACCTAACGACTATTCAGAAAACCAAAGAGTTAGTTAAAAAGACTAAAAATATTGAACTCGATTTAGATGAGATTCCCCTAGAAGAAATTAAATCTAGGAAAATTTTAGCCAAAGGTGAACAGAATAAAAAACCCCCATATGTTCAAAACACTTACGACCTTCTAGAAAAAGGCCAGTTAGAAGGAGTATTCCAATTAGAATCTTCGGGAATGCGTCAGGTGGTGCGAGACCTGAAACCTGACAGTATTGAAGATATTTCTTCAATTCTAGCTCTTTATCGCCCTGGTCCTCTGGATGCTGGTCTGATTCCTCAGTTTATTAATCGTAAACATGGTCGAGAAAAAGTAGAGTATCAACATCCTCTATTAGAGCCTATTTTAAAGGAGACTTATGGAATTCTATGTTTACCGAAAGGTACGTTAATTGATCAGCCCGATGGTTCTTATGTGCCCATTGAGGAAATTAAATCTGGCGACCTAGTATTAACCTCTGATGGTAAACAAGTTTGGCAAGCAAGGGTAGCCAAACAATGGCGCAGTGGTATCAAAGACATCCTGAAAATTACGTTATCTAGTGGTACAGTTATCTATTCCAGTAAAAACCATCGCTTTTTAACACCAGATGGAGACAAATTTGCCTATGAGCTGAAACCAGTAAACCCAGTCGTCAAGAATGCTAATGGTTTGGCTTCTCAAGTTTATGAAAAATTCCCTGGAGCTAGCAAGAGTTTAGACCCGGTGGTGCGTTACGGGACGGGCTGTTCCAAAGCTGGCTACGAGGCGGAAAATCAGGGCGACCCCGTCCCTAACGCACCCTACGGAACTCTACAGGCAACGCTAGCCAGACCGAAAGAGTCACATTACAAGACTTGGGATGTTCGGATAGTTTATGTTACTGCTGTTGAAGAGAGTGGGCAACAGGAGTGTTTTGATCTACAAATGGAGGAACAATCTTCCCCATACTTTCTGGCTCATGGCGTAGTAGTTCATAACTGCTTTCAGGAAAGCATCATGCGGATGGCCCAGGATTTGGCCGGTTATTCTCTAGGTCAAGCGGATTTACTGAGGCGGTGTTTGAGTGGATCAACTGAGATCGTGGATCCAGCAACCGGTCGTTTAGTTTCCCTGAGGGAGATTGCTTCTAAATCTAGTTACTGGTTGGGACGAAAGGTTTTTTCCCTGGATTTAAAGACCAAAAAAATTACCCAACGACCAATTATCGAAATTCATCCTAATGGGATTCGTGATGTTTGGGAGATTACTACCAAAACTAACCGCAACATTCGCGCCACGGATGATCATCTTTTCTACACCACTCTAGGATGGAAGCCTCTGAAGGAGTTTACCATAGGAAGCCCGATCGGTTTAGCGAAAACATTACCAATTAGCTATACTCGTGAACTATCGAATAGTAAAGGTAAGCTAACTGATAATATCATTAGACTTCTTTCAGAAGTTGGTAACAGGGAAAGGGTAACAGGGAACAGTGGACAAGAATTAACGCAAACAGTTGCGACTCCGAGTTTAGCACGTCACCAAGGCATTACTGATTCAGATGTTTTCTGGGATGAGATTGTGGAGCTGAAGTATCTTGGCCAAGAGGAGGTTTTTGATTTAAGTATTGCTGAAACTCATAACTTTATTGCCAATGACTTTATTGCTCACAATTGTATGGGTAAGAAGAAAGTGGCTGAGATGCAGAAGCATCGGGAGATTTTTATCGATGGTTCAACCAAAAATGGCGTGACTCAAGACATAGCTGAAGAGTTATTTGACCAAATGATTAAATTTGCTGAATATTGTCTCAGCTATGATACGGAGATTATCACAGTAGAGTATGGTCCGATGGCCATTGGTGAGATTGTCGAAAAAGGTATCCCATGTACTGTTTATAGCGTTGATAGTAATGGCTATGTTTATACCCAACCTATTGCTCAGTGGCATAACCGGGGAGAGCAAGAGGTGTTTGAATATACTCTCGAAGATGGCTCAGTGATTCGAGCCACAAACGATCATAAGTTTATGACGATTGATGGTCAAATGTTGGCAATTGATCAGATATTTGAGGGAGGATTGGAGTTGAAACAGTTAGGGGAGTTGCCTTTAGGGTTAGTTGAGAAAGTTAGTTAATGTTTATGTAGTTTTGTGTAAGCATTCAGCTTATGCGCATTGCGCATTGGCGCACGCTACGCGAACGGCGCACCCTAGGGGAACGCGAACAGCTTGCATAGGTAAGCATTCGTTTAATCACTATTACAAAAACTTGATGGCTGATAGCTGAATGCTTAGATAACTAGTAACTATTAATACTTAAAATCACATCGTTACCGCCACCACCAAGAATATCATCACCATCTCCGCCATCTAGATAATTTTTACCTTCTGTTGTCGAGGAAGACGAAAATGCAATGCCGATAATATTACTATTAGGGTTGATAGTAATAGCTAATTCTCCGTAAAGAGAATCATCGCCACTACCACCAATTAGTCTATCATCTCCACGCTCACCAGCGATCGCATCATTACCTGCGTTGCCGTTAAGAAAATCGTTGCCATTTTTCCCGTCAATTACATCATTACCATCCCCACCGTTGAGGGTATCGTTACCATTTCCACCTGTGAAAGTATCAGTAACGGTTGAAATTAGACTTCTCGCCACATTGGCGACGCTTTAGAAATCTATAGAAAAATCTCTAGAAAACGAAAGAAAAGTACTCTCTGGGGTAGCATACTCCGGTAAAATGAAAACTATAATACCAAAACTGAAGAATTGTAAAGTAATATTAAGTAAAGGCATACATCGATTGAGTGTTTTTTCCTCTATGACCACCCAGTTTTTTGCTTCCCAGTGTGTGGAAATGACTGTGCCACAGGAATCTGTGCCGATTCAGCACTACTTGCGTCAGCCGGAACGGATAGTTTATGCGATCGCAGACCTGAATCGCATCCAACAACTGACTCAGAAGCGTTTTCGCCTGAAAATGAATCCATTACACTTTATGTCCTTGACATTTCAGCCCACGGTAGATCTAGAAGTGTGGGCAGAATCTGACGCTACTGTTCATCTGAGGTCTGTCGGTTGTGAAATTATAGGATTGGACTACATCAATCAACGCTTTGCACTGCAATTAACCGGAAAACTGCATCCTTGGGAAGATCACGGAGTGACTAAGCTCACCGGTAGAGCGGATTTAACTGTCAAGGTTGATGTGCCCTTACCTTTTTCCCTTACTCCCAAGCCAATCTTAGAAACCACTGGCAATGGTTTGCTCAAAAGCGTTTTGGTCAGGATTAAGCAAACGTTGATGAACCAGCTGTTATTGGATTATCGTCAATGGGCTAACAACGGCACCCAAACAAATATATATACCCAGCACCAACCACCAGGAGCTCCCGCCACCTGATCTAGCAATCGGTGTGGGAGATGGGGAGATGGGGAGATGGGGAGATGGGGAGATGGGGAGATGGGGAAAACTATACCATAAGTGCTCTTGATTTCTCTGACAGTTATTTCGTCGTTAACCATTAACCATTAACCCTTCATAATTCATTTCTTGTGATAAAAACTATTACTAATCTCCCAATTAAAGCTGGTATAGTTGGTACTGGGTTTGCGGCTAAGCTACGAGCGCAGACATTGCAAGCGGATTCGCGATCGCATTTAGTGGCTGTCTGTGGTCATACCCCTGCCAAAACCCAAGAGTTTGCTGAAACCCACGGCACTACAGTGGTTGATTCTTGGCAGCAATTGGTAGAACACCCGGAGCTTGATCTAGTATTTATTAGCACGATTAATCGGGATCATGGCAAAATTGCCCGTGCTGCTCTTAATGCTGGGAAACATGTTGTCACTGAATATCCCCTTTCCCTTGACCCCAAAGATGCCGAATCCCTGATTACCCTTGCCAACGCTAAGGGTAAGCTCCTCCATGTAGAACATATTGAGCTTTTAGGGGGCTTGCATCAAGCCTTGCGCCAATCCTTGCCCAAAATTGGTCAACCGGTTTATGCCCGTTACGTAACTATTGCGCCCAAACACCCTGCACCCCGCAGCTGGACATACAATCTGGAACTATTTGGCTTTCCCTTCATTGGTGCTCTTTCTCGCATTCACCGCTTTACAGACTTGTTTGGTGAGGTCGCTTCTGTGTACTGTCAATCCCAGTTTTGGGATGCTGGTGATCAGTACTTTACTGCCTGTCTATGTAATGCCCAACTGCGCTTTACTAGTGGTCTAATCGCAGATATTACTTATGGTAAAGGGGAAATGTTCTGGCAGAGGTTACGGAATTTTGAGGTCCATGGAGACCAAGGCACACTGCTGTTTGAGGGAGACCAAGGTAATCTGATTAAGGGAGAGGAAAGCAAACCAATTGAAGTAGCAGGGCGACGGGGTTTGTTTCTGAAAGATACCGCTATGGTAATTGACCATCTAGTTAAAGGAACACCCCTGTATGTCTCGACCGTAGATAGTTGTTATACTCTCAAAGTGGCAGATGCATTACGTCAGTCCGCAGCTACAGGTAATGCGATCGCGTAGCGTGGCCTACGGCCAATCGCTTTATTGTAGTGCTAAGTAATCAGCGATCAGCTATCAGCTTATAGATCACAGGCTAGAAGCCTGTGCCGCTAGAAGCCTGTGCCACAGTACTTGAGGTGCTTTTGAATCAAATCAGCTGACGGCTTACACTTATCATTTTAAATAATTTATACCTAAAGATATATACCATAAAATTTAACTCAATCTTGTATAAATTACCTAAACTATATAAAACTTAACAAATATTTTAAACTTCATTACAAAATCAGATATGCCGTTGGGATACCATGATATCTTCTGTAACATACATCGAGTCGCGGTTCCTATGGGCTGATTGGACACGCAGCTTTCCCGCTCTCGAACTACCTAATGGTTAAGTTAGACAAGGAGGACACTTTGGATTTGCATTCTACTCAACCCCACAATGATCATGCTTGTGAAGGCATTAGCGATTATGTCGCGGAGCTTCAGTTTCACATGGCACTCCACGCCCGCAAATTAGTTCCTAACCTCACTAAAGCAGCAGATAGTAGAGAGCAACTATTGCAGCAAACCCAAGCTAATTTTGAAAAACTAGTTTCCCGACAATCCCGTTCACAGTGATAAAGCCTTAGCTCGATTTGCAGCAATCAACGATTCTGTATACTGTAGCGCCTCTTGCCAAACCTGATAGCCAAGAGGCGTTAAGTGTATGCCATCGGTTGTCAAGTTGTGCTGCATCTGACCTTTACTATCAGTAAATAACTTGTGAAGATTGAGATAAGCTGCTCCTTCTTGTTGAGCAATCTTAGCAATTTGTTGATTAAGATTACGAATGCGCTGATTAGAAATAGCAGTAGCTCGTGTCGGTAAAATCGATTGGATAATCAGTTGAGCTTGTGGGTGATTTTGCCGCAATTGACGAGTAATCTGGCGCAGGTTGTTGAGAATAACTTGATCGGTTTTCCCCTGACGCAAATCATTGATACCTGCCATCACATAAATTGTATCAGGACGAGTCTGGGAAAATGCCGATAATCGACTCAAAATTTGACTGGTATTCTCACCAGAAATGCCTTGATTGAGCCACAGTTGATATTTAGGTAATCCCTGTGCCGGTAACCACAAACTTAGGGAATCTCCCACTACCATAGACAGACGATTGTTACCCTGTCCGTAGGTAACAGCTCTGGCTTCCTGTGCCAAGAGTTGTTTCCATTGCTGATAGGTAGGTTTTGTGAGAGGGACTCCTTTGTGATTTAATCCCTTTGCCCAAAACGATGAGAAACTATGAGCAGGTAAGCGAGTATAAAGTTTGCCAGCTCTGAGGGCAGCTAATCGTTGGTAATATAGTTCCGTTCCCGATTTTGGTGAAGGAGTAGCAGGTCGATAGTTGGGTAAACGTTGCTGATACTTTATTTGCTGATACTTTAATACTTTAGCAGGGCTACGTTTCTGCCATTGACTACTAAATTGAGGAGAGGAGTTTTCTACAGTGGTTTCTACAGTAGGGACAATCTTATGACTAACCCCAGCCTGCAATGCTTTATTAGCTGTTGAAACTAACAGGCTTGAGAGGCTATCTGAGGGATTGGCAGGTAGGGGTGGTGGTGGTGGAGCAGACATTGCTCCTCCAGTCAATAGACTTGTTGTTAACAGATATAAATTGCTCATAATTTGCCCACTTTCCTCTCTATACTCTTTTCACATCAAGCAATGGAGGAAATCCGGACAAATTTAAAGCGTTTCTAATATTGTGTCAGGATAATGGCGTTGCTGAATGTTTGAATGAATATGAGTAGAGTGGGCATCCTGCCCGCCCGGAAATATATTGAAACTGGCAAGATGCCAGTTCCACGCAAGATGCCCATTCCACAAAACTCTTAAAATCATTCCATTATTCAGCAACGCCAACATAATTACCCTTAATCAAATCTCCCCATCTCCCCATCTCCCCATCTCCCCATCTCCCCATCTCCCCATCTCCCCATCTTCCCATCTCCCCATCTCCCCACCTCCCCCTCTCCCC
>NZ_JAAHHW010000054.1 GCF_010692325.1 Moorena sp. SIO3I8 | reverse complement strand
GGCAACGCTGGCAACTTTAGCGCTACTGAGCGAGCCGAGCTGATCAATCAGCGCTTAGCAAGGGAGGTGAAATCCCTACAAAAACCTGAATATGTGGACATTGAATATGTCGGGCAAAACGAGGGGATTCTTCGTACCAAGTTTACCGAGCGGATTCTGGTCACGATTACCAAGGCCGATCAAATTCCTGATACTGATCCTCTTGAGCAAGCCGAAAAATGGGAGAAGCTGATTGAAAAGGCGATCCGGCAGGGCAAACGACAGCGGATGCCAGATTATAGTCGTCAGGCAGTAAGGTTTACAAGCATAGTGCTGGTGTTGTTAATCCTGTTGTACTTGCTGTTACGGGTCTTCAGGCAATTTGCCTTGCGGAAACTGACCTCCTGGCTAGGGAATCCGGCTTCGCCTTTTTTCCCTTGGCACGACCCAGCTAAATTATTTCTCGGGGCAGCCCTGTTAGGGTTACAGCTTATCCTGTGGACTACAGTTATCTTAACCATTAGTGACCTATTTCCCCAAGTTCGCAGTTGGCGTTATGAACTGTTAAACTTCCTCAAGTCTCCTGTAATTGGTTCCGGAGAAAGCAAGTATTCTGCGATCCAAGTGCTGCTGTTGGTGGTATTAACCGTTGTGCTATGGTTTGGGGTTAGTGCCCTCACCAGGCTATTGAGGCGTTACATCTTGGGGAAAACTGGCGCTGATTCAGGGGTGCAAGAGGTGATTGCTACCCTGATCCAGTATGTCCTGACGTTTTTGGGCATGATTATCATACTCCAAAGTTCTGGGTTGGATTTAAGTTCCCTAACCATTTTTGCTAGTGTCTTAGGGGTGGGAATTGGCTTTGGTGTGCAAAATATTGCTAACAACTTTATCAGTGGCTTAATTATCACCCTAGAGCGACCGATTCAACTGGGGGATTTTATTAAGGTCAACGATTTGGTGGGAACTGTGCAGCGAATGGGTTCCCGCAGTACAGAGATTTGCACCTTGGATAAAGTGACAATAATTGTGCCCAATGCCCGCTTTTTAGAAACTGAGGTGATTAACTGGAGTCACGGTAACCCGATTTCCCGGCTCAAGATTCCTGTAGGAGTGGCTTACGGATCTGATGTGGAGCAGGTCAAGAAGGCACTGTTGGCAGCTGCGAAGAGTCACCCGGAAGTGTTACTAAGGCCCTATCCCCAAGTTTGGTTTCAGGAATTTGGTGAGAGTGCCCTCAAGTTTGAGCTGTTGGTCTGGACTGGAGACCCCAAGCGGCAGCCTAAAATCAAGAGTGACCTCAACTACCGGATTGAGAAAAGTCTGCGTCGCTATGATATCCATATACCATTTCCTCAACGAGACCTCCATGTGCGATCGCCTCAGTTAGAGAAATTGCTGACCGCTTGGCTAGGGGAACGTCAGCCAAAACCGCCCGAAAACCAACTCTATATTCCCAATGGGTATCAGTCTCAGCAGCTACCCCAGGATTCCTTAGTTTCAGGTTTCCTAGAGCCTATGGATGAGATAGATCAAGACTCTTACCCTACGGCTCCTTTCCAAGAGGATATGATAACACTAGACATTGAAACCTTGGTCGAAGAAATGCGTCAACCAGAAGCGTTGGATATTAAAGACCGTCGCTATCGTCTCAATAGCTATGGATGCTGTTTTGTTGGCTCAGAAGCGGTAGATTGGTTGGTAAAACGGTGTAATTCTACTCGGGAAGACGCAGTTGCTATTGGACAGATACTGATTAATCGAGGTATTATTCATCATGTCGCAGATGATCATCCTTTCCGAGATGATTATTTGTTTTACCGTTTTTATTTAGATGAGAATTAAGTTAAGCTATCAGCTTTCAGTTATCAGGTATCAGCTTAAGCGCTACGCGCACGCTACGCGAACAGCTATTAGCTAAGAGCTATTAGCTATCAGGTATCAGCTATCAGCTTATGCAGGCTAGATCACAGGCTAGAAGCCTGTGCCACGCAAACTACAGTAACAGGCAAAGGCCAAAGGCTGAGCACTGACCGCTGACCACTGACCACTGACCACTGACCGCTGACCACTGACCGCTGAATACTTAGATTAATTTCAATAACAGAATAAAGAATCGCGAGTATCAACACCAGTTATAGTATTCTTACCAGAAGCTTTTTTGCATAGCTTCCGGTCTTGGTTATAATCCAAAATTGCAAACGTGAAGTCAGCGCCAGTAATATCTGCACCCTTAAATTTAGATTTCGACATAAATGCATCTTCAAACACTGCATCGGTTAAGTCTGCTTTCTTGAAGGTAGATCCATTAATGAATGCATAGGTAAAATCGGCTCCATGTAGGTTAGCATTCGTGAAATTAACTTTGGTAATATCCGCACCTATAAACTTAGCGTTGCTCAAGTTAGCTGACTGTAAATTGACATTGCTAAAAACCTTGTAACTAAAGTTTTTACCGGAGAAATCCTTACCGCTTAGATCCTTGTTTTCAAAGTCAGCGTTAATGGTGGCAGCGCTTTGGGCTTGGGCTGGCAGAGGCAAGACTAATATAGTTAGTGCTAGTAGAAAGGCTGCCAGGTGTAGAAAGTACTTACCGTACTTCATGAATTGCTCTAATCCTCCTTTTGATTAAAATTTGCTGACAAGGGTAACTATAGCACTTATCATAGTCATGAGGTACAAAATTCTCGGCTTTAGGGAGCAGGGAGCAGGGAGCAGGAAGCAGGTAAGATGGAAGAGGGAATAGGTAAAAAATTCTGTGTACCTTATAGCTATAAGAAACGCTATATAGGGAGCAGGTCAATTTTGTAAGAAAACTTGAAATACAAACGCTTGAACTAAAGTGTTTTCGGGGCTTCAGTAGCAGTTATCAGTTATTTTAGTACATTTGTTCTGCGAATTTGACATGCTCCCAACGCTATATATCCTCAAATTACTTCCCTGATAGTTCTAGTGAACAATAGCTCATCCTTAGAAGTCAACTAAAGCGGCATTTCGGGCAGGGTAAACGCATCTAATTTTTTTATCCTATATATAGTGTTTTTAAAATTAAATAAACACTATATGTTGAAAAGCAATTGTCAATAAGCACAATAAGGCCAGGTTTATTGAGAACTACCCCCGCTTACCCAACAAGATGCGTTTACCCTGGCATTTCGGGCTATACTTTGATAAATTTTTTTTGATTTTATTTAAGGTTTACGTTAACATAGCATACTAAATACTGAAGACCGGTATTTCCAAGGGCCACCCAGAAGTTCCACCCGATAATAATCGAGTAATCGAGCGGAAAGAGCATTGCGTCCAGGAGTGACCAAACGTAAGGTCTGTGGCGGTTCCCGTTCCATAGAACGGTTTCGGGAAACAGCCGATTTACTCAGCTTTCCGGCAAAAGGAGCCCCACATCTCAATACGTAGTATGAGTGCTTAAAGTTACCGTAAGATAGTGGAGCTTTTATGGTTAGTCGGTTATGCGCAAAAGGGTTAAATCTTTTGTAATAAAGCTCCACTATCTAAGGTTTCGTCTCCAGGGAGGAATTTTGCACAGAGTCTTTCGGGAGTGGGAGACGAGCTATAAAACTTCTGAGCAATTCTGAGTAAGTCATTCCTCTTCTGTCGGCCTCTTCCTGTAACTGCTTTTTTTCAAATTCGGTAACTCTAACTACAAGCTTTTTACTTTTCATTACGGGTTGACTTTTGTCGCCACGACTGCTAGATTAATAATAGGTCGAGAAACAGGAATTGACAACAATGAGAACAGCGTATCAATATCGGTTAAGGCTATCAAAATCACAGGAAGCAGAAATAGAAAGATGGCTTGATCTGCTGCGACACCAATACAACTATCTATTGGCTGACAGATTTAACTGGTATGAGCAAAATCGCTGTTCTATCAACTCCTGCCCTTTGATCTGCCACTTACCAGAGTTAAGAAACAACCCTGATTACTTTTCTCAAAAGAGAACTCTGCCTCAGTTAAAGAAAGATAGGCACTGGTACAAAACTATCCATGCTAATGTCTTACAAGATTGCGTTAAAAGGGTAGACCTGGCATTTAAAAGGTACCTGAAAGGCGATTGTAATGGGAAGAAGAGCGGTAGACCTAGATTTAAAGGCAAGAACAGGTACAAATCCTTAACTTTTTCCGCTTTCTCGAAAAATCCTATCCAAGGAAACAAGTTGAATCTACCTAAGTTTGGATGGGTCAAGATGGTTTATCATCGACCTATTCCAGACGGTTTTAAAATCAAAACTGCTACAGTCACACGTAAAGCCGATGGGTATTATGTGACCTTGTCGCTACAGGACGATACTGTTCCTAGTGTGATTCCCATAGAACAAGTATCAAACCCTATTGGGATAGACATGGGTCTCAAATCATTTTTGATCAAGTCCGATGGAACAGAGGTTCCTATCCCCCAGTATTATCGGAAAGCTCAAAAACGACTAAAGAGGATCCAAAAAACTGTCAGCAGATCTAAAAAAGGTAGTAACAATAGAAAAAAAATTGTCACTAAATTAGGGAAAGCTCACAAAAAGGTTGCTGACACTCGAAAAGATTTTCATTTTAAAACTGCGAAGGGTTTACTAGATAGTCATGATCTAATTGCTCACGAAAAGTTAAATATCAAAGGTTTGGCCAGAACTAAGATGGCTAAATCCATTTTTGACGCTGGTTGGGGTCAATTTCTGTCAATTCTATCAAGCAAAGCTGAAAATGCTGGTTTGATCACGAAGGCAGTAAATCCCAAAAATACCAGTCAAAACTGTTCCAGTTGTGGGACAAAAGTACCTAAAAAACTAAAAGATCGCATCCATTCTTGTCCTCACTGTGGATACACAGAAGACCGTGATGTGAATGCGGCAATCAACATATTGAAGTTGGCGGTGGGGCATCCCGTCGGAAATAAAGCTTCCCGAGTATCCGAGCCGATAGGTGGAGTTGGGAAGAAGCCTATACTGAACCTGCAAAGGTCAGTGTAGGAGTATGTCACTGTCATCCAAACCTGCCGTGTCCAGGTTCCTTCGGCTATGGAGTTTTTCCGACAAGCTCTTGAGGCTACCGTTTCCCCAACGGTTTCTTATCCTTCCCTGATTCCGATGACCTAAATTCTTACGTTTTAAAAATCAGGTGCAAGATCTGAGTTATACTTATTCTGTTGACTACTAGACAATAACAAATAATGAAAAAGATAAATTATGGATTTATAGGAACAGGAATAATTGGTGAAATGCTAATTAATAGATTTGTAGATAGCGGAGTAGCCGATCCCGATCAAATCTATGCATCAAATAGAAGTACTGAAAGATTAAAAAGAATAGTCATATATACAGGAATAAATAAAGGGACAAATCAAGAAGTTATTTCTAATTGTGATTATATTTACCTGTGTGTGAAACCACAGGATTTGCCTGATGTATATCAAGACTTAAACGGAAAGTTGAATGAAAAAACTCTGGTAACTTCTGTCGCATCTATAGAAAGAAATTCTTACTATGAAAATTTAGGCAAAATAAAATTAGTTAGAATAATCCCAAGTATAACAAACAAAATAAAAGGCACAATTCTTTTTGTAGCAGATAAATCTCAAGAATCAGAAAGAGTTTATTTAGATTTGTCACAAATTGCTAATGTCTATTGTGTCCCTGAAGAACATCTTGATGAATATACGCATCTTGCAAGTTGTTCTCCTGCAATAATCTCTGAATTTATCAGAGGATATCTGACATCAATTACAAAAAAAGGAATAAATGAAGAGAAAGGTAGAGAAATAATTTTTGATGCATTATATCAGACTGCTGATTTGTTAAAAGAATTTGGATTTAGAGTAATAGATGATGTTTGTACAAAAGGAGGAATAAGTAGAGTCGGAGTTAATTTTGTTTCTGAAAATTTCCCAATTGAGAGATTATCAGATGAATTACTTGGAAGAATGAAATCAGTCAAATTAGAATGGAGTGGTAAATATGAATTGAATAATCAAAATATTTTAGATATAATTAATGAGAATGGAACACCTCTTTATGTTTATGAAGAAAATGAGATTAAAAGAAACTTTGAACTAATCATAGATTCAATACCTTATGAAAATAAACAGGTACATTATGCCGTTATGTGTAATAGTAATAGCGAGGTATTAAGGAAAATCCTACAATTAGGAGGCTTTGTTCAAATAAATTCTATACACGAACTTGATTTAGTTAAGAAAGTGGGATTCAGTAATGGGGATATTTCTTTTACTTCAACTGGTTTGGATAGTGAAAGTTTAGAGAGATTAGTTCAAGAAGGAGTGCAAGTAAATTTGGATTCAGTTGAAGAGGTTGAGAAATATTGTAAATTGAATGCAGGGGGTAATTTTGGAATTAGAATTAAAATGAAAGAAGATATCGAACTTCCTGAAGGTTATACTAATTCCCCAAAAGATTCAGATGTAGGTATACCTCAAGACTATTTTTCAAGAGTAAAACAAATTGCTCAAGATTATGGATGTAGAATCAATGAAATACACGGATATCTCGCATCTAATATTTTAGAGTCAGAACCTTTAATACACTCTTCAAATTATTTGATGGAATGTGCAAAGCAATTTCCAGATTTAGAATATGTAAATTTTGGAAGTGGTTTTGGCGTACCTGGAAGAAAAACTGAATCAAAATTTGATTTTGCTGGAATAGGAGAATACTATTCAAGATTAACAAAAGAATTATCAGACCATCTTGGAAGGGATGTAAAATTAAAAATAGAGCCTGGTAGATCGGTTGTAGCAACGGCAGGAACACTTTATGCCAAAGTAACAAATGTTAAACAATTGACTGGTAAAAAGCAGATATCAATCAATGCAGGGTTCGGAGAATTTCCAAGACCAAGAATATATGGAGCATACCACGAAATTGAGGCTGTTGGTAAAACAGGAGAGACAGAAACTTATGACATAAGAGGCAATACTGTATTGCAATCAGACTTTTTAGGCAAAGAGAGAAAACTACCTCAAGTACAAGAAGGAGATATCCTGGCAATTAGAAATACAGGGGCTTATGGAATAGTAATGGCTTCAGGTTTCCCAGGAAAAGAGTTACCTTCTGAAGTAATGGTTTATTCAGATGGCACATTTAAGAGGATACTTGATTGGGCTGAGTCTGACTCGCTTGCCAGAAGCAGTAGATATGAGTAGGATGTTCTTGACTGAGTGAGTCGAATTTAGTGAAGAAGCAGCTCAACGGCTACAAGCTGAAGGTGCTTCACAAGTACTGCAAGCCATCCTTGATGCTATTAGTGATCTGTCACAGCTGAGTGCAGATTAGGCTGGGCAGATTATTAAAAAGGTCACTAAAGAGCAGAAAGTGAAAAAAGGATCCCTCGTGCGATCGCTCCGTGCTGCACTCACTGGAGATGTTCACGGTCCCGATCTCATTGAATCTTGGGTGATTTTCCATCAGCACGGTAGGGACAAAATCCGCCTACAGCAGGCATTGATTAACACTTCTACTACTTAGGTGATTTACTGATTGTAGGATGTGCATACCCTTCGGGATGCTCCTAAAGCATCCTGAGTTCGGTGTTTTTAACCACTATGGGAATACGTTAGGACATGAGTAGAACTCACCACAGAGTCACAGAGAACACAGAGAGTAATCGAGATGAGCAACAAGCGCTGTTAGAAATTGCTGAGTCTTATCTCCGGGAGTTTGTTGCACCAGTAGCGTCAGAAATTGATGATAATCCAGAAGTATTAAGAGCGGCACTTCAGGGAATGGGTGCTCGCTCTTTATTGGCACTGCAGATTCCTAAGGTTTGGGGAGGTACTGGAGTTAGTGAGCTAACCTTTCGCCACTTCCAGCAGCTCATTCCCCGTTACTCTGGTGCGTTGGCATTTCTGCACACCCAACACCAAAGTGCAGGAGAATTCCTCACCAACACTGACAATGAATCTTTAAAGTGGCAATATCTGCCTTATATGAGCCAAGGACAGGTGTTGCTTGGCATTGGCTTTTCCCATCTGCGACGCCAAGGCAAGTCAATGGTTAAAGCTATTCCTGTAGCAGGTGGGTATCAGATAGAAGGAAAAGTACCTTGGGTAACGGGTTTTGGTTTCTTTCAAGATTTTATTTTGGGTGCAACACTTCCCGATGGTCGGGCAGTTTATGGTATGTTGCCGTTTATTGAAACCATGCAAGAGACTGGGGGAGCAATTACTTTTAGTAAGCCAATGGAATTAGGGGCAATGTCCTCAACCAATACCGTTACGGCAGAGCTTACTCATTGGTTCTTACCTGAAGAGCGTGTTGTCTTCATTAAACCCACTGGTGCAATTCATGAGAACGATCGAAAGAATGTTCTGAATCACGGGTTTGACTGCTTGGGCAATACTAGAGCAGGTCTCGATATCATAGAGGCTGTTTACCAGACTAAACAACTTCCCTTCATCAAGCAAGCATTTGATGCCTTCAACGAAGAACTCAAACGTTGTCAATCAGCAATGATGGCGGCACTAACACCTGATTCTCAGTCTTGCGAAGAACGGCTACAACTCCGCGCTTGGGCAATTAATTTAGCGCAACGTTGTACTGCAGCAGCAGTTACTGTTTCTAGTGGTGCCGCTAATTACCGACATCATGGCGCACAGCGAGTATATCGTGAGGCATTGGTGTTCACAGTCTTAGGTCAAACAAGGGCTGTTATGGAAGCAACTCTTGCTCAGTTGGTGAATTAGGTATTAGGTGTTAGGACACGAGGAGAACTCACTACAAAGCCACAAAGAACACAAAGAAAATCTATACGTCCTAATCTTTCCTAATCTGCCATCTTAGAGGTTGTCTGAGAAGTCTCATTTGCTACATCCAAGCCCCCTAAATCCCCCAATTTTGGGGGACTTTTAGAAGCAAATTGACTCTTATTCCCCCCAAAGTTGGGGGGCTAGGGGGGCAAAATTCAGTATAAAAAAACTTTTCAGATATCCTCTTAGTGCTATAGCGTTTCTCATAGCTATGAGGTACACTAATAAATAGATTAGATAGTTAGTGATACAAATTTCGGATGAAACCTTACTCTCTTGACTTTCGGCAAAAAATTCTAGAAATCCATAAAAAATAAAATTTATCAATCCGAAACTTAGCTCAACGTTTTGGTGTAGCCAAAAGCTTTATTCAAAAATTACTAAAACAACATCGAGAAACCGGAGATATTAAACCCCTCTCTTGGTGCGCATTCCCTAGGTCGGGTTTCCCGACCGGGGTCGCACAGCAACGTCAAGGGGTAAGTCCGCCACGCAAACTTAGGGTCGAGCAATTAATAGATTTGGGAGAAATAATTGAAACAAATAATGATGCTACGTTAGTTGAACTTTGTGATTTACTAGAAATAAAGATCCAAATTCGCGTAAGTCGAGCCACGATGGCAAGACTAATCAAACAACTCGATTATACTTAAAAAAAAACATTATATGCAGCGGAAAAAGAGTCAGAAATAGTCCAAATAAAACGACTAAAGTTTTGGTCAGATATCCGAGATATCCCGGCATAATATTTGATTTTAATAGATGAATCGGGAGTAAATTTAGCAGCGATGCAGCGCGGTCTTGGGGAGGCAGTGCGGTCTTGGGGAGGCAGCGCGGTCTTGGGGGTTCCCCCCATGAGCGACTGCCGTGGTCTCCCCCACTCGCGGTCTGCCGTGGTTTCCCCCATGAGCGACTGCATCTTGACAATGGTTAGGATGTATGCTAGAGCCTTAAAAGGGAAAAGAGCCAGAGGTAAAAAACCACTGAAAAGAGCCTGAGGCAAAAATATCTCCGTAATAGGTGCTTTATCTTTATAAAAAGTCGTGGCATCTAGTAATATATCTGGAGGAGTTAATCGAGTAACTTTTGAAGCAGTTATTGCTAAAAATTTAGTTACTAAGTTATTTCTGTAAAAATGCCTGTGTAATAATGGATAATGCTAAAATCCATGAAGGAGAAATGGTTAGAGAATTAATTGAACAAGCGGGAGCAAAACTGATTTATTTACCCCCCTATTCTCCCGAGTTTTCACCAAGCGATGCAGCGCGGTCTTGGGGGTTTCCCCGGAGACGAAACCTTAGAGAGTGGAGCCTTTAATGTCAGCAGGTTATGCAGAAAAGAGGTGCGACCCGTGGCGAATTTAATTCGCCTACGGAAAGCGCACCTTTGGTTAAATATTTTTTAATAAGGCGACCCTCTCGAAACGGTAACTTCGGCGTAGCCGACGCTTGGCCGTAGGCCACGCCAAAGGCGAACGCGAACAAACCACTCGCTATTGCATCAAGACATCGAAAATTTTTGGTCAAAAGTCAAAGCAATCTTGAAAAAGATTAAAGCCAGAACTTACAAAGATTTAATAGAGGGGATTGCCGATGCCATCTTAAAAGTCACTAAGGAAGATATTCGGAATTGGTTTACTCACTGCTGTTACTGTACCTCATGACTATGAGAATTGCTATAGCGCAATTTTCTCATAACCAAACTCTAGAAACTCGCTCTGGCATGGTGTATAACCCAATGTTTGATAGGCTTGAATATAGGCAGATAATGTTTCTTCTTTCGGTACGCATTCAACCCAATAAAACTGATATTCTGGCGTAGGTTGCCACCATCTTTCGCGATCGCCAGCCACCCAAGCAAAACAGTTATATTCTTGGGATTTTGGACTGGTAACAGTATATTGAGTCCGCGCTAAATTAGGAAAACGTAACTCTAAGTGTATAGCTTCTCCCATGAAAAACTCAAGCAATATAACCCTTTTGTCTTCCCCAATTTAACCATGCTTGAGCCATTAGTTTGATTTTTCCCCGTTGTTCTGGCAGAACTGGGTTTTCTTAGGTAATCTGACCTAAAGCAGGCAACCAATAGAGCGGGTTTTGCTGCAAATCTTCCAATAAAAAAGGAATTACCCCTTCTCCCATCTTGATGATTTCTTGATAAGCGGGATGTTTTGACATTTCGACAGTCGAGGATAACGCCTCTACTTCTTGACGACCTTGGGAAGCAAGAGCGGTAAATTTTTGGCGTATTTCTTCGGGATTTTCTTCAGTCGGTTTTCTAGAGGCTGCATCTAAGGTTGGTTTTTTCATAGTTGCTTTGTGAGTTGCTTTGTGAATTGGCAATACTGACTAGGAAGTCATTACTCCAAAGTGCGTTCGCGTAGCGTGGCCCAAAGGCCAAGGCCAAGGTCAATCGCCCATCTTGTAGGGTGCGTTAACAAAGTGTAACGCACCGAAAACTCACCCGTCCACCCGACAATATCGTAGGAAATCATCTGGGGCTCTTGGAATTGCGATCGCCTACGGCACTAGCGGAGCTGATCCCATCAAGTAAGGGAATTACTAATATAGTGAAGAAAAATACAGCAATTTATAGCCTAATGAGGTACACAGGATTTTTTCCCTCTTGCCTCTTGCCCGCCCCCCTTACTAAGGGGGGTTAGGGGGGATTCCTCTTGCCTCTTCTCTGTTCCCTGTTCCCAGATCCGCTGTTCCCTAAAACCCAGGACTGAAGTACCTCACTCAATTAAAAACCACTATACAAGGTGTGAGCTATGACAGATAATAAACTGGTATTTGAACGCATTACCTGTCTTGATGCAAAGCGCGAGTGGGGGAAACCACGGCAGTCGCTCATGGGGGGAACCCCCAAGACCGCGCTGCCTCCCCTGTTCCCTTGCTGCATCGCTTTGATCCCCAAATAATGGGAGGACGTGCTTGTATTCGAGGCATGAGGATTACAGTATCTCTAGTACTGAGTTTGGTAGCCGACGGTATGGATGTCAACGAAATTATTGAAGCTTATCCCTATCTAGAAGCAGAAGATATTAAAGCTAGTCTTCTGTATGCAGCATTTTTAGTTAGTGAGCAAGTTCGGCTCTTCAGTAGAAGTGCAGCATGAAGTTTTTAGCAGATATGGGTGTCTCTCCTTTAACTGTTCAATTAGTGCGTCAACAGGGACCAGTCCAAACTTGTCGTTTTCAACAACGGTCGGTGATGGATTTCTTTGACCTTTGGTCACGCTACGCGAACGAGCAAGCTCTCATGGCTCAATCGGGTCATTTAACGGAACCTCCTTCCCTCATCCCTTCTTTCGAGACCTGAATCCTTACTAATTTACTGTTCAAAATCATTAATTTTTTTCATGTATTTTTTTGATAATTCTTCAGATAATAGAAGTCTTTGTTCTTTTTTAATGCGGAAATATTCATTATAATTTTCCTGACTTTCTTTCTGTTCAAGTAAATAATCATAAGGACCTTTGCCAGACAAAAGTTTAACTAATATAGGTGAGATTTCAATAGTGACGAATAAGGCAGTTATTAGCCAATTAATATTACGAATATTCGGATCGTCTTTAGATAGTTCTTCTAAAGCAACAAGACGGGCTAAGAAGCCATCTGATTCTTTGTCAATTTGTTCTTTCAGTTGTTCTAAGTTACTGTCTGGTGACTGCAAAATCAGGTTACGTTCTTGCCTAAGGTTCTCTATTTTTTCCTCTTTATCCTTAACTTTATTATCTAATTCAATAAATTTTTGTTTTATTTCATCTGCATAATTTCGTTTGTCTTGATAAACAATTCCTTTTCCAAATTGGCCTGTTCCCTGTGTACCTTCTGCTTCTGCATTAGCCACATTTTCGGCGTCCTTCCATTCATTTTTATACTTGTCCTTTTCTTGATTTAATCCTTTAATTTCTTGCTCCAATTCTTTTATTGGTTCGTTAATTTTTTCTTCTCTTATCTCATTTTTATCTTGTTCTATTTTCTGGTTAATTTCTTTTTCAAAAAGCCTCAATTCAAGGGGTTTAGCAACCACAAAGCTCAATAATAAGGCTATTACTAATCGAAGAATTGTTGCTGCAATAAATGGCAAGTTTGAATTTGAATCCGATTTTCTTCTCTTAGAGCTTAAAATTAAAAAACGATCTAAGTTAAAAACTATAAAACTCCAAAAAGTTCCTCCTACACAAGAAGCTGCTACAGAACCGAATACTGTAAAAAGAGCATAACCACCGGAAAAAATAGCCGTTGTTGATGTTAGCAAAACCGTGGTACCAATTGCTGTATATTTATATCGTTCTGTCAAACATTCTTTTTGTGCCAAAATATCATGATCTGCACCAGCAGACCATAGCAAGAATTTTTCTAGTGAATTTAAATTATCTTTAATTGTTGGAGCCTGTATTAGGTGTTGAAGTTCAGCTGGTAAGCCAATTTCGTTGATAAAAGTACCAACCGCTTCAACACCATAAGCATTAAGAGCACTTTTGATATGTTCTGTAGCTCGTTCCTGGATTTGATCCCGTTGTTGTAAGAAGTCTAAGACATTATATTCTTGAGCGGAATTACGGAAGTAATTATCAACCATCGGTTCTAATACCCTATTCACAAGGTTTTTAATGGAGCTATATTTAACCGCACCATTAGACAAGCAGCTAAGAACTCCTCCTTGTTCCTCAACTTGCTTATAACTATTAGCATTTGGTGAACCCACACGAGATATCATTTTAGGGGAATTTTTGGGATAAATATTAATAACCTGTGTGACTTCAAGATTCAAAATAAAGCCATCTTTTGAGCGAAGCTTTAAGGTTTCCAAATTAGAATCGTAGTTGGTTGCTGGTTTATTTTTATCTGTCCTCCAGTCCAAAGTTATTTCATGGACAGGAACTATTACTATACTTTTCACTCTTGTATTGATAGGATGTGTTCCAGCTTCTATTG
Source organism: Moorena sp. SIO3I8 (assembly GCF_010692325.1). Taxonomy (GTDB): domain Bacteria; phylum Cyanobacteriota; class Cyanobacteriia; order Cyanobacteriales; family Coleofasciculaceae; genus Moorena. Next base: position 28,101 of record NZ_JAAHHW010000054.1, on the reverse strand, counting down.
GTATGTTCTGAATCCCTTTATACCCGATATTAAACTGAGAACCATAAGTAGTTTGCTCTTGATTTGCTTGGCTATTCTTACCAACATTTGAGATTAAAACTCCAACTGTTCCAGTTTTAATATTAGTTAAAGGAACTTGTTCAACTTCCACAAACCAAGGATTTAAACTCCAAAAACCTTCTTCGATAAATTCTTCTTGTAAACCTCGATAGCCACCTTTATCAATAAACTCCTGTGGCTCCTGAAACTTATTATGTCCCTCAATAACTGCTCCCGCAATGTCCCCTCCTGGTAAGGGCTTACCATCAAAAGTGGTAACAATACCAATTTTACCTGATTCAACTCTGTAAACTTTTAATTGTTCTGGATTCAGTCCATATTGCTTGGCATTGTCAGTAGTAACTACTGTAAATAGTTCAGTGTTTATTCTATAGTAACCTTCAGTAAGAATTGCTCGCTGTTTACCTTGTTGACCACCGTTGTTGAGAAAGGCTTCAGCATTCTGAAAATTCTCGCAATCTACAGCTTTAGCTAGTATTTGTCCTGGTGGTAGTTCAGCACCATCTTGAGCAATAACTAGCCCTATCTCCCCTGAGCGAATATTAATTAGTGGGACATTGTGAACTTTAAACAACTCTGTATTAATGTAGTGAATTCCAGGAGGAATAATTGCTAATTGGTTCCCTTGTTGACCGCCGTTTTTGATAAATGCTTCAGCGTCCTGAAAAGTGCCACATTCAACAACTTTACCAAAGTTCTGACCAAGTGGAAGTGGCTCACCATCCCTTGCTTCCACTAACCCTACTTCATTAACTCCAATTTTGATAAGTTCAACTCTCTTAATTTTGAAAAGTTCTGTATTAATTGCGTATTTGCCAGTAGTAAGAATCTTTAACTGTTGTCCCCTAGATCCCCCATTATCAATAAATGCTTGAGCATCCTCAAAATTGTTGCATTCAACAGCATCACCAAAGGTTTTTCCCCCAATCGGAAGTGGCTTGCCATCTTTCGCTTCTACTAAGCCAATTTCATAGTCATTAATATGAGTAATTGGCCTTATTTCAACAGAAAAAAGTTGAGGATTAATCCGATAAATACCATTTCTTAAAATACCTAACTGCCTACCCCGTTGACCACCATTGTTGATAAAAGCACGACCATCTTGAAAGTCATCACATTCTTCGACAACTTTACCAAACATTTTACCTGTGGGAAGAGAAGCACCATCGTTGGCTGTTACTAATCCAATTTCATCTTTATCAATCTGTATAGCCTTTTGTTTGAAAACTTTATAGGTCAACCTAGAGCGGAAATGTCGTCCAGGACCAAGAGTATCAACCTGCCAACCCATTTCTCCATTAAGAGCAATTTGACGATTAGATGGTAAAGGACTACCAAACTTTTTATAGACAATTCCAACCTCATCTTGAGAGATTACATAAACGCCAGGTACCCGATCAATTGCCATAACAACAAATTTAGTTAATTAGTTAACTAATGAATTGAAAAAAAAATACTCTTTCGCTACCTTAATCGTTATTATTGTAACGTGAGTTGGACGAACTGCACAAAGGTGAAAGAAAGGCGCTCGACTAGATTTGAAGCAATTGAGTCTGAGCCAGGTATGACCAATATTCTATCGCGTTTGGATATCACCCGTATGTTCTGTGAAGTAGACGACTTTTGTCAGTTGTTTGAGTGTTACTGGCAGCAACAGTCCCAATTACCTTCCATTGCAGGGGAACGATCCTGTCGTTCTCGAATGAGTCGAGGGTGAGATGATGACCATCGTGATCGCTTTTCATGGTTCTGGGTTCTCTACATTCAAAAAGTAGTATATAAGATTATGGAATTCTGTTGGGAAGCGATTGACCTTGGCCTTTAAGCCACGCTACGCGAATGGTCACGCTACGGGATGCTCGGTACGAGCCGCTACGGGATGCTCGGTACGAGCCGCTACGCGATCGCATTCTGGGGCACTTTGCGATTGACCTTTGGTCAATTAAGTATTTCCTATCTCATAAAGTGACTTAAAACCATTACAATCCCTATCCCATATTCCCTTTTTTTTCAAACAAGCTTCCATTCCATTACCGTACGATTTCTTTCAATTACCCCTCAAAAAAAAATTTCTAAAAACCCTTGACACTTAAGGATATAATCGTTATGATTATATCCTTAACTTCAAAACCAATTTTGAACTATGCCTGACAACTTTCGCCCGAATCCAGAAAACAATCCTGAGGAGATCACTCCTAGTAATACTCCTCAGGAACCTTCTCCAAAAAAATACCCCGTTCAGCACATTCTGAAGGGCTCCCGCCGGGCAATAAGCAACACCATGTATACCCTTTCTGCACTGCGTTATGCCCAAATTTCCGACTGGAGCCCCCTTCAGCCGACTGGAATTCCTGGCGAATTCATCACGACTATGACGAAGTACATAATTCTAGATTAGACTAACTTAGTAGGGGGGGTTCCCCCCCTAGCCCAAGAATCAAATCTGTTCGCCTAGGGTGACCTTTGGCCAATCGGATCGGATTATTTCTGGGTTGGTGTACAAAGTTCAGGCATAGTAAAATTTCCTAGCCGTGGAAGGTATTTCTGCGGCTATTTTTTTTTGGAGTTGTTCGCCTTTGGCGTTCCCGTAGGGTAGGTTAGAAGGTTGGGATGTTGAAGGTTGGGATGTTGAAGGTTGGGATGTTGAAGGTTGGGATGTTGAAGGTTAGAAGGTTGAAGGTTGAAGGTTAGAAGGTTGAAGGTTGGGATGTTGAAGGTTAGAAGGTTGAAGGTTGAAGGTTAGAAGGTTGAAGGTTGAAGGTTGGGATGTTGAAGGTTATTAACTTGTTCGCCTTTGGCCTTTTTGAAGGGTAGGTGATTAGGTTGAAGGTTGTTCGCGTAGCGTGGCCATTCCCGTAGCGTGGCCATTCCCGTAGCGTGGCCCAAAGGCCAAGGCCAAGGTTATTAGGCATTGCATATTGTTGTGGAATGGGCATCTTGGTGGAACCGGCATCTTGCCGGTTTCATTTCTGACGGCTGAATGCTTACGCGATTCCTAAATATGATCAGACTAATATATTCCTTCTCTACCGAATTTAAAACTGCTATAATAACAAAAATAGGAAATCAATAAAATGGAAAAACTGACGGTTACTGCTGCCCAAAAAGAGTTAATTAACCTAGTTGAATCAGTTACAGAAGAAAACAAAGTTTATGAAATAGAGATTTCTAATGGCTCTGCTGTTTTAATTTCTCGAAAAAACTATGAAAGCTTACAAGAAACCTTAGAATTACTTTCAATACCTGGAATGAGGGAAAGCCTACAAAGATCCCTTGAACAAATAAACAGTAATGAAACCTACTCCCTAGATGAAGTCTTGGGAGATATTGATTGATGGTTTACGAAGTTCGTTTTACCAAAGAGGCTAAAAAGGATGTTGCCAAACTTACGCCCAAATTAAAGCAAAAACTCAAAACAATGATTCAGGACACGATCAGTATAAATCCTTATGCTGGTAAAAAGCTGGTGGGGGATCTTGCTGGTTTCTTTTCTATGCGTTTAAGTTATAAAGATAGAATTATTTACACAATTGACAATGAGCAGAACCTGATCTATATTCACCGCGCCAAAACTCATTATGGAGAATAAAATAATGGTATTGCATAGTGCGTTCGCGTAGCGTGACCTTTCGGGCAAAGCCCGACGCTGTGCGAACGGTAAATCCCGTAGCGTGGCCAAACGCGCCCCGCGTGGCCCAAAGGCCAAAGCCAATCGCCCATCTTGTAGGGTGCGTTAACAAAGTGGATGCTGTTGGGCGATAAGTCATGACTATAGTATTTTTATAGTATTTATCAAATAGGTGAGGCGTGAAAGTCCTGGGTTTTAGGGAGTAGGGAGCAGGGAGCAGGGAGTAGGGAGATGGGGAGATGGGGAAATAGGGAGATAGGAAACATTTTTATAGCGTTTATCATACTGACGAGGTACAGTAAATTTTCGTCTTACCCCGACTCCCGATTCCCGATTCCCGATTCCCGATTCCCGATTCCCGATTCCCGACTCCCGATTCCCGATTCCCGATTCCCGATTCCCGACTCCCGATTCCCGATTCCCTATTCCCTATTCCCGATTCCCGATTCCCTTTTGTAACTGATTAACCGGACTTGATCTGACTCGCCTACCTCTACCGATCTTTTTTTGAAAACCTGGGAACTTTCAGGTCACCTGTGCGTCTGGGGATGGTGTTTGAGAGGCTATCAACTCTGATAACTAAGGAGTTGAGCTATCTGGAAGAGTTATCTAAATCAGGAGAGTTGTGTTCTATGTCTAGTGCGTCTACTTGGAATTCCACAAGCACTGCCATGTTGCTGTTGGGAATAGTAACTGGTGTGACTGCGCCGATGGTAATTGCGGTTCCAAACCAAACTAGCTTTATTGATATTCAAGGTCATTGGGCAAAACCGTTCATTGAAGGGTTGGCAGCAGAAAACCTGGTAAATGGATATGCCAATGGCACCTTTAAACCTGATCAAGCTGTTACTTACGCTCAGTTCTCTGCGATGGTGAGCCAAGCTTTCAGCGAAAATAATTTAGCCTTGCCCAAAACATTTGATCGTGAAGTGGCTGAGTATTGGGTAAGTCGTAACCTAACTGAGCAGGATAAATCTAATAGCCAACTACGTCCATCTTCGCCACTATCTCGGGGACAAGTATTGGTGTCATTAACCAATGGTTTGGGTTTATACTCTAGCACTTCAGTCAAGAACACTCTCTCTTCCTATGAAGACCTATCCCGAATCCCTGACTATGCCAAAGATAGCGTTGCGGCTGCTACCGAAAAGGCTATGGTGGTTAACTACCCGAATGTAACCTATCTCGATTTTGGTCAACCTGCTACCCGTGCTGAAGTGGCAGCCTTTATTCATCAAGCTTTAGTGAATGAAGAGGTATTAGCTCCCCTGTCTAGTCAACATCCAGCCTCTCAATATATTGCTCAGCTGACGGGAGAGACTAAACCTGTGGGTGACGACAGCCTGATGGAATCAACTGAGACAACTGAAAAAACTGATTCCACTGAGTCCACTGAGTCAATGACTAGTAAGGATGACTCCTTTGAAACTAAGGAATATCAAGTTTCCAAAGGCACAATGATTAATGTAGCCTACACAGTATCAGACAAGGTGGCTGTGGAGCGTGGTGAAACTATTGATATGACGCTGTTAGTAGCTGAGGACATCAAAAATGATCAAGGAATAGTCTTAATTCCAAAAGACAGCGAGATTGAGGGTCAATTAGTACCTCGGTATAGTGGTTCTGAGTTTCTTGGTACTCAGTTTGTAGCTCAAAAACTTAAAATTGGTGAATTATCCTATAACACCATCAATGCTACCTCGAAACTGGTTACTGATGCTAAGCCTGATGATACGGAGACACAAACATTAGAAGGTGCTGCGGTTAATATTTTGACTGGTGTCTTAACTGGTGGTGATTCTAATCAACAACCGGAGCAGCAAAATCCTATAATCATTGATCCGGAAAATGATTTACCACTAACACTGGGTTCTGATTTATATCTCCAAGTAGCTACTAAAACGCCAGAAATGCCAGAAATGCCAGAAGCCCCAGAAGCTATGGACACTGAAGAAATCCCAGAAGCTATGGACACTGAAGAAATGCCAGCAACACCAGAAGCTCCAGCAGTTCTAGAAGCACCAAAACTTGAGCTTCCGCAAGTGCCACAGTTGAAGGTTCCAACTCGCTAACTAACCTACAAAAGTTCCTAGTTAGTGCCTAGTCAAGGATTGAGAAGAGACATGCGATGGGCGTTCGCGAAGCGTGGCCAAAGGCCTCAGCCCCGCTTTCAGCGAACGCATGTCTCTTCACTTGTATCGAGGCAAATGCTTAACAGTCGGACAGACTACCGATACTGAGGGGAAGCATCTCTCCGTTGATCGTAAGTCCTAATAACATGGGCTCTTGGGGTTCTATATACTTGCCAGTTAGTACACAACGCTCTTTGCGCTCAGCGATCGCTTGAATGCTGGCTCTGATATCAGACTTACAAAATTGAGGTCGATAATCACCAGACTTGTGCTGGACATAGTTCCAGAGAATATCTCGAATCAGAGCTTGATAGCCCTGAGTGCCAGAAAGTTCTTTGAGTTTATCTTTCAACTGTCGCTCCAGACGGATGCTGGTAACTTCCATATCAGTGGTTGAGTTTTGACGGGTGAGTGTAGGCATTAATTTTTTCCTCCAAATATCTGGACATTCCCGTAATACAAGTGTAGTATTTAAAAAGCGGCTTGAAAATCGTTTTTCACAAATTTCGCCTTCAAACATTTCATCTTCTATGAGTCATCATTTAACCTCCTCCACCAATTGCTCAGATATCAACTGCTTCGGCGGTTCTGGATTCGGGGCAATATGGGTGGAGCTTTTGTTTAGGGGCAAATATGACTCGATCGCACAGAGAACAGTCGAGTATAGAAGGCATGATTCACAACCAGTCAATTGTCGGCCAGAGATCAATCTGAAACTAAATAGACACAGCGGGAGGTATAGGCGAACGCTAGCACTACTGACATAGCAATCAGCCTACCCTAAAAAATCTTAAACGCCCCCGCTCCTGACAAACAGAAGCGGGGGTTTGGTTTATGAGGAGTCAATCCGTGACAAGCACAACTGAGGTGTTAAAGCAATCGGTAGTGGTTTTTTCCAAAAACTACTTACCTATTAATCGAGTCAATATCAAACGAGCGATTGCTCTGTTGGTTACCGGCAAAGCTGAACCAATCGATTTCTTTGGTGGTAAGGGCTACAAAGTCCGTTCCCCTAGTGTAGTGATCTTGGTACCAAGCCATATCCGCTTGATACTTACCGAAACCGAACCAACTTGGCGAGTTCCTCCAGTAAATCGGCGGGAGGTCTTAAGACGGGACAAGCATCGGTGCCAATACTGTGGCAGCACCAAAAAGCTAACCCTTGACCATGTCATTCCTCGGTCAAAAGGCGGAAAACACAGTTGGGACAACGTCGTTACGGCATGTGAGAGTTGTAATAGCCTTAAAGGCAACCGCACTCCCCACCAAGCGGGAATGAAATTACCCAGGCAGCCCAAAGCACCCATGCATCCAGCTGTTGCTTTTGCGGAACAGTTTTGGCGTCAACAGCAAATCAATCGGTTAGAGGAGGAGGTTACAGGTAATGCTGAAACTGATTTATACCGAAAATAGCTTTTATCTAGAGCGTTTGGCTCAATCCCTAGAAGAATGGGTAACCACACGAACCCTTGTCTCGCTCCGTGCGGGTGCAAGTTTCTATATCGAACCCAGCACTGCCTCATTTTTGCTACCAGCTAACTTGCCCCACCTCAGGCAATTAGAGGTGTTTGTGCGGCAAGACAAAACAGATGCGATCGCATTATCGATTTGTGATGCGGAATATGTTGAAGTAAGCCTACAAGGCACCTGGCTAACGTCAGATCCAGAGGATGAAGAGGGAATTTTTGTAACAGCAATGAACTATGCTGTTGAGTTTTTTCTCTATCAGCTGTGGCAAGAGGCTAACCATCGGGCTTCTGTTCCGAAGGATTGATCAAGAGGCGCACTTAGGTGTGCCTTTTTTTTACAGTTCTCTTAAACGTTCTCAATGTCGATAGGCACCGATTTCTGGTTGAAACGGTACCACTTCCTGGTGTACCTCTACCCCCAACTGCTCTAACATGGCCTGCAAAACCGGGTCAGGAGATAATCTTAAATAGCTAGCCGTTACTTCTAAAGGCACATGGCGATTACCCAAATGATAAGCAGCTCGCAGCAAATTCACCGGTTTTTGGGAGGTGACAGTGAGTACCGGTTCTGGTTTAGCAGCAATTCGGATCATCACCTTTGTATCTTCCGCTTCCAGTAAATCCCCATCCTGCAAGACACTGCCCCTAGGCAAACGCAAATACAAATTTTCACCATCCGCTGTTTCAAAGCGGTGGCGCGTTCGGGTACGTTCTTCCGCTGTCAAGGAGAGGGTAAAACCGACTTTAGTATTCTGATTAGCTGTGAGGCGTTTGGTAAAGGTGAGCATTGGAAATTGACCATTGCTGAATTCAGACTAAAATACCAATTAAAGTAGGGTGGGCAAAGTAATCTGATCGTGAATACTCAAAAGAACCAAACTGTTTTTGCCCACCCTACAAGCTTGCGTGTAAAAAAAATACCAATTAAAGTAAGGTGAGCAAAGGTAAGCTATCAGCTATCAGCTATCAGCTATCAGCTTTTTAATAAGAAATAAAACAGGTAAGCATTGGTTTAATCTCAGTGAAGTCACAGGCTGGAAGCCTGTGCCACAAAGCTGTTCGCGCAGCGTGAGCCTTTAGCTCACGGCTGACCGCTGACCGCTGACCGCTTTTGCCCACCCTACAAGCTTGACATATTATCAATTTTGTTGTAAGCGAACTAGTTCATTGTGGATTCGCCGTTGTAACTTCTGATCGGATTGAGCGCTAACCGTAATTGAATTAAATCGAGATATGGTCAAGTCATGACTTTCAGCAATGGTTTTCGAGCGGTTACAGTAGTTTACAGCCAGATCTCGGATATTTCGACGTAGAGCTGCTATGGTTTTTACTTGGGTGCAGTTAATTTCAGGAACTATCTTGTCCTTGTCTTTGGTTAATTCCTGAATATCCTCGTAGACACCTTGACGATTTTGATCGATCGCCAGAACAGCTTTGGCGTAATTCTTCAATTCCTGACTCTTCACTTCAGATGAGGCTACTGTGGGGATAGCTGCCGTGGGGTCAGGGTCTGGACTGGAAGAACATCCAACCAAAACCACTATCATTCCGGCAAGCCATCCCAAGGGATAGATAAATTTGCTCATTAGTTTTTTGGGAGATCAGCGACCTGCACTGGCTAGCCTGTTCGCGCAGCGTCGGCTTTGCCGAAAGCTGGATTAGTCTATTTTTTACTATTGCTAGTGGCTAGCTATTATGGTTCTTTTTCTGATAACTATACCATTATCGGTGTAAACTTGATTGATAATTCCCAGGTGTACAACTCGTCTTACTGCTTGCCCAAGAGGAACGTTGAGAGCCTTACGCTTTAACCAAAAACATTTAATTATGGTTGAAGTTATGGTTGAAGTTATGCTTCAAGGGAATAAGTTGCTGATTCTTAGAGCTATATCTAGCTAAAAGCTAGCGTCAAATTTTGCTTGTTGAATACGCACTAATTCACTTTGAATCTGTTCCCGTAAAGTTTGATTATCTTGCATCTCAATAGTAATTTCGTTGAAGCGTTTATTTCCTCCTTCGGGAAAATACTTAGAGACAATTACCTCTGACTGTTGGCAGTAATCTTTAGCAATCTCTTGGGCGGTCGAGGGGAGCTTATTGATGCTCTCGGAGTCATCGCACAAAATTTCTGGTGGCTCTCCTAGGATTGTAGTGATTTTTTCATAGGCAGATGCGCGAATAGGCTCTATTTGTAATAGAACTTCAGCATATTGAGTGACGTCATTAGGACTAATGTCAGAGGTGACATCTTGAGCATAGGCTGAAGTGCTAATAACAAGGGTATAAGAGTCTTCAGAAAGCTCAGGGATAAATCCAGATAGCAAACTAATAGCAGTAAGTCCTCCGACAAGTAGAGATTGGGAGAAAAGTTGGGTCAAGCTAAGTTTTAGAGAGTTAGCAGTGAGCATGATGATCAATTAAAAGCAAAATAAACAATAACCAAAACCACTAAGGGCTAGTTTAATGTGAATTAATTTATGGGGGATAAGTTCCTCATAAGGCAAGAGCTTCTGGGAATTGGGAAGTGCAGACAGGATAAATATCAAGCATGAGTATAAAAAAAATTTAACCTTCAACCTTAAAGCTAGCCTGGGTGAAGCCACTGACTGGTCTAAACTCTTGAACTGTTAAAGATTTCACAAAGTTGTATCACCTTAGTTTGTAATGTTGAAAGGGGGTCTGCTCCCGTTTTGAGGTTGAGGTCTAACTCCAGCAACACCCGCAGAGTGGAGATGAGTTGCTTGGGGGAAAGGAACTCCACGTCTTGTTTGAGGAAGTAAACTCGTTTGGGGTTATTGATATTGGCGGTGTTAGCGATCGCATTTGGATCGGTTTCGCCCTCACTCACCAGCAACTTCACCCACAACCAGGTACGAAACTGAGTAATTAAGGTAGCGACAATCTTTAAAGGAGGTTCATTCTGGTTGATCAAGGCAGCCAACAACTCCAAGGCTTTTGCCCCATCCCCTGCCCGAATCGCCTCTGCCAGTTGCAAGGTATTTTGAGTATTAGCCACTACCAGGGTGGCAACGGTACTTTCTTGTAACGGTTGGCTGTCATACAGCGCGTAGAGTCGTAATTTTTCCAGTTCGTTGAATAACTGTCGGGTGTCATTGCTAACGGATTCGGCTAAGAGTTCAGCTGCACTATTGGTTAGTTTGACTCCAAATTCAACGGAGTACGACTTGACCCGATGCACTAGCTGCTGGGTCTTCCAGGGGGGAATCAGAGCAAACTCCCGAATCTCGGCGTACTGTTGCAGTAACTTCGTGGACTTGAGTCGTGGATCTGGTCGATGGGGGGTAGTTAGTAACAAAACGGAGTGTTTAGGAATGACTGGTATAGTACGCTCTAATTCTGCCAGTAAATTGTCCGAACATTGCTGGCAAACGGTTGTATCGACTAACCACACTAGACGTCCACCCATGCCAAACGGAGGAGTCATGACTTGATTCAAGGCTTGAATTACGGCATCTGGTTGGTCTGGGGAAATTTTGTCATAGTTAAAACTAGCCCAGTTGGGGTCAACTAGGGATTGACGGAGCTTGTCCAGGGCTTGGGCCATGGCAAAGTCATCCTTTCCCCAATAGAGGTAAATTCCCATATCAGAACACGTAAGGGGGCAAAATTGGACGATACATATCAAACTTATCTAAATCGGGTCACACGGCTTACCCTAACCGCAACCTATCAATCGCAGTTACTCAATATCCAAGAGTCACCCAAGTTTAAACGTCTCCCTAATGGCAGCAGAGAGCCTGCCCCTTTTCCTGGTTACACTGTAATCACACCACCTTGGGAGGAAGAGACTAATAACTCAACATTCTATGATAACATGCAGCAGCTCCAAAAAGAGCTTCTCCAGCAACTAGACCCGGGTTTAATGGTACCGATACCCCCGGATAGTTTTCATTTAACCTTGGCTGACTTGATTTGGGAAAATGCCTACCGAGATGCCACGGCTGAAAATCCACAGTTTGAAACTCAACTGCTTAAGTCGATACAGGCAAGTTTTGACAAGTCTGTCAGTATCAGCCAGGAAACCTCTTTAGCAAATGGTGGTAATCCTATTAGCTGGCAGCTATTGGGCTTAATGGTGATGCCCAGGGCGATTGGTGTATGTCTAGCACCCCAGGATGAACAGGCATACAATCGCATTTCCCAGCTTCGTCGGTGTATTTATCAAAATTCTGATTTAATGGCTCTAGGTATTGAACAGCAATACCATTTTACGGCTCACATCACTCTAGGATATTTCGGAGATATCCCCCAGGAGTTGGATAGCGATCGCATTAGCAATATCCTATTCGAGTTAAGTGGCCAAGCCTTAGAAGTAGAAGGGAGTGTACTATCGATTCGGCAGGCTCAATTAAGGAAGTTTGACGATATGATGCGCTTCTTGCGGGAACCAGAATGGCCAGTTTTGGAGTTTTGAGTGCTTTCGCGTGCTTAGTGTTTGAGTTGGAGCAGAGTATGGGGTGGGGATTTAGATGAAAGCATTGTCGATGCATCCGATTATGGAGCAAAGTTTTGCCATTATTGACCAACAGATTGGGGAGCATCAGTTTAATCCAGCTGAGTATGGGATTGTGCGGAGGGTAATCCATAGTACGGCGGATTTTGAATTTACCCAACTGCTTCGGTTTAGTGAAAATGCGATCGCATCTGGTATCTCTGCACTGAGCCAGGGAACACCAATTGTTACAGATGTAGGAATGGTCAAACAGGGGATAGCTAGTATGGTGGCAAAAACCTTTGGTAATCCCCTGATCGTAGCAGTAGACCAGGCACCAGTCGCTCTGCCGGGAAAGACGCGCACGGAAACTGGTTTACTCCGATGTTTCGAGCAATTTCCAGGGGCTATTTTTGTGATTGGTAATGCCCCTACGGCATTGTTGGCTTTATGTGAGCAGTTGTCCCACTCTCAGGTCAAACCAGCTTTGGTCATTGGCGCAACCGTTGGGTTTGTTTCAGTGCTGGAGTCGAAAGCTGCTTTGGCCAAGATATCCATCCCTCAGATTCGAGTTGAAGGAGCTAAAGGAGGGTCTCCAGTGGCTGCAGCTATTTTGAATGGATTGATGGTATTAGCTTGGGAGAGTGAGTAATAATATCATGTTCGGTTGAACAGTTATAAATACTCAATAATAGGGAACAGGGAACAGCGGATCTGGGAACAGGGGATGAGGAGGGAGATAACCTACCAGAAGGAAGCTATGTTTTTTTATAACTGTTTATCTCAACATGATATGAAACATCCCAAAAGCCCACAAGACCCGAAGGTAACTAAAAAAGAGATGAGTAAATTTCGATTAACTCCCTTTTGTGTATTCTTTCTGTCCTTGGTGTCTTGCCAGTTGCTATAATACACTCCCAGCTTAATTCCTATTATTCTGAAAACAGATTAAAGATCAGATATAGCAATCCTAAATGAATTGTGATAATTTTTGTTCCCTACTCCCTGTTCCCTGTTCCCTACTCCCTGTTCCCTGTTCCCTGTTCCCTGTTCCCTTTGCAATAGCAGCAAAACCATGACCTCGATCAACGTAGTGGGCATTGGTTTAGACGGAGCAGCTAGCTTAACTGATCAAGTCAAGCAGCTCGTAGAACGAGCGACGCTATTGGTTGGAAGTCAGCGCCATTTAGGTTATTTTCCCAACCACCAAGGGTCACAAGTGGTATTGGGGAATTTTACTGACGCTATTGAATTAATTCGTAAGCAGCTCGATGGTGCGGATCACGATACCCTAATCGTAGTGTTGGTCAGTGGTGATCCATTGTTTTTTGGCTTAGGACGATTGCTCCTAAGCCAACTTCCCCCCTCAAGCCTCAGGTTTCATCCCCATGTCAGTGCGATTCAGCTGGCCTTCAGTCGGATTAAGGTTGCTTGGCAAGATGCTAAGGTAATCAGTGCTCATGGCCGTTCTATGGAACAACTAATCCCAGCCTTGAAGCAGGGAGTTGACAAGATTGCGGTGTTGACGGATGGCACCAATACACCTGAAGCGATCGCTAAATTATTGCTAGCGCTAGATTTACCCAGTTGCTACCAGTTCTGGGTATGTGAAAATTTGGGAGGTATGGATGAACGGGTGCAATGTCTTGGTGTAGAAGCAGTATTGAACCAGACCTTTGCGCCCCTGAATGTGGTGGTATTACTACGTCACCCTGATTCCGTTGACCAATCCCTGGATCCAGAGTCGTTACCGATACTAGGATTACCAGATCAGACATTTACTAGTTTTAGCGATCGCCCTGGTTTAATGACCAAGCGAGAAATCAGGCTGCTGTTACTAGGAGAGTTAGCCCTCAAACCAGGGCAAACAGTTTGGGATATTGGTGCAGGCACAGGTTCAGTTTCCATTGAAATTGCTCGTTTATCGAACACCTCTCAGGTGTATGCTATTGAAAAAACAGCAATGGGGAGTACTTTGATTGAGCAAAATTGTCAACGTTTGGGCGTTACTAATGTTACCTCAATTCATGGTTCAGCACCGGATGTTTTGAAGAATTTACCAACACCAAATCGGGTTTTTATTGGCGGTAGTGGGGGTAATTTGCACTCAATTTTGGATTACTGTGATACTCGCTTAGACCTCGATTGTATTTTAGTGTTAGCATTAGCAACTGTAGAGCATATTAATACAGCCTATAGTTGGTTTGAATCTAAACGTTTCCCTCCTTCCGAGCGCGGGATTAGAGCAAATTCCTTCCCCCCCTTATTAAGGAGGGGGGATTCTTTCCCCCCCTTATTAAGGGGGGTTAGGGGGGATCCTTGGAATTATCAATGGTTACAGGTGCAGTTATCGAAGTCGGTACCTGTGGGCAAGCTCACTCGGTTTAATCCTCTCAATCCGATCACTATTGTGACGGCTTGGAAGTGCTGATTTTGAGAGTCTTGAGTTCATAAGTGCTGAGTTCGTAAGTGCTGAATTTTGATACCCGATCTGCCAATCTCCCCATCTCTCCAGAAGTTGCGGTGTCATTAACTGATATTATTACTACTGGAAGACTATCGAACAATAGTCAAAAAAACAGTCAAAAAAACGTCCGGAGTATTGGCAAGTGTTAACACCAGGACACATCGAAGCAAATTCTATGGCTCATCTCCAATGTGCTGTATGTGGTAAAGAATATCCGCTAGAACTGCGTTATCGTTGCCAATCTTGCGATGGAGGTGTGTTGAATGTTGTGTACAGAGGTAATCAAAAGGTAGAATCTGGTTCCGGACTGCAGCGTTTTAAAGATTTTGTTCCGATTAAACCCCTGCCAGAATTTTATTGTCCAGAAACTCCTCTAATTCGATTCGACAATGCTCAATATGTTGACCATGATGGCATTTACTGTAAAGTAGAAGGGGCTTTAGCAACCGGAAACACCAAATATAGACAGAGTTGTATGGCAACACCAGGGTTGTTATGGGGTGGAGTTAAAGAATTTGTAGTCTCCTCTACAGGCAACTCTTCTTCTAGCTTTATGTATTGGGCCAAAGAGCTTGAAGGTCAAATTAGGGTTCATGTCTTTGTTCCCTCAACCCATAGACATCGCTTAAAATTTCAGAGTCCCTATGCCACCATCCATGAAACAGATGTAGATTTTGTGGAAACTGGCAAGTTGGCCAAAGACTATGCTCAAGATCATAATCTATTTTGGGAAGGAGGCTTTTTCAACTTCTTTCGTCGGGAAGGTCTCAAAACAGGGTATATGGAAGGAGCAACCCAAATGGACTTCCAAGTTGATGTAGTCTTTCAACCCATTAGTAGCGGGATGGGGTTTTATGGGGGATATTTTGGCTTCAAGCAGCTTTTAGCCAATGGGTATATTAAGAAAATGCCTCGTTTTGTTGGTGTGCAGCAAGATACTTGTGCTCCTGTGTATACGGCATTTCATGCTAATAGAGAACAAATTGCTGATGAGGATATTATCCGCAACCCCACTGGAAAGGCTGAGGCTATTCTTAGAGGCAATCCTACCGCAACCTACTCTTATTTGCGGGATCTAATTCTAGACACTCAAGGAACGGTTGTTGCCCCAACCCAAGCAGAACTTCTGAAAAGCTATGAGGTTTTACAGCAAGCTGGTATTTCTGCTTGTCACACTGGAGCATTGTCTTTGGCAGCCTGTAAAAAGTTGATTCTTGACGGGTGGATTTCCCCTGAAGAAAAATGCTTGCTGATGGTGACTGGAGGACGGATGTACTAGGCACGTAAGCATTTTCCCTTTGCTGTTATTCACTTTTGAAAATATTGCGTAGGGTGTGTTAGGGGCGGCTCGCCGTCATTTTCTACCTCATAGCCAGGGTTGGGAAAGCCCGCCCCGTAACGCACCACTGGATCAAACAGCTTTAATGAGATATACCCTATATATCCCCAGTATAACCAGAGAAAATGCTACATAGTTCCATAAATTCAAGCTCGACTCTTTTTATTTATGTCTTAGTTGCTCCTCTAGCCATTGAGTGTCCAATTCTAGAAACTCAGCAGTCCACGTGAAAGGTTCATCTATAAACTTGCTCCCCAGAGTAATACAACTATCTAAAAATGGGGTATCTACTCCTGTTAGGCGGGCTAACACCTGTAGTGGAAAAGCCCCAAAGGGTAATTCTTCTGAGAGATAGCGATGATGAGGATTCCTGAGAGTAGAATTGTCAAGTGCTTTGATCTGGTGAATGTGTTCGTAAAAAGATGGGCCAGTAGTTCCATAGGCTGTCTTAAAATAATCGTACATATCGCTTAGATCAGGAAACCCTAATGCCTTGGCTATAGCTAGACGATCGCGATCGAAATCACCAATCAAATTAGCAGTGCGAGGACCCATACCTCGGTAAATATTATAATTTTCTCCCAGCTCCCATCTGGTTAAAGAGGCGATGATTAAGGGAACGTGAAAAACATCATTACATTTATCCAAGTTTACTTCTAAACTCGAAGACAGTGGACGCAAATTCTCGAACAAACCTTGATAGGTAGCAACAATCCGCTCTGTCATATCCGAGTTTTGGGCAGCGACTTTGAACTGTTTTTTAAACCTCTTTATAGCTACTTGGTCGTCACCGTTACCTCGGCAGGCAAAGGGGGTATTATTTACATCTGCAACTGCGGGTAATTGGGTTTCACTCATGCCAAATTCTTTTTGCCACACTTTGCAGAAAACTCGACCTGAAAAACGGCTAGAACAGATCAATAAAATATTGGTTTGAGGGGTCATATATTGCCCCAAAATCCGGGCATAAGATTCAACATCCTGACCTCGACAGCCAATCACAATATTATTGGGTAATTTGCCATCATGAGTGGCGGCAATTTCCTCAATCTGGTTAGAACAAGCTGCAATTGGATAATTACCCGGTGAACATACACCCGTTGAACGAACAATCTTAGTTTGACTAATTGAAGAAGAACGACGAGAAAACAGATCAACGTTATGGCCTTGAGAACTCAGGTGAACTGCTGTGGCTAAACCTACATCTCCTCCACCCACAACAAGGTAATTATCTTGTGACATATCTTGTGACATCAAAAAATATCCTTTAAGCTCTATAATTGTGAATATGTAATTGAAATTATGAACAGCTTATCACAAGAGTTTCACCGATTTTTATGCAGGTTAACTGTAATCTCGAAATTATTGATAATGGAGGCAGCTTATTGACATAGACGCATCAGATTAAAAGTTTTATCATACTAAAAAATAACTTTTTTATGTATTTTTGGATACAAAATTACATTAGCTTACCCTGGTTTAAGTTCCGCTACTCAAACGATAGTTCTCGTTTACTGACAACACAATCGTGAAGGTATAAATTGATTAATTCTTGGTAAGAAATTCCTTTTTCTTGCGCCTTGGCTTCAAAATATTCTATTACATCAATCCTCAAAGGCAAAGTTACTGGTTGCTTTAATTTATTGGCATAAGGATTGGGGCGGCTTTTCATATTGGCAAGGTCATATTCTGGTTTCATGGTTTTATCCTCGATAGTGTTTACTTTCATTTTTGGTGGCTTTGCGGGCTGAAATGATTCTGATTACTGATTCCTCCTCTCGGTAACAATGAATAATCAGTAAGATTCGCATTTTCGAGCTTATGCCTAGGAGTAAAAATCGGTCTTCTATCTCAGAATGATCTTCGTCCCAAAACTGGATTGCCTTCTCATCATAAAAAACCGATTTTGCTTCTTCAAATGAAACACCATGCTTTTTTTTATTGATTCGATTCTTTTCGTTATCCCACTCAAAAACTAATTGATTCATGTTTATATTTTAAGACATAATGGTTTAGTATGGTAATGGTAGAGTAACGCCAGCCTAAACCCAAGCTACTTGATGGCGATGCTTGCCCGGTCGCCCTTAAACGATTGACGGTTCGCACAGCGTCGGTCTTTGCCTGAAAAGTCACGCTACGGCAACGCAATCTAATAACTTTGATGGGATTGACTTCGAGGGATTTTCTATTACAAATGCTATACAATATCGCAGCTGATAGCAATAGGCAATCAAACCACACAAAACATTAAAGGGTTGGCACTTTCGGGTGGATCTCATTTTTATTATTTGACCCAACAGTGGTGCGTTACGGGGCGGACTGTCCCAACTCTGGCTACCGAGAAAATGAGGGCTCCCCTAACGCACCCTACGGAACTACTTATCCAAAACTGATGTCCAGACCTGTAAATTACCGAACCAAGAAGTGAGCCGCCCAGGATTACAACCCGCAGCTTCCCCTTCTGCCTCTAAACTAATGGAATGATTTCCTGAGGAAACAGGGCCGAGATCAATTTCACGTGAGGTCAAGGGAAGGCTACTGAACTGGCCAGGTGCGCCCCTCCACCCAAGGGTACCTGTAGAACTAACAGGCTTACCGTCAAGGTAGAAATGGATTTTAATTGGGCCGCAATGAGTAGGGGGGACGACATACTGGACTTTTAAGACACCCCGCGTTGTTACGTCTATTGCGAAGCGGTTACTGCATACTTGGCCACTGCCATTACAATATATTTCTTCTGGGCCAAAATTTTGACTCTTGATGATCACCGGAGGAAACAAATTATGCCAATTCTGGATCACAGCTGCCCCCAGTAGACCAACCAGGCCAATTACAGCGACAATTATCTCTATCCTATGACTTTTATCTTGACCACTCATCCCACTTTACCAAAAGTTATGATCATCGACGTTCGATGACTTTTCATTTTGTTGTTTTACCTAATTTATAATTATATATTATAAAGAGTAAATATTCAATCGGTGGACATTGTTCCGAGTCTGTTACCAGTTTATGTAGGGTGGGCAATGCTTGATACAGCTTCACCAAGCTGGGCTTTGCACCTTGATGAACACTGCCCACCCTAAGATTAATAAAAATGATGCAAGATTCCAGTGTTAATCAACTGAAATCTTGCTAGCTTACTCAAATTTCAAAAACCTAAGCCATCAAGCGTTGCTGAATCAAGGAATGAATGTCCAATCATCTGGTTTTGGTCAAGCCCCCTAAATCCCCCAAGTTTGGGGGACTTTGAAAGTCTTGTTCCCCCCAAACTTGGGGGGCTAGGGGGGCAAAACCATACCCATAATCAGCAACGCCAGCCATCAAGCAGTAAAATATCTAGCGATGGGGTGATAAGCTACAATTGCTGTCGTAGATTGCTCTGGATACAATTGCTCACTCTCATCCATGTATAACTTAATGCGATCGCATTCCAACAAATCCAACTGCTTGTACTGATCCTGGAGATTTGGACAAGCGGGATAGCCAAAACTATACCGTGAACCCTGATAGCGCTGAGCCAACACATCCCGAATGCTATCGGGTTCTCGATCTGCGAACCCTAACTCCCGACGAATCCGAGCATGACTCCACTCCGCCAAGGCTTCAGCGATTTGTACCGCCAATCCGTGGTAATACAAATAATCGGTATATTGATCACCATCAAATAATTTCTTAGCGTACTCTGTGGCAATATCACCTACAGTTACCGCCTGCATTGGGAACACATCGAATTGACCTGCTTCTGCCAACTCCTTCGGTAAAAAGAAATCCGCTATACACAAACGCTTACCAGACCGTTGCCGAGGAAACTCAAATCGTGCCACCTCTTGCAATTCCTTCGAGTCTTTAGCGCCTTCAGGATTCATCCCTTGGGCATCATAAATTATCAAGGAATTCCCCTCAGCTAAACAAGGAAAATATCCATAGACTACCTGGGGATGTAACAAGTTCTCAGCAAGAGTTTTTTCCTTCCATTTCGCCAGAATTGGGTCAACCTTTTCCTTCAAAAACTGATTATACTCTTCCCTCGACTGGTCCTTTGGCTTCCGAAACTGCCATTGTCCAGCAATCAACGCCTGCAAATCCAGATACCAAAAGACTTCCTCGAAGGAAATATCTTCTGGCTGGAGTATCTTGGTTCCCCAGAATGGCGGTGTTGGACGCTCAATATCCAAGGTTACCCCTTCCGAACGATTAGTATCTGGGGGAGTTGAAGGGGGAGTTGAAGGTTGAAGGTTAGATGGTTGCAGGTTGTTTTGTGAACCATTCTCCTGTAACTTGTCAACTTTCAACTCGGAAGAAGCTTCAACCGCTACACCATTCTCTAGCTCATCGATAAAGCCTTTAATATCATCCCAGTTACCAGCTGATTTTGCTGGCATTAATTTATCCATGAAATGGAGGTCAGAAAAGGCATCTTTACCATAAACCACCTGACCGTTGTAGGTATTCTGGCAGTCCTTATGGACAAATTTTGGTGTTAGGGCAGCACCCCCTAGAATAACTGGTACCGTAATTCCCCGCTCATTAAAGGTTGCCAGATTATCCTTCATAAAAGCGGTAGACTTCACCAGTAGCCCACTCATGGCAATACAGTCAGCATTGTGCTTTTCATAAGCATCAATAATATTTTCCACTGGCTGTTTAATCCCCAAGTTAATCACCTCGTAGCCATTGTTGGACAAGATGATATCTACTAAATTCTTGCCAATATCGTGAACATCTCCTTTCACCGTAGCAATTACAAAGGTACCTTTAGCATTCTTCCCTGCTTCAGATTTTTCCATATATGGCTCTAAATAGGCCACTGCTGCCTTCATGGTTTGAGCAGATTGTAATACAAACGGCAGCTGCATTTGCCCGGAACCAAATAGTTCTCCTACCACTTTCATACCGTCGAGCAAAAAGGTATTGATAATCTCCAGGGGAGGATATTTTTCTCGGGCTTTCTCCAGTTGTTCTTCTAAACCAATCCGTTCCCCATCAATAATATGACGCTTGAGCCGCTCTTCTACCGATAGGTTTTCATCCTGGGAGCGATCGCGTTTTGTAGTTTTGCCTTCAAACAGGGTAGTCAGCTCGGCCAAGGGGTCATAGGTACACACATCCCCATCAAACTGCCGCTGATCATAAATCAGTTTTCGACAAACCTCTTGATGCTCTGGCTCAATCTTGGCTAAGGGCAAAATCTTACTAGCACTAACAATTGCTGCATCCATCCCTGCTTGCATTGCTTCGTGCAAGAACATGGAATTAAGCACAATTCGAGCTGCTGGGTTTAGTCCAAAGGAAATATTAGAAACCCCAAGCATAACATGACACCCAGGCAATTCTTCCCGAATCCGACGAATGGATTCGATTGTCCCTTTGCCGTTTTCCCGGTCTTCCTCAATTCCTGTGGAAATTGGTAGCGCTAGCGTATCAAAGAAGAGTTCATGAGCTGGGATACCATATGCGATCGCATCGTTATAAGCACGTTTAGCAATTTCAAACTTCTTATCCGCTGTCCGCGCCATACCATCTTCATCGATAGTACCAATTACCACTCCCGCGCCATAGATTTTAGCTAACTCCAGTACCTTATAGAACCTAGGTTCCCCATCTTCGTAGTTAGTGGAGTTCAGGATACACTTACCCCCAACTACCTTTAAGCCAGCCTCCATCTTTTCCCATTCCGTAGAGTCCAGCATCAGGGGTAAGGTGGAATTTGTGACTAAACGGGAGGCCAATTCGTTCATATCCCGAACTCCATCCCGTCCCACATAGTCCACGTTAACATCTAGGACGTTAGCCCCTTCCCTAATTTGGGATTTAGCCAAAGATACCAATCCATCCCAATCTTCTGCGTTGAGCATGGTGCGGCACTTTTTAGAACCACTAGCATTGAGGCGTTCACCAACAATTAGGAAAGAATTATCTTGCTCATAAGGTTGGGAGCTGTAAATCGATGCTGCTGACGGTTCATGCTTAGGATGTCGCTCCTTCGGGGTCAGGGTTTTGGAAAGCTCCGCTAACTGTTGAATATGAGCTGGCCTAGTACCGCAACAGCCACCAATAATTTGTACTCCCAAATCCTCTACAAAATGCATCAGTGCCATCCGCAGTTCCATGGGAGTAAGCCTGTAGTGAGCGTGCCCTCCGACATTTTCCGGTAATCCAGCATTAGGGATACAAGAAATCACAAATGGGGAACATTCAGACAAGTATTTGATATGTTCCTTCATTTGCTCTGGCCCAGTGGCACAGTTAAGACCAAGGATATCAATGGGGTAGGGCTCTAGAATCGTTAGCGCCGCATTAATTTCTGACCCTACCAGCATAGTACCCATCACTTCCATAGTGATCGATACCATCAGTGGCAGTCTTGCCCCCTTTTGTTCAAAAACCTCTTCTATGGCATTCAGGGCTGCCTTAATTTGCAGCACATCCTGACAGGTTTCCACGATTAGCAAATCAGAACCGCCATCATACAACCCTAAGGCTTGTTCCACATAGGCGTTCTTCAAGGTATCAAAATCAATATGTCCCAGGGTAGGGAGTTTAGTACCAGGACCCATGGACCCTGCCACAAACCTAGGTTTTTCTGGAGTGGAGTATTCCACTGCCATCCGTTTCCCTAGTTCCGCAGCTGCTTTATTTAGGTAATAGGCTTGGTCAGCTAGATCATATTCTGCCAGTACAATCGAAGTACCGCCAAAGGTATCCGTTTCAATCACATCTGCTCCCACCTCCAGGAAGCCCCGATGGACCTTTTCCACTGCTTCTGGTTTAGTATGGACAAGGTACTCATTACATCCCTCGTACTCAGGTCCACCAAAGTCTTCAGCGGTAAGGTTTTGGGTTTGGAGAGAGGTTCCAGTTGCCCCATCAAATACGATAACCGGGCGCTTTGGGCTATGGAGGTGATTGAGGAAAGGGCTATTCATAGATTCAGTTGCTATTTGTTGACCGTTGACAGTTTACGGAATTGGCTTCATTTATGTCGGCTCTTATAATTAGTTTATCAAAAATCACCCAAATTATTTTATTTTATTTTTGGTATAATTTAAAGATTAGGCAAAATTAGGGGGGTTAAAAAATCAATAATTAATTGTTTATTTTGAAATTTTAAACATAAACTTTCAAGGTTTTATTTAACTTCATTAAAAGGGTAATACCAACAGTAATTTTCCAACTAAATTCTAAACAAAAAGTAGTATAATTTCAAGATTATGCAACGTTAATTTTACTAGTTGTGTAAATCCATTAAACCAAATTAATAGCGTTGATCATACTTATAGTGAACAGAACCAGCACGCAATTTATCAGTTTACGTCGGCACGGATATCTTAGAAAATCCCTTGGGATGGTGAGTCCCTACGGTGCAGAAAAAGTTAGGCAGTGCAGGGATTAAAAACACCGGCTTACTTTTGGTAGCCAATTGTGTCCAATTCCAGAAACTGCTGAAAGACAATCTCCTCTAAAAAATGCTATAATATAGAGTAACTATGTGATGGGAAAGACCATGCAAGTTAAAGACTTGACTATTGAAGAGTTTAAGCTGCTCATCCTGAAGCTGCTTTTGCCCAGTGGGTTGCTATGGCCTGCAAATTAATATTGGTCGGGCAATTACGACTATTTCATGATTCCCCTCGAGAAGAGAGTGTGGGGAGATGGGGACCCACCCCTAACCCCTCCCAGGAGGGGAATGGGGAGATGGGGAGATGAGGAGATTTTTATTGCATTCGCGTAGCGTGGCCTTAGGCCAATCCTGTTCATCTCACCATGGGATCGCCTCAAGGTCAAAATGCGAACGCGCCCCGCGTGACCTTAGGTCAATCGCATTCATCCCATCCTATGATGCCCTCAACTTTTTCCTGTTCCCTATTCTCTTGTTTAGATCTCAACTAAAAATGCTATCGCTATTTTAGCTTCCTGTCTTTTGTTGCCATAAAAGACAGGAAGCTAATTTTTTGATTACCAATAATAACTCGAATTAAGTAAGCCTTCAGCTGAAGGCTGATAGCTGATAGTTTACATTATAAACCAAATATAGCAATTCTCTATGCCATGAGGTACAAAGGTATCCCCCTAAGTCCCTATTATCAAGGGGGACTTTGACCTCATAAATCCTAGAAAGGGATCCCCCGTTGGTCCCCCTTATCAAGGGGGACTTTGACCTCATAAATCCTAGAAACGCTACAACCCAAAAGCTGATGATAACAACACCAGAAAATTATCAGCTTTGTTTTAATACTATTACCTCTTACTTTTTGCCATACTCTCCACACTTTCCACATTCTACTATTGGCCATATTTCGTAATAAAAAAAAAATCCCAAACCCCTTGACATTTTAATTAATTTATTTATATATTAATAATATAAGCACTTAAGAGGAAAGATTATCATGACTGAAAACATTCCCCCCACCCCAGACAACCAAGGTCGCCAACCTAAGAAATCCAAGCTCTTGTTGATCGGAACTCCTCAACAGGTTCGCGATACAATTAATGCCCTGTATTCCCTTAAGTATGCATATCCCTATGAGTGGAGCACTCCCGAGCCCACTGAAAAGCCTGGTGAGGTGATGACCACTTTGGTCGGATATTTTTACCTAGACTAGGATAGGAATTTGCCAGGGCTTTGACGCCCTGGCCACCATCAAGATTTAAGGTTGTTTTATGAAGTGGGATGAAGTAGTATGGAATAGCATAAATCGGAGTTTAGAATGTGGTTGCTTTCGAGCAATTGCTGACTAACTCTGGTGGAATGTTTTTAGTCATCAGAATTTATTTCATTGAGTTGACCTATTGTGTACTCGTTTTTGTGTACACTTTAGAATTCGGTCAAGACTTGGGGTTAACCAGAACTTGACCGAATTTTTTTTATTGTTATTTATCCCAAAGGGAGTAGGGAGTAGGGAGTAGGGAGTAGGGAGTAGGGAGTAGAAAAGAAAATTTAGATTTTAGTAGAAAGCGCTATAGTTAGAGAAATTATCAATTCGGTGAACTACTGACTAGGAGCAGAGAGTAGGGAGTAGGGGTAAGGAAAAATGGACGAACAAAGATTACAAGCATACTTTAATCTGATCGACCAACTGCTAACTTTTTCCAGCGGTGAGCTAGTCCAAATTCTTGAGAGCAACCGCGAGTTAGTGGATGAGGGATTATTGCAGGTAATGGCACAAGTAGCAGAACAACTAGCAGCAAATGGCGACCAAAATAGCGCTAATGTTTTACTCCATCTTAGGAGTCAGATTTTCTATGCTAATCCCTCATTCCAAGACTATTTGCAATTTTTTAAAAAGATATTGGAATCAACTCGTAACAGCAATGGTGACCCCAAATTTGTCTACCCACTCCTGCAAGTAAACCTAGACAAACTCGATGATAACTTTATAGATATTCTGCAAAGGGGGACAACTGCTAAATTATCAGAATTGGAACCAGAACTAGCAGAAACCATTGCATAATTTATTGGAAAATTATCCAACCTAATCATAAATTTTTATCTCGGTAATCAAGCCAATAATATAGAAATCGCTATTACTGGTTACGAAACGATGCTAACAGTTTTTACCCGTGAGAGTAACCCAAAAAGTTGGGCGTTGAAATCTTCTTTCTACTGTTGCAGGTGATATCGATCACAGTTCCATGGTGATCTTTTAACTTTGCAGACACGCCCTAGCTATGTCAGTTTACAATGAATAGGACTTCCCGATCGATTGGGCAAAGGCTCAAAATAATCTGGGCGCAGCCTACAGTGAAAGAATTCGTGGGGACAGGGAATTGAATCTCGAAAAAGCGATTGATGCATACCAACGAGCTTTGTCCGTTTACACCAAAAAAGACTTCCCCAAAGAGTGGGCATCAACTCAAAACAACCTGAGCCTTGCTTACAGAAACAGAATCCGTGGCAACAAGGCTGAGAATCTAGAACTTGCTATTGAAGCATACCAACGAGCTTTGTCCGTTTACACCAAAAAAGACTTCCCCAAAGAGTGGGCATCAACTCAAAACAACCTGAGCCTTGCTTACAGAAACAGAATCCGTGGCAACAAGGCTGAGAATCTAGAACTTGCTATTGAAGCATACGAACTAGCTTTGTCCGTTTACACCAAAAAAGACTTCCCCGAAGAGTGGGCATCAACTCAAAACAATCTGGGCGCAGCCTACAGTGACAGAATTCGTGGTGATAAAGCAGAGAATCTCCAAAAAGCGATTGCTGCATACGAACTAGCTTTGTCCGTTTACACCAAAAAAGAATTCCCCGAAAAGTGGGCAACGATTCAAAACAATCTGGGCGCAGCCTACAGTGAAAGAATTCGTGGTGATAAGTAAGAGAATCTCGAAAAATGCTATTACAGCATACCAAATCGTCAACAGATTATGGCTGACGCAATAACAGTTTATCACAAACTAGTGCAAGCCTATATCAATATAGAACAGAAGGATAAAGCCATCGAAACAGTCGAGCGCAGCAAAGCCCGGGACCTAGTGCAACTGCTCACCAACCGCGACCTTTATCCAAAAGGTAATGTTCCCCAAGAGATAATCAACGAGTTAGATCAACTGCGTCGAAACATTCTATACTTGGAAAAAAAGTTACAAGTAGTTTTTGGAAAACTATCAGGAAATAGCGATGACAAACAACAACAGCAACGACAATCTTTAGAGGAGTCATGGAAACAACTACAGCAAGAATTACAGCAGTCGCGACAGCAGTTAAATCAGGTGCTCAAAGAAATTAATGATAACTATGACTCCAGTTTCAGTCTAACTCAAACCGTGGAAACTATTCCGTTTAGGGATATTCAAAGCCTGATTGATCCAGGCACCGCTATGATCGAGTGGTATGTTACCAGGGATAACATTCTTACCTTTATTGTCAGCAGTCACAAGCAGCAGCCCATAGTTGTGTCATCCTCTGCTGAAAAGCTGGAAAGGTTGGAAGAGTGGGATAAAGACTATACCAATGCCTACCGCAACCAAAAAAATCAATGGATAACCAATCTATCCACTCGTCTCGCGGAACTCGCTACAATATTAGATATTGATAACATTATTTCTGAGATTGATCGAGTATTTGAGAACGTTGGGGGTAAATGCGATCGCTTAATTCTAGTGCCCCATCGTTTCCTGCATCTGTTTCCACTCCATGCTTTACCTTTATCAAAGGATAATTTACTTATCGATCGCTTTGAAAGAGGAGTAAGTTATGCCCCTAGTAGCCAGTTACTGAAACTAACAAAACAACAACATCGCCCCGACTTCAATAACTTATTTGCTATCCAAAACCCAACTAGACCTGAAGCAAAACCCTTGCCTGGCTCGAAACTAGAAGTTGATAAAATCCGACAATACTTTGACCCCAAGCACAGTATAGTTCTTGCTGAAGCAGAGGCAACCGAAGCCAAACTAAATCAAAATATCAAGCAACTCCGCTCTGCTCACTGTGTCCACTTTTCTTGTCATGGCAAGTTCGAGCCTAAATCTCCCCTAGAATCAGCCCTACTTCTAGCAGATGCAGACCTAACCTTGTACAAAATTTTTAAACTTGATCTCAATCAATGTCGTATTGTCGGCTTTTCTGCCTGTGAAACTGGGATGACCCTTTCCAGTAACGAAGAAGAAGATTCTAGCTTACCTAGTGGTTTAGATGAATATATTGGTTTGCCTAGCGGTTTTCTCTATGCAGGTAGCCCTAGCGTTGTCAGCACCCTCTGGAAAGTCGATCCTCTTGCCACTGCTTTATTGCTGAATTTAACAACAACTTTCAGTTTACAACAATTGTTATCGAAAATAGCGCTTTATATTATATTTAAAGCAATCCGTGTCGAAATTTTGATAATTTTTCTTCCCTACTCCCTACTCCCTACTCCCTACTCCCTTCAAACACCTTCAGGGCATGCGAGAAATAAATTGTACCAACAGGGGGGCTGTAAACAACAGAGCGATATCAATAACAGTGATAGTTGCGAAGCGAATTTGTTGATTAGTCATAATTACTTATTTCCTCATTTATCAAGGTACCTTAAATTTTCTTAACCCTGGTCTGTTCGCAAAGCGTGGCCAACGGCCTTAGCTCCCTTGAAACACCTTCAGGGCATCCGTGAAATGAATTGTACTAACAGGGGGGCTGTAAACAACAGAGCGATATCAATAACGGTGATAGTGGCGAAGCGAATCTGTTGACTACTCATAATTACCTATTTCCTCCAGCAGTTATCTAAAACTTCTTTAAAGTTGATGTGAATATACTACAGTCCACAATAATTTCACTGCACCGACTTAGCTCACCCACCTTAGTGATTTTTTCAACCGATTGGTGTGATCTGGATCACAATAGCAAAGGTAACAGGGAGTCGGGAGTCGGGAGTCGGGAGTCGGGAGTCGGGAGTCGGGAGTCGGGAGTCGGGAGTGGGGAGTCGGGAGTGGGGAGTCGGGAGTCGGGAGTCGGGAGTCGGGAGTCGGGAGTCGGGAGTCGGGAGTCGGGAGTCGGGAGTCGGGAGTCGGGAGTCGGGAGTCGGGAGGCGGGAGTCGGGAGGCGGGAGTCGGGAAAAGGGCATAG
>NZ_JAAHHW010000053.1 GCF_010692325.1 Moorena sp. SIO3I8 | reverse complement strand
GCCAGATGATGGCTGCGGCTGGCAAAGATAAGAAAATTCGATTATGGACCGTTGATGGCAAATTAATTAAAACCTTTTCCGGTCACCGGGGTGTAGTGCGGTCGGTAAGCTTTAGTGGAGATGGCAAGATCATTGCTTCTGCTAGTGCGGATAACACCATTAAGTTGTGGAGTCAAACGGGAAAATTGCTAAATACTCTTAGAGGACATAGCGCTCAGGTGAATTGTGTAGTATTTAGTCCAGATAGTCAGTTAATTGCCTCCGCTAGCGATGATCAAACGGTCAGGTTGTGGAGTGCCAATGGCAAGCTAATCAAAACCTTTCCCAAGCACCAGCGATGGGTTAATGGTGTTTCTTTCAGTGCTGATGGTCAACTGATTGCCTCTGCCAGTGATGATAATACAGTGCGGCTATGGAACCGTGAAGGCACTTTAATAAACACGTTTAAGGGACACAGCGATGGGGTTAGTGGTGTCAGTTTCAGTCCTACTAAACCTTTTAGTTCTCAAAACAACCTAGCTTACAGCAAGTCCCATATTCCTCTACAACCATCCAACCCTCAAACTGACCAACTGATTCTGGCTTCAGCCAGCCACGATAAAACTATCAAGCTCTGGAGTAGTATTAATCAGTCTCACGTAATTTTAAGAGGACATCAGGATGATGTACAGGATGTCACCTTTTCTCCAGACTCTCAACAGATTGCGACAGCTAGTAATGACAGAACTGTTAAGCTTTGGGATCGCAACGGTAAGCTGCTCCACACCTTGAAAGGGCATCATGATCTCGTCTATAGCATCAGTTTCAGTCCTGATGGTGAGCTAATTGCCTCCGGTAGTCGAGATGGCACCGTGAAACTGTGGCATCGTAGCGGTACTTTGATTAAGACAATAAAGGGACATCAGGACTGGGTATTGAATGTTAGTTTTAGTCCTGACTCGAAGCGCCTCGCGTCTGCCAGTCGGGACAGGACAGTAAAAATTTGGGATCGCACTGGTAAATTGATTAATACCCTGACTGGTCATAGTGAGCGGGTTAATGCAGTTAAGTTTAGCCAGGATAGTCAGCGATTGGCATCGGCCAGTGATGATAAAACTGTAAAGCTGTGGAGTGCTGATGGGAAACTTCTGAAAACACTACCAGGTCATCACAATTGGGTTTTGGATCTCAGCTTCTCACCCGACAACAAGTTCTTAGCAACAGCAAGCTATGATAACACTGTGAAACTCTGGCGCAAAGATGGCACCTTACAATCAACCCTCAAAGGCCATACTGATAGTGTGGCGAAAGTCCATTTTAGCCCCAAGGGCAAAATTTTGGCAACCAGCAGCTGGGACAACCAGGTTCAGCTATGGCGCTTCGACGACACCCTGATCAAAACCTTGAAAGCTGGTGAGCATCGCGTCACAAATCTTAGCTGGAGCCATGATGGAACAGCTTTGGCAGTGGCTAGTGAAGATGCTACAGTGGCAATTTGGAATTTGAATTTAGACGATCTGCTAGATAAAAGCTGCCACTGGCTCAGAAATTATCTCCAAAACAACCCAGAAGTCAGAGAAAGCGATCGCCAACTCTGTCAGCTGATCACAAACAGCCATATGAAATAGAATAATCAGTAAGTCCTTTGCGGTAATGTTAGACTGGGAAATAGTGAATAGGTAATCATTGAACAACTAACGATGAAAACCAATGACCACAATAATTTTCCGGAGGGGAAGTTGGGTGGGAGGAAAATTAATAATATGGGACTGATACCCCCAGCTTCCTTATCCTTAGTCAGGATAGGTTATTTCTTGAAATCCTAGCTAGATGGGATTATGGTGGTGTGGTGTGGTGGTATGATGGCGTGATTAGCTAATGAGGTTAGTATGGATAAATAATATCCTCACGACCCTAATCAACAACATAGATGACCCCTAAAAGGCTATAGCCATAGGGGTATATTACCAGGGTTATACTACCCAAAATTGAACAAGGGGGTGTCAGTCTCAGATTGATTTGCATAGGAGCTGTCTGACATCCCCGTTCGTTAGATTTAGCTTAGCTCCTTTGCATTAGTTTCCCGACCTTAAGCGAAAGGATTATGGTAATTACAAAACGTGGCCTGGTTCTTGGTGCGACAGCAGTAGTCCTAACAACTGTAGCAGTTACAGGAGCTGGTCTTCATCTATCTCAAAGTCAGGCTTTCTTTCGCGAGAGTCCTAAGGAGCTAGTTGATGAAGTTTGGCAAATTATTAACCGCAGGTATGTAGATGCTACCTTCAACCAGGTTGATTGGGAAGAAGTTCGCCAAGATTATCTGAATCGCTCTTACAGCAGCAAGGAACAAGCCTACAAGGCAATCCGGGAAATGCTAGAGCCCTTGGACGATCCTTACACCCGGTTTATGGATCCAGAAGAGTTCAAGAATATGCAGATTGATACATCTGGGGAATTAACTGGTGTAGGTATTCAGATTGCCCTGGATGAGGAAACAAAAAAGTTGATGGTGATTTCCCCAATTGAGGATACCCCAGCTTTTAAAGCGGGAATCCTGGCAAAGGATATCATTATCAAAATTGATGGCAAGAGTACCGAAGGTATGGATGTCAACGATGCAGTTCAACTGATTCGAGGCAAGCCAGGAACTTCCGTGACTTTGACCATTCAGCGAGGCCAAAAGGTAGTGGACTATCCGATCACACGAGCTAGGATTGAAATCCACCCTGTAAAGTATAGCTATCGGGAAACTTCAGATGGTTATGGCATCGGCTACATTCGCCTTTCTCAATTTAGTGCTAACGCGGCCAAGGAGATGGGCGAAGCAATCCGAAAGTTAGAAGATCAGAAGGTGAGTGGCTATGTTTTAGATCTCCGCTCTAACCCTGGTGGGCTACTTTATGCCAGCATTGAAATTGCTAGGATGTGGTTTGATTCCGGTACGATTGTCTCAACAGTTAACCGCATCGGCAAAGCCGAATACCAGAAAGCAATTAATCGCTCTCTGACCGATAAACCATTAGTGGTACTGGTGGATGGTGGTTCAGCCAGTGCTAGCGAAATTCTTTCGGGTGCTTTACAAGACAATCAACGTGCCATCTTGGTAGGAACTAAGACTTTTGGTAAGGGCTTAGTCCAATCCGTGCGAGGGCTTGGAGATGGCTCAGGTCTGGCAGTAACCATTGCTAAGTACCTTACCCCTAGTGGTCGCGATATCAATAAGTCCGGAATTGAACCAGATATTGTGTTTGAGCTTTCGGATGAACAGCGTAAAGACTTGCAGAAAAATCGTGAAAAAGTTGGCACCTTGGAAGATGCTCAGTATGCCAAAGCGTTTCAGATTTTGATGCAGGAAATTGCTGCCAAACAAGGCTCAAGGGCAGAAGGTAAAGCTCGTTAAGCCTTAAACCTTTCACTGATTGAGAGTGGGTCGAATGTGGCAAGAGATGGGAGATTTTATGTTAGCAATTCTCCCAACTATTTCTAATTGATAATTGTTAATTGGTAACGAGTAATTGGTAACGAGTAATTGGTAATTGCCAAACGCAATATGGTTATAAGTTAAAATGTAATTAAGTTAAGATATCTTACTGATATGAGGTTAACCTTCCCCTTTCCCTTTCAAGCAAAGTATGATGTTCTAAGTCCATGTAGTAGTGATAGACTTGGTAAGTGATCGGGCTTTCCAAGTAGTGTATTCCGAGAAAAATTTTTGCTATTCCGGACTTAGTATACATTGAGTCAGCATTTTTTTGATGGAGCGGTCTTGTTGATAATTGAGACCGTTTTTTTTGTACCACAAGTCAGAATAATTACCAACTTATTATAATCCTAGCCCGGTTACCCGTCACATAAATCTCCTTTAAATTTCCTTAGTGACGAAAAAGTAGAGACGTAGCATGCTAAATCTCTAATGAACCAACGATCAGCACTAGTCGAGTTGAATACAACTGCTGGAGACTGCGGAGCACTTGGGAAGAGCGATCGCTATTGCCAAAAATCTGTGCCACCTAATCAGAGCCAGGGCTTTTAAACTGAATAAATATAACCAACTAATAATAGTTCGTTTATGAATAAGTGATATTTCTATAGTAAGCCTCCATACAAATGACCCCTAAAAACTGATAAAAAATTTACGAATACTTCACGCTAAAGCTGGTATGATATATACTCAGTCGTGTCACTAAATAGGGATAATAGAAGTAAAGTTGTCGAAGACGTACAACTGTTAACAAAAAAGCTAAGTAAGAGAGGCGTGAGCAATGGCAACTACGACCATTTCCCAACGTGACCTTTCAGCTCTCAGTGCAGAGGACGTTGCCAAGTTGGCTGCACGTCTAGAGCTGGATGATTACTCTGGCGCATTTGAAGGACTCAAAGATTGGCATCTGCTGCGGGCACTGGCCTTTCAGCGTCCAGAGTTAGCAGAACCCTATATCTACTTACTGGACATGGAAGCTTACGACGAGGCGTGAATAAGGGTAGAAAAGTTTTAATTGGTGTATGTGGGGGCATCGCTGCCTATAAAGTTTGTGAGGTTGTTTCTACCCTATTTAAGGGGGTTGCTGAAGTAAGGGTAATTCTAACCCAGGGAGCTGAAAAATTTATCACTCCTTTGACTCTTAGTACCCTCTCTCGCTATCCAGCTTATACGGACAACGTATTCTGGCAAGCAAAGCACGAACGCCCGGTGCATATTGAATTAGGGGAATGGGCAGAAGTATTGGTGATTGCTCCTCTGACGGCTAATACCCTAGGTAAGTTGGCTTATGGTTTAGCCGATAACTTACTAACCAATACGGTTCTAGCGTCTAGTTGCCCTATTTTGTTGGCACCAGCGATGAATACAGATATGTGGAAGCAGCAGTCAGTGCAACGAAATTGGCAACAGCTGTTAAGTGACCCCAGGTATCATAGTGTTGGTCCAACAGCAGGACGGTTAGCATGCGATCGCATTGGTGCAGGACGGATGGCAGAACCAGAGGAGATAATCGCCTCTATCCAATCCCTGCTGTACACTGGTGGCAAACGAGACTTAACCGGTAAACAAGTCTTAATCAGTACTGGTGGCACTCGGGAATATATAGATCCAGTACGCTTTATCGGGAATCCTGCCACAGGCAAGATGGGACTAGCCCTAGCCCAAGCTGCCAGAAATAGGGGAGCAATTGTCACCCTAGTTCATGGACCAGCTACTTGGGAAGCACCGATGGGTATCCGGACAATTCCAGTAGTGAGTGCTACTGAGATGCATCGGGCGATGCTAGCAGATTTTGCCAATGCTGATTTGATTGTGATGGCAGCAGCAGTAGCAGATATAACCCCTGGAATCTACCAGGAGATGAAGATACCGAAGCATGGACTTCCTGCTGCTCTACCTTTAAAACCAGTGCCAGATATCCTAGCTGAATTGGGACGACTGAAACAGCCCAATCAGTACTTAGTTGGATTTGCTGCACAAACTGGAGATATTATCAAGCCTGCGTTACAAAAATTAAACAAGAAACGATTGGATGCCATCGTAGCTAACCCAGTTGACAAACCAAATGCTGGTTTTGGCAGTGATACCAACCAAGCAATTTTGATTGATAACAGAGGACGCCATCAACAGATTAATCGCTGCACTAAATTAGAGTTAGCTCACCATTTATTTGATTTTATCCAAAATCCTCCGGAAGGTAATAGTAATGTAAAGTATCAAATAATTACTAGATAAATAGGCTGTTTATAAGTCCTTGAAATTAACCGTAAACCAACTAATTAGCTCAAGGTTTCCACTAACTTAGCTACTCGTTCTTTAATTTCATCTCGGACACGGCGAAACGTCTCTAGTGGTTGCCCATCAGGATCATCGAGCTGCCAATCTTCAAACACATCTCGTAATACCCAGGCTTCTGGTAAATTAACACCACAGCCGCACAAGGAAAATACAGCATCATAGTCTTCAGCCTTGAAATCGTTTAAAGGATTAGAGGTCTGGTCAGTAATATCTATATTAATTTCATCCATGACTTGAATTGCCGTAGGATGAACTCGACTTGCTTCTAGTCCAGAACTAGTAACAGAAATCTTTCCTTGTCCTAAGGTTCTAGCAAACCCCTCTGCCATTTGAGAGCGGCAGGAATTTCTTTTACAAACAAACATGATTTGTTTCATAGTTATTTTTTTTGTTAGTTGTTATTTGTTAGTTTTTAGCTTAAATTTTATACATTTAAACTGTATATTATTGAAATTAACTAAAAAAAATAGAATCCACTCCTCTTTTGCCTATTGCCTATTGCCTATTGCCTATTGCCTATTGCCTATTGCCTTGCTAAAACCCATTTTAAATGCGTTTTAGCTTAGCTATGCTTTTACTGAATATCCCGAAATCCATGGGAAAGTTGCCGATAAGCAATCACGGCTAATTGCGCTCCTACAATTGGGGCAACCCAATAAATCCATTGATGTTGCCAAATCCCAGCTACTAAGGCTGGCCCTAATGAACGGGCTGGATTCATGCTGGCACCGGTAATTGGTCCGAAGCAAGCTGCTTCTAATGCTACGGTTAAGCCAATAGCCAAACCAGCAAAGCCAATGGGAGCACGGCGGTCGAGACCAGAGCCTAAGATCACAAACATTAAGATAAAGGTGAGTACTACTTCCAGCACTAAGGATTGAAACCAGTTCCCTTGTAGAGGCAGAGTTGCCCCGAGCTCAGCAACATACCCCAGTGTCAGCAACAGTAATGTTGAAGCAGCGATCGCACCAATGCATTGAGCCAGGATATAAGGTAACACCTTGCGAGCGGGAAAAAAGCCACTAGCCCAAAAAGCAAGAGTCACAGCTGGGTTAATATGGGCATCGCTAATATGTCCTGTGGCATAGATTAAAGCAGCGACCACTGCTCCAAAAACAAAACTGACGCCCAGATGAGTTAAGGCTCCCCTAGTGATGTGATTCACCATGACAGCACCAGTGCCAACAAAGACTAGGATAAATGTAGCCATGCCCTCAGTTACTGCCTCTCGCCAGCAATGGGATATTAAGGACCAGAGAGTTTGTTTGGGTATCAGTTTGCGGATTCTCATTTAATGGTGATCTAAATTTAGCCACAGCAGGAGGATTTAACAGGAACTTCCAGGACAACTATTCCCTGGTAAATCTCGGCAGATACTAGCAAAAGCTATAAGTGTATCCATCTTTTCGGTATATTGCCGATATATCTTGAGGTTTGCAACTTTTGTAGCCCTTGGTTCCTAACGGGGTAAATCCAAAGCTTCCTTTGCTTCTAGGGGTGACTTTGCCTATTCCTAGTAGAGGATGCTGGGCTATGTCCCCAGTAACCCAGCCTTTGATTGGTTTTAATGGATTGTGTCTGATGGGGTAACCGTATTTGTTAAGTGCTGCTTTCTGTCTCCCTCCGGGTCCCTTGCAAGTGACTAACAGCGGCTGAGAGGTTCTCAACACTAAGGTCTCAATATCCCCAACACAAGCGGCATCAATCCAGTGCTGCTTAGGTAGTTCTAATCTAGTCCGGTTGTATTTGGTTTGCGCTCCCGTTCCGGTGACCACAACCTTGATTAATTGAAGTACCTTAACTAACTTGTTCCGAGTTGCATTTACTGCTGTTGCATCTTTTAATGGCTGCTTAGCTTTAGATTTGATTTTTTGCAGTAGACTTGGCTTCTTTTTTAAGAAGTCTTCTATAGGCTTGTTACCTTTGCGTTGATTACACTTTTTACAAGCCAAACAAAGATTACTTACGCGATCGCTTCCACCAAGTGACCTTGGGTGAATGTGTTCGATT
The DNA here is from genome assembly GCF_010692325.1 of Moorena sp. SIO3I8. GTDB lineage: Bacteria > Cyanobacteriota > Cyanobacteriia > Cyanobacteriales > Coleofasciculaceae > Moorena. The sequence continues at coordinate 34,082 of NZ_JAAHHW010000053.1, read as the reverse complement.
TGCAATGGAACGGATTGCTTACCACAGTAAGTGCATTCTCTTCCCCATTTTTCAAGTAAGTACTCTCTAACCTCATATCCGGCTAACTCTCCTTGCTGGTACTGAATGCCACTGATTTCAGGATTTTGCATTTTTTGGGTGTCAAACTTAACCCTTTCGACCCAAATCTCATTGACTGGGCAGAATTTAATCAATCGTTTTACCCAAGTCTGAATAGTCAAAATCCTGTGTTCTAGACTAGGTGGAAGCCATCCCTCTGGACGCTTACGGTTAAGGAATCTGGGTTTCCTGTAGCGGGTGTTGCGGTTACGTCTCCTACGCCTTACAGCGCTTCTAGACTCTAGTTTTTTCTTAATTAATCCTCCTCTGTGCTCTAATTCCATTCCCCAAATAACTTGGTTGTTTTGGACTAGGGCAAATCCAGTTACCTTACTACCAGGGTCAATCTTTATTTGACAAGGTGAGATGGTTGGATTATTGATCGCAGTCTTTAAGATGATTGTGAACGGGTACATCCTAAAAACGGCAGCCTTACCTTTGTTTAATAACCGGCGAGCTTTCTTTGGTGGAATAGGGTTTAATGGTTGCTTGTTTGTGTCAATAACGAATACGTAATTCTGCATGATTAGTGCAACTCAATTCGGTAATGTGTTCCTCGACAATGTTGGAATGGCTTGTCATGCTAACCACACATTTTGCCTTTTCTTAATAGTTAGCGATAGAGCCGGGAGCTGGAGGTCACCCTCGGGTATCCTGACCAGACCAACGTAGGAAACTAATCCTTAGTCTGCATCTTCGCTAGGCAATCCCAGAGTTTACCGGGAATTGCCAGGCTTTAACGAAGAGTAGCTCAATCACTGCCAGGCGCAGGGGATCGGAAAGAGCATGGAAGCCAGCGAGGATAGTAGTGGAGTCTGGAGGAGAAGTGGCTTGCATCAATTTTTATTGAATTATTCTGTGGGTTGGACATCGATAAATTTAAGTAATCGCACTTTTGGTTCAGATAGATTACTATACTTTTTCGCTTTGTCTTCTATTATCTTCAGTTGTCCTAGTGCTTTGCTACAAGAGAAACCAAATTGAGCTTTGACGCGATCACTACCATCCTGAAGCGCAGTCCGAGATAGTGCCACAAATTCCGAAAGGGAATAGTCTTGCTCAGCATTAAAATATTTCTTGACCACTAGAGAAGGGGAATAGCAAAGTTCTTGATTACCATCAGGCCATTCAATTTGAAAGTTAGTTTCAGGCATTTTTTTATCTTATTCGATTTTATATTTATATTTTTTTATTTTACTAATTATAACGATAAATTTTAACAAACACTCGCTGTCCACTCAACGACTAACCTCTGCTTCTTTATACTTTTTAAAATACTCTTTCGAGCATTAACAGCCACTAATTTTAATCAGATTTACAAAAAGTATAAACTTCAGTTTATGGCAATATTTATCAGTCAACCAGATCCCGTATAATTGCAATCTATTGCAGACAGATAAGGTTTAGGGAACCCATGTAGCGGTCGCGATTATCGGTAATTAGTGGTATCGATAACACTAGCAATCTTCAAAAGTCTTTAACAAACTCTGAAACAATCTCATCCCATCGATATTGCCTAACATCGGATCAGCTGCTCGTTCTGGATGGGGCATCATACCCAAAATTTTGCCAGTGGTATCACAAATTCCGGCAATGTTATTCAGGGAACCATTGGGATTACCTGTTGTCTCTATCTCTCCTGAAACAGTAGCGTAACGAAACAATACCTGACCATTATCTTCGAGAGCTTTGAGAGTTTCAGCATCAGCGTAGTAGCGCCCTTCACCATGGGCAATAGGTAGACTTATAATTTCTCCTGGGTGATAAGCTGTAGTCCAATGTAAATCAGTGCGCTCTACTTTAACTGGAACGCGATCGCAAATAAAATGTAAGTCCCGATTTCTGACTAATGCCCCTGGTAACAGCCCCATTTCCGTCAGCATCTGGAAACCATTACAAATGCCTAGGACAAATTTACCCTGTTTAGCATGGTCTACCACCATTGGCATGACTGGAGAAAACCGGGCAATTGCGCCACAGCGCAGGTAATCCCCATAGCTAAAGCCCCCAGGGAGTACCACCACATCTAAGTCAGAAATATCGGTTTCTTGATGCCAAACCATCCTGGTTGGACATTGGAGTAAGCTAGTTGTAACATAGGCCAAATCGCGATCGCAGTTTGACCCAGGAAAGACCACCACCCCAAATTTCATGCTTCCACTCCTAGTTGTGCTGACATCTCAACCAATTCAAAGCGATAATTTTCAATAACTGGGTTGGCTAACAGCTGGTCACAGATCTGATTCAATTGCTCTTGCGCCATATCTTCATTAGCAGCACTCAGGCTAAGTTCGATATATTTACCAATACGCACCTGTTCTACACTCTCGTAGCCTAGCTGCTTCAGTCCTGACTCAACAGCTACACCGGCTGGATCCAATACCGAGTTTCTAAGTGTAACATAAATATAAGCCTGATATTTGTTAATCACAACTCTCCCCTTTCAATATATAATGATAATGGATATAATATCAAGGATGAACGATCAAGGATTAAAAAATTCTATCAATTAGGTTACTGATAGGTTACTGAGCAATATTTTTTGAGCTAGTATTTTTTCAGCTAGTATTTTTTTTAGCTGCCACAGCGTGTAACCAGCCCTAGCCTAATCCTGGGATTTGGGCACAGCCGCGCTCACTATTGCTGATGATCCGTTGATCATTCATCCTTCTTTACAGTTTGAACCAACAAGCACGATTAACATCAAAAAAATAGGATATTAAAGAAAGATTAATGAAAGGCCAACGCACCCGCTCCCAAGAGCGAATTCTGAAACTGCTCACAAGCTTGAATCGGGCTATGTCGGCCCAAGATCTTTATGTAGAGCTGCGCAAACGTAAGCAATCTATGGGTTTAGCTACAGTTTACCGCGCTTTGGATGCTTTAAAACTAGAAGGAATGGTGCAAGTCCGGACTCTTGGTAGTGGAGAATCCCTCTACAGTGGTGTACAAAATGATCAACATCACCTCACTTGTCTCAATTGTGACATGTCTATTCCCATGGAAGAATGTCCCATACCTCAATTACAGAAGAAGTTGCAAGATTCTTATCAATTCACGATTTTTTACCATACCTTGGAGTTTTTCGGATTATGTGAACAGTGTTCTGTAACTAAGGCTACAGAATCTCAAGAGCCATAATGATATAATACCACAATCACCTAATACAGCCGTGCTAACAGAAGCTTGGTGATGCTGGCTTAGCGGCTTAGCTAGCCAAAGACACGATCCGAGTACAATGTACAATGGAAAATTGCACAGAACTTAAGTGTCGTCTACATCATAAAAAGGTTAAAAAATGGTGATAAGCACTTTAGAGGGATAGTCTCAATTGGCTTTTGCACGGCTTTCAGCCTCCAAAGTGCTAACTAATTTTAATAGGTGCTTGTGTTATGGCTAATATCAGGGAAGTTGTACAAAAAGCGCTCAAAACTGGCTATTTGAGTGTAACAGAAGAAGATAAGCTACGGCAGCTTCTAACTAGAAAATATCCACTGGAAGACTTAAATGCCTTCATGAAACTGCAGCTAGCTGTGATGAATGGTAATGTTAAGCAAGAATCTCGTGAGATGTTCTGTTCCAAGCAACTTTCTCAAGGGATATAGGTATCCTTTGGTTATCCTACTGCCAACGGGTTCAAACTGCTTTGGCTAAAACCGCTTTCAATAGATTCCTATATCCCTTGGCTGTCTTAACAGCTCTGGGTTTGCTTGATGGGAAGATTTTTTAGTTTAAGACATAAGCCCCACCTAAACGGTTATACCCGTCTAGGTATGGCTAATTGAAGCTGAACTTCACCTTTGATTCACATTCATACCTAGGGAATTAGGGTTAACCTTGTCGCCATCACCGACAATCGAACGCATCCCTTCAATGGTTGCCGGAATGCTGCGAGGATCCATAAACATAACTTTACTACTCTCGCTAGTGCCAACTTGCATACCCATATCGATATAATTCTGAGCCAGTAAAAACTGGAGAGCATCACGAGCATTGGGGTCATTATCAAGAGTCTTAGCCACAATTTTCAGAGCCTCAGCAGTGGCTTGTGCCTTGAGAACCTGCTGCTGTCGTTCTGCCTGAGCTTTGAGAACTATTGCCTGTTGTTGAGCTTCAGCGTCCATAATCGCAGCTTTTTTACGGGCTCCAGCATCTAACTCTAGTGCCTCGGCCTTACCTCTGGCAGTGTTAACCGCAGATTCTCGTTCCCCTTCAGAGGTCAAAATTGCCGCCCGTTTGCGGCGTTCTGCTGACATCTGCAACTCCATTGAGTCCTGCACTGCCTGAGACGGCACAATGTCCCGCAGTTCCACCCGCGTGACTTTAACCCCCCAAGGATCAGTGGAAATGTCTAATTCCCGCAGTAGGGTTTCATTGATTTGAGACCGAGCAGTAAAGGTTTGATCCAGTTCCAGTTTCCCCATTTCGGCTCGAATCTGGGTTAGCACCAAGTTCTGCATGGCGGAGCGCAGGTCTTCAACCTTATAGTAGGCTTTCTCCATATCCATGATCCGCCAGTAAACCACAGCGTCAACGGTAATGGAAACATTGTCGGAGGTGATACAAGGCTGAGGTGGCACATCAAGGACTTTTTCCCGAATGGTTTGCTGGTAAACCACTTGCTCAATCACGGGAATGACAAAGTTGAGCCCAGGTTCGAGTTTTTTGCCACTATATTTTCCCAATCGTTCCACTAAGGCTTGGTTTCCTTGATTAATAATCTTGACGGAACCGAGAAGACCTGAACCGCCCAAAGCTAAAAAGACAAGCAAAAACCACTGTGACACGCTCTTTCCTCCCTTTCGGGTAGTGTTTTACAAATTTGTTGTTAGAGGGGGAGCGGATGGGTGGGGAAGGGCAGAAAACTTAATTTAGACTGATTTAGTCTGATTCTCAAGTGCTTGAAGCTGACTTTATGACCCTCTGTCCAACCTGACTGTTCCACGTATCTTTTGTCAAAAAATACTGGACCCGGTGAGCAGGGAGACTCCCAACAACTAGTAACTAGGGGGACTAATAGATCTAACGTTGACTCTATTACTCCATCACCCCATTAACCCATCACTATCCCCTGAACCTGGTAGAGCACCCATGGTCGATCAGCTTCAGTCATGCAATAGGTGATGAGGCACAACAATCAGGGTAGTGCCTTCCCTGCGCACTACGTAGACCTTTTGGTTGGATGCGATCGCATCTGCATAGTCTTCACAACGGGCACGCCATGAGTTGCCTTCATAGAGTACCCGCCCAGTTTGCCCTGGCAGAATTTCTGTCAAGGTTTGAGCTTCCATCGCATCCAAATTTTTGCCCACTCTGGCAGGGGGCATCAGGCGACGGGATAAAAAGACTGAGGCAGTGGAAAGCAGCAACCATAACCCCACTTGTAGGGTATAAGGTATGGGCAAAATCGAGATCACAAATCCTACCACCAAAGCACTGATGCCCATCATGAAAGCAACAAACGCTGTTGGCACAAACAGCTCGACTAAGCACAGCATTGACCCGGCAATTAGCCAAAGCATCGAGGAACTTACCATCGGCTCATCATAATATACGGGGTATGGGGTGAGTAGTTGCAGGTAACTCTACTTTATTTTGTCTGACGTCAGACAAAGATATAGGTTGCTGAGTTATTTGAATTTTCTTTAATTTACTAGACAACTTTGATAGAAAATGTTGAAAAGCTCAAACAACCCCTCTTCTAATTTATCTCAGCCGTCTAGAATTTGACCGTATAGCCGTAAATTAACTTCATAGGTATTAGCCGTGGATCGTTATCTTTGGGCAGTGGGTTCTGCTGCCGTAGAGCTACCAGTTGGAGAACAAGTCGCAGACCGCTACCAGGTAGTTGCCCCGCAAATTTGGCAGGATATGCAGCCAGAACTGCCACCGGATTTTCCTGAACAACTCAACGGCCATATTCTTCCTTACCTACGCTTGTATCCCCACTGCCTCCATGTGCCAGAGGTTTATGGGATATGCCAGTTGCCACAGCAACGGAATTTCCTGTCTACACCCGGTCAAGATGTGGTCATTTTGCTAGAAAATGCCCCGATCGATGCCAATGGCAACTTATATCCCTCAATGGAGTCGATGTGGACTTCTGCTACCGCAGTGCGTCAAGTCTATTGGCTGTGGCAAATTTGGGAATTATGGATACCTTTATCAGAATTGGGTGTGGCTTCTAGCCTGTTAGTACCAAATAATTTGCGAGTTGAAGGGTGGCGGCTGCGACTACGGGAATTATATCAAGATACCATGGCTGATACGAGTATATCACCAGTTGTACCGTCTAATGGTCTAGAGGATAGGGGATTTGATACAGGATTTGATACATTGGTTTCCCCAGACTCCCCTGGCGAACCGAATTCTGTGAGTGAACCCTCTGTCGATGCTAGTCTTAAACAGCTAGGAGAGTGCTGGGAAGCTTGGTGTCGCAAAGCCTCAGTGTCTGTGGCGGATCCGCTACAAGCTATTGCCCAACACCTGCAAACTGAACACCCCTCCTTAAGTGCGATCGCATCCCAACTTAACCACCTATTACTTGAGCAAGCTGCTCAGCAGCCGTTACGGTTAAAAATTGCTGGTATCACCGCAACTGGTTCAAGTCACAGCCACAATGAAGACAGTTGCTATCCCACTAAGGCTGACTTGATTAAGGACCCAGAGCAACCCCAAGACCCTTTGATTCCCCACCTGTCGATTATTTGTGATGGTATTGGTGGTCACGAAGGGGGGGAAATTGCTAGCCAGTTAGCACTACAGTCCATTAAATTACAGGTTCGGGCATTACTGGCTGAGTTGAACGAAGATCCGGAGCTGATGACACCAGAACTCGTAACCGAGAATCTATCAGCAATTATCCGGGTTGCTAATAACATGATTTCTTCTCGCAACGATCAACAAGAACGAGAATCCCGGCGTCGCATGGCTACTACCTTAACTTTAGCGCTACAACTTCCCCAAATGGTGAATACACCAGAAGGGAAAACCAATGGTCACGAAATCTATATCGCTAGTGTAGGAGATAGTCGTGCTTACTGGCTTACTCCCGACTATTGCCAGCAGCTAACTGTAGATGATGATGTGGCTACTCGGGAGGTGAAGCTTGGGCGTAGTCTTTATCGACAAGCGTTGCAGCGATCTGATGCACAAGCACTCACTCAAGCCTTAGGGACAAAGGAGGCTGAATTACTTCGTCCCACTGTGCGACGCTTTATTGTGGAAGAAGATGGTTTGCTGCTGCTGTGTTCCGATGGCTTGAGCAACAACAACTTGATTGAAAAATTTGGTCGAGATTTACCGCAAAAAGTCAATAGCCACCGAATTTCCGTCGAATCGGCAGCTGAGTCTTTAATTGACCTGGCGTTTCAACATAATGGTCAAGATGACATTTCGGTGGTGCTAACATACTGTGCTGTCTCTCCCCAATATCCGACAGTGCTAAATTTGGGAGACATGTCTAGCTCAAAAGAACTACAGGTGGTTAATCTGGAGCAGCAAACCGCTCTGACTTCATCAGTACCAGCGGAAATAACCACAACCAATGACAATAAACCCGAAACCACCCGCTCATACCGGGATTGGATTAGAGCCGTGTTTGGGCTGCTGGGGGTAGTCGGTATACTTGTTGGGGCTGGTGCTATTTTACTGACTACCCAATGGATACTAGCTCCTGAGGGCTTCCAGAAAATGCGCGATCGCTTTTTACCATCACCGGATCCCAATCTACCAGAGTCTTCACCTACCGAGCAGGAGCTCCCAGATAACTAAGGGTGAAACCAGCGCGTGAATAAATTTAATATTATAATTCACTATTATAATTTTAAGCAAGAATCATCGGCATCAGATAGCTAGATGTAAACAACCCACTCTGTGAGACAATAATTAGGTTGCCTGAGCCAACCCTAGCTTAGGTAAGGGATGTCCGTATAATAGTTAGAGTTACTTATATGAAAGTTGGCGATCGCGTCCGAGTCAAAGAATCAGTTGTGGTATATACCCATCCCGAACACAAGAATAAACCTTTTGATATTAAAGGTCTCGAAGGGGAAGTTACCGGAATAATTTCTGAGTGGCAAGGTAGGCCCGTGAGCGCCAATTTACCAATACAAGTCAAGTTTGACAAAAAATTTAAAAAAGTTCACTTCCGTGAAGATGAATTAGAAATTATCCCCTAGGCGGCTATATTATTAGCTATAGCAATCATAATAACCATCATAGGGATTTTTAAACAGGTTGGCACGGATAGGAAAAAGTTAGATAATTACTGTATCTATTGATATCTATTACTATCCGTGTTAAATTTAATTTTTTCAACCATATTTTAAGATAATAAGCTATCCGTTTATTCTAATCTACGACTTGCCGCGACTGAACCAACCAAAAAGGTTGATATCACCACGCATTTTTTCTAATTCCTCTCGATGGCTTTGTGCTGTCAAATAATACCACTGACAATAGTCTTCAAATTCTTGTCGATGCTCTACTTCTTGGCTAAACTCATAAGCTAGCTGGTAAGTGGCAAACATATCGGCTGCTGGTGGTGGTGCTGGGACAATCCGTTGGAATTCTTCTGGCATAGTAACTAGGAAAATATAGCGATTTTCAAACTCATGAGGTACAAATTCATGGGTTTTAGGGAGCAGGGAACAGGGAACAGGGAACAGGGAACAGGGAGTAGAAATTAGGGAAAAGGGAAGAGGAAAGAGGGAAAAAATCCTGTGTACCTCATAGCTATGATAAAAGCTATTATCAAGGATAATATTTGGTTCTTCAGTACCTGCTATGCTAAATTTAAAGTCAAAAAAATCATAAAGCTTACTGTACAAGGGTTATGAGGCTATTTAATTAACAAAATTTTCTAAATACTGCCTCTTTCCCCTGCTCCCTGCTCCCTGCTCCGAAGTCCCTTCGCCAAAGTGTTTATTTAGCATAACAAGTACGGAAGAGCCTAATATTTCAGCAACAATAATAATCTTATTACACCCAACCGCGAATGCGATAAGCTACTATTCCAATGTATTCCTTGATAGCACGGGTAATCCTAGACAATTGATCAGCATTTGGCAGAGAATGTAGCAAAGCAGCTTGACTACTACTGTTAGGTTCATCCAGTTCATATTGAGACACTAGAAAATCTGTTGGTGCTGGGATCACATCAATACCCTGACGCCGGAACACCAGGACAGAACGAGGCATATGGATGGCCGAAGTTACTAATAATACCTTGCGCAAATCCCGCTGATCCAAAATTTTCCGCACATTGACCGCATTTTGGTGAGTGTTTAAAGACCTAGACTCTTGAATGATAGCGACTCTCGGAACACCCAGGTCTTCTAGAATCTGTGCCATGTCTTCTGATTCAGGGGCCAACCGTTGTGAGGATTGAGCACTCTGGGAAGAAAGTCGTTGGCTAGAGTTATTACTACTGGAACCCCAAACAATCCGACCACCAGCAGGAATCACCCAGGGAGCTTTCCCTTCACGGTATAGCTGAGCACCATAGAGAACGCGATCGCCTGCTTCATCTACTTCTGGAGTAGGTCGTGGTGGAAAAGGCGGTTTGGTCGCTCCCCCCAAGATTACGATCACATCAGCCTCAGGTAATTCTGAAGTAGGAAGATATTGCCACTCCAGGGAGCGTATTAAGCTGTTAGTCACCCAAGTATTACTTGAGACCAACAACACAATTAATGCCAAAGCCACGGGTATCGGTACCCAGCGAGGGTTGCGCCAGGACATTACCAAAGCTACTACCAGTAGCACACAAGCCAGGCCCAAAGGGTACAGAAAGAGTGGCAATAGCTTTGAGATAAATATAAACATTTTAGATTTTAGTGACGATCAGACCACATCTATTCCATAGAGTAGTGTGGCAGTTGCCACTAATCTATCTCAAATATCTTGGTATTTACCTTTGACCAATAGCAATAACTAATTCCTCTTGCTTAACGTCTAAAAAATCTACTAATAGGATTGAGTAACCCTTGTGAGCGCCTCTTTTCTCTAACTTTTCGTTCCTGTACAGCTAAACGGATGCCAGTTAAGTCAGAAGTACCTTCCTCGGGATACTCTGCTTGCTGGGGTTGTAAGTCCCTGGGTTTGTCTGGGTGGTGCCACCAGTCAACTATCAAACCACCGGCTAAAGCGCCGATGCCACCAAATAGTAAGCTGAATTGGATGTCGTATCCCAGCAAGGCAAGGGCTAAGATAAAAAACACCAAAATTTGAAGCCCGCTTAAAAAACCGTCTTTCTTACCGTTCATCTGATTAAATATAAGGTATGTAGCTGTTTTGTTTCTAAGTTAGAGGTTAGAGGTTATAGATTATAGGGACTAGATCGCGACCCTCCCTTTACCGCTTATCCTGTTAATGAAGCTTTCCCCTCTGCCATATCAACGGATTACATTCTACCAAAGCCAATTAAACTAAAAGGATTAGTCACAACTGCCGCTAGAGCAGCTATTGGGTTTCAGCTTGTCCACAAAGTAACCATAGTCCTTCTTAACTTGATCAGCATAACTCAAAGCCACTTCCCTTACCAATTGTCGAAACTCCTTGTGGCGACCGTCAGTCAACTCATCCACCTGTTTGTCTATGGAATAAGGCACTAAGGTGGCATCAAAATCTTTGTCAGCTCGTGCGTGAGCTGTTGCCAACACTTGACCCCATTGTTCAGCTAGCTTAACAAAGCGTTTCTCTTTGGTTAGCTCAGTGATATCAAAGGTTTCCTTAAATGGCGATCGCTCTCGCACTGAGTAATACCCATCCCCTAGTTTCATCCAGCCCAGGTGATTATCGGTGTACTTGGTTAAGGCTCGATAGGCTAAAGCGTGACGTTGACCCTCATTGTTAAAATTTTTATCATACTTTTCCCGTTCCTCCTGACTCAAGTAATCATAGGCAGTAGGGGAAGATTGGAATTTAATGTCCAAGATCCGGTCATCCTTCTGGGAAGACGTCTCGCCTTCAATTAGGAGATAATACCGGGGCACTCCTAAGGAACCAGTGCCAGCCAGTAAACGTTGCGCAATATCTTTGACTCGGAAGTAATCTTTATCATATTTAAATTTTTTTGTCAACGTTTTCTTATAATCTGCGATCGCATTCTGAATATCCTGTCGCTCGGAAGCAGTAGCTTTGCCTAACTTAACCTTGGATAAATCGAAGCGACGCTGATTTCCGTCCAGTTCTGTCCATTTTTTCAAGATTTTTTGGCGGCTTTCGCTAGCTTCCACTCCTTCTAGGAAGTCATCCAACTTCCCATAAGTATTGTCTTTAGTGAAGTAAGTCTCCAGTTCACGATCATTACCGCGATAGGAAGCCATAGTATCAAGATAGGACTCACTAAAGGCATCAATCCCCTTGTTTTGTTCCTCAGCAGACAAACCATTCTGACGACCGACCAATGCTAAACTAGCTCCCATGCGCCAGACATCATATTGGTAATCAGCAATAATCCCATCATCAAAGTCATCGAGTGGGTAAACGATTTCCCCTCGATTATTATCATATGCCCCAAAGTTCTCGGCATGCATATCTCCGGATAACCAAATCTTGGTTTTGGCATTTCCAAAATCCTTGAGGCGGCTATCGCCAGCAAAATCTTTCCAAAATAATTGGTTAGTGCCACGGTAGAAGACAAATTCAGAACAAGCCATTTTGCAATATTTAGTTTCTCGATCTTGCTTAGAAATGTCACTGTTTGCCTCCTGAATCGTTTTCACGACTACCGTTGCGCGATCGCTGGTTTTCATTTGGGGGTCCGGTCGGTCGGGGGAGGCACAGGATAGGTTAGTCAGTAAAAGTAGGATTGCAAACGCACTCACATAAACTAGTTGCTTACAAGTCTTCATCATTCAACTCAATAAACTCAAAATTACGTTAATCTATGAAACATCAAGCAATAGATCTCTAAGAGGCTATTCCGTCAGCCGTCAGCCGTCAGCCGTCAGCCGTCAGCTCAAAGCTCACGCTACGCAAACAGCTTAAAATCAACCTAGAACGAGATAATTTAATAGTTCTAGATTAATGAAAATTGAAAGTCTGGGGAAAAGTCCATTGACTCGTGGCACAGACTTCGACGCTGGGAGGCATTAGCTGATAGCTGATAGCTAATAGCTGATAGCTGATAGCTGATAGCTGATAGCTGATAGCTTACGCTATTCCTTTACTCTTTTTCTTGATGGTATAATAAATAGATTACCGCACTTTAAGGTTTTTGCGCTTAGCCTTGTGCATAAGATTTATTAAAACTAGACACCAAGACAATGGCTGGAAACAGAATCAGGGTTGCTAAAGATAAGGCGGCTTTGGTGAAAGACCTAACCGCTTCCGATGGAAAAACCGGACCGTTTCAGACTTATGCTGATGTGATGGTGTTTGCAGCTGCTTTAGGAGTAAAGCGTAAAAAGCGATCGCCCCTGAAGGTAATTTCTAAACGAGAGCCTGGTCCGATTGGATTGGAAATTTTTGTATCAAGGGGATATGAGGTAGTAATTAAATTAATTGCGATCGCTGAGATTAAGGATACTAAAATTCTTTCTTCTATCGATAAAGAGTCTGAGGACAAACGCATCTATATTTTTGAGGAGTATGCCAATGGAGGGCTTGATATTTTGCGCAATGAGTTGCGAGGTGCAGTAGACTATTCCGAGCGACTTTTGTTAATTTTAAATAATGATAGGTATAAGAAGAAAGAATATAAAGAAAATGAGCAACAAGAGTTTGATTTGAGTCGATTTTTGTGAGAGCTAGCTCCTACACTTACGGGATAGGAAAGTGTAGGAGCTGTCACTAATTCTGTTACAATTGAGGTGGTAATCCTACCTCCTTCAGTTTCACAAATTTACCCTCAAAGCTGATCCCTTGATCTTTGCCAACACTCCTGGCATTAGCCACAGCGATGCGCAGTTGAGCACGTTCCATACGCTCTGTAACACCACCCAAAAGATATAACATCACTTTGGAGGCTAACTCTCGTCCAGAAACTAGCACTCGCTTTCGATTTGGGTCATACAAAATCCCGTACCAAGGGGATTGTGGGTGATCTATCTGACTAAAGCCACCCGAACCATCGTATTTTTGAAGTTTCTCGAAGATGCTTTTGAGGGAGAAATCCTTGTTACATACTAGGATACCCAAAGCTTGAACGAGGGCGATTTGTCCTACTGGACGGAATAGCATGTTTCCTTCTCCTCCACCCCTTTCATGGTTAAACCGACGCAGCTGGGGTGTTTCTTTTCCATGTTCGAGTTTTTGATAGCTGGGTAAACTAGCGAGATAGTCGAAAAGCTCTGTCAATGTTTTAGTTCCCATCTCTAGCTCTTCATCTTCAGGACGCATGGGAATTAGACCTTTCTCACAGGGTTTCCAGTGAAAGAATTGGTAGCCCAAATACAGCTCAGATATATGTTTGAGAGCTTGTAGGGTAGTCAAGACTGTTGACTTAGCTGAAACTGTAGCGCTATCCCAATTAACCCGAGGATTACGATTTTCCATCTCCCTCAGCAGAGGATGAGTCATGGCAATTTTTCTAGCAACGATTGAGAAGCCATCGTCTTCATTGAGCAACGCTAATTGTCCTTTGCTCAACCTTACTGCCATCAGGTTAACGTGAGCAAAAATCGATCGGATGCGTCGCCGTGCTTCTTCACGGGTTTCTCCCTGAACGACAGCAGGAATAAACTCAATACCAATTTTTTCTGTGGCTAGACTTTGGAGATAACCTGGCGAGATGTGATACTCCTCAATCAAGTCATCAACTGTAATCAGGGAGCCGATTGGCTTTTTGCCTTTGCTATATTTCTGGAGCGTACCAATTTTAATCAATTCCATCAGAGCTTGGATTCCCATCAGTCGATGCTGACCGTCTAAGGCAAAAATTGAAACATGGTCTGAAACATCAAGCAGTCCGACTGTGCGATCTTTATCTAAACTGGTGAACTCAGCTGCCGACTGCCGAGCGCGTTGATTCTTATCCCACTGAGCAGCTTGGGCATTATCTACCCACCCAGAGCTAAGCACTACCAAGACTGGGGGAAACTTGTGAGTTTTGCGGGCTGCTAGATATTGAGCCAGAGCAGCTTGACGTGACCAATCAAGGGGACGCTGCTGAAGCGCTTCGATGGTATCGGCATCTCTGACGATATTGTTTGTTTGTTGATCAAACTTTTGTTGAAATAGCGGTAGTTGGGAGGCGTAGCGGACGCGAATCGCTAACCATTCCAGAGTGACTGAGCCAATAAATGCCTCTGTAGTGCCCATGTGAGTTTTCTGCACCAAGATTTGATCGTTTCTAGCCAGATGTCTATCGAGCAATAACGCCAGCGCTTGTCGATCTCGGCTTTCTTGTTCAAGTATTTGCTTGGCGAGGTCATTGGGATGATTTTCAGTTTTGATCACCATAGTTTTAAACCCATAATGCTGCGTTGTAGAAGCTATCGATAAATAGTAAGCATTCAGCATTCAGCATTCAGCATTCAGCATTCAGCATTCAGCATTCAGCATTCAGCTAATGCGCTACCTCACAGCGTCGTTCGCACAGCGTGGCCAAAAGCCAAAGCCTGTGCCACGCTACTGTTCGCGCAGCATGCCCGTAGCGCAATCGGTGCTTTTGAATAAAATAAGCTGTTCCCGTAGCATGAGCCTTTAGCTGACGGCTGACCGCTGACCGCTGTTCGCGTAGCGTGCGCGTAGCGCATATGCTTACGATAAATATTTTTAAGACTAGCACAAGTTTTTAACAATCAAATTAGCTGATTTCCCTATACTCGAGGTTCGATAGAGTAAAACTATTAATCATACCAATTTAGGAAGAAAAACGTTAGATCCACTGTCAAGAAATTTTATTCAAAACTTGGGATAAGCTCGAAAAAAGGACCAATCTGCCAAGCCTTGTCTTAGCAGAGAGTAAGCACCCCGCTCTTTCCCAGAGGGGGTTTCCCCACTGCCGTGAAGACTGATGAATCAGGTAAAACTCTCAGAAAATAAGCCAAAAAATCGCACTGTGGCTGAGCTGGTGGAAGAGATTACTGCTCTGACCACCGAAATTCAACAGTTGTACTGCTTAGACGCAATTCCCTGGGTTATAGGGTATAGTGGTGGCAAGGATAGCACCGCCACTCTACAGCTGGTATGGAATGCGATCGCAGCTCTGCCACCAGAACAGCGAACTAAGACTATCTATGTCATCACTACAGACACCTTAGTAGAGAATCCGATTGTTTCAGCTTGGGTTCGCAATTCCCTAAAACAGATTAAGTTGGCAGCTGAAGCTCAAGGATTGCCCTTTGAACCCCATCTCTTACAACCGGAGGTTAAAGAAACCTACTGGGTAAGTTTAATTGGCAAAGGTTACCCAGCCCCACGGGGGAAATTTCGCTGGTGTACTGAACGTTTGAAAATTAAACCCTCTAACCGTTTTATTCGGAATGTTATCCGATCTAGTGGAGAGGCTATTGTTGTTTTAGGCACTCGCAAAGCTGAAAGCCAACAACGGGCAAGACGGATGAAAAAAATGGAAGCTAAACGAGTACGTGATCGTCTAACTCCTAATATGAATTTACCCAACTCGTTGGTTTATAGCCCCATTGAAGATTGGCAAAATGATGAGGTTTGGCTGTATCTCATGCAATGGCAAAACCCCTGGGAATACAGCAATAAAGATTTATTTGCTATGTATCGAGGGGCTAGTGCTGATAACGAATGTCCATTAGTTGTGGATACGTCTACTCCTAGTTGTGGTAGCTCTCGTTTTGGTTGCTGGGTTTGTACACTGGTGAGTCAGGATAAATCCCTGACAGCAATGATTGATAATGACGAAGAGAAGGAATGGCTGGAACCTCTACTGGATTTGCGAAAGGAGTTGGAGCCTGGAGAAAACCGTGAGCGACGAGATTTTAGACGTAGCAATGGTAATGTCCAACTGTATGAACGGAATTTAGATGGACAAATCTCTGTTGAGCCAATTCCTGGTCCTTATACCAAAGAAGCACGGGAGTATTGGCTGAGGCGATTGCTTACTGTTGAAACTGAAATTCGTCAGAATTGTCCAGACAATATGGGGGACATCACCTTGATTAGTCAAGAGGAACTTAGTGAGATTCGTCGCATCTGGCTAGAAGAAAAACACGAATTTGACGACAGTTTGCCCCGCATCTATGAGGAAGTTACTGGTGAACCTTTCAAAGACATCCGTCCTGGCGCTGAAAACCATCTGCTTGGTGTTGATGAGTGGCAGGTCTTAGAAGAAATCTGTGACAATGATGCTATGCATCTCGAACTAATGGCAAAACTGCTAGACACAGAACGCCAGTATGTGACTAGGTCTCGTCGTATTGGTATCTATGAGGCTTTGGAGCGGTGCTTTGATACTAGTTCTCGGTCTAAAGAAGATGCGATCGCTAATGCTCACTTGAAACGAGATTTAAAAACAGCTGCTGATGAAGGGGATGTTGACACTGTCAAGCAGCTGGCTTGGGCAAATTTAAAATTTCCAGTCCAAAATTCGTAATCCTTAAAACTGGAGTAACTTATGATACAGGCTTTGGATAGATTTAATGAGATATTAAATTTCTGGTTTGGTAAGCCGGACGAACCCGAATATGGCAAATCCCGCAAAGTCTGGTTTACTAAGAACCCAGATTTTGACCAAGAAATGCGATCGCGTTTCCTCGACATCTATCAACAAGCCGTGACTGGGGAGTTAGATAATTGGCAAACATCACCCTATAGCTGCCTAGCGCTAATTATCCTATTCGATCAGTTTCCTCGCAATATGTTTCGGGGTCAACCCCAAGCTTTTGCTACTGATTCCAAAGCCTTGTCTACTGCCCAGTATGCTGTTGATCGAGGCTTTGACAAAGAACTCTTACCAGTCCAGCGCTGGTTTATCTACTTACCATTTGAGCATAGCGAAAATATCGAACATCAGCGCTACTGTGTTGAATTATTCTCGACTCTTAAAGATGATCCCGATAGTGCCAGTACAATTAATTATGCCTATCGTCATCTAGAAGTGATTGAACGTTTTGGTCGCTTTCCCCATCGCAATAAAATCCTTGGTCGGGTTAATACTCCAGAAGAGGATGAATTTATAAAGCTGCCCGGTTCATCTTTTTAGCGTTAATTATTTAGAGTTAATCGTTGAGATTTAACGGTAAACGATTAACACCAACTATAGCGTTTATCATAGTTATGAGGTACACATACTTTTTTCTCTTTTCCCTGTTCCCGATTCCCGATTCCCGATTCCCGATTCCCGATTCCCGATTCCCGATTCCCTGTTCCCTGTTCCCTGTTCCCTAGAAAATTCATACTTGATAAATCCTGTGATTTTCCTTGAACTTGTCCTAGAAAACTTTGGCCCCTATCTCGGGCGTCAGGTGATCAATCTCTGTCCAAAAAGGGATGATAACTCTCGACCTATTATTCTAGTCGGTGGTATGAATGGTGGTGGTAAAACCACTATGATGGATGCGATTCGTCTGGCTTTATATGGACACCGCGCTCAATGTTCCACCCGTGGCAATTTGAGTTATAGCGACTTTCTAACTCAGTCAGTCAATCGCAATGCCTTACCTATTGACAACACCCGAGTGGAATTAGTTTTTGAACATATCGAGAACGACCAGCCCATGGAGTATCGGATTGTACGCACTTGGACAAAAAAACCGAAAGATGGTAAGGATAACTTAGGCATTTTAGAGGGAGACTGGCTGGATTCTGCCCTAACCAATACTTGGGACGAGTACATTGAAAATCTGTTGCCCTTAGGAATATCAAACTTATTTCTTTTTGATGGGGAACAGGTTAAAGAACTAGCAGAAGTAGAAGCACCACCCCCGGTTGTTGTGGAAGCGATTCGATCCTTACTTGGTCTAGAACTTGCTGACCGCTTAGCCATTGACCTTGATATTTTAGTGACGCGCAAACGCAAATCTATGGCGAATCAACAGCAACTTGCTAATTTGGAAGATATCGAAAAAAAGCTTTCCTCTCAACAATCAGACTATGAGCTAGCTAAACAAGAGTTATGTAGTATTCAAGAACAGCTAGAACAAACCAGGGAAAAACAGCAACAAGCTTTTGATAAATTTGTCTGTGATGGTGGTAAAATAGCAGCCCAACGGAACCAACTAGAGAGTCAACTCCATCACTACAATACTAAAGTTGAACAAATTCGTGAACAGATGAGGGAATTAGCAGCTGGTATTTTGCCTCTATCGTTAATTGAACCCCTACTCACCCAAGCTCAAGCTCAAGCAGAAAAAGAATCGCGGGCATCACAGGCTAAACTAGCTAGAGATATTTTACAACAGCGTGATCAACGTCTGGTAGATTTATTGACTGCCCTCAAGTTGCCTGCTAAAAAATTTGATAAAATTAAAGCGTTCTTGGGAAAAGAAAATCAACAAATAGAGCAAGAGGCTGGGGAGGTTAAAGACCCTTGGTTAGGAGCTGAGGAAGAAATGTTTCATTCCCTAACTAATCTCCTGACTTACTACCAACCAACTCAAAAGCAATTAGCTGAAGAGCAATTAGCTAAGCGCAAAAATCTGGAAGCAGATATTAATGCTACTAAACGACAACTAGCAACAGCTGCTCCTCCGGAATCCTATCAAGAACTCGAAGATGCACTAAAACAGGCACAAACGGAATTGGCTCAAGCTCAAGCAGCTTACGAAATCGCTAAACGCCGCTGTGATAAATTAGGATATGCGATCGCACAAAGCAAAAAAGACTTAGCCAGGTATGGTGAAGAAACCATTGACCGCAAAAATGATCAGCATATGCTTGCAGCATCTGCATTAGTCCAACAGAGCCTTAAGGTTTTCCGGGAACAGTTAACTCTGAGAAAACTGAATAAATTAGAACATGAGGTAACCGAATGCTTTCTTTATCTCCTTCATAAATCTGACCTAGTCCATCGAGTTGCCATCGACACCAACAGCTTCAGCCTATCCCTGTACGACCTACAAGGAAAACTTGTACCGAAACATCGTCTATCGGCTGGGGAAAAGCAATTATTAGCGATCGCATTATTGTGGGGACTCGCCCGTGTTTCTGGACGTAATCTACCGGTAGCGATTGATACCCCCCTCGGACGATTGGACTCGTCCCATCGCAGCAACCTAGTGGAACGCTACTTCCCCGCTGCCTCCCATCAGGTGATTCTGCTGTCTACAGATACGGAAATTGGTAAGGTCGAAGCTAAACAATTACGAGAAGCTGATGCGATCGCACAACAGTATCTCCTAAATTATGACCCAACTAAACATCGGACAACCGTGGAATCGGGTTACTTCTACTCAGAACAAGTCACGGCATGACCAGAAATGTTGTTGACTGTCCATGTAATTTTTCTTGGAGTGCTTCTGGGACAGGGTCTAACGTAATCCTGTATTCTCCTTCTTGCTCCAAGGTAATGCTAGGGCCTGGTTGATAGGGCTGACTAGGATCCGCCGTAGGATCCAAACCCACCCTCGGATAGTTACAAGAATCGTCTTCCCCTGGTATAGGATCACAAGGGTAATAGACAACTGGACTTTGCAAATCGACCATGAGTTGTTGTTGGCTACCATCTGGTAGGTAGATATTCATTATCAAGGGAATCGGCTCTAAGATCTCGACAGGCTCGCCAACAGGTTTAAAAGAGAATGGGACAGTTTCCCCAGCAGTAATTGGTTGGTCTGTATTTGGTACTAGCCGGATGGTAAGAGGTTTTGACAGTAACTGTGCTTCTTCTACTAACTCTTTTGTATCATTATAGCCGCAAGCAGTAATCAATAACGGGCTAATCAATAGGGCAATGGCGAAGACAGTTTTACGAATGTACATGGAAGTTAATCCTATCAGTATTTGCTATCAAAGACGCCAATTTGTCCTCAAAAGTTCTACTGACTGCTGAGTACTTATATCTAAATCCTGACCTTAAGATTGCTATAGTTATAAATCAATTCAAGTTGCCAAACTATCACGACTTTGGGCAAATACTAAAGTAGTTTTTCATAAACAGTAAACCTGAGTTCATTAATTTCTTCATGCAACCCCCAATCAACCAGATCACACTTTCCCAAACTGCCAAAGACCAACTGATTAAACTCAAACGTCAAACCAAAATCCCTCAGTGGAATGTCCTTTGCCGCTGGGCAATCTGCCGTTCCCTCGCTGAACCGACAATGCCCTCCCCGGTTCCCATACCTGCCGATAGTAACCTTGAACTGACTTGGAGTGTGATGGCAGGAGATATGGCTGATCTGCTCCTGATTGCTCTCAAACAACGCTGCCATAACGATGGCTTAAGTTTAGATCAAGAAACTCTAGGAAATCAGTTTCGCCTGCACCTTCATCGAGGTATTGGTTACTTAGCAGGGGATACAACTATTAAAAAAATTGAGGATTTGATTGCCATGGCTGTTATCAAGGATGAAGTGTGAAGTATGAAGTGTGAAGTCTTACTGAGGACTCAGGAGTTAGCACTATAGTGTTCACTGCGGTGCGTTCGGGAAGCCGTTCCAAAGGAAGATCGCTTTTTCTGACACTTCAAGGCACGAGAAGTCCGCAATCGATAGATCAGCTTCACACTCAACCAATAACTAACCACAGCACAAACCAATCCAACGGCCAAACAACCAACAAATAAGGTTAGGACAATGTCTGACCCCAATTCTGTAAATCCCTGCCAAGATTGCAAACTCACATTAGCCAAGTCATCCCGGTTAAGTAGCCATTCACCCACGTGAAAGTTGAATGCAAAAATTGGCACATAAGTCAAGGGATTACTAATCCAAGTTCCAGCAGTAGCAGCTATTTTGTTCCCTCGCAAGAGTACCGCCAGCAAAATCCCTATAAATAACTGGAGACCAAACAGGGGAAAGAACCCAGCAAACACACCACATGCTAAACCTCGTGCGATCGCTTCTGGTTTTCCTTGCATACGAACCAAGCGCCAATATATGTATTTTAGGCGTCGTCTAAAAGTTCCCCTCGGTCTGATCGACTTTCGTTTACCTAGGTCAAGGGGTTTGGTGGCTGAGGGTAAAGGCTGTGGGTAGCTTGACAGGGATTTTCTAGACATTTTGGCAAATCAATCAGCAACCAACCCTCTAGCAACTGGGGCAGATTATTAGTCAGCAGGTAATCTTTACTGTAGCGGAAAATTAGCTTCAAGGGCGAAAGCCAAAGGGCAAAGGGGAAAATAAAGCTACAAAAATCTTAATAAATTTTATGCAAGCTTCCTTATACCTTGTGCCTTTTACCTTGTGCCTTTTACCTGACTGCCATGGCTACGAGGATCATCTTGAGTAGTGATTGTAACTGACAGGGAATCGTCAATATCCGAAACCGTACCACTAGCTTGGCTATAAGGTAAAGGCACATGGGTTACTATGGCATCTAAGTTAGCTTCGAGTACTTGACGGGGTTGTTCTCCAATAGTTTGGGCGATCACTGTGCTGGCTTCATCAAAATATACAAAATGAGGAATACCATCTACTCTATACTTGACCAATTCTGGTAACCACTTGCTGTTATCCACATTCAGCATGACAAAATTGACTTTGGTTTTATACTGCTGTTTCAGTTGACCCAAATCCTTTGCCATGGCTTGACAACTGGTACACCAGTTGGCATAAAACTCCATCAAGGTTGGCTTACCATTGCTCAGAGCAATCTCTAGAGGGGTAGATGCTTCAGCTTGGGCTTCCAAGGAACCGAGACTAGTCTCAGTTTTTAATCCCAAGAATAGGGCAACACCCAGTGCGATCGCTACTAGGGCAATTAAAAAGTTTCTGATCCGGCTGCCACTAGTGGGTACTGAAGGGGAGGAGGATGGTGTAGTTGAGTCTGGTGAATTAATAGCCATCTTGCTACAACTTTCTTGCTATAACTTTATAATTGTTTACATTTTACAACAAGAGCACTTAGGCACCAACAGCCTTAAAACCCGGTTTCTCGTTATAAATCTGGCAATAGCAGGGTTTGGGGCGTAACTGCTGAGCAACTTAGAAGTAGATCAGATTAAAAGGTTTTTTGTTGACGGTTGACGGCTGACTGTTGACTGTTAACTATCAAGGAGTGGGAATGTTACGTTAATTTTTACTGGTCTACTGATAAAGTTTCACAAATCACCATGAAAAAACGGGTAACTCTGACCTTTCCCCGACGGGCGATTCAGATGCCGGTGGCTTACCGACTGGCAAAGGATTTCAATGTGGCTGCTAATATCATCCGGGCCCAAGTCGCTCCCAATCAAATCGGCAAACTTGTGCTAGAGTTATCTGGCGACATTGATGAGTTGGATGCTGCGATTGAGTGGATGCGATCGCAAAACATTGATGTTTCCCTGCTAAGTCGCGAGATTTTGATTGATGAGGATAGTTGTGTCGATTGTGGCTTATGTACTGGGGTTTGTCCCACTCAAGCCCTTAGTCTTGAGCTAGAGACATTCAGATTGAAGTTTAAGCGATCGCGTTGCATTGTCTGTGAGCAGTGTATACCCACTTGCCCTGTTCAGGCCATTTCTACAAATTTTTAAGATTTCAGACGCCTTAAGCTATTGCCCAACAACCCTGTTTTCAGGCACACTTTCAGATAAAATCAACTAAATATCAACCCCAAGAGGAGCCCTCATGATACCAATTCTTGTAGCTATACTTGCAGCAGCCGTTGTTGGGGCAATCGTATTTTTTATACTGCAAAATAAACTGGATTTTCTATCCGAACAAACCGACAGAAAATTAGAAGTTTTTCAAAATAAGTATGAGACTAGGATAGAACAAAATTCTCAAGCTCTGCAAGAAAGTTATCGAGAGCAATTAAATCAGAAAATTGAGGAAGTCAAACAGCAGGGAGAGTCTAGCGCTGCTGCTGCTGCCCAACCTTTACAGGAAAACTATCAGGCTCAGTTAACCCAAACCACTAATGAGCTGAAGCAACAACTTGATGCTAGTCTTCTGGAAAGTGTCCAATCCTCGGAAGCAAGATATCAAGAACAATTGACACAAGCTACCCATGAGTTAAAGGAAGAACTTGAGTCTAATTTTCGCCAAGAGCTGCAATCTTTGGAAGCAAAATATCAGGCTGATTTAGAGTTAGCCCATCAAAAAATTGCTGAATTAGAACAAGCGCATCAATCTCCAATACCAGACGAGGTTAAGAACCTAGATGAAACAGAGGAAACTTCCGCGCAAACTGGTAATGAATTAGTCGAATTATTAGAAGAGGCAGAAACAAACCAAGACGAGCCTCAACCCGTGGTCAAGGACGAAATGTTGCCTGAGCCCAGTCAGCCAGAGCAACCAGTGCTGACAGAAACCCCAAGTATTACTGCTCAGCCCAGCCAAAGTGATCTCGACTTAGGTGAAACCATAACTGCTTTGGGAAATTATGGTCAAGCCAGGGATATTCCCCAGTTAAGTAAGTACATCAATCATCCTGAAAGCCTTATTCGTGGCTCAATTGCATCAGCCTTGGGGAAAATTGCTGCTGCTCAAGGACTCAGAGCCGAAATTCAACAGGCCATACCGCTGATTGGCAAATTGATTCAAGATCCCCAACCATCCGTGCGACAGTCTGCTGTTGAAGCCCTGAGTAATATTAAATCTGAAAAAGTTATACCCTTGCTTGAAAGGGCATTAAGGGATCCAGATAGTAATGTGGTTAAATCTGCCAGTGCTGGGATTAGTCAGTTTAAGAGTTATCGGCGAACTCCTAAGCCCAAACCTGCTAATAAGACTGTAAAGCCCTCTAAGCCTTAACTTTACTCTAATCGAAAAGCATAGCCCAAAACCCTAGGGATGTGGGGATTGATGACCCTTTCTCGGGAGTCAACCCCCATGATTGAGTCCCACTCTCACCCATACTCCCTTGAACAAAGGGGGCTGGTATCCTGCAGGACTTCTAGCTAGTTTAGTCAGCGTCGCTTTCAATGTGGATAAACAAAAGTCCCAAAACTACAGTAGGCATAACTAAGCCTATGAAGGGGACTAGCATCGTTGGTAAGAAAGAAGCTGCGTATGCGCCTGTCATATCTTATTTTCCTATTTGCCAATTAATACAGTAACAAGTTTAACCTTTCACCACACCAACCCAATCAGGTATGGTGTTGGTTGCCAGTTTGATCGGAAGTAAGCCTCTACTTACCGAAGTAAGTTTCGGTCTTACACTGCCGAGCCAGGGATTTGCTCTACGTGTGAAGAGCCACCACTGCTATCCAGATAACTGGAACAAGGCAGATACCCGCTTACTAGAGGGGTAGATTAGTGACATACTCCCACACGCTTATCGTTCGCGTAGCGTCGGCTTCGCCGAAGATTACAGTGTGGGCTTCTTACCAACTCCAGCCATCGCTTAGGATACTCGGTAAGCTTTATTAACGACACGGGATGCCCCTCCGCGCCGGAACAATACAATAAGTTCTATTTTTAAGCACGTAGGTGGCGGTTAGCTCTTAATTTGTTTTCCCTACTATTTTTAGTATAACGTTTTTCAGGCTGTTTATAGCGAGTTAATGCTCCGCGATTCATCCCACACTCATGCTGCGCATGTTCGTTGTGGGGCATGCCCAGCGGAGGAAGCTAAGCAGGTAAACAAAATTAATTGCACATTTTCCAAAACTCAAAGCCTTGCAGGGTAAGGGTTACATAAATTTGGAGTAGGGAATTAATTCTGTGTAGGTGCTTATCGATTTTTTCGACAAGTTAATCCTATCATGGTTCACGACTATGAAATACCTTGATCTACCTCGGAATTTCCGAGACAACCTGTGGCAAAAACCTGATGATTGCTTCTGCCCTTGCTGAGTCTTTGATGGAGTCAATTCTAATCAGTCTGCCATTCCTCTATTGACATCAACACCTGTCGTTGACCTAGACAAAACCACACAAGTCCAGTCAATTTGGGTTAACTTCCCGTTTCACCTCATAGCATGAGAGGGGTGATCCCAACCCGCCTTTATACCACCGACCCAGTTTCTTCAATGGCTCAGATTACTGGAAAGTTTATGCCAGTCCGATAATTATTAAGATTTTTAACAAAAATTGCCCAATAAACTTTACAAAAATTAATTACTTTTTGTTACAAAAACCTAATAAGCTAAAAGGGGGTTAGTCATCAAAACCGTTGGTTTTAGGTGATTACAATAGTTTGGCAAAGGTGATTTTACCGTAAAGAACTAAGGCGAAAATTTTTGCCATTGACTAAGAAGGTTAGGAAAAAGAACAATATCTCGTATAATTCGTTACGAGAGGATGCACTTCTCAGCGACGATTACTCGTGCTGATTCTTTCAGTTCCTTTTCTCCCCCCTAAAGTATTACTACTCAAGGGGTTTATCCGATTTGATAGGAGATAAATTTACAATGACGATGGATGTAATTAACCATGGTGGAGATCCCCAAGTGGGTAATCTAGCCACCCCAATTAATTCCTCTGCTTTCACAAAAGCTTTCATCAACAACTTGCCAGCCTACCGTAAAGGGCTCTCAGCCAATCGCCGGGGTCTAGAAGTTGGTATGGCTCATGGCTACTTTCTGTATGGACCGTTTGCCTTACTAGGTCCGTTACGTGGGACAGACTATGCCAGCACAGCTGGTTTACTGGCAACAGTTGGCTTAGTGGCTCTTCTGACAGTTGCTTTATCTATTTATGGAGCGGCTGGCTCCGGCAAACCTAAGGCAACATTGACAACACCCAATCCACCAGAAGACTTAGGAACTAAAGAAGGCTGGAGTGAATTTGCCAGTGGTTTCTTGCTTGGTGCTTGTGGCGGGGCATTTTTCGCCTATTTCCTATGCCAGACACCTCATCTAGCGCCACTGCAAAAGATTGCTAGTGGAGTATGGTCTTCTTAACTCTGACTGGAGACAAGAGTTTCTGATCGCGCAGCGGAGGCGAAAGCCGATAGCTAAGCAAGAGAGTAAGGTGACTGACACTTAGTTAAATCACCTATTCTCTTGTTGGCACTCCACCAAAGACGTCGATTTCAAGAAAAGAGGGATGTTCCTTTAATAATAATTGATGCTCCAAAAAGGCTTTATTTTGTTTGAAGCACAAAAAAAGATACAATACCTTAGCCTGCAAATTAATAATTAACTAAATGACCCCTAGTGGTAATTCAAAATTCAAAATTCAAACTTCAAAATAAAGAAAATCATAAATTTGGCAATTTTTTAATTCTGGGTACAAGCCCCCACTGATTGTCATTTTGAATTAATAATTTTTAATTTTGAATTGGAGCGAAGCGACTTGACTTTAGCGGAATTAAAACCTGGAAAGCTTGCCATTATC
The DNA here is from genome assembly GCF_010692325.1 of Moorena sp. SIO3I8. GTDB lineage: Bacteria > Cyanobacteriota > Cyanobacteriia > Cyanobacteriales > Coleofasciculaceae > Moorena. The sequence goes on along the minus strand of NZ_JAAHHW010000053.1, from coordinate 7,692 downwards.
GAGAAAGTTCAGATCGGTTTGCAGGTCGAAGGTCTCGCTAATCGACTAGAAGCAATTGGCATTATTCCTGATAGACAGGTACAAGTGTTGCGCTCAGCCTGGTTTGGGGGACCGTTACACATTCGAGTTGGTTCCACCACAGAAGTAGCTATCCGACGGCAAGAAGCTAGCATGATTGTAGTTAACCCTGTCAAGGAATAGTTAGCGGTTAGTGGTTAGGGGCGCGCCTAGCTGATAGCTTACTACTCAAAGTCTAAACAGCGGATAGCCTCTAGTAAGCCTCTAGCTTTATTGAGGGTTTCTTGATATTCTTTTTCTGGGTCAGAATCTGCTACCAAGCCAGCACCAGCTTGCACTGACACGGTATGTTTACCAGAACCACATGGGCGAACTACCATAGTCCGGATTGCGATCGCACTATTGAGCTGACCTTCAAAATCGTACCAGCCATAGACACCCGAGTAAGGCCCGCGACGTTCTGGTTCCAGTTCCTGAATGATTTCCATTGCCCGAATTTTGGGGGCTCCACTCACTGTCCCCGCAGGGAAACAAGCTTTCAGTAAATCCCAAGCTGTTTTACTAGCATCCAGCTCCCCTACTACGTTGCTAACAATATGCATAACGTGGGAGTAGCGCTCAATGAGCATCAGTTGATCAACTCTGACTGTACCACTCTTGCACACACGACCCAGGTCATTCCGACCCAGGTCAACCAACATAATGTGTTCAGCAATTTCCTTTGGATCTTCGAGTAACTCCTGAGCTAGAGCTTCGTCTTCAATAGGAGTTTGACCCCGACGTCGAGTTCCAGCAATTGGTCGTAACGTTGCCTGGATTTTTTCCTCTCGGGAAGCTGTTGCCTTTACCATTACCTCTGGGCTAGATCCAATGATTTGCCAGTCCCCAAAGTTAAAATACGCCATGTAGGGGGAGGGATTAATCAGCCTTAGGGAACGGTAAAGGGCAAAAGGGTCACCCTTGTATTCTGTCGAGAGGCGCTGGGACAATACCACCTGAAAGATATCCCCAGCTCGGATATAGTCTTTCGCTTTTTCGACATTAGCGCAGAACTGGGATTTGTCTGTATTGCTGATATAAGACAGTTCTTGAGTAGCACTATCTGGAGGTGTCCATGGGAGTACTGTGTCCTTACCTAAGAGCTGCCCTTGTAGTTTGTTGACCAGAGTACGAACGCGATCGCATGCTTTTTGATAGGCTGCCTCTAAATCTCCTTGGGCATGTCGTAGATCAGCATAAGCGATCACCCAAATCTTACGCTTGACCTGATCAAAAATAATCAGGTTGTCCACTTGCATCCACAATCCATCGGGCAAGTCATTGGACTCTAGGGGATAAATTGGCACACGGGATTCACAAAAACTAATTAACTCATAACCCCAAAAACCGAACAAACCGCCAATTCCTGGCGGCAATTGGGGTAACTTTACAGGTTGATAGGATTTCAGACAATTCGCTAAGGTTTCAAAGGGGTCTCCCTCAAATACTGTTACTGAGCCATCCCGGTTGGTCTGAGTCGTGCGATTTCCCCTAGTTTCCAATACCCACAGGGGGTCACAACCTAGTAAACTGTAACGTCCCAGATTTTCCCCACCTTCTACCGATTCCAACAAGAAGCTGTAGGGTTGACCAGCACAGACCTTATACCAGGCAGAAACTGGCGTTTCTAAATCCGCCACCCACTCCTGGGTTACCGGTACAAAATTACCTTGTTGAGCTACGGTTGAAAATTGGGAAAAATCTGGGAAAATCATGGTCTTTCTCAGCTCAAGGTTAAAAATTCGGCAAACCGCTGAAACTGTTGGTCACAACGTTCAACTTTTTCACCTTTACCTTATCACTGATGAACTAAACCTCGTGAGGTGCCTTCCCACTGAACTTGATAGTTACAGGTTCTGGGTTGCTGCCAATATTGCGGTCTATTTTCCCTGCATAGGGACGCCCTTCGTTGACTTTCTCTGGGAATACCCCATCTGCAGGATGCAGAAACTGGATTTCACCATTGGGATAAACCCGGTAAATTTTATAGTCTTCGATTTTGGGCTTAAATTTCGTCCGCAGTTGGGTTCCCAATGCCAGACACTGTTCCTTACGAGCTAAGTAGAGCAAGTTTTCCCCTTCATTCATGATGGCAGCGCCACCAGTAGGCATTTCAAACACTTGCTCTTTTGAGCTTGTCCAGGTGATAGCGTATTTTTCTTCAACTTCAGCTTTGGTCAGCAATCCGCCAGTGCTACCACCAAATATGGGAGTTTGTCCCGTCAGTTCTTCTGCCATAGTTTTTTTCTCGTGTCTATAATAAGGCATTCAAGGGAATGCTATCATCGAGTTCATACCTGTCTGGCTACTTTGTCAAGAACTGTAACAGTTCTTTAGCTATTCCTGATTTTAGTCATTAGTCTTAGTCATTGGTGATTAGTCATTGGTCACGTGTCATTTCTGCTGCCGCGAGACTTTCGGCTGATTACAAAGGAGCAATAACAAATAAAATATAATAAAAACACACAAAATAAATTTTGGTTACCAGTCAAGCCAGTGACCTGAAACCACCCACATCTCCCTATCCTAATTTTTTTTATGTGAAATACTCTGAAACTTCTGTGTCTGGTAAGAGTGGGCTTCTCCCCAATCTCAGCCTCACCCATCCCAGCCCTGGCTATTTGCTTAGGTCAATTATTTGCTTAGGTCAAAGAGCCCCCGTTTGCTTATAAAGCCAGCTTCACTAACGGCGGGATCTGCCTGCGCTAATTAAATCAGACAATTAAATCAGGTAATTAAATCAGAAAGGGAACCGACGACTGGCCGTGTTTCGTCTCGGTTCCCTGACTGGTTCGCTCCTCACACATCCGTAAATATACCGAAAGCTTTCTGGATTTGTCAACCCCTTTGGCAAAATTTTTTTTTCGGTCAAAGTTCACCTGGTGCAGGGACACCCAGTTGGTCTTCTAGAAGCGATCGCAAAACTACTTGAGTTACTCCCACTAATCCTAACCTTGCTTGAGCCAGCCTAGGGGTCTGGTGTTTCACCTCCCCCCAAATGCGACATCTACGGTAGAACTGCTCAAACGCATTACTCACAGAACTTGCCAACTTTAGCCAATTCTTTGATTCGGTTCCACTCAAGTAGTCTGTCAAGTCAATAAGTTGACCAATCAAAAGTCTTTCTGCTGGATGGAGCAACTGTATAAGCGGCTGATTTGTCCCTGTTCCTAGGTCGTCTTTTAACCAGGGAATTGGATATGGCACAACTATCAGTCCCCTAGAGGTTTTCAAGTCCATACTCTGAATCTGGATTAGGCCCTGGCGATGAGCCAAGTGCAGGAGTGAGCAGCAACGAGCATGGGCATACTGAACTCTAAAGATCTTGGAAGTATCTTGCCAGAAGAGTCCTGAGTGCTGAGTGTTAAGTTCTAAGTAGGGCAAGAGATTTTTTTGACCTTGTTGAGGCCGAAAGCTAATCAGCGTATCTGTTGAAGGTTGAATCCAATCTTGTAACCAAGTTGCTAACCCCTGATCTGTCAGCCAAAAATTAATCCAGCCTGGAGGAGCTACTTCAACCTCGAATTCGATCAAGTTTTGTTTCCCACCATCTTGAGTTATGGTTGGCAAAGATACAGTTAACTGATCAGCAATGGCTAGAGGACTTTGCTGCATGGCGCGAGAAAGCTTGAGAGCGATCGCTGAGCGATATGCTACACCAGTATTATCTGAGCAGCGTTCTAAAGGAATCGTTTCCAATATCAACTGGGGAATACCAGAATATACCATTGCTCTCGATATCTGTTGTTGTAATCGGGTACTCAGGGCAGCAGAATTACCTGACAAATTTACGCGCCATGAGCTACTCATCAAGGTATTTTTTGTTACTTTGGAGTCCATGTAAGATCTAGATAAACTTGTGTATCCATCAGGCTCGGAGCTTATGTATTCACCATCCGACCCATTAGAGGCATCCCGACCCTTTGTAACTTGGCAAAGGATCTTAGATTGGGGACAGGAACACTACCGTTATAGGACGTTTAGCAAAGATGAGCGGATTCCTACCCGTCCTGGGTTGTTGTATTTGGTAGAGCGGGGGGCAATCCGTTTGGTGGGTACTTCTCAAGTCAGCGCTAGCCCCAATTTTTCTGGATCTCAATGCTCCCATCAGAATATGGAAGAAGCATTTTTAGGATTCATTGGTGCGGGTCAGCCTTTTGAAATTGTTGCCCTTTCACCCTTCACACTTCAGGCTTACTCCCACGTTGAGCAAACTGCTGTGGTATGGATGTACTGGGATGACTTAGACAACTGGCCACACTTCCGACGGGAGATCTTAGATGCATTTAGGCTTCAGCATCAACGCAAACTACTGTGGCTGAGTACCTTAGGACAGCGACGAACCATTGATCGGCTCTTGGGATTCCTCATACTATTGGTTGAAGAGTTCGGGGAACCGTGTCAGGAAGGTTACTGCTTACCATTTCCCTTAACTCATGCACAAATCGGTAGTGCCATTGGCTCCACCCGCGTGACTGTCACTCGCTTGATCGGAAAGCTTCGCCAACGGGGAATCATCAACACTCAGAAGGATAATTTAATTTGCTTATCAGGTGACTCAGTACCTAAGATAACTCCTAATTAGGTACACTTATAGATACTTGTGTTCGAGTAAGTGCAGTGGAAATCTAATTTACTGCCAAACTGGCAACACAGCCATGGTAAATTGCTTTTTAATAAAGACATACCTAACAGATCGCACAAATCAGCCATCCTGTGCCGTAATTGATGATCAGCTTGGCTGTGCTGTGAGGGGTAACACCCTTCACAACACAGCCAGTTTTTTTTATAGCAATGGGTGTAATGGTATTTCCAAATTTCCAAATTCAAGGGACGAAGCCATGCAGCGCTACTCCCAGCTCCGAACGCGCCCCGCGTGGCCTACGGCCTCAGTCCCTGCTCCCTAAAACCCAATAGGTGCGCTTTCCGTTCTCCGTAGGAGCGCTACGCGAACGGCGAATTAAATTCGCCACGGGTCGCACCTCAAAATGAGAATTGCTATAGTTTGCCCACCCTAATTTAATTGGTATTTTTTTTACACCCAAGTCCCTAAGCGGATTTGAGCTTACCTTAACTTCTGAGTATTTGCTACCAAACTTTCAGCAAATTTATCGAAGCGCTCGGAGAGTTTTTTATCCAAAAGCTTGCCATCTTCACCAAAGGCTTTCCAAGCCTGACCAATGGCAATTTGCTCTGGAATGACCCAACTATGTACCCAGCGCATAATTATCCGTAGGTCATTGAGAGCGTTACTATTAGACTGACCCCCCAATACACTAATCAAACCGGTAACTTTGCCTTCGAGATGTTCAAAACTCATCAAATCTAGGGCATTTTTAAGTACACCACTGACACTACCGTGATATTCCGGTGTTGCCAGAATTAAGCCATCAGCTTGCTTCACGGTTTCCTGTAATCGGGTGACATCTGGATAGTCTGCATAGTCACTATCACCAGTGCAAAATGGTAATTGCATCTGACGCAAGTCAAGGATTTCAGTGGATATACCATGAGCTTTCACTCGGTCTATGGCATGCTCTAGAGCATGATAGCTATAGGATTCAGGACGTAAACTACCACTAATTCCAACAATGTTCACCATCTCACTAACCTCTGTTTAACTATAGTGCTGATTGCTGATTGCTGAGTACTGATTTCTGAGTGCTGAGTGCTGAGTCTGGTTGACTGTCAACCGTCAACCAAGCTGAGTGCTTAGTGTTTCAGTAGGTTAGGTGCGCTCTTACCATTAAGAATTAAATTCGCCACGGGTCGCACCTCAAGTTGTGATTTTTTGTCGTGAAAGCTACCAATTATCTAAGGAAAGCGGCTATTATGCGTAGTCGTTATGACTACGTTTAGTCTAGCAAGTTGGCAGCAACTTTGTCAAACTCCTGTTGTGGCAGATCGGAGTATGTCGATCATGACCGCAAGGATACATTCGACCATCATGCTGTGACTGATAAGGCATAGGTGCGCTCTTACCATTAAGAATTAAATTCGCCACGGGTCGCACCTGATCATTTTGTTGCTTGAATCTGCAGGGCATCGAGATCAGCCCGAATGGCTAACACAGGTCCTGGTGATTGACTAGTAATTAGAGCCGCTTAGCCTAGAGCCATTCAACCTAGAGCCAATGAACCTAACCAAATTAATCAATACAGTCTCCTGACCTAGAGTCAACCTACTACTTGAATTGGACCAGTGGTACTGGCACTAAAGAATTGCTGCACTAGAGGATTATCTGTGGTATCTATCTCCCCAACGCTGCCGGACCACTGTACTTTGCCTTTGTAGAGGAAAACAACCCGGTCAGCGGTGCGGCGAATTGTACTCTCCTGATGGGTAACCATTAGGTAAGTACTACAAGCGTTTTCTTCCCGTTGTATCTGGCGCACTAAATCTTCAATCACTGTTGAGGCGATCGGGTCAAGTCCAGCGGTTGGTTCGTCGTAGAGTAACACCTCTGGGTTGTCCCTGGGATTATCAGGATTAGAAATTATAGCACGGGCAAAACTGACTCGTTTGCGCATACCTCCTGATAACTCAGCTGGGTAGCGGTCTCCAACACCAGATAACCCTACCATCTCCAGACTTTGATTAACCAATTTCCTAATTCGATGATGTGGTAGTTTAGAGTGCTGGTAAAGCAAGAAACCCACATTCTCTTCCACCGTCAGCGAGTCAAACAAAGCTGCCTGCTGAAATACCATACCAATGCCAATGCGGTCTTGAGCATCTTCTATTAAACCGGAGCGCCGTTGCCCTTTAACATAAACTTCACCGACATCAGCAGGTAGTAAGCCAGCAATAATCCGAAGAATTGTTGATTTGCCGGTTCCAGAAGGACCAATAATGACTAGGGCATCACCCTGATAAATTTTCAGATCCAACTGATTCAAAATGACATTGCTTCCAAACGATTTGCTCACTCCCTTCAGTTCGATCAATGGTTCTGGCATCGGATATTTCTGACATTTTTCATTGTCTTCTCCATACAATGTATAACCTCTTCATCAAAAAGCACTACTTTTTGATAATCAGGAAATTCTCCTGTATGGAGGCGCACAGCCACTTGCCCTAACCCCTCACTAAAGAGAAGTTGCTTAAAAAACAGGTTGTCTGTAAAGGACATAATGTGAGCAGCAATGGCGCACTCGCCTTCCCAGCCAAAGTCCACATCTAGTTTAACGTGATGCCTTTCATGAATACATCGGTAAATTAAGTTGACGTCCTTACCTAGTAGATCTGATTCATTATATTGGGCGCTGATTTTAACATTTCCTTGTTCAAAGTCAGCTTTGATGTCATTCAGACATAGATCTGGTCCTCGAAAGTAGGGTTGGTAGTCAACATACTCAAAATTGACGCCTTGCAATTCTACCTTTGCTAAGTCAATCACAAATTGACGAAACTCTCTAAGTAACGATAGAGGAGCTTCATAGGCTGGAGCTGTCATATAGCCCTTGGCTAATTCTTCAATAATCGTCATTATGATCTCCTTCTGTGCATAAATGACTTCCTAGGAATTCTTGTATATTTTCTGCATTCACAATGTATTCACACTATTAGTAGAGAATAAGTGGTATAGTGAACTTCTTGATGGGGGGGGGAACCCCCTGATAGGGTAAGTCCTAA
>NZ_JAAHHW010000052.1 GCF_010692325.1 Moorena sp. SIO3I8 | reverse complement strand
GATTTCATCACAAATTCCAGCCACTATTCCACAGTGGTCAAGATCCTGTACTCTGATATTAGACGCTTCAATTTTACTCATCTTTTAAAAATACCGGATTTTGGAATCACACCTGCGGAATGTGGGTTTATTTGTCAATGCTTTACTTTAATCTATCTAACCTACAAGCGATTAGCTTTGCACAGGGTTAGCTAATCGCTGATTAAGAACTAAATTTTCATCTGACCGCTAAACTTATAATCCAACAGCAAGTCACTAGGTTATAGCTAATGAGCCTTGGGCTGAATCCTGACACTAAATTTCTCGGTCGAAGCCATATTTTTCGCGGATATGGGTATTAAAATACTGACCGATAGAAGGATTATCTTTCAAACCATTGTAGATCTCCTCTGGTACATCTCGATACTTGTAGATACTACCATTATTAAATTCAAGCCGAAGAATTTTTTTGTCTACATCGTAGTCGAAGGATTTAATCACAGCACTGGTACTTTTCAGCAATGGGAAAGCAATCACATCCCGAATACTCGGTGAATTAGTCAGTAGCATCACTAAACGGTCAATACCAATACCTAAACCACCAGTGGGAGGCATACCATACTCCAGGGCAGCGAGAAAGTCTTCATCAACATCTTGAGCTTCCAAATCTCCTGCTGCTTTCTTGGCTGCTTGTGCTTCTAGTCGTTGCCGTTGATCTATAGGATCAGTTAACTCAGAATAACTGTTTGCTGTTTCTCTTCCCACTATAAACAATTCAAACCGTTCCACTAAACCTGATTTTGAGCGATGGGGTTTAGTAAGGGGAGAGATTTCCACAGGATAATCCAGAACAAAAGTCGGTTGGATTAACGTTTCTTCTACCTTCTGCTCAAAGGCTTCATTGAGCAATTTGCCAATAGAATAGCAATCATTGGGAACCTCCACACCAGCATCTTTTGCTGCTGCTTTTGCCTGCTCAATGTTGGTGAATTTATCAAAATCTAAACCAGTTTGGTCTTTGACTAACTCGTGCATCGTTACTTTACGCCAAGGGGGAGTTAGATCAATTACTTCACCTTGGTAGTTAATAGTTAGTGTACCTAACACTTCCTTAGCAGCATTACTGATTAGATTTTCCGTCAACACCATCATCTGATTATAATCGGCGTAAGCCTGATAGATTTCAATCATGGTGAATTCCGGATTGTGACGAGTCGAAATTCCTTCATTGCGGAAGACACGCCCCAACTCATACACCTTTTCAAAACCACCAACAATTAGTCGCTTCAGATGTAACTCGGTAGCAATACGCAGATACAAGTCCATTTGTAAGGTGTTGTGGTAGGTAATAAAAGGACGGGCATCTGCACCACCAGCCTCACTCTGAAGTACCGGAGTTTCAATTTCAATAAAATCCTGTTGGTTTAAATAGTGCCGAATAGAAGCAGTGATTTTGGCACGACGACGAAAGGTTTCCCGGACATCAGGATTAACAATTAGGTCAACATAACGTTGACGATAGCGCTTTTCTGTATCCGTCAAACCATGCCACTTATCTGGTAAAGGTAACAGAGATTTGGTCAGGATATCATACTCCTTGACATAGATCGAGAGTTCCCCTTTCTCCGTGCGCTTGATGGTTCCTTTTGCCCCAATAATATCTCCAGTATCAGTGAGTTTTTTGAGAATATTGAAAGCATTAGGAAGGTCTGCCATTTTAGCAGTGATTCTCTTTTTATCCAGGTAAAGCTGAATTGTACCGGTCTCATCCTGAATGTTGAAGAAAGCTAATTTACCAAAGACACGACGAGCTATAATCCGACCAGCAACAGCAACTTCGACATCTACTTCTTCGCCATTGCCTAGGTCAGCATAGTTTTGCTGCAATTCGGCAGCCTGAGCTGTAGATTCCCAATTATAGGCATAGGGGATTAATCCTTCTGCTTTGAGTTGTTCAACTTTTTCAAGCCGTGTGGTGCGAATTTCTTCTAGAGTTGAAGTGCTTTGTGGTTCTGGACGGGATTGGTCTGACATAATTTATAGCGACAATCTAGCTAGTGGACAAATAGTGGATAAACTGTAAGTTAGTGCTGCCTGGTGACCCCTTATTATATAGCAATTTATAAGTTAAACGTTAACATCCTCGTTAACATAGGTAACGGGGAACATAAGGGAAGTATAACTAGTTATCAAGAAGTTATCAATAATCAGTTAGCACTGCTCTATAACTATAATTATAGCTGATTTTTTAAACCTGATCAAATATAACTATTTTTATAGATAATTTTAATAATTAGTAGTTTATCATCATAATTAATCTGTCAGTTATCATAACGATGATTCCATTAATGCTTCCGATTACATGCTCTAAAATTTACTGACTTGATTGGGGATATTATTGTTATAGATTATCTGCTATCAAGCTCCCTATCAATTTAATTTTATGTTATAATAATTATGAGCCTTGCTATAACAATCACCAATTACCCATTCCCGATTACCCCTTCCCGATTACTATGGTAAATAACTGACTTTAATGACAAGCTTGGGAAATGACCAAAAAACCAAAAATTATTGTCCTCGATGATGACCCGACTGGCTCCCAGACTGTTCACAGCTGCTTGTTGCTGATGCACTGGGATGTGGATACATTGCGGCTGGGACTAAGGGATAACTCCCCAATCTTTTTTATTCTTACTAATACCAGAGCTCTTAACCCAGAGCAAGCAGCAACTGTGACTCGGGAAGTTTGCCATAACCTCAAAATTGCCATAGACGCTGAAGGAATTAAAGATTTTATGGTAGTCAGTCGCTCTGACTCCACCTTGCGGGGGCATTATCCTGTGGAAACTGATGTAATCGCCCAGGAAGTCGGACCATTTGATGCCCATTTCTTAGTCCCTGCATTCTTTGAGGGCGGACGAGTCACTATCGATAGTGTCCATTACCTAATCATTGATGGTATTAGAACCCCAGTGCATGAGACCGAGTTTGCCCGTGACTCGGTATTTGGATATCGCCATAGTTATTTACCCGACTATGTCCAAGAAAAGACCAAAGGTCAGATCAAGGCTGATGCGGTCGAGCGGTTTTTACTAGCAGATATTCGTAACGGTAGCTTGGAGCGCCTTCTCAAACTTACCAATAACCAGTGTGGCGTTGTGGATGGGGAAACCCAAGGGGATTTAGATCAATTTGCGGCAGATGTCCTGAAGGCTGCTGCCCAAGGGAAACGCTTTCTGTTTCGCTCTGCTGCTAGTATTTTAACCTCCCTTGCTAGTCTTGGCCCCCAACCCGTGGCCGCTATGGATATGGCTCAGTATGTCCGAGAGGGGAAACCAGGAGTTGTGATTGTGGGTTCCCACGTTAAAAAGACTACCCAGCAGCTGGAGCAGCTATTGGGAGCATCTGGGATTGGGGGGATTGAGGTAAATGTTGCCAATTTACTAGATGAATCCGAACAGCAACGGGCAAAACTTTTGGCAAGTATTCTCGAGCGGGTTCAGGAAATTCACAGTGCTGGTAAGACACCGGTAGTTTATACCTCTCGTCAGGAATTGGTTTTTGAGGATGTGCAGAAACGGCTGGCCTTTGGAGCAGTAGTTTCAGGCTTATTGATGGATATCGTGAGGGGATTACCTAAAGATATTGGGTTTTTAATCAGTAAAGGGGGTATTACCTCCAATGATGTCTTAAGTACTGGTCTGGCTTTGAGGTCAGCACGACTATTGGGTCAGATCCTTCCTGGATGCTCAATGGTGCGAACCTCTGCTGACCATCCCCAGTTTCCTAATTTACCTGTAGTGCTATTTCCTGGCAATGTGGGAGATGTGAATGGCTTGGTCACGGTTTACCGTCGATTGAGTGGAGAGTAATAATGCTTGACAGGATATCGAGTGTGGGTCTGGGGTGACAGAGCAATAGCACTATTTAAGTATCTTGCCCTTTTGCCCTACACCACCATTAGCTAAAATTCTCAACAGTTATCCAGCAGAACTTGCTGAAGAAGGTATGATCACGGAAGAATCTATCTTCGGTGCGTTAACTAATCTAGCTCCTTGTTGCATGACTTCTGATTCTGCCCAACCATCACCAGTTTCAACGGTTTCCGACGACCGCAACTCGGTAGTTAACTGCCAAGGGCAAGTTCGCTTAAAAAGTGAGGGGAAACGGCTGTTGTTGATCTTGCCACCAGCCACTAAAAACCCTAGTACTGCCAATTGGTCGGACCTATGGGAACAATTCAAGCATCGCCTCAATGCTGGAGAGCGCTTTTGGCAGCCTGAATCCAGTGTCCATATGATGGCTGGGGATCAATTGCTGGATGGGATGAAGCTACAAGCGATCGCTGATGCCCTTGGGGAAGTCCAGTTAAGGCTAAAGCGAGTCTACACCACGCGCCGACAAACTGCTGTGGCTGCTGCAGCTGCTGGGTACTCAGTAGAACAAGAAACCCCTAAGTACTCTTTGAATCAAAAGATTGATCAACCTACTGAATTACTCGCAGAACCTCTGTACTTACAAATGACCGTGCGTTCTGGTATAGAGATTCGTCACCCTGGCACTATTGTTATAATAGGAGACTTGAACCCTGGTGGTGCATTGATTGCAGCTGGGGATATCTTAGTTTGGGGGCATCTACGAGGCATTGCCCACGCCGGTGCGAATGGTAATCGAAAATGTCGGATTATGGCATTAAAAATGGAACCCACCCAGTTGCGGATTGCTGATGCTGTAGCTAGGGCACCGGAGACACCGCCACTTCAGTACTATCCTGAAGTAGCTTACGTGACTTCCCTTGGAATTCGTATTGCTAGAGCTGCTGATGTTGCTAAAACCCACTTGTCGTTGAATTCATGAGTCGAATTATTGTTGTCACCTCTGGCAAAGGAGGGGTGGGTAAAACTACCATTACCGCCAATCTAGGTTTAGCCCTAGCTCGTCTGGGTCGTCGAGTTGCCTTAGTGGATGCAGATTTTGGTTTGAGAAACTTAGACCTGCTGTTGGGACTAGAAAATCGCGTAGTCTACACGGCTATTGAAGTATTAACAGGTCAGTGCCGCTTAGACCAGGCTTTGGTCAAAGACAAACGGCAGGAAGGACTAGTCCTGTTACCGGCAGCCCAAAGTCGTAACAAAGAAGCCGTTAACCCCAACCAAATGAAAAAGTTGTTGGGGGTGTTAGCCAAGAATTACGAGTACATCTTGGTGGACTCTCCAGCAGGAATCGAAAGTGGGTTTAAAAATGCAGTTACGGCAGCTACTGAAGCCCTAATCGTTGCTACACCAGAGATTACCTCAGTGCGGGATGCTGACCGAGTTATTGGCTTACTGGAAGCGGAAGGAATCAAGCAGACCCGCTTAATTGTCAACCGCCTGAAAGCCACAATGGTAAAAGCGGATCAAATGATGTCAGTTCAAGATGTCCAAGAAATTCTTGCTATTCCCCTAATTGGTGTTATCCCTGATGACGAACGGGTGATTGTCTCCAGTAATCAGGGAGAACCCTTGATCTTATCAGAAAAGAAAACCCTGCCTGGAATTGCCATTGAAAACATTGCTGCACGCTTAGAAGGTGCAAATATTTCCTTCCTCGACCTGATGGCAGAACACGACAACCTAATCAGCCGCTTACGCCGCCTGTTCAGATAAGGTTTTACATTGTGAATTGCCAACAACTAGTTTTGCCAAAGAGCCTCTTCCTTCTCCCCCTGTGTGATTATTCACTACTCCAAAAAGCCCCATGATTATCGAAATTCTAGAACAACTTTTTTCCTGGAGGAGTGCTCAAAGCAGCCGTGAGGAGGCTAAGCGCCGCCTCCAACTGGTAATTGCCCACGATCGCTCTGACCTGAGTCCTAAAATGGTGGAGTCGATGCGGCAAGACATCCTGGAGGTGGTCTCTCGCTACGTTGAGATTGATCCCGATGGGTCAGAGTTTTCCTTAGAAAGCAACCAACGGGCAACAGCACTAATTGCTAATCTACCCATCCGACGAGTTAAGGAAAAACTACTAAAGGAAGAATACCAACGCTTCACTCAAGACGAAGAAGAGTAAGTTTCTAGTAGCTGAAGGGGTGACAAGCTACTTCAAAAGTAGGCCGGTTGTGGGGTAAACCGGTTTGGGGTGTCTAGCTAAATTGAGGCTATTACTTGGCTGAACAATTATCGGATCACCTTTGAAGGTGATTATGAACCAAGGTCTCCTCCTATGGTCACCCCTAAGGGATGGAAGCTAGAGTCGTGTTTATATTTAATTTGGGATCAACTTCCGATACGGTTGAACCCTAACAATGGTAATCTTGAGAGTGGCATTACTAAATGTTAAGACTGTTTTCCAAAATCTGTAACAATAGCTTGACTAAATAAGCGCAATATGGTAGGCACCGCAGAACAAACAAACACGGGCGCTATTGCCCAAATTATCGGTCCGGTTGTTGACGTAGAGTTTCCCAGCGGCAAAATGCCGCAGATTTACAATGCCTTGAGAATTGAAGGCAAAAATGAAGCTGGACAAGATGTTGCTGTGACCTGCGAAGTGCAGCAGCTTCTCGGGGATAACCAAGTGCGCTCTGTTGCCATGAGTGGTACAGACGGTCTGGTGCGGGGTATGGAAGTTATTGATACTGGTGCCCCCATTAGTGTACCCGTCGGCAAGGCTACCTTAGGACGGATTTTCAATGTCTTGGGTGAACCAGTAGATAACAGAGGACCGGCAGAATCTGAGGAGCGCTTCCCAATTCACCGCCCTGCTCCCAAGTTAACCGAGCTGGAAACCAAGCCCTCAGTATTCGAAACGGGTATTAAAGTAATCGACCTGCTGACTCCCTATCGACGCGGTGGTAAGATTGGTCTTTTTGGCGGCGCTGGAGTCGGCAAAACTGTGATCATGATGGAGTTGATCAACAACATCGCCACGAAACACGGTGGAGTATCAGTATTTGGCGGTGTAGGAGAGCGTACCCGTGAAGGGAACGACCTCTACAACGAAATGATGGAATCCAAGGTAATCAACCCGGATGATCTAAACGAGTCGAAAATTGCCCTAGTTTATGGTCAGATGAACGAACCCCCCGGTGCGAGAATGCGGGTGGGTCTGTCAGCTTTGACCATGGCTGAGTACTTCCGGGATGTGAACAAGCAGGACGTGTTGCTGTTTATCGATAACATCTTCCGATTTGTACAAGCCGGTTCGGAAGTGTCTGCTCTTTTGGGAAGAATGCCTTCTGCTGTAGGATATCAACCAACTTTGGGAACAGACGTAGGTGCTCTGCAAGAACGGATTACCTCCACTAACGAGGGTTCAATTACCTCCATTCAGGCAGTATATGTGCCAGCTGACGACTTGACCGACCCAGCCCCAGCAACTACATTTGCTCACTTAGATGGTACAACAGTGTTGTCCCGTGGCCTAGCATCTAAGGGAATTTACCCGGCTGTGGACCCCCTCGATTCTAATTCAACTATGCTGCAACCGAGCATTGTGGGAGAAGACCACTACGGAACAGCTCGTTCTGTGCAGGCAACTCTACAGCGTTACAAGGAACTCCAAGACATTATCGCGATTTTGGGCTTGGATGAATTGTCCGAGGATGACAGACTAACCGTGGCTCGCGCCCGCAAGATTGAGCGCTTCTTGTCTCAACCGTTTTTTGTAGCTGAGGTCTTCACTGGTTCTCCTGGTCAGTATGTTAGCTTGGACGATACTATCAAAGGCTTCCAAATGATTCTGAAGGGGGAATTGGATGACCTTCCTGAGCAAGCCTTCTACATGGTGGGCAGTATTGATCAAGCGATCGCTAAAGCTGAAAAACTGAAGAGTTAAGTCAGGTTTGATGCTAATAAGGTTATCAAGGTTGAAGGTTGAAGGTTATCAAGGTTGAAGGTTGAAGGTTATCAAGGTTGAAGGTTGAAGGTTATCAAGGTTGAAGGTTGAAGGTTATCAAGGTTGAAGGTTGAAGGTTATCAAGGTTGAAGGTTGAAGGTTATCAAGGTTGTTCGCGTAGCGTGGCCGAAAGGCCAAGGTTATCAAGGTTGTTCGCGTAGCGTGGCCGAAAGGCCAAGGTTTGGTATTTAAACAGCAACCTAGTAACCAGTAACCAGTAACCAGTAACCAGTAACCAGTAACCAGCAACCTAGTAACCTTCAACCAGTTAACCTGTAACCTGTAACAATTAACCTGTAACAATTAACCTGTAACAATTAACCTTCAACCAGTTAACCTGTAACCTGTAACTTTCAACCTGCTAAACTGCCAAAGTCCAACAAACACAATTGATTCTGCTGATGGCTTTAACTGTTCGTATTATTGCTCCCGACAAAACCGTCTGGGATGACCAAGCACAGGAAATAATTTTACCCAGCACCACCGGTCAGCTTGGGATATTGAGTGATCATGCTCCTCTGTTATCAGCGCTGGATACTGGTGTGATGCGAATTCGTTCAGACAAAGAGTGGATACCAATTGCTCTTATGGGTGGATTTGTGGAAGTTGAAGATAATGAAGTGACGATTCTTGTCAATGGTGCTGAGTCCAAAGATGAAATTGACAAGGATGCTGCAGGTGTTGAGTTCAACGAAGCAAAAGCTCGTCTAGAAGAACTTCAAAACGAGGAGAATACCCAAGAAAAAATCCAAGCAACTCAAGCCTATAAGAAAGCCCGTGCTCGCTTTCAAGCTGCTGGTGGCATGGTGTAGTAACGCAACGGTAACTTCTAACCCCGTAAACGAAGTAAGCAAGGGATTTAAACCCTATAAGCTCCGCGCTCTCCACACCCCCCGAAACAGGGGGGTAGGGGAGCTTCTGGAGTTGGTCACGGTCAGTCTGTTACTTGGATTAAGGGGGTTGAATTAAGGACGTTCTTCAACTAAGGAATCATCTCAACTAAGGTCAGATGATTGGTCAGTTACCAATTCCCCTCAATCATTAGATTAATCAGCAAGGCTGGATTAAGCACTACCAGTAAAAACGACTTCCGGGAACTTAGCCTGAGCCTCAGACATAGGTCTACGCCTACCTTCCTCTTGCCAGTAGTTAATTACTTCAGTGGCTTTGTTGAGGATTTCAATGCGATCAGCTTCAGTAATCCAGTGTTTGGCTTCCATCTCATCCTTGAGCTGTTCCCAGGCATCGTTCCGGGGCCAGAAAAAGTAACAAGTTAATGGGCTGGTGCCTTTGCCGACAATTTGATCAACTGCCAGGGCTACATTCTCATCTAGCCAGAGAACTTTTAATAGAAATTTTGACAATCAGGCCTCCCTCAGATATCCCAGGTTATCTTTAACTATAATCTATTGTACAATTGATGATTTTAGCGCAAGAAGACTGTTCTTGATCAAGATTCAGGGATAGGTTTGTAGTTAAATAGTTGGTAGTATTGGTGCTGATCAGCAATATTGGCTCAACTAGCCCAAGCGTGCATGATGCCTAGTTCAGAAACATTTATTCCTAACTTTAATGCCATAGTGGTGTTCGACATTGACGGCGTGGTGCGTGACGTTAGTGGTTCTTACCGTAGAGCGATCGCAGATACGGTAGACCATTACACTGGTGGTGCCTATCGACCCACGATGGTAGAGATTGACCAACTCAAATCAGAAGGGCTATGGAATAACGACTGGGAGGCATCGCGAGAATTAATTTATCGGTACTTTGAGGCTCAAGGAAAAACGAGATCCCATTTTTCTCTCGACTATGAAGCCCTTGTTGATTTTTTCAATTCTCGCTATCGAGGAACAGATCCCAACCATTGGACTGGGTACATTTGTGACGAACCGTTATTGTTACAACCCAGTTATTTAGAGAGTTTGACCACAGCAGGGATTCCTTGGGGTTTTTTCAGTGGCGCAACACGACAGGAAGCGAACTATGCCCTAGAAGGACGACTCGGTCTCGAACGGCCTGTCCTAATTGCGATGGAGGATGCCCCTGGTAAGCCTGACCCTACAGGACTGTTTGCCGTAGTTCTACAGCTAGAACAGGAGCATCAAGTTAAGGTGGAATTGCCAGTTATCTACGTTGGTGACACAGTTGCTGACATGTACACTGTTGAAAAAGCCAGAGACTCTCATCCAGAACGAGTTTGGGTTGGGGTAGGTATTTTACCCCCTCATGTGCAGGAGATACCACAACACCGGGAGGCTTATGGAGAGAGGCTAAAAGCTGCTGGTGCAACAGTGGTTTTTGATAATGTTGAGCAGCTGACTCCTGAACAGATTCAGGAAATACTACATCAGGGTTAATGGTTGTTAATAGTTGAACGCGCACCCGTGGCCAAAAGGCCAAGGTTGAGAGTCCTTGAGGTTAAAAGTCAAAGTCAATAGTCAATCTTCCAAAAATTCACAGGTTGACGAAAACAAAAGCGAGGTCTTGGGGTTACCCCCAAGACCTCGCTGCATTAAAAGCGGGAAGCTCTTGACCTTGCCATTGGCATATCCGTTTCTCTGTGTGTAGTGGGACTTGACCCTTTACCCTTTCACCAGCTCATCCTTTAGAGCCAGTAAATGTTACCCCAGAGATAAAGTAACGATTGAAGAAGGCGTAAATCCCCAAAGCCGGTATAGTAAAGACCATTGAGGCTGCCATAATGTAGTTCCAATAACTAATGTATTGCCCCTTAAAGGTATTTAAACCTAAGGGAAGCGTAAACATTCCTGGGTCAGAGGTAATCATTAGGGGCATTAAGAAATTATTCCAAGACCCCATAAAAATAAAGATCGCTTGTGCTGCCAAAGCTGGCTTGGCTAAAGGCAGGACAACCTGCCAAAAGGTTTCCCAGCGACTTAATCCATCCAAGGCAGCAGCCTCTTCAAGTTCCTTAGGAAAATTGATAAAGAACTGCCGCATCATAAAAATAAAGGTGGCATTCACTGCACTCGGTACAATCAATCCTTGGTAGGTATTCAGCCATCCCAAAGACTTTAAGATTAAATAACCAGGAATTAGGGTGACTTGTCCAGGAATCATCAAAACTGCCAAGATTATTCCCAACAATAATGAATTACCTGGAAACTTAACTCTGGCTAAGGCATAACCTGCCATTGAGTTAAATATAATATTCAAGCCTGTTACACAAACACCAACCAAGACACTGTTTAAAAACCAGCGCCCAAACAAAGGGGATTCAATGAAAATATTGCGGTAGTTATCGAAGGTAAAATCATGGGGTATAAAATTCAACCCGCCAGCGATAATTTCCTCAAGGGGTTTAAAGGAGGCTGATAAAGCCCAAGCAAAAGGTAAAAACGTAATAATGGCATAGAGGATAAGAATGCCATAAAATATCCCTCTGATCCAACGAAAATTATTCACTCTTCTTTGATCTCCTAATTCGCTTTTTCTTCTCTAAAGAAGCCGCGTTGAATCAGTGTTGTCACTAGAATTACACCAGCTAACATTAATGCCAGTGCAGCGGCGTAACCCATATCCAGACTTCTAAACGCATACTGGTAGATCAGAAGCACAACCGTCAGGGTTGAGTTGTTTGGACCACCGGTGCCACCCGAGAAGATGTAAGACTGGTCGAATAACTGAAACGTGCCAATGATACCCATAACCATAACGAAAAATGTAACTGGTTTGAGTAAAGGCACGGTAATATTTATGAACTGATCGAACTCATTGGCACCATCGAGTTTTGCCGCCTCATAAACGGATCTAGGTATATCTTGTAGCGCAGCCAGGTAAATCACCATGAAAAACGGTGCTGTAGACCAAATATTCATAATCATAATGGATTTGAGAGCCACGCTTGGGTCTCCTAGCCAGTTGTAGGTTGGTAAACCAAAAAAGTCTAGTAATCCATTAAGTAGACCATTAGAATTATAAATCCAGATAAATATTAGGGTTAAAACTGCTGAAGAAGTGACAGTGGGGAGAAAGAAAATAATCCTAAACCATTTTTTTCCTTTAATTTCTTTATTTAGGACTAGAGCTAAAACCAGAGCCAGGATTGTTTGACAAGGAACAACAATAATGACATACTCAATTGTATTTTTTAGCGCAATCCAAACTCGCTCATCGTCAAAGGTACGAAGGAAATTTTTTAACTCAACAAATCGATAACTCAGCCCTCCTAAAATTTCAACCTTATGGAATGAAAGGAAGATTGCATAGATAATTGGTGCAATCAAAAAGGTTCCTAAAACTAGAATAGTAGGAGCCATGAAGAGGTAGCCAGATATAGCTTCCCTAACTTTGGCTTTCTGCCAAAATCTCTTCAATATGACATCCCTCGATTTGACGTTTTGGTCAACTCCAAGTTTAGCTTTAGCTAGTGACATTTGTTAGTAGTTACTCGCTTGAATTTCTTTGTTAGCAGTTTGTTGTGCTTTTTTCATGGCTGACTTCAAGGATTGCTCACCCAGTAAAGCACTAAGAAACTGATTGTCGAAATGGGTCATAAATATTGGCAATTTTTCATCCTCTTGCCAAATCGTGGCGTAGTCAGCACCAGCAATAAAGGGGGTGTAAAGAGGATTTTGTTCATAGCCAAGTTCTGATATGACTGATTTCCGAGCCGGGATTGCCAATCCTCCGTTCGCCCAAGCTTTCATTCCTTCCTTGCCAGTCAAATAAGAAATCAGTTCCCAGGCAGCCTCTTTATTTTTAGCTTGCTTGTTCATGACATAAGCAACGGTATAAACCATGCTGCCTTTGTGGTTACCAATACTGGGAACTTCCGCAGTGGCAAACTCAATTTTGGGAAATGTCTGTTGTAGGTAAGGAATCGCATAGCTACCTTCAATAACCATTGCTGCCTTCCCTTGGCCAAACATTTCGCTCCCAGAACTAGCTCCAACGTCTGACGGTATGGCAGCAGAATGGTTTTCTCGATACATATCCATCAAAGGTGTTAGACCTGATAGACTTTGCCGAGTCGCGAAGACAGCCTCGCCTTTTTGGTCAACTAACTCACCGCCAAAGGCTTTGATCATGAAGTAGTGACGAGAGAGTTCTGGCGTGATCCCTAATCCATATATGTCAACCCTGCCATTGTGAGTTGTATCCCTGGTCAATTTTTTGGCATAGTCCTCTAACTCTTCCCAGGTTTGGGGAGGGTTGCTTATACTGAGTTGATCGAAATATTTTTGATTGTAGAAAAGGGCAAGGGTTGTAAAATCCTTAGGCAATCCGTAGGTTTTGCCATCGGATTGGAAGGCTTCCGAGAGATGGGGAGCCAAGTCATCTAAATCTAGGTCCTGGTCCTCAGTGATGTAATCATCAAGAGGCTCCAAAACGCCATGAGTCATGAGTAAGGGAGCATCTAGGGCGTCTACATAGAAGACATCAGGAGCAGCATCACCAATCAACCGAGTCTTAATGACATCCATATATTGGTCAGTGATCACTTCAAACTTGACTTTTCTGCCAGGATGTGATGCTTCAAACTCCCTCAGTACCTGCTCAAGGAGCTGTTTTTCCTTCGGGCTGCTCTGCCAGCCGCTGAGGGTCACAGTAGAAATGTCACTGGCGATACTGCGGCTACAGCCAGTTAGGAACAGAATTAGAGATAGTAAAATTAGACATCTCGAAAGGATTTGCTTCATGATAAGTAAGGACGGCAAGGGCACCTCCCCTGGAAAACTTATTTCCCGTCTGAGGAGGTGGCTATATACCTAGAAATATTTAGTAAATACAGATGAAGATATGGTTCTTGAGATAACTCGACATCCAAGATGGCTTTCTACAGCTTATTTCTTAAGGTGTCCAAGATGGCTTTCTACAGCTTATTTCTTAAGGTGTCCTTATTTCTTAAGGTGTAAAGCTGTTACTAGCCATATTTATTGGGGTAAAGCTAGCTGTTAGTAGCCAACTTTATTATTGCTTATCCTTATTATACCACCACTTATCTTTAGCTTTAATTATGATTAACCATGATCCCCATCAGGGCTACACTCTTGACTGACTCAACTACGCAAACCGGAGATCAAGACTATGAAGGCGATCCCGCCTTTTTTTTGTCCGTAGCAAGGTAGTGGGAGCTCTTGCGCACGATCTGTCAGATGAAAGATTTCCGTCAATATACTTAATTGTATTTTTGTTGCAATATTTTAATTTTTTTGAGATATTATGTATAAGGTACCCTGTTGCCCCAGGGATAAAAAAGGCAACAGCTGTACCTCGGTCAGTATTGATATGTAGATATTGATATGTAGATATTGATATGTAGATATCGATTCTGGCTACATCGGGATTCCTAAACAAGGGAATAAGGCATTGGCGTGATTTTTCCTCATGATCCATGTCTAGCCCCCTTGCTCCCCCGTTAATTGAATAGCGTAGCCTCCGCTGCTATACCCCGTCATGACCATAGCTCTCCCCGTAGGGCATAGCCCTTAGGAAGTAACCCTTAGGGATGCTCGAAGAGTAATACTTTTCGTATTTCTAAGGGGTTGGGTGAAGGCTAGAGAATAAGTGTTATTGAAAGGTAGCCCTTCTCGAAAAGTAAGGGTTACCGGAGTGTATAGCAGATGTCGCAGGAGCTAGACCTTGCCGGACTCTACCAAGAGTACGGAAGGCTATGGTAGGTCTTCTGCGAGAGTAAGCAAGTCTTACTTCCCTCGTGATTTAAATGGCATAGACTCCTCTTTTAAAACCCCTTTTAGCCGAAGGGGGTTTTAAAAGAGGGTATAGGGGGGATTTAAGAGCAAGCCAAGAGGGTTACGCTATGGGCACGCTACGCCCATCAAGAAGGGGGATGCTGTAGGGAGGATATGGCATAGGAGTTTCGACCTGCCTGCCGATCCAGTACAGGTGCTACCTGAACCAATACGATTTACTCGTCTCCATTTCGCCATTTAAGTCCTCTCTATCTAGCTACCTGAACCGCTATGCTCAGACTCATATCCGATGTCGCCCCAGAAGCTCCGTCTTTGCCGCGATTGCCAGATTTGCTCAAGTCCCTAAACAAGGAAGCACGACCGCCGCTTAGCCCTACTGAAAAAATTCCCAAGGGAGAGATTCGCTCTAGCTTAAGGGCTGCCAACATTGACGGTGTGTTTTCCACCTTCTTTGGCTGTGTCACGGCTGAGGTTTTGCTGACTAACTTCTTGCTGCAACTGGGGGCTAGCAACTTTGAAATCGGTATTCTCACAGGAATACCTCTACTCGCGAATTTTCTACAGCCTATTGGTGCTTATTTATCTGATCGATCCTACAGTCGCCACTGGTTTATCCTGAAAACCTTCGTTCCTTCACGACTACTGTGGTTATTTGTCCTAGCAGGAATTGGGATGTTCTGCACTGGTCTGGCTCCAGCTCATCATCTGGTGTTGTGTACACTGGCGATTAACCTGATCACTCACATTTTTGGAGCTTTGGGTAGTCCCTCTTGGGCTAGCTGGATGGCGGTGTTAGTTCCTGTTCGCCTGCGAGGGCGATATTTTGCACTGCGCAATAGCTTTAATCATTTAACCAACCTACTGTGTGTTCCCCTACTCGGATATATTGTTTCTACCTGGGGAGGTGGCCAAGTTCAAGGCTACGGCGTAATCTTGATTTTGGCTATCATAGCTGGAATACTCAGTTTACTTTTTCAGTTCTTCATGGTAGATGTCACTCCTCAGATACCTTCAAAAAAGACTGCGAAGACTGATGAGACTACTGGTGAAACCTTAGAGTCTGAGGATCAACCCACACCTTCTGATTATGTTGCCTTATTGAAAGATACAAACTTCCTAATCTTTGTACTCTTCTTTGGATTGTGGGTTTTTTCCTTCACCCTCAGCAATCCGTTTTTCAATGTTTATCTGCTCGACAATTTGGGCTTAGATGTTGGTTGGGTAACCCTCTATACGAGTCTGATGGCTGGAGCAAGTTTATTGACACTGATGTACTGGGGTAAGTTGTCTGACCTGATCGGGAATCGCCCAGTACTAATGATTGTTGTGATCATGCTATCTGTGATTCCCTTACTTTGGCTTGGCATCAGCAGCCCAACAACTCTCGCTCTTTGGGTTTGGCTACCCCTTTTATTCTTCGCGACAGGTTCATCTGTGGCAGCCATTGACCTGTGTGCCAATAACATCCAAGTGGAGATCTCACCAGTCCACAAACCCTCCACATATTTTGCGGCGGCTGCAGCATCAGCTGGATTAGGTGGTGCTATAGGTAGTACATTTGGTGGCTTTTTAGCCGAGTTACCTCACTTCGGTGGTTTGCCAACATTATTTGCCCTCTCAGCAGCCCTGCGATTGGCTACCCTTTTACCTTTGGTATTTGTCCAGGAGCCACGGGGTCGGAACCTCAAACAACTGCTTGTTGGTAAGCGTGCTTGAGAATCAATAGTTTAGTCAAGAGTTATGAGTTTAGGGTGCGAACGCACCCTAAACGTAGGTTAAGACTTAACGTTATTGGGTAACTCCTAAAGTATTGACTCTTGAGAAAAGCTAAGGTTGATCAGGTTAATTTCACTTAAGTTAATTTGTAAGCATTCAGCTATCAGTTATCAGTTATCAGCTTTTTAATAAAATAGGTAAAAATTGGTTTAATCTCTGTTACGTCAGCACCTCAAGTAGCGAATGACTGACGGCTGGCGGCACCTCAAGTAGCGTGAGCTTTTAGCTGACGGCTGACGGCTGACGGCTGACGGCTGAATCCTTACGTTAATTTCACTTAAGGTTTAAGAAATTTGCTAACGCCTCAACCATCATTGGTGGCCAACGGCGGACATGCTCTACCCAGTCCAAGTCTTGGTAGCGCTTGTCGAGACCAACGGCTGCCACCCAGTTACTCTCAGCTTCCCCCCGTTTTCCGTTAGCCCACAAAACGGCTGTTAAAGCAGCTCGCAGATCGGCAAATTGGGAGTATTTTCGGATGGTATTGCGCATGATGCCCATGGCTTCTTTGGTTTCACCAATTTGATATAGGGCCAGAGCATAGTTAGCATAGGCAAAGGCAAACTTGGGCGCTAACTCGATGGATTTTTGGTAATTTGCGATCGCTTCTGTCCATTGGCCTAGTCCTGCCTTGGCATTCCCTAAGTTGTTGTAAGCCATGGCATCATTGGGATCAAGTTTTAGCAATCGCTCATAGTCAGCAATGGCATCTTGCCATCGCCCTTGTCCTTCATAGGCAGCACCGCGATTTAGATAAGGGTCAGTGGCTTCTGGTGCTAACTCAATGGCGTGAGTAAAGTCTGCGATCGCATCTTCTAATTTATTCTGGCTGACTCTAAGGTTACCCCGATTACTCCAACCCACGGGATTATCTGGCAACAGCTCAATTAGCTGAGTCCAGTAATTTTCAGCAGTGGGGAATTTCCCCTGATTCGTAGCAGCAAATGCCTTTTTCCTTAACTGGTTAATTTGTTTGATCTGAGCCTTAGTCAATTCTGGGAATTGGGTTTGCGCCATTGCTGGGGGTGTGATGATCGTAGGAGCCGATACAACGACAAGCAGTAAAATCAGTAAAATTCGAATCAAGCGTTTCATATATTATTTCAACTCACACCGCAATCTTGATATTCCTTGCTACTGACTATTAACTAGTGACAGCTCCTACACTGACCTTACAGGTTCAGTGTAGGCAACAAGCGCCAATCCGGGCATCCCTTAGGAGGCGCTGGGCTTTAAGAACGGACTGCCGAGAGACGAAACCTTAGATAGTGGAGCCTTTATTGTTAGTCGGCTATGCATAAAAGGGTTAAAACTTTTTGATTAAGGCTCCACTATCTTACGGTAACTTCAAACCCTGCCGCTCTATTTCGTATATTGATAGCTGCATTATGATCGCGGTCAAGACTGCATCCACAATGGGGACAATCATGCCACCGGACATGCAACTTCTTGGGGACTTTATTGCCACAATTGGAGCAATTCTGTGAAGTATTTTTGGGGCTTACTGGAACCGTTAACAAGCCAGCATTCAAGGCCGTAGGCCACGCTACGCGAACGGCTTTGCTTGCTAGGATTGTCAAGAAGCTTGACCATCCCGCATCCAACACAGATTTAGCCAATCGGGACTTAGCCAGTCCTTTAACATTTAGTTTTTCATGAGCGATTACATCATACTTTGATAGTAGGTGGTTTGCTGTTTTGAAATGAAAATCTTTTCTTTTGTCTGATCCCTTTTTATGCTGTTTTCCGAGCTGCTTGATCGCCTTTAGCCTGTTATTACCCCCTTTCTTTCTCCGGGATACTCGCTTTTGAATCACTCTTAAACGTTTTTGAGCTTTTCGATAATACTGAGGAATTTCAACGACTTCACCCTCAGAGGTAGTAAAAAAATCTTTAAGACCAACATCAATCCCAACTATTGAATCTGGATTAATATTGGGCTTAATTTCAGGAATGGTCTTGTCCTCTAGAGATAAAACCAAATAATAGCCATCACATTTTTTGGTGATAGAAGCTGTCTTGATATTAAATCCAGAAGGAATAGTCCGATGGAGTACAACCTTAACTTTGCCTATTTTTGGAAGGTTGATCAAATTTCTTTCCAGACACCCTTCTTTCATTTGGGGATAGGTAAAGGTACGGTAGCGGTGTAGCTTTTTGAACCTAGGTCGTCCACTTCGTTTTCCGCTACTATCTCCTTTGATAAACCTGTCAAAAGCTAGCTTTACTCTCTTTACTGTATCCTGAAGTACCTGAGAATATTAAACTAAGCCGGTGAGTCGCCTCACCGACTCGTCTCCAAAACCGTACGTGACACTTTCATATCATACGGCTCCTCATTACAGTACAATCCTTGACAGTGGCTCCTCTAGAACGGGTTTTCATCTAACTCATTGGAGTTGATTCTCTTTCCGTGTTTGACATCGTGACAATGTAGGTGTAATAATTCGAGATTTTTGTCTGAATTATTTCCCCCTAGTGCGCGTGGTATTATGTGATGTTTTTCCATTAAATCTCCATCCCTAAAGGTAAGACCACAATGAGTGCATTTCCCTTCTTGCCGTTCTAAAAGTTTTCCCTTCTGAGTGGTCATCTCAGGATGCTTTCTCATTCTGGTATTCCAATAGATTAGGTCTCCATCATAGGGACTTCTGGTATCCTGGATTTTTGTGTGCCTTACAATTTTTGTTTTGGCATGTTTGGGGAGATAATTATCTTTCCCTGTCATAAATGTCCAGTTATCACCTTCGATGGTTCCCCAGTATTTATCGTTTACCCAGGTTTTTGATTTCTTTGGATGTCTCCTGTATCCCCATCTTTGGAGTTTATTCCAAAGCATGTTTCCTAATTCGTCGAAAGTTTCTTGACTACAAACACTCTTGTAGTAATTACACCATCCACGTATAATTGGTTTTAGGTGGCGTATTAGTGCCTCCTGAGGGGCAGCTCTGTGTTTGTCGATAGATTTTGAGAGCTGCCTATAATGCTCTTGAACTTTTTCCTTAGATGGTTTGATGATGGTTTTAAAACCTTGTTTTGACTGGTGTTTACCTACTTGGTATTGACGGATAGTAAATCCTAAGAAATCAAATCCGTCAAGAGTGTGGGTAATTTTGGTCTTACTTGGTTTTAATTCCAATCCCATGTCATTCAACCATTCGTTGATGATTCTTTGACATTCTTCTACCACAGTTTGTTCTTTATGCAGGATGACAAAGTCATCAGCATATCGAATCAAATTTAATGCCTTTTTGTTTCTTTTTTTATCTCCTTTCATAGATTTGGCATATTGTTTGATTCGTTCCTCCATTCCGTGAAGGGCTATATTTGCCAAGAGTGGGGATATAACTCCACCTTGGGGAGTACCCTCTTTTATAGATGAGAATGTTCCGTTATCTATCACACCGGCTTTTAACCATGATTTGATTAATCGTCTTAGTGACGGATATGTATTTAATTTTGTCAGAAGTGCATCATGGTTGATTTTGTCGAAACATTTTGCTATATCGGCATCTAGTACCCATTTGGGTTTTTGCTTGATACTTTTAAATATTGCTTCGATTGCATCGTGACATGAGCGTCCTGGTCTAAATCCGTAGGAATTGGGTTCAAATTTTGCTTCCCATTCCGGTTCTAGAGCCGCGCACGCAAGTGCTTGTAAGGCGCGGTCATACATGGTGGGAATCCCCAATGGGCGTTTTTCCGTTCGTCCAGGTTTGGGAATCCATACCCTTCTGGTTGGTTTGGCCTTTCTTTGAACTTTAAGGCTGGCTACTAAGGCGAGGCGTTGTTTTGGTGTTAGGGATTTAACCCCGTCTATTCCGGCAGTCTTTTTGCCTTTGTTCTGTTGGGTTACCCTTCTAACCGCAATCATTTTAGCTGACC
This sequence comes from Moorena sp. SIO3I8, assembly GCF_010692325.1. Lineage (GTDB taxonomy): Bacteria > Cyanobacteriota > Cyanobacteriia > Cyanobacteriales > Coleofasciculaceae > Moorena. The sequence goes on along the minus strand of NZ_JAAHHW010000052.1, from coordinate 21,809 downwards.
AGGATTTCATCAGGGTTTTTTGCAGCTTTCGCACCACGCGGACATCACCACGGCTTGAGGCTCGATATATTCGTTTTTGTAACTTAAAGACAGTCATTTCTAGCTTACGCCAGTTGACTTTCTTCCATTCCGACTGTGGGGCGAACCCCCGAGTTTTAGACATATTCATTACTACTGGCAACTATATCTCTTCCTGTAACGTGAGTCTGTCAGCATATCCTAGGCATTACCCTAGACGTTAGCTTTTGACTCTATCTTTCCTACACATGACTTGCGGCTAACTACCTACTCAATAATCGACCTTACTGAGAGTGCATGTGAGGTTACTTCGTTCCTGATAACCATTCTGTGAACTTTTAGGGTGGTACTATTCACCGGGAGTTATGTGGGAAATCGTTACAAGGACATCCAACTTTGTAATCCTAACTCCGTTGACTTTTTTGTCTGTAGCGTATCAAACCTTCTTTCGCTACACTACAATGACGATGATTCAAACATACCTTTCTCTCGTACCCATGAGTTCTCTGCCTGCTACTAACATCGGTCAGGTTAAGGATGCTTCGCTGTTCAACCCTTGCATCAATCCATGGGTTTGTTATGTCCATAAATCAGGGTAGGGCTTTCACTCGGATTTCGCGAGGGATGGATTTACACCATCATGGTTATCAAGTTGTCATGGTTCAGTAGACCAAGCGGCTAATCCCCCAAACCTTATTTAGGTATGATTTCTAGCCAACGAATCGCACGGATGTCTTTATACCATGGGCGAGTCTTTTTTAAACTTGGAAGAGTCTTTTTTTGACTGTAGTAATCGGGATTATCCCTTAATTCCGGGAGGTAACATACAAGCGGACAAGTATTAATTGAACAGCGATTTTCTTCATACCACCTGAACCGATCGGCCAGCAAATAGTTATATTGAGCACACAACATTGACAACCAATGATCAATCTTGGTTTGCTGATCTCTTGTCGGTTTTAGCCTGTACTGATACGCGATTCTCATTTGACTTGTCCTCTCGTATATCGACCTAGTAATATTATACTATATGTTAGGATTACCGATTTTGAAAAAAGACAACTGGAGCAAGATGCCAATCGAAGAGGGATGACCTCGTCTGAGTTTTAAGACAGCTTGATAGCTCGTTTCCCCGAACGCGCCCCGCGTCGGCTTTGCCGAATCCAAGAGACCCTGTGCAAAATTCATCCCACACTCATGCTGCGCATGTTCGTTGTGGGGCTTCTTTTGCCGGAAGCTAATTACTAACTACTAACAACTACTCATAGCCCAAATGTTTCCGAGCCGCTGATGTGGCGACACGACCCCGAGGCGTGCGGTGCAGGAAACCAATTTGTAACAGATAAGGTTCATAAACCTCTTCAATGGTTTGAGCATCTTCTCCAGTAGAGGCTGCCACTGCTTCTAAACCAACTGGTCCACCATTGAACTGTTCAATCATTACCTTGAGCACCAGTCGGTCTGTCCAATCTAAGCCCATCGGGTCTACATTAAAGATTTCCATGGCTTGAGCTGCTACATCCTGGTTAATTTGCTCAATGCCTTTGACTTGAGCATAGTCTCGCACTCGCCTCAGGAGTCGGTTAGCAATTCGAGGTGTGCCACGAGACCGACGGGCAATTTCCTCAGCACCATCTTCCGTTACTGCTGCCTTGAGCAGTTGAGCTGTCCTCGTTACAATTAAACTCAATTCATCGATCTCATAGAAGCGTAAGCGTTGGATCATACCAAAGCGATCGCGTAGGGGTGAGGTTAAGGAACCTACTCTGGTGGTTGCCCCCACTAAGGTAAACTGCGGCAGAGGAATACTACGGGTTTTGGCACTCTGACCCTTACCAATAGTGATATCCAATCGATAGTCTTCCATGGCTGGATATAGTAATTCCTCTGTCATGCGCGATAAACGATGGATTTCGTCTATAAATAAGATATCCCCAGGCTTGAGATTAACCAGAAGCCCCACAATATCTCGTGGACGCTCTAAGGCAGGTGCAGCAGTAATTTTACAATTCACCTCCATCTCAGTTGCCAAAATTAGCGACATGGTTGTTTTCCCTAATCCTGGTGGTCCATACAACAGCAGGTGATCCATGGCCTCATTTCTGGCTTTGGCGGCTTGAATGCCAATTTCCAAAACTCCTTTGAGTTCTTTTTGTCCGATGTAGTCGGCTAAGCGTTGCGGTCTAATACTCTCTTCCTGATGACCAATTTCCTCAGCGGTAGCCGTTGCTAGCAGTAGGTCTCCATCGCTTTGCGTCTGACGGGGTTTACTGCGACCTTTTCGCTTCTTGCTAGATTTGGGTTCTCTATCTGGGTTTTGGTACTGTTGTCTAAAAGACGTTATGGCCATGGGTCATACTTCATCCTTCATACTTCATACTTAGTTTACTTATGCTGGCTAAGAGAATCTTACCGTGCCTGGATGTAAAAGCTGGGCGAGTTGTTAAAGGGGTCAACTTTGTTAATCTTAAGGACGCTGGTGATCCAGTGGAATTAGCACAAGTTTACAATGATGCTGGTGCAGATGAGCTGGTGTTTTTGGATATAACTGCTACCCATGAAGACCGAGACATTATTATTGATGTAGTCTACCGTACAGCTGAACAAGTGTTTATTCCCTTGACGGTGGGGGGTGGGATCCAATCCCTAGAAAATATTAAATTATTATTAAGAGCAGGAGCCGATAAAGTGAGTATTAATTCGGCTGCTGTACGCAATCGAGACTTTATTAATCAAGCCAGCGATCGCTTTGGTAATCAGTGCATTGTAGTTGCTATTGATGCTCGTCGTCGGGAAGATCCTGATAATCCTGGTTGGAATGTTTACGTGCGAGGAGGGCGTGAGAACACTGGTATTGATGCGATCGCATGGGCAAAAGAGGTGGCACAACGGGGAGCTGGGGAACTTCTGGTTACTAGTATGGATGCGGATGGAACCCAGGCTGGGTATGACTTAGAGCTAACCCGCACTATGGCTGAACAGGTGGAAATTCCTGTGATTGCCTCCGGTGGTGCTGGCAACTGCGATCATATTTATCAGGCTCTGACTGAGGGCAAAGCCGAAGCAGCGTTACTAGCTTCCCTGTTGCATTACGGGCAACTGAGTGTATCTGAAATTAAAACCTATTTGAACCAGCACCAAGTTCCGGTGCGATTGCCATAGTAGCTTAATCGATTATTCTTCCGAAATATTTAAGTTTTGTTGTGTAGTATTAAGTAGTTTAATGGTTTGCAGCGATTTTTATAGCTGCTAAACTAAATATGGATGCAATATTAATTTTTGTAAAAAATGCTGGTGATAATTCTAATATTTGATGTCGCCTTGGTGGCTTGGTCACTGCACCTGATGCAGGAAGCCTTTGATACCCAAGAGTTCTCTCTGATGCTGGCTGGTACCTTAGTAGCCATGTCAGCAGCAGCTATGTTAGTAGTTTATTTTCTGATGAACAGCTGTATGGGGTATATTACCCAAATGGCTCAGTCTCCCAGCGTATTCTACTGATCGAGATAATTTCATTCTCAAACCACTTGACTTAGCTGAGCTATCAAGGTATACTAGTTGATGGACTATAAAATTGCGGGGTTATAGCTCAGTTGGTAGAGCACCTCAATGGCATTGAGGGGGTCAGCGGTTCGAATCCGCTTAGCTCCATAATGATTAAATATTGATTAACAAAACTCGCTATCCATCCCCACCGTCTTTCACGGTGGGGATGGATAGCGAGACGACAACTTATGACGATTCGTGCTAAAATAATGTTGGTCGATGACCCGCCTGACTGACTAAAAGGCTACCTTCAAGGTGTAAAAGTACGCTTCAGAGCTCAGGGTTTGAAGTTACCGTAAGTAGAGTGGAGCCTTAATCAAACAGTTTTAACCCTTTTATGCATAGCCGACCAACCATAAAGGCTCCACTCTACTAAGGTTTCGTCTCCGGGAAGAGACAAACCCCGGCTGGTTGGCCATAGTGCTGTAATTCCAAGGTGAGTCTGTCGTAAAAGTTATACGTCGATAGAAGGCGGATGTCTGCCTGTGGACGCTGAGTAAGACCAATTCCAGCAGGCGCGCGCCTCTGGTTGAGGCGTCGGGGACGCGCGCGGGAAGCCCAAAAGACGAATAAAACCGTCCCTGAGTTGACCTGAGAATTGGAAGCCCCAACCTCAGCGTTCGCGTAGCGTGACCAAAGGTCAAGCAGGTTGGGGTACTTCACAGGCTGAAGTCTTTTAGCCTGAGGGGTTGCCGTAGGGTTGCTTGGCGATCAGTCTTCAGTAATATAGCCCTACGCGCAAGGGCAAGAGGCAAGAGACAAGAGGCAAAAGTTTACGTGCATTAGCGTTTAAGCTTGTATCAATGTCCTAACTTTAATGTCCTAACTTTAATGGGTAGTGCTATAAGGTTAGAATTTGTTGACGCTTGACGGTTGAGGGGAAACTCTTAAAACAAGCCTTGGGAGTGACGAGGGGGGAAAACCCGTGAGACTTGATGGTGAGATGTTGAGATTAAAACCTCTTTATCGAAGACGAATTCGCTGTAATCGGCGAGGTCATCTAGACCAATCAAATTTAGGATGATCTCAGCCACTAGCCAGGTGCTGACTTTCACAAATACATTGTTCCACTGATGATTCATTGCTCTGAGGTTTAAACATTTGGTAGGTAGAGGTTTTGTCTGGCTTCTGTTTGTTCAGATGTACCTAAATCTCTACTTCAATTCCAGAGCGACGAATCCGCAAAAAAGTCAAAAAGTTTTATTTAATAAAATTTCCCATATTGATTGGTGTTGAAAGTTCACGGTTTAGGGTTGACAGTTGATATCACTTTAGGTTAACCACTTTGTTTATAAGCGATCGCTTTTTGGGATTTGAACCCAATTTGGGATTATAGCGCTGCATCAAGACACCGTTTGCGTCAATTCTACTGACTTCTGCAAAAAGCCTAGTCAACCTTGACTAACCTTCAGGATTTCGATGGGATCCCCTTGGTGCAACACTTTACCGGCTTCTGAAACAGGCACGTTTGTATTCACGCTTAATTTGTAGAAATGATTGAAACGAGCGCTGGTTGTCCAGGATGGTAGGGTTTCCTTGCGTCTCGCCATGAAAGTCTTTTGGAAATTACCAGTAGCTTCTCCGGTCTGAGGGTCTCGTGCTAAAACAATACAACGTTGACAGGGATTAATTCCTTCTATCAAAGCCTCCCCTACTTTAAACTGAATAGATTTTCCTGATTCGGTAAACAATTGGTCTTCCCAGAAAGCGGGAACTCCTCCAATTTCTAGATTGGCTCGAACCCGACGTCGTATGTCTTCAGGACTTATCTGAGGAAACCAAGAAGCAACGGTTTCAATGGTAGCGCTACTAATAATAGTAGGACCAAGAGCATTGGTATCGTCTGGGAAACCAGTGCTGGTGTTCTGCACTACTTTAACTGGAAAATCGAAGTAATCCTTTAACCAAGCTTCCAGAGCAGTTCGCCCGTGATCAATATGAAAGGTAATGTTTTGGTTTGTGCCCTGAATCTGTAGCGATAGCAATTGGGATTGGATATCGAAGACCGACCGCAGCAAGTGGACTTTGGCATTGCGCTTACCATTGACAAATTTACCTTGCTGATCGAATAGGGCAAATTCCCGGTCATGGTTTAGGGCACCACTTTTGAGAAGAGTGGCGGTTTCGAGTTCAATCCGATCTAGGGATTTAATCGGGTAGATATAGATAGCTTTAAGGTAAGGTTGTGTCATGATAGCAGTTCTGAATTGGATGAGGTACTCAGTAGGAGTGGGTTTTAGGGAGCAGGGAGTAGGGAGCAGGGAATAAAATTGAAGTGTGCTTCACGCTTACTAGGAAACGGGATAAAATAAACCGAACCAAAATACTGTTAGTGCTTGCTATTATTAGCATTACGCTTTGTCTAGTAATTTGTGGAGCAGACAATTGGGTTGATTTAGAAGCCCACGAATAAGCCAAATATATAGGGTTTTCCCCGAGTTGGCAATCATGAAGCTGAATCAAATTCTTAATCAAATCAAAGTCTCTCTAACCCCTTCGTCAACTAAAAATCATTACCAAAAGGTTGAAGAAATAGCCTATAAACTTTACCAAAATCGCCTACTCGTAAAAGGGGAAGGGGATGCGGAGCAAGACTGGGATAAAGCTGAGCAAATTGTTAAAAATCCTTTGACGTTAGCCTTGTTCAAGTGCCATCAAACTTTCATCAGCATAGAAAAAAAGTTTTTAGAGCCTGTTCTGGATTATCTGAATAGATTAGCATTGCTAGAAATTTTAGGACTAATTGGTAATCTATCTCTACTTGTTGGTGTGATTGTCTTTATTGGTGGTGAGCAGGATAGACGAAATGCTGAAGTTTATCAGGCATGGCAAGTAGTTACAGCAGCCTATGACCAAGCTGGCAGTGGCGGCAGAATAGAAGCTTTGGAATTCCTAAACTCAAGACCAAGGCGTATTCCCTGGTTTTGGTTGACCTGGCGGAGACAGAGCTTAGAGGGTTTAGAGGCTCCAAAGGCTTATTTGAGAGGAGTCAAGCTCTCTGGTGCAAACCTAGCTAACGCTATTTTACAAGACGCTAATTTATCTGAAGCTAATTTACAGAAAGCTTATTTATATAAAGCTAATTTACAGAAAGCTTATTTATCTAAAGCTAATTTACAAGACGCTCGTCTATATAGAGCTAATTTACAGGGAGCTAGTTTATCTGAAGCTCAGTTACAGAAAGCTCGTTTATATAGAGCTAATTTCCAACAAGCTATTTTAGATGCAGCTAATTTACATAACGCTAGTTTATTAGTAACTAATTTACAGCAATCTTATTTAGAGGAAGCTAACTTACAGAAAGCTATTTTATTTAAAGCTAATTTATCAGGAGCTGATTTATCAGGAGCTAATTTACAGCAAGCTCGTTTATCTAGAACTAATTTAAAGGAAGCTGATTTATCGGCAGCTAATTTACAAGGAACTGATTTATCGGCAGCTAATTTACAAGACGCACTTTATTCAGACAAAACAACATCGGAAGCTGCATGTGAAAGACTTTACATTACCTATCCTTGTCCCACCATATTTCCTGAAGGTTTTGACCCTAAAACTGCTGGCATGAAATTAATCAAGGAAGAGGAAGATATACCTGAAGGATATAATTATTAAGATTCAACACTAAAAGTTTGAGGGTTGATCAGGACATACCTTGAAGTAAACCTCTTGCTTGCAAAAACTATAAGGATTCTGAAGCTTACTGACAGGATACGAAGCAATTTTAATTATACTATCACTGTCCACCAGACCAGTCTACTTTGTCTAATACTCATTGAGATAATGGGGAATTATTGAGGCGATCGCTACCCTATCCTAATTCCCCGCTAAGGTCTACTATGGTAGAGTGTTGCAACAATCCTAAGCTGTTACTCTACCTCCCCCAACCCTTCAATAGTCGCCATCAGAATATTCACTAGCGGATGGTCAATCGATTCCTTGAATGCATCTACTCGTCCAGATTTCAGGGAATTGATTACCTTAACTTTTAGTGTTGGGTTATTCTCAATTTTGTCAACAACTTCACCTACAACTATAATCTTCTCTTTGTTTGTTGTAGTGGGATTAGTCTGGGAGACTTGGTCTAGAAGTTGTTGGATTTCTTCTGCTGCTTCAACTAGGGTTTGCTTATGCTCGTTGGCTATTGATAGATCAGCAGTTACAGAATTTTCAGCTATGCCTCCTATATTTCCAGCGTTATAAACACTCTTACTAAGATTATTGAAACCGAATATCTTGCTATCTCCAGGCATAATAAAATGTTCTCCTTGATTAATGAAACACTTACTTTTTAGAGTAAAGCACACCAATCGTGTGTTTAGACACAAACTGATTGGGTTTTTCGTTTTCGTCTAGGGACACCCAGATCGATTCAGTCAGGTTAGCAGCTATGTTGTCTTTATATTGTTGATAATGTTGATCCTTAAGGTTAAAAGAAGCCATGTACTTCAAGTCAGGTTTTTGTGTATTCTGTGTCCATCCATAAATCCTCAACTCGTAGTTGCCAACTTGTAAATCAAATTCTTTTCCTCCTAATTCAGGACTCCAATCGAACCGAACTATTTTATTTACTGAAGAACGTGCTTGTACTGGAATCGGTTGAGCTAGATTTTCATCTTGAAAATTTCCGGCACTCTCGATTTTAACGAAAGTAGTCCATGCCATGTCGTAAAAATTGTCATTATCTTTTCTGCCAACAACTAAACGAATCCGTTGAATGGTTCCTCCTTGAGGACTCCAATTGTAGAAAGTTATGGGAAGATTGAAGCCTAATCCGACAATATTTTTATTACCAGTTGGGACAGTAATGTATGTAGGAAAAAATATAATGTTTCTTCCCAAAGACAGCTTAAGGTTAGCTTTCCTGAAATTTGATGTATAAGCTACAGCTATAGATACAAGTAAACTAAATAAAGCAATGATAATGGTAATAGGATCGTCTGACTGCACGTTTGTTCTAGTGCTTTTATTTATTTGCGGTGCAGGTGACGACGAAGGTTGTTGAGCTATTAGCTCAGTAATTTCATAGTTGTTATGAGTCCGAAACTGCATAGTTATTAGTATCTATTACCAATAATATATAACTAAGAGGTTGTCTGAGAAGTCTCATTTGCTACATCCAAGCCCCCTAAATCCCCCAATTTTGGGGGACTTTTAGAATAAAATTGACTCTTTTTCCCCCCAAAGTTGGGGGGCTAGGGGGGCAAAATCCAGTATAAAAAAACTTTTCAGATATCCTCTAAGGTGGCATGATAACATTATATCATGTCCGGTTGACTAATTATTCTATACTTTGCCTACTAATGGGTACTATATAATTAGTAATTGGTAGTTTAAGATTAGGGATTATTTCGTAAGGGATTAACCGGACTGGATATTACTCAAATCTAGAACCAGCTGCAGGCTACTATTCAATCAAGACTTGCTTTACCCAAGCTACATCTGCGGTCGATAAAGGTGGTGGCGGATCTTGACTATAATCAATCGCTAAATCATAACTCCCTTGGTCGTATAGATTATGTAATAATTGTTGTAAATTAACGGTAGGTTCTCGATCGCCTGGTTGGAGAGGTAAAGGAAACGAAGGGATTGCTTGGGGGAGATTGAAGGCATATAAATCCGCTTGGGGACGTTCTTGAGAACGGCTGACTACGATGCGATAGTGGCTCTGGAAGGCTTGAGTATTCATAGCCATCGGTTTTCCTTGACGCAGTAAATCAATTTCCACTAAATGGGTTAAGCTATCTAAGATTTTTTGCCGTTTGGTTTCATAAGTGCTGCGCCCTTCTGCAGACCGTTTGTTTTTGGGAGAAAGAATTTCGATAACAGTAATTACTTTGCCAGTTTCTACCTTTCGCACTTCTAAATACCACTCCCTAACCGTTTCAGTCATCGGTAGAGCAATCTTCATTGGTTTGACCCTAGGAGCAGCAACGGTAACCAGAGCTGAGGGTTCTTGGTGGTTGCTTTGAGAACTTTGAACGACTACATGATCTTTTCGGGCGGGCAGGATGCCCACTCTACCTAGCATCGAATCATCACCAGTAGCGTTGTAGACTCTTTCCTCAATTGCTACCCGATACTTCGGACGTAGTTGGGGGTTCAGGCTTTGGGCAATCAGGACAATTAGCCACTTGTGGACTTGTGACCAATATTCAGGTTTTTCCAGGTAGGGATTCATCCCAGGAAAGGGTGAAGGCATATTGTGTATTGAGGCGGTGAAGTGGTATAATTCCTAGATTAACGAAGAAGTCTGGCTCTTTGGTAGCTGCAACCTGGCCAGTATTTTTCGGAAACTTCCGGAAAATCACCAGGATTTGACGATGTGTTATACCAATTTATAAAATTAAGTGGTATAATAGCGTCTAAATAAAATTAATCTTAAGACAGCTAGGGTCTGGGTTAACCCCCTAAGCTGCTATATCCTTAGGATTTAAGCAACGTTTAACAAAAAGTCTCTCAAAGTCTTACTCTGTATAGCTTTGAGATTTTAATAATTCAGTTTTTACTAACTAGCATCTGAATGCCTAAAAGTTTTGCCTAGCAATACTCTTAGGCATTTTTTTTGAGAAATTAGCATCCCTTGATAGCAAAGAACCATTATGAATCAAGTTGACCTAGCCTTTACTCCAGCTCTAGACCAAGCCCAACTGATCCGCAAGGGTGAGATATCACCCCTGGAATTAGTCCAACTCTACCTTGAACGGATCGAAGCATTAAATCCCCAACTAGGGAGTTACTTCACTGTGGCGTCTGAGATGGCACTTGCGGATGCTAAAGCCAAAACCGAACAACTTGCCCAAACTACCGATACCTCTAAACTCCCTCCATTTTTTGGTGTACCGATTGCGATTAAAGACCTCAGGGCTGTAGAAGGACTCCCTTGTAGCTTTGGTGTTGCTGCCCTCAAAGACAATATTGCTAACTATGATGATGGGGTAATCACCCGCATCAAGCAAGCTGGATTCATTATTTTAGGTAAAACCGCTACCTCTGAACTGGGTTCCTTACCCTATACCGAACCCCCAGGATTTCCACCGGCTCGCAATCCCTGGAATCTGGACTACACACCAGGGGGGTCTAGTGGCGGTTCAGCTGCAGCAGTAGCAGCTGGCTTATCTCCCATTGCCCAAGGTTCCGATGGTGGCGGTTCCCTACGCGGTCCAGCCTTTTGCTGTGGTTTGGTGGCGATTAAACCGACACGAGGTCGTATTTCTTCCGCTCCAGTAGGAGACTTTCAAAGTGGTATTGCTAGTATTGGTCCGATGGCACGGACGGTAGCTGATGCAGCTGCTTTACTGGATGTGATGTCTGGCTATATTACTGGAGACCCTTACTGGTTACCTGACCCAGAGATATCGTTTCTAGAGGCTACCCATCAACAACTGGATAATTTGCGGATTAGTTTTGCCACATCGATTAAACCAATGGGAGAAGCGTCAGCTGTATGTGAAAAGATTGTGCTGGAAACGGTGCAGCGACTGGAAGGGATGGGACATCTGGTTGAACGGGGTTGTCCAGATTTCAGTGACATAGTAGAACCGTTTAAGACAGTATGGCAAGCTGGGGTAACGTCAGCAGGAATTCCCCTAGAAGCCTTAAGTCCGATTAATCGCTGGATTGCTGAACAATCCGGTACTGCTGGGGAATACTTACAAGCGGTGACTAAGCTACAAATTATAGCCCGTCAAATTGTGGGATTCTTTAACACTTATGATGTGCTAGTGTTGCCTACTTATTTACATCCACCGATTCGGGTAGGAGAATGGGACGATTTGAGTTATGAAGAAACCTTGGAGAATATTATTAATTGGATTGGACCGTGTCCACCATTTAATGCTACTGGACTTCCTGCGATCGCAATTCCTGCTGGTTTTGATGACAAGGGTTTACCTGTAGGAATTCAGTTAGTGGGACCTCCAGCATCAGAAGCAACACTATTGGCATTAGCGGCTCAGTTGGAAGCAGCAAACCCTTGGATTAATAATCTTCCCACTATAGCAACGGAAGTATAGTTTAGGACATACTATTTTGCTTTAAAGGGAACAGGGAATAGGGAACAGGGAACAGAAATATGTCTGAACCTTGACTTCGACTGCTATAAAATCTAGAATTTACAGGACTTACGCCACATATGAGTTATTTCTCCATCCGACAAGTAGAGTCATAGCGTAAGTCCTGATTATAAGTAAGTCCTGATTTAAGAGGTCTTGATTTAAAAGGTTAATAGTAAACCGTCAACGGTCAAGAATGCTTAGACTTTTTTCAACCAGCTAAACATAGCGCGTAAGTCTTTACCAACTTCCTCGACGGGATGTTCTTTATTCTGACGGCGCATAGCAGTGAAGACCGGTTTACCTCCCTGATTTTCCAAGACAAATTCACGGGCGAATTGACCTGATTGAATTTCTTTGAGGATTTTACGCATCTCGGCGCGAGTTTCATCAGTAACAATCCTTGGCCCACGGGTATAGTCACCATATTCAGCAGTGTTGGAGATGCTATCCCGCATGTTAGCTAAACCACCTTCCACCACTAGGTCAACAATCAGTTTGACTTCATGAAGGCATTCAAAATAGGCCAATTCTGGTTGATAACCAGCAGCGACTAGGGTCTCAAATCCGGATTTAATCAATTCACTCAAGCCGCCACACAATACGACTTGCTCACCAAATAGGTCAGTTTCTGTTTCTTCCCGGAAGGTAGTTTCAAGAATCCCGGCACGGGTACCACCAATTCCTTTGGCGTAAGCCATGGCGCGATCGCGTGCTTGGCCTGTGGCATCCTGGTAAACAGCAAATAGACAAGGTACCCCTTCTCCCTGTTCATAGGTGCGCCGCACCAAATGTCCTGGACCTTTGGGAGCAACCATGATCACATCTACGAACTCTGGGGGAACAATTTGACCAAAATGAATATTGAAGCCGTGGGCAAAGGCAATAACATTACCCTCGGTCAGATTTGGCTCAATTTCTGCCTGATAAATGGTTTTTTGCACTTCATCGGGCAGCAGGATCATCACCAAGTCAGCCGCTTTAGCAGCATCAGCCACTGTGTGGACGGTTAAGCCTGCTTCTTCAGCTTTCGTCTTAGACTTACTACCTGGATACAGTCCCACGATCACATTCATACCACTTTCTTTAAGATTAAGGGCGTGGGCGTGACCTTGAGAACCATAGCCGATGATAGCTATAGTTTTATCCGCCAGTAGGTCTAGGTTAGCGTCGGTATCGTAATACATCTGAGCCATTGCAGTTTCTGTTCCTTTTTTGCTGGTCATTGCAAACTTACCATGATACCGCAAAACTGATCTCAAGCCTGGCAGGTGAGATACCTTTTTATCGATCAATCCATCACCACATTACCCCATGTGTGGATACAGGTCTTGGATGGTAATGATAAGTATTTCTAATTATAAATTCCTAAGGATTTTGCCAAAGTTATCTGAGGGAGATAGGATCTTTAAAAAACCTGTTAAACCTAGATATTAGAGCATTTTCATGGATCGGTTTTACAGCTAACTCTCTGGTGTAGATACTTGTGAAAAATATATAAGTAAAACTTATCGAATTGGGGATTAAGCCTTTCATTCTTAATCGGTCTTAATCTACTGAGAGTTTTCCCGTAGTATCAGAGATGGAGTAAAAATAAGCATGCCAAGCTCCTTGAACCAAAGGATAGGCTTTTGCCGTATACTCACAACGTCTCTACTATTGTTTTAAATCGAGAGGATTACTAAAACATGGCAACTTACAAAGTCACCTTGAAAACACCAGATGGCGAGTCAACCCTTGACGTTCCTGAGGACGATTACATTCTCGACGTTGCCGAGGAGCAAGGTGTAGATCTGCCTTATTCCTGCCGTGCGGGTGCCTGCTCTACCTGTGCTGGCAAAATAGAGAGTGGTACTATTGATCAGTCAGACCAATCTTTCCTGGATGATGAGCAAATTGCGGCTGGCTACGTTCTGACCTGTGTGGCCTACCCCACTTCTGATTGCACGATCACTACTCATCAAGAGGAAGCACTGTACTAAGTACTACTATAAGTACTAATAACAGAGGGGAAGTAACAGAGCTTACAAGTTGGGTGTTTTACTCTTTGAGCTCTTTACTTCCCCATCGCCGAAAATCGGGTGATGAGATGATTAGGTAATAGGGTGATGGAGAAATCACGCGCTTATTGCTAAATCAAGGAGGAGAAGGAGGTAATTTTCCTGAAATTCTTCCGTATCTTCCCCTTCTCCCCCCTTTTACCCTTGATTAGACTAGGGTGTTACTAGTGCGCTGGCATTTTGCCAGAAGATAATAGAATTGTTCAAAGGCTGAATTTGAGTACCAGGATAATAGAAGCTGAGAATTTTTTCTGCGGACCAACCGAGTTTAGCTAAATTTTGGGAACCGTGTTGGCTGAAGCCAACCCCATGTCCAAAGCCGCCACCTACGAACACGAAGCCTTTGAGGGTTTGGTTGGCTTTGTCATAAATCGGGTCTACGTAGAAGAGGGTGCTGCGGGGAGGACCAAAGGCGCTGCGGGCTTCATTTTTACTCAGCTCCAGGATACCCCGATCCGTTGTTACCGCCATTTTCAGCACTCGTCCTGCTGGTGAACGCTCTACCACTTCCATATGCTCAATGGTAGTGAAGTTGGCAAGGGGATGTTTGGTTTTTTTGAGATAGCGTTGTAAATGGCTGGTGACTTGTTTTAAGCTATTGTTGTACTTCCAGCGGAATAAGTAACTATTGTCAGTCTCATTAAATCCTTGCTTCAAGTTCATGAACTCACGGAAATTTTGTTCGTCTGCTAAGGATTTTTGTGACAAATTCCAGAGGGAGTATGGGGAGTCTACCACTGCTTTTAAGTAAGGACGTTCTGACCCATTCCAAACATCACTGAAAGGCGCACTGATTCCACCAGTTGCAGCGGAATACAGGGCATCTACTAACTCATTGTTGTAGGTCAGCACTAGACCTTTAGTGGCTGCGATCGCACGGTCAGCCACTGGATTGGTTTGATTTATTCCGAAATAAACCTGGCAGTGAGTATCCGCACAGAGTTCGTAACCGTCAACATTAAATCGGCGTCGGTTCCGCAAGGCGTAGGTGCGAGCAATAATGCTCTGAGCAGCTACGGTTGAATAGCGTGCTCCAGCTCCAATTTCATGAGGTACCACACCCCGCAAGTAGCTTTCTAGAGGTACCTGATTTACTAAAGTATAGTCACCATAGGCATTGGGCTGGATGCGTAGACTACCAGGATAAAGTCTTGTCCTACGGTTATTTTCTCCTTTGCTAACCCAGATCAGATTTTTACCAGCAGTAATATCGATTTCCCGTCGATGGTAGCGATAGTTACCAATCACAAAGGAAGCATGGGGCACCTCGGTGACAACATTAGTATCAATATAGGCAGTAGTATCACCTTTGGCTTTGATACTTGCTAGCAGTAGACGTCGCAATAAAGGCGTTTGATAAACACTCCGTTTTGCCCACACCTGCCAGCGGTCAGGCTTGGCAACTTCCACCTCAATCCCCTTTTCCCGCCATTTATTGGCACTATCTTCTGCAGTTTCAAAGGTCCCATGGTTACTCAAGACCACGTACTCTTCGATCTGGGGCTGCTGTAACGGTTTATTGACTATTTCCAGCTTAAGGCTGCTAAGCTGCTTGGTTTTCGGTTGCATATCACCGCCTAAAAATTTGACGGTTAGCTGATCGTCCGGGGCAGCTTTCAGGGTGAGCTTGTCAGTTGGTTCATCTCCAAAGCGCTGCACAACTCCCACTTTTAGTGGGATATCTGAGGCTTTGGCAGCTAACCCTGATAGGATAGGTAGTCCCCACAACGATAGTGTCATCAACGGTATGAGGAAATGGGGATTGGAAGCTGGGGAATTGAGAGAGATCGGTTTTTTCGTGAACCCCACTATCCAATTGCGAAACCGACCTGTCTTACCCGATGCCGTATTTTGATGCGAATTCAAGTCAAACGCTTTTATTGTCATTAGCTTAGTTTTTAAAGTACCCAATCCATAATTCCCATTCCCCGATTCTAGATCCCGAAAAGTACGATCCTCCACAGGTATTGTTACCCTAACCAGGTCTGGTCATGGTCTTTGCTTTGGCATTGGGATGATTTGGTTGAAGATGCTGCCCGCAGTTACCTGTTGGGATTACCTCTATTGATTACTTCGAGCTAACAATACTTCCCCTTGCCTGATTCGTTGGGCAGCATCTAGTAACACGTCTTCTAGATAGGGTTTGGTAAAATAGCCTCTAGCACCGAGATCAGCAGCTACTTTCCGGTGTCGATCAGCACCACGAGAGGTGAGCATGGCCAGGGGGATTTCGCACAAATCTGGGTCTTTTTGAAGGCGAGATAGCAGTTCTAGACCATCCATTCTGGGCATTTCAATGTCACAGAATACGATCTCGCAAGGCAAACCAGACCGGAGTTTATCCCAGGCTTCTTGACCATCACGGGCTTGTTCTACCCGATAACCAGCTTTACTGAAGGTCATAGAAAGGAGTTCACGGACTGTGATTGAATCATCCACAATCAACACCATGGGATCAGATTTGATCAGATTGACCTCGGCTCCGCTGGCGGTTGGAGTTTCCATCCTTTGCCAGATCGCAACACCACCATCTTTACGAATCCGACCCATAGCAAGGTCAATCAGTTCTAGAACGTCAGCAATGGGCATCACTCGACCATCCCCTAAGACGGTCGCCCCGGTAATGCCTACTGGCTTGGGTGCAGGGCCTTCGATTTGCTTAATAACAATTTCTTGCTCCCCTAATACCTGATCAACCTCTACGGCGAGCATGTTACCTGTACTGCGCAGTACCACCACAGAAATCAGGTTGTCTTCCCGTTGGCTGCCATAGACACTAGCCCGGCTGAGTTGGCTATGGTAGGTCAGCAACTCTGAGAGGGGCTTGAATGGGATCTGGGTGTCCCGCCATTGAAGAAAGGCTTGACCTTGGGAATTGGTCTGAATGCAGTCAGGGGAGACATCCTGCATGTCTTCCACCCCATCCATGGGAAAAGCAATTCTGGCGCGATCGCTTACACAGCAGAGGGCTTTACAAATACTCAGGGTCAGGGGTAAGCGAATGGTAAAGGTGGTTCCTTGCCCGAGAGTAGAGTCGATAGTAATAGTTCCCCGAATTTCACTTAAGCAGGTGCGCACCACATCCATGCCTACCCCTCGACCTTTGGTATCAGTCACTTTCTCAGCAGTGGTGAACCCAGGGTGGAAGATAAAATTGAACAACTCCAAGTCGCTCAGGGTTTTTGCCTCAGTTGGGGAAATGAGATTCTTTTCAAGGGCTTTAGCTCTAATTCGATCTGGATCAATGCCCCCCCCATTATCCGAGATGGAAATCACCGTCTGATTTCCCTGGTAGAATGCCCCGAGGGTGATTTTACCCGCCCTAGGCTTCCCCGCAGCCAGCCGTTCCTCTGGTAGCTCAATCCCGTGGGTAATGGCATTGTTGACCAGGTGGGTCATAGGATCATAGAGGTGTTCCAAGATCATTTTATCAATCAAGGTTTCCCGCCCCTCAACGTGTAGCTCGGCTTCCTTGCCTTCCTGCAAGGAAATTTCCCTGACTGCACGGGGCATGCGGTCTGCTGCCTGGGCAAAGGGCACCATACGCGATCGCGTCAGTCCTTCTTGGAGTTGATTAGTTACCTGTCTGAGGGTACGAGTTACTTGGTCGGTTTCATCCACCAAAAACTCAATGTCAGATGCCGACTCCTTAACCCGGACAATCAGCTCAATGATCTCTTGGGATAGCAAATGGAAGCCTGTAAAGCGGTCCATTTCCAGGGGGTGATAGTCTTCTTTGCTGGTGCAATTCTGGTTTCCTTGTTCCCGTTCTTGGATGCTTGTAGTGCGGTAAATCCTACTACTAGACAATAGGGAATTTTCCAGCAGGGTTCGCTCATACAAGTCCCGCATTTTCAAACCCACATCGTTGAGGCTCGATACCTGATGGGATAAATTATCTAAGAATTGCCGCAGCCGTTCTTGATCTTGCTCTAAGCTATTGCGACCAACCACCAGTTCTCCCACTAAATTGCTCAGGGTGTCCAGTTGTTTAACCGGTACCCGCATGGTTTGTTCAAATAGCTTAGACCTCGGACGCCTTGTTTGGCGAGACAGATCCTGGTTCATCCCTCCTGGGATAGCAGAGATGCTTTGATTTGCCTGCTCTAGCAAGTGCTCGATTTCTTTAAAGTCATCCTCTACTGAATCCACCTGATTGGTTTTCGGGGTTTCTTGGTCTAGGGAGTGGTTAGGTTCAGGGCTACTAGTTTCATTTAATAGGAGTTCTAGTTCATCAAATATTCTTTTCTGCTCTGATCCCACCTCAGCAGTGGGTAAGGTCACATCCAGAGGTTTTATACTGTCAAAATCAACGTTTTGGTAATGTGCGGTAGCTTCTGCCAACAGCTGCTCTAATTGCTGCCATTGATCTTGGGTTGTTGGTAATGGTTTTGGTGATGAATCTGGTAATTTGTTTGATTTTATGGGATGGGATTTTCTATTTTTTCCTTTGACAGTTGGACTACGAGTGGGTGTAGACGGCTCACTGGGTCGATCTGAAGTCGAGGTGGGCTTTGGAGACCCTGTGGTTGATGGGGAATTAATTGCTGGCTGTTCATGGTTTGCAGGGGGGTGATTTGGAATCAGCTCCAAGTCATTGACCAGATTGAAATCTTCATTCAGGTCGGTGTGGGTGGGGTCCGGGTGTGGGGTGCTTGGTGGGATAGGCTGCTGTTTGCCCATCCCATAACTATCTAATTTGGTGGGAGGAGTACTTTCCGAGCTTGAGCTATTTTCTTCAAAAAAGGTATCATCAAATAAACTACTTAATTCGTCCGCTGGGTTAGTTTTTTGAGTTAGGCTTCCCTCACTACTCCCAAAAGAAAGTAATTCTTCAAGGTCTTTATCTGTCAGGCTTGGAGTAAGGTTAGGTTGACTATCCTTTCGAGTTGACTCCCTTGACTGTAGTAACTCAAAGGCTGCTTCTT
The DNA here is from genome assembly GCF_010692325.1 of Moorena sp. SIO3I8. Classification (GTDB taxonomy): domain Bacteria; phylum Cyanobacteriota; class Cyanobacteriia; order Cyanobacteriales; family Coleofasciculaceae; genus Moorena. Next base: position 3,206 of record NZ_JAAHHW010000052.1, on the reverse strand, counting down.
CTGGAAATTCCTCATCGAACAAACTGAGTAAATCTTCCTCGGTAGACTCTGCTGCCTCCGGAATGTCCAACTCATCAAGTTCTTTAATCAGGTCAGATAAATCCTGTGGTTCGTCTGTAGTGATAGAATTGTCTGATTGGCTAGACAACTGCTGGTTATCTGGAGCGATAATTTCTTCTTCTTGCCAGGTTTGATCCAAATCAGGGGTCTGACCTTCAAAGATATCAGCTAAGCTATTTAGTTCTTCCATGCCAACTTTCGGTTCTCCAGCATCATCGGTCTGGTATGGGATGATATCAGTAGTTGCTTTTTCCACTTCCTCTATATCAGGTATATCTTCTAGGAAGTTATCTAGGTTAAATTCGTCTTTGATTACTTCTGGTGGCTGAGCATCTAGGTTGTTAGACATTCGGAAAGCATTAATTCCACATACGCGCACATTTTTGACCTTTTGCCTTGGCCAGTTCGCCGGTTCCCTCCATGATAGTTCTAAAATTTCATCCCACTAACTAGCCAAGAGGTAGCTTAACACTCCCGGATCTATACAGACGAGGTTTTCTGGCCTCGCTAGCTAGATTTCTAATAACGTTTTTCTGATCTCAGTTCAACTGTAAGTTCAACGACTCAGAGCATTTAAGAATTTCTGGATACCTGAGAATAACGACTGTTTTTTTTGGGCAGATGGTATACTTTGAGAATCTTCTGGGCTAGTTGTGTTAACTAGACTTGCCTTAAGTATAATTTGCTCAATAGCCTCTGCTGTCGGTTTGCTGGGTTCTTCAGTCACCAACTGATACTCATGATCGATTTCTAGCCATACTTGCCACACAGAAGGGTAACAACGCCATAGAGCCCCTCCTGGAAAGGGTCGCAGATAATAACAAGACTCCAGGGTTTTCAGGAAGCGATCGCGTAACTGACGTGCGGCATAGCCAATCCCTACAATCGAGACATCTTCGAGCTGAGGATTTAGGATCACACAAGGGCGATCCCCAGCCAAATTGCAAATCTTTTCCACTTGGGCTACTTCCACGGCAGACGGACCCACTAGCAAGAAAAGCTGGTCATCATCATCAATTCTAGTTTCTGCTGGGGAGCGACTGGTGCCAACATCAGTAATTTTAAACGGTACCTCTCCCCAGTCACGATGGGCAAGGGCTGAAGCACCGGTATCAGGAAAGAAGATTTTCAGTCCGGAGCCATACTGCTCAAATATCGGAATAAATGCTTGGGCGATTGACTGGGCTTGTAGGGCAATTTCTGGAAAGACCAACTCCACTTGTACCCTGGTTTGACCGTCATCTAGGGCGGCTTTGGTCGCTTGTTTAGCTTGAGCGATCGCATCTTCTAAGCTCAAAGGAAGTTCACTCATGAGTCTGTCCGTATGTGTCTTTATCAAAGACTTTAATATTAATGGCTTCAAATATAAATGTCTCGCCACACTAATCCCACCCAATCAACCCTACCCATAGGAGCAATTGAGCCTTTTTTGAGCAAAGTTAGACTTTAACTTAGACCGTGGATAATGTTGGTTGTGGCATCAGTCGTTCTAAAATTTGCTTGAGTACCATCACCGTCCAATCTACATCAGATTCTGTGGTATCTCGCCCCAGTGTCAACCGAATTCCAGCCAAAGCAGCTGTATCACTGTAACCCATTGCTAACAAGATCGGACTCGGACTCAGTTTACCACTGTGGCAAGCGGAACCTGCACTAATCCCAATACCAGCCTGATTAAACTGGCGCACTAGAGTTTTTCCAGTGACACCCTCACCAGGGGAAGTCACACAGAAACTAACGTGATGGGGTAAGCGATAGTCTCGAGAACCAGTGGGAATGAGATTGGGAGTATCAGCGAGTTGGTCAAACATGCGATCGCGTAATCGAATTAACCGAGGTGTCTCTGTTAGCATTTGCGCTGCTGCTAGTTCTGCTGCCATGCCAAACCCAGCAATTACTGGCACCGCCTGGGTTCCAGACCTCAATCGGGATTCTTGTCCACCACCGGAGATCAGGGGAACTAACTCCACACCAGGGCGGATATACAGTGCCCCTGCTCCCATCGGACCATAAATTTTGTGACTGGAAATCGACAGCAAATCCACCGGTAGTTGTTGAACATCGATAGGTAGCCGTCCGGCTACTTGAACTGCATCGGTATGAAACAGGACACCCTGTTGACGAGCAATTTGTCCGAGTTCATCAATAGGTTGGAGCGTACCTACTTCACTTTGACCGTAGATGACGGAGACTAAAACTGTATTTGCCTGTAGGGCAGCTTTTAAATCACTGGGATTGACCCGTCCCAGTGAATCCACTGGTAGCCTAGTCACTTGCCAACCCCACTGTTCCAACCAGGCTACTGGTTGAGCGATCGCAGAATGCTCTACACTAGAAATAATCATATGCTGGGGTTTTTTGTAGCCTTGGGCAACCCCCATCACTGCCAAGTTATCGGCTTCAGTACCGCCAGAGGTAAATATAATCGATTCTGCTGGTGCATTGATTAACCTAGCTACCTGTATTCTAGCTCGTTCCAGTACAATGGCCGCTCGCTGACCCCACTGGTGTAAGCTGGAAGGATTACCCCACTGCTGGGTAAGCACTTCTTGCATAGTTGTAATCACTTCTGGGCTTGGTGGTGTGTTGGCGCTATAGTCCAGATAAATTTGCATGGGTTTTCAGGCAACCAGCTATCTCTACCTTCAGCATATAACCTTTCCAGGTCTCTCTCCAACTGATGAATAATAACTGAAGACTAATAAGTAGTGACTAATAACTTAAAACTAATAAGTAGTGACTAATAACTAACCACCTGGTTTACCAACATTATAGTCCTCGTGGGACAAAACCGCGTGAGGAACTAATAAGCTACCCTGGTCGTGACAAATCATTCGGTAGTTGCGCGTTACAGGAATACTGATGATCCAGCGGTTGTGGCGCAGCCGCTTGCCACCAAATTCTCTGTAATCCTGGTGATTTTCCAAACCAGCGATTATCCCACGGGCTTTGACCACCACATGGGTAGGAAGGTTTTTTAAGTCAATGGGATCATCTTGAAAACTAGACTCCCACTGCCGTTTTTGCTGTTTTTTCTCTTCCCGTGCTCGGTTTTTTTGATCACATCGGTGGCATGTTTTACCATACCCCTTGTGGCCACACGGGAATGTTTTCTTTCGTCTTGGCATAAGACAGTAGTTCGGGTT
>NZ_JAAHHW010000510.1 GCF_010692325.1 Moorena sp. SIO3I8 | reverse complement strand
AGGACACTCCCACCTCGGCGATAGCCAGGTGGGAGAAGCTTCATTACAAGACATCGGGCTGGAAGTTGTCAGGGGATGCTAAATCAATAAATTTCTTAGACAAGAAAGGTATTGGAAAGCTAAAACTGAAAGGGACTTGGGAGTTATGGCGTTACGATCTTAAGCTAATCAAACGAGTTAGATTGGTGCGCCGCGCAGATGGTTACTACGTCCAGTTCTGTATAAAAATTGATACAAAAGAATCTTTAGAGCCTGCTCATACTAATGTTGGATTAGACGTAGGACTCAAGGAATTTTACACTGATTCTAAGGGAGGTGTAGAGCCGAATCCCAGGTTTTATCGTAAAGGAGAAAAAAAACTAAAGTTTTATCAACGTCGGGTTTCTCGCAAAAAGAAAGGCAAGGCCGTAGGCCACGCTTCGCGAACATCCAATCGCAAAAAAGCCATTAATAGATTAGGCCGGACACACCTTAAGATAAGTAGGCAACGTGAAGAACATGCCAGTGCGATTCGTTGATTAGAAACCGAAATAAATCGGGGGATTAATCACAAGGAAAATACCTTGATAACTTGATTACCATGTTGGTGAAAGACCAACCCTCACGAAATCTGAGTGACAGCCCTACCCCTAACCACTGAGAATTAACAACCTCTAGGTTGAAGCGGGGTCGAACAGCGCTAAATATGGAGCTAGTAGCAGGCAACATGCTCATGAGTACCGAAAGGGAAGATACATCTGAACCATCGTAATCTTCAACCAGCGCAATAAGGCTAGAAACGCTGGAAACAAAAGTTCCGGAGGACATAGAATCATAAGGTTTGGCATCTTTATGATGATTTCTCTAAAACTCCCGGTGGATAGTATCACTCTAAAAGCATAAAGAATGGTAATCAGGAACGAAGTAACCACGTAGGTACTCTTAGGAAAGGTCGATTTCCTAAGAAGGTAGTTAGCCCCATGGCCTACGATGGAAAGATAGAGTCAGAAGCAAATGTCACTA
>NZ_JAAHHW010000051.1 GCF_010692325.1 Moorena sp. SIO3I8 | reverse complement strand
AAGCTTCTTCATGGCAAAAAGAAAACCAAGCAGAAGGCTTGAAGTAAGGCTTGAGCCGGATGATGGGTAACTGTCAAGTCCGGTTCTTAGGGGAGGGGAGTAGAGTAATCTACAAACCTTACCCGACTTCACGTCCGGTTCTGGAGACGAGTCAGCTGTGAGGTGACTCCCTGGCTTAGTTTAATGGAAACTGGGCACGGGTATCCAGAATACACAAACCAAAGGAGAGCATAGGTAGACGCATGTCAAACAGATATAGCGACCTCTGGAAAAACCAAAGGTGGAAGAAACTCCGCCAGAACCTTTTCCGCCTACAAAAGCGCGTGTACAAAGCGGTTCGAGATGGTGACTTGAAGAAGGCACGGTCTCTACAAAAACTGATTCTGAAGTCCCGTTCAGCTCAACTTTTGGCAGTCCGTCAAGTGTCCCAACTAAATAAAGGGAAAAAAACGGCTGGAGTTGATGGCATGTCAAGCCTCAACTACAGACAGCGTATGGAACTGGTAGATACATTGAACGACCATGCCTCTGACTGGAAGCATAGCCGACTTCGTGAAATTCCTATTCCTAAAAAGAATGGGAAAGTAAGGATGTTGAAAATACCAACCATCGCCGACAGAGCCTGGCAATGTCTAGCCAAATTCGCCCTTGAACCAGCCCATGAGGCTACGTTCAGTGCCGACAGCTACGGGTTTAGGACAGGTAGATGTGCGCAAGACGTACAAAAACGCCTACAACTACACCTAAAATCAGACGCAAACGGCATAAACAAGCGAATCATAGAACTAGACATCAAGAAATGCTTTGACCGTATCTCACACACCGCCATAATGGATAGGTTAATTGCACCAGTAAGTTTAAAGACTGGGATATTCCGCTGTCTTAAAGCAGGAGTTGACCTGGAATTTCCTGAGCAAGGAACCCCCCAAGGTGGAGTAGTAAGTCCCTTACTAGCCAATATCGCACTTGACGGAATAGAGAACATTCACACCAGCCTAAGATATGCTGACGATATGGTGTTCATTCTAAAACCAAAAGATAACCCCAAGAAGATACTAGACAAAGTCAAAAACTTCTTAGCAGAGCGTGGGATGGAAATTAGTGAAGAAAAGACCAAACTAACCAAAACGACAGACGGCTTCAACTTTCTGGGGTGGAACTTCCGCGTCCAGAAAAACGGAAAGTTCCGGTCAATTCCCTCAGAGGAAAACCACCGAAATATCCGAAAGAAGATTAAAGCCGTAGTTAACAACTCGAATTATGGTGCTGAAGTAAAAGCCAAAAAGTTAGCCCCAATTGTGCGTGGCTGGAGAAACTACCACAGCAGCTGTGATATGAGCAGTTCCCGAGATTCCCTCTGGTTCATGAATAAAACCGCCAACCGTAAATTCCGAAAGGAAAAGAAGGTAAACCGGTACAAAGCAAACGAACTATGTAAAAAGGGATTCCCTAAGGTAGGCTACAAACAAAACCAGCACGTCAACGTAAAGGGGACTAAGTCACCTTACGACGGTGACTTAGTTTACTGGAGTAACCGGAATTCAAGGTTATACTCCGATGCTACCTCTACAGCCTTAAAAAAGCAAAACCAATCCTGTGGATTCTGTGGGCTGAGATTCTTAGAAGACGAATATGTACACCTCCATCATATCGATGGAAACCACGACAATTGGAAAACTAAGAATTTATTAGCAGTACACCAAAGCTGCCACCAACAGATACATTGGAGCAATCCAAAAGGATAGGATATCTAGGAGCCGTGTGAGGCGAAAGTTTCATGCACGGTTCTGAAGGAGAGGTGCTCCCCTTAATAGGGGACATCGACTCTAACTAAGACAATTTGAATGAATTAAGAATTAAGAATTAAGAATTAAGAATTAAGAATTAAGAATTAAGAATTAAGAATTAAGCATGGAGAATGGAGAATTAAGAATTCTAAATTCCCAATTCCCAATTCCCAATTCTAAATTCTAAATTCCCAATTCCCAATTCCCAATTCCCAATTCTAAATTCTAAATTCCCAATTCTACATTATAAATTCCCAATTCTACATTCTACATTCTACATTCTTAATTCAAAAGAGATGTTCCCATAAATAATCTGCGATCGCATTTTCTCCTGCCAGTTTCTCTGACTGAACACCCAACAAAACGGAAATTTGTTCCAACTGATTATTGAATCGTCGAGCAACCCGACTGGGTATACCGTAGCCATAGATAATATGACCTTGCCCAGCAATCACTACTACTTGATAATCTGGGTTAGCTTGGGCAAACAAAGCAATCTTCTCTGCCATGGTTTCATCCCATAACACTTGGGCAGTGAAAAAATTGTCGAAGTTGCGACTATTGCTATGACCGGCGTGGTGATGTTGTTGGTAGAATCCCTGAATCAGGTTGCGGTAATCAGCGTTATCTGTGCGAATTTCTGATAATGGGGGAATATGTTCCTGCTCAGCAGAGGTTAAACTCTCTAAACCCCTACGGGCTACTTTACGAGTGACCTCAGTAGGTGTATTTAAGGCTAACACAGGCAGTTGATTAGTTTTAGCAAAGCGTACCAGGGGAGCATAATATTCCCAAGGAAAGCCCCAGCGTTGTTCATACTCACTTTGCTTAACCAACTCAGCTTCTGTGATTTCTCCTGCTAGGTATTGATCCAGGATATCTTGAGCTGGGCGCTGGAACATTTCCATTGCGATCGCAATTTTGGAATTTTCACGGGTTAGTGCTTTAATAATCGCTAACTGCGCCTCATGATCTTTTTGGCTGCTGTGAGTTTCTCCTAAATAGATAACCCGGGCTTTTTTCCATTCCGGTAATACCTCCGGTAGGGATAGTAGATTAACCGTTTCTATCTGTTGTTGCTGGCTAGTGGCAGTTGAACTATTATGTTGAGTATGTTGAGCAAAAACTGGGGTAGTACAGAAAAAGAAAAGTCCCAGGGAATAAACAACGACTTTGGTAATTGTACCCATAGAAAATTGATAATAGCGACTCAAAAATCCAACTGGTCATGTTTACTGGTCATGTTTAGCTTAACGTGATTCAGGATTGCCAGGAAGTAATTGAGCATCACAAAATTCCAAAAGCCGATTCAAAGCCCAAAATTCATCCACATCACCTTTGCCTGTACTAATGTGAGCCACATGACCCCCTTGGGCAGTTAAAATTAAGTTGGCATAGGGATTACTACTCGTGCGCTCTTCCAATTCTGGAATAATAGTAGGGTCAAAAATCGGGTCATCCGCAGCATAGATGATCAAATAGGGCAAAGCTAACCTGTCCAACAGGTAAAGTCCACTAGTCTTCTGATAGTATTCATTAACGCTAGCAAACCCGTAGTAATCAATCACCATATAGTGGTCAAAGCTCCGCATTGAGTTAATGCACTCCACTACACCAGGTTTGACAGCCTCAGGAAAGTTTTCTAACCGTTGTTGAGATATTTTCCTGAGTTTATGAGTGAACTTCTTTTCGATCAAGCGTCCTATTGGCGTAGATAGCAAATAATCTATGGAGCGATTCGATTCGAGATTAGGACCCAAAACTGTTCCAAACCTGACCAGAGAACAATTGTTATCAACTGCTGCCTTAAGTCCCCACAATGCCAACTGTCCCCCCATGGAAAAGCCCACCAAACCGACAGGTTCTGGGCAACCCATCTTTACTAATTGCATGGCTAGCTGCAACTGATCTTCCCCTTCTCGCCAACCGTCAGAAGATGGGACTGGGGATAGTTGTGCACTGCGTCCGTTACTGCGCCAATCATAAATTAACACTGCCCAACCATTGCTGTAGGCTTTACGAGCAAGGGTACGACTATACCAACCATTATCGACATCCCCTGTAAGGGCATAGTTAACAATCAGGGTACCTTTGGCATTGTCAGGACAACTCCACAATCCGCGCAACGGTACCTGATCCGCACCAGTAAATATGTGTTCCTGCCAGGGCATCAGGGGCAAATGGGAAAGCCAAGGTACTCTTTCCCCCCACCAACTCCAGGTCGTGCCGTACCAGTAAGTGGTAGCAATACTTTGAAATAAGCCATTTCTTAGGTACCAGGGAGCTTGGTAGTCTTGCATCAGGTTTCGTGCCTATTTGTGATTACACATCGGACTATAAGCCCTTCTAGTTCTCCATTGGTGTGGGCAGACAAACATTTGTTGCTCTAATTTTCGATATCTTATTCCATCCAGCGACGAGTCCCAAAAAACTGACAGGAATTGGAAGCTACCTTTGCTGCGGCGGCTAGGGCATCAGTAAACTCGTTCTGTAGAATATAGTGACAGAAGGCACCGTGAAACACATCCCCAGCTCCCAAGGTATCTACTGCTTGAATCTGGGGTACGGGTACTTCACCGGACACTCCTAAGCTACGATACTGAATTGGTTTTTCTCCTTGGGTAATGGCAATGTGATCAATCCCAGCGTCTAGGACATAAGCCATCACCTCTTCTTGGCCAGAGCACCCTGGTGGATAGAAATTGGCTGAGCAAATGGCGTAATCAACATAGGGCAAAATTGTTTCAAATCCTGGCTTCCAGCTACCGCCATCCATGACTACAGGGATATGATGAGTTTTGGCAAATTTTGCGATCGCATTACTAACCAGCATCTGATGACCATCAATGAGCACCACATCCACCATCAAGTCTAAATCCTGAGGTATTTGTGTACTGCTGGCTTGGATTTTAGTAGCATTAATCGAAATAACTGCGCGATCGCCTGTGGATTCCGTAACAATGATCGAAGATACTGGTGGTGGTTGGGGGTTAGCTGGATCAAGGTCAGCGATGATTACGCCATGACTGGTCAAATCGCTGCGAATTAGCTGAGTAATCGGATTAATTCCCACCACACCGAGAATTTTAGCTAGATTCCCTAGATAGCTAAACGTTACTGCTGCATTCGTTGCTGGTCCCCCAGCCGCTACTGTATAGTCAGAAGCAGTTATTTTTTCATTGCTGCTTGGTAGGTTGGTGCTGAGGTATACCAGGTCTAAGGTAACCATCCCCACAAAAAGACCAGTGCTCGCCATCTAACAACTACCCTTAGTATGATTTTTCATCAGCCTTGTAAAGGTAAAATTGTTGACAGATCCCTACAGTTTCAAAGGAGTATGAAGGGATCAGCGTACTAACATCCAGGTCAGTGCGGTAAATACTAAAGAGCAAAAAATTTTCTCGCTTTGTGGTCTGGGCAACAACTTGCTTAATTTGGGGTCGTCCTGTATCCACCAGTATGGTACACTGACGGCGCAGGAAACTGCCTAGGGTTTCCGGTGCTTGGGGACAAACTTCTTCTTTTAGATACTTGCTCAGTTGCTCAACCGCATAATCTTCATAGGTAGCTTGTCCAGGATTGGTCACCACCATTGAGCCTCCCACCACCGCAAGTACTATAGTTCCAAAAGCGGTGACAACCTGTGAAATCTTCATCTGAATTTTTTAACGATATATTATATATTACGATGCCTATCAAGCCTTCGAGTTCCAGGTTAACTGCAAAATGGTGGTAACGTCTTGCATGTTTGATGGAAATCCCTCAGGGCAAGACAATTGCCGCCATGGTCAGCAAACCTCAGGACTCTATTCATTCCTGACTGACTGAGTAATTACCATCAAAATTTTATAGATTGTTGATAAACCAACAAATAAGATGCTATAATAAACAACGGTAAGATTATGGCGAGCGTAGCCAAGTGGTTAAGGCAGTGGATTGTGGTTCCACCACTCGCGGGTTCGAGTCCCGTCGTTCGCCCTAAAAGTCCGTGGAATGGAAATCAGTCGTGGAACAGGCATCTTGCCTGTTTCGACTTCCGGGCATCAGGGGTGGAACAGGCATCTTGCCTGTTTCAACTTCGGGGCATCAGGGGTGGAACAGGCATCTTGCCTGTTTCAACTTCCAGGCGGGCAGGATGCCCACCCCACTCATATTCATCCCGCCCCTAAGTAATTCAAAAAAAAATGCAGAAGTAGATTCACATCATCACTTCTGCCATTATCCTCTCAAGACGCTTAACTAGACACCAATAGAGTCTACATCCACAGTCTTGACTTCAGGGTCTTGAGAGTCATTGGCAATCTTTTCGCTTTGGCGGGCTTTGGCAAAGTCAATTAGCCACTGAGACAGCTCTGAAACGAGCAGGGTTATAACTGCGATATCATCAATTTGCCCAATGATGGGAATAAAGTCTGGGGAAATATCAATGGGGCTAAGAAAGTAAACTAGGGTTCCCAAGATGATCCACCAGCGGTACTTGGAATGGCGGATAGTGTTGCGATACCAGTTGTAAAAAGATTGAATTGGATTGTTCATCAAAATTTGCGGCTGAATACCTCATCCCATACCAAGTTGCGTGGGTAGGAAAGCCACACCTCCAACTAATGGTTTAAACGACTGGTTTTAAATGCTCATAAGCCGAGACCAGCCAAACTCGTTATCCCCAAGGGCCACACTTGTTAAGATTTCTTCCAATTAGAAGCAACCACAAAAGGGGTTTTTCCTATAGACCGGACTGGGGAACTCTCCGGCTCTGATGTACCAAACAATGGCTCAATACTCTATAGCTACTATTTATAGTGCCAGATTCTTCCAGAAACCGACTATGGGGATAACCACCCGTTTGATTAGAGTTTTTACTAGAATTTAGGCAGTTGAAACGGGCAAGATGCCCATTCCACCATGAAACGGGCAAGATGCCCATTCCACCATGAAACGGGCAAGATGCCCATTCCACCATGAAACGGGCAAGATGCCCATTCCACCATGAAACGGGCAAGATGCCCATTCCACCATGAAACGGGCAAGATGCCCATTCCACCATGAAACGGGCAAGATGCCCATTCCACCATGAAACCAAAAATTGAGGCTTTCCCTAATAGGGAACTTGGTTATCGTAATCAGAGGAAGAACATCAAATGAAATTTTTGCCCATCTCCCTATCTCGCCATCTTCCCATCTCCCTATCTCCCCATCTCCCTATCTCCCTATCTCGCCATCTTCCCATCTCCCCATCTCCCCATCTCCCCATCTCCCTATCTCCCCACACTCCCCGCACTACCTAAGACACTCTGTACCGGATATGCTAAAGTCCAAGTGTAAATTTCCTGACCTAATCAGTTAACTCGTGGAGAATAGGATCAGTTTCTTGGCAAGTGGTTGAAAATCAATAGAAGATTGATAAACCACTGAGTTATTTGGAAGTAAGGGCAAGTCGTGGATATTGTCGAACTTATTGCAAAAGGTGGGATCGCCATGTGGCCTCTGTTGGCTCTATCGATCCTGACTATGGGTACAATCTTTGAACGGATCTGGTTTTGGGCAACTATAGCGTTGAGGGAAGGCATAATTGTTAATCGTGTTCTAGAGGCAGCAGCTGGTAGCTGGCATGTTGCTAGACAGATTGCCCTAGAGTCACGCCGACAACCCATCGGTAGATATTTGTATGCTCCTTTACGACTGAATAATCCTGACCCAGAAGTATTCCGACTGGCTCTAGAGTCGGCTGCGGATGATGAATTAGCTGCTATGCGACGGGGAGACAAACTCCTGGAAGCTGTGATTGCTCTAGCACCACTGTTGGGATTACTTGGTACAGTGTTGGGCTTGATTAACTCATTGGGTTCCATTCGCATTAGTGACCTTGGCACAGCTTCCACCGATGGGGTGACTCAGGGGATTGGAGAATCACTGATTAGCACAGCTACAGGTTTGATTGTGGCGATTATCAGTCTGGCTTTCTATCGACTATTTCAGGCTTTTTGGTTTAACCAAGTTAAAGTGTTCCGCAAAGCTGGAAGCGAGTTGGAATTGCTTTATCGACAAGATTGGTTACAACAAGAAGAAAGCTCTTAGTCACAGGAAAAATTTATGACGAAAAAAAAGGATTCAGCTCCTTCCCCCATGGCAGTCCGTCCTCTAAGACTGCGAATGGATAGCTCGCCGGAAGAGGTTCGGGTTGAGATTGTTCCCCTGATTGATGTGATTTTTTGTATTCTGACCTTTTTCATTTTGGCAGCTGTTACTTTATCTCGCCAGCAAGCCCTGAGCGTGGATTTGCCTAAGGCAAGTACTGCTAAGGCTCAAGGACGGGAAATCTTAATGGTTAGCCTTAATGAATTTGGTCAACTCTACGTTGAACAGGAGCCAGTGGTAACCCAAGAGCAGTTCAAAAAGAAACTGCAGGCATATCGTCAAACCAATCCTTATGGGTTGATGGCTCTTTATGCTGCCAAGGAGGCTAGTTACAACGAGGTCGTTCAGGTATTGGATGTGCTACGACAAGTGGGAGGCGATCGCGTAGCCCTAGCTACTCTACCGGGATCCTCAGGTCAATCCATTGACTTTATTCCTTCCCTGCCATCGGGAACAGGTGTCCCTAAGTTTAACTCCCCTGGAAACAACTCCTCTGATGCTCTTAATGACATATTAAAGTTCTTGCCTGGAAATAAATAAGGTTGTTGGTAAGTGTGGGGAGATGGGGAGATGGGGAGATGGGGAGATGGGGAGATGGGGAGAGTGGGGAAATGGGGAGATGGGGAGATGGGGAGATGGGGAGAATTTTAGGCAAATAGTCAGGATTTTCGCGCCTATTTATCGAAACATCCCCTCATATCCGAATCACGAATTGTTAGTCATTGTCTTGATGCAGTCGCTCATGGGGGTTCCCCCCATGAGCGACTGCATCAAGAAAGGAAATTTTGGTTTATCCCCCTATCTCCCTATCTCCCTATCCCCCTATCTCCCTATCTCCCTATCTCCCTATCTCCCTATCCCCCTATCTTCCCACACTCCCCCCTCTCTAGAGTCCTAAGCTGGAACCTCGATTTTTTGGCTTCCAGCAAGACCAAAGGCTTTATGAATAGCTTGCAATGCTCGCACTCCTTGGTCTTGGGCAACAACACAGCTAATCTTAATTTCTGAGGTGGCAATCATTTGAATATTGATTTGTTCCGAAGCTAGGGCAGCAAACATTTGTGCTGCGATCCCTGGTTGTCCAACCATGCCAGCACCGACAATACTGACTTTGGCAATATCGGCATCTAGGAGAATTTCACTACACCCAATCACTGGTGCGATCTGTTGTAGGGCTTTCTGAGCCATTTCTGCTTCGGCTTGAGGTACTGTGAAGGCAAGATCCCTGGTGGCAATTCCATTAATGATTCGACAGCGTTGGGACTGGATAATCATATCAATACTAATATTGTGCTCTGCCAAGGTTCCAAATATCTTGGCTGCCATGCCTGGACGATCGGGAATTTGACGAATGGCTAGACGGGCTTGCTTGATGTCTAGGGCTACACCTCGAACGGGGGGATGGGTGATCTCGCTGGAGTGGTCACTATCTGCTGCTTGATCAGCAATGGGTAGATGAATGGGGGTATTGTTGATATCGAAACAGTTACACAAGGCCGCGATCGCGCGATCGCATTCGAGGGCATCAATCACACAGCTGACTTTGATTTCGGAGGTGGAAATCATCTCAATGTTGACACCGGCATCGGCTAAAGCCTGGAACATCTGAGCTGCAACCCCAGGACGTCCAATCATCCCTGCCCCAGTGATCGAGACTTTAGCAATATCCCTACCGACCATTACTTCTGCTTCTTGGGTATCGGGGGTGGTTTGGCGACGCAGGGCGGGAGCAATGGCTTCGGCTACTGCTTCCGCTCGATTGATCATAGGGGTATTGACGGTAAAGGCAATATCATTAGTATTCTGTTCGTGAATGGACTGGATAATTAAATCTACATCTAGGTCTTGAACTGCAATTTCACCAAACAACCGTGCTGCTACACCAGGGGAATCGGGCACTCGTAATAGGGCTATTTTTGCCTGGTCGGTGTCATATTCTACGCTATTGACTGGTCGAGCAATTTCTAATCCCTCTAAGGAACGGGGGGGAGAGCTTGGGGAAATTACTCTAGTGCCAGGTTCATCGCTCCAGCTGGATAAGACTACTAAGGTTAAGCCATAGTTGCGAGCAATTTCTACGGCACGGGGATGGAGGACTTTTGCCCCTAAGCTAGCTAATTCCAGCATTTCATCAGCGGTAATTTCCGGCATCAGTTGAGCATCCGGTACGATCCGGGGGTCAGTGGTTAAAATCCCCGGTACATCGGTATAAATCTCACACCGAGATGCCCCCAGTGCTGCAGCTAGGGCTACGGCTGAGGTATCAGAGCCACCCCGACCTAGGGTAGTGATTTCTAAGTCATCAGTGCTGGTGATGCCCTGGAAACCAGCAACTACTACAACTTTCCCCTCGTTTAAAGACCGCTCCAGCCGCTCGGTTTCGATTTGCATAATCCTAGCGCTACTGTGTTTAGCTTCTGTTACAATACCTACTTGAGCGCCAGTCAGGGAAATAGCTGGTTGCCCTAATTCCTGTAGGGCCATGGATAATAGAGCAATGGACACTTGCTCACCGGTGGATAGCAGCATATCCATTTCCCGACGACAGGGATTAGGGGAGATGGCTTTCGCTAGTTGTACCAAACCATCGGTAGTCTTACCCATAGCGGACACCACCACTACCACAGAATTGTCCTGTTGCACTGTTTTGAGAATTCGCTGGGCAACGGCTTGTATGCGTTCCACAGAGCCCACCGAGGTACCACCGTATTTTTGGACAACTAGCGCCATAAGCTTATTCCACTATTTGTTTTTTTGTTTGACTCCCGTTTCCAGGATTGAGTGAATCGTAATGTAAGCTATCAGCTATCAGCCGTCAGCTATCAGCCGTCAGCTATCAGCTATCAGCTATCAGCTATTAGCCGTCAGGTATCAGCTGATGGGCTACGGGCACAGCCAAAGGCTTGTCGCCACGCTACTTATCGGTGCTTTTGAATAAAATAAGCTGACCGCTGACTACTGACTGCTTACATCGTAATTCCCTGGATACGTTAACAAAATCATCAATAATTGTCAACAAACAAAAATTTTTTCAGTCTCTTGTTTCTAGGGAAGCATTCAGCTTTCAGCAATCAGCTTTCAGCAATCAGCTTTTGTATCTGGGTTGTCAAGTCATCGATTGCCGAAAAAGGCAAGAGGCAAGAGGCAAAATGCAAAAGATATCCGGAGTTTTATTGGACAGAAAAAAAAAGACCATACAGGTTTAAAGCAAGATAGCTGACCGCTGACCGCTGACCGCTGACTACTGACCGCTGACCGCTGACTGCTTAGAAACCTTCACCAAATTAAATCAAGATACAACACAAAACCAGGCAAAACTTCTTCTCCCGATAAACTACTGGGAGACTCTAAAACTTCAACATCTCTACTTGGTCGATAAATTTCCAATTGTCGCTCTTTACGATTAATCAACCAACCTAAACGAGTGCCATTGTCTCGGTATTCTTCCATTTTTTTTCGAATTGCTGTTATGGGATCACTAGGAGAACGTAACTCAATCACAAAGTCAGGACATAGGGGCAAAAATTTCTCTTGCTGTTGAGGAGTTAAACTATTCCAGCGTGCTAAGGGTATCCAAGAAGCATCGGGAGAACGGTCTGCTCCATTGGGGAGTTTAAAACCAGTGGAAGAATCGAAAGCAATGCCAGTTCCAAAGGCCGAAGGCCACGCTACGCGATCGGAATCACTCCAGTTAAACAACTGTTGGTTTAATCTACCATTCCGGTTTCCTGTGCTGCCGCCAGTGGGTGACATAATAATTAAATCTCCATTAGCATTGCGTTCAAATTTCAAATCGTCGTTGTCTTGACAAAGCTGGAAAAATTGCTCGTCGGTAAGGTTAATTGATTGGAGATCAAGGGTTAAGGTGGTCATTATTGTTTAGGAAAGGGAGTAGGGAGTAGGGAGTAGGGAGTAGGGAGTAGGGAGTAGGGAATAGGGAGTAGGGAGTAGGGAGTAGGGAGTAGGGAGTAGGGAGTAGGGAGTAGAAACCTAAGTGTATTTTATAATTATAATTAACGCTATAGAATTGTTTTAGCGATTGACCTTTGCGACCCTAAACTATTCCGATGTTGTCCTCTAAAAATTTACTACTAATAGAATAGCTAGTGTAGGTACCTGGACAAAAATAAACCTCACAGTATTAACTTGTGTAACGTTGCCAAAAGTCCCTCTGCTTCCTACTCCCTGCTCCCTGCTCCCTGCTCCCTGCTCCCTGTTCCCTGCTCCCTGTTCCCTGTTCCCTGTTCCCTGTTCCCTAAAAGTTGTACCTCACCAAATTGAAAACCGCTATAGTGTAGCAACTCCAATACCATAGTTTGGTCAAAAAAGACAGAACCAACGGCTGGGTTTTTTGGCGAGTTTCAACGATACCTTAGCGATAGGCGTTAAATTTGAGTAGGAAATACCACCACTATGTCTAAAACTATGACCTCTGCTGTTGTGCCTAATACTCCTCCTATACCGCCAACTCAATATGAACTTCCTTGTGATGACGGTATTCCCATGGAAACGGAACGACATAAACTTCAGATGGAATTGCTGACTGACCCGTTATACCCTTGGTTAGCCCAGCGGGAGGATGGCTATTTTGGGGGTAATATGTTTCTTTATTTCAGTACAGAACAAATTAAGAATCAAGACTTCCGAGGTCCGGATGTATTTGTAGTGCTTGGAGTTCCCAAAGCCGAACGACTAAGTTGGGTAGTTTGGGAAGAAGGTAAAGCACCTGATGTGATTATTGAGCTAATTTCTGACAGTACAGCCAACACAGATAAAACTACTAAAAAAGTAGTTTATCAAGACCAAGTCAGAGTACCAGAATATTTTTGGTACGACCCGTTTAATCCAGAGGATTTTGCGGGATTTAGGTTACACAATGGCGTCTATCAGCCTTTAACTGAAGATGAACAAGGACGACTAATTAGCGAAAGGTTAGGATTAGCCTTAGTCCGTTGGCAAGGGGTTTATAAAAATAATGTTGATACTACTTGGTTACGTTGGGCTACTTTAGAAGGAATTGTGCTACCTACTGCTGAAGAAATAGCAGCCCAAGCTCAACAACAAGCAGCTCAAGCTCAAC
This sequence comes from Moorena sp. SIO3I8, assembly GCF_010692325.1. Taxonomy (GTDB): domain Bacteria; phylum Cyanobacteriota; class Cyanobacteriia; order Cyanobacteriales; family Coleofasciculaceae; genus Moorena. The sequence goes on along the minus strand of NZ_JAAHHW010000051.1, from coordinate 29,070 downwards.
AACAAGCAGCTCAAGCTCAACAACAAGCTACCCAAGCTCAACAACAAGCTACTCAAGCTCAACAACAAGCTACTCAAGCTCAACAACAAGCTACCCAAGCTCAACAACAAGCTACCCAAGCTCAACAACGAGCTGAACAACTGGCTGCTCGTTTACGAGCTATGGGAGTCGATCCTGATCAAGTATAGCGCTACGCGCAAGTCAGAAGTTAGAAGTCAGAAGTCAGGTGTAGGGTGCGTTAGGGCAGGGATTGCCATGATATTCAAGGTCGTAGCCAGTAGCCCCGTAACGCACCACCAAAAGGTAGGAGATGCACTGAGTTTATGATCAATAACTTGGAACGAGTTGCTCCATTTTCCCGATTCCCGATTACCGATTCCCGATTCCCTATTCTTCATTATCAGCTCAGGTAAAAGTTTAACAATGGTTCAGCAGATCCAACCAACTACCGATGACATTTTTTATCCCGAAAGTGACGGCCAACCTTTGGCGGACAATACCCTTCAATTTGAACTAATTACTACCATTAAGTCTGGCCTAGACCTTAAATTTAAAGATGACCCCAATGTGTTTGTAGCAGGGGATTTGTTGTGGTATCCAGTAGAAGGACAACCAAAAATTAACCAAGCACCCGATGTGATGGTGGTGATCGGTAGACCGAAAGGGCATCGGCGTTCTTACAAAACTTGGGTTGAAGATAACATTAATCCCCAGGTAGTTTTTGAAATAGCCTCACACACAAACACTATCAAAGAATTAGAAGAGGATAAACTCAAGTTTTACCAAAACCATAAAGTAGAAGAGTACTATATCTATGATCCAAATCGGACAACACTAAAAGGCTGGTTGCGTTCAGGAGAAACCTTAGAACCAATCCCCCAGATGCATGCTTGGGTTAGTCCCCGTTTAGGAATTACCTTTGAGTTAGTAGAGTCAGAATTGGTACTGTATTATCCTAATGGTGAGCGGTTTGCGAGCTATTTGGAAATTGTTGAACTCAAAGAGCAAGCGGAGAAAGCTCTAGATCAAGAAAGAAGTCGTATGCAATCATTGCTGGAACAATTGAAAGCGAAAGGGATAGATCCAGAGGATTTTGAGCTTTGACTGCTTTTAAGCTTTCACCAAATTAAATCAAGATACAGCACAAAACCAGGCAAAACCTCTTCTCCCGATAAACGAGTGGGAGACTCTAAAACTTCCACCTCTCTACCTGGTCGATAAATTTCGACTTGTCGCTCTTTGCGATTAATCAACCAACCTAAACGAGTGCCATTGTCTCGGTATTCTTCCATTTTTTTTCGAATTGCTGTTAAGGTATCACTAGGAGAACGTAATTCAATCACAAAGTCAGGACATAGGGGCAAAAATTTCTCTTGCTGTTGAGGAGTTAAACTATTCCAGCTTTGTAATGGTATCCAAGATGCATCCGGAGAACGGTCGGCACCATTGGGGAGTTTAAAACCAGTGGAAGAATCGAAAGCAATTCCCAACTTGTTTTGACGGCTCCAGCCTTGAAGTTGGTAGCCTATTTCTAGATTACGGTTTCCTGTGCTGCCGCCAGTAGGTGACATAATAATTAAATCTCCATTAGCATTGCGTTCAAATTTTAAATCATGGTTGTCTTGACAAAGCTGGAAAAATTGCTCGTCGGTAAGGTTAATTGATTGGAAATCAAGGGTTAAGGAAGTCATGATTGTTTAGGAAAGGGAGTCGGGAGTCGGGAGTCGGGAGTCGGGAGTCGGGAGTCGGGAGAAGAAACCTAAGTGTATTTTATAATTATAAAAAAGGATATAAAGTTTGTTGGTTTTTGCGGAAGCTTTTTTGATGTAGGCATTCAGCCGTCAGCTGATGGATTAATCTATCTCGATCTAGGGTTTCATAGAATTAAAAAACTCGCAAAACCCCACTTATTTCTGACTTAATTAATTTTTTTGCTTTGTCAGCTGCGTAGTTATTTGCACTATCATTATATCGAGCTACATCAGGTTTAATTTGGGTAACTCGTCCATTGAGTATTTCAACTTTAACCGTGAACTGTCCATGGGGGGTTTTATTGTGTCCCCAAGGTGTATCAACTCGTAAACCGAAGGCATTTATTTCTGTGTAAACTTTTGAGTTCCATTTTCCGGTGATGGTATACTGTTGTATATGGCAATTATCTTCAGTAGAATCGTGGGAATTTTCCAGAGATACATCCTCTAACCAAATGTTATAAGTATAAAAGCTTCCTGTTTTGCGATCGCCTTCTTCACCTTGCAGCCGGGCATTGTTAAGTTTGGTAACTAATCGTGTAAGTTCAGGTGTAGATTGCTCCTCCCTAAAGTTGTTGTTGTAGTTGTAGATGGTAACTTTCCCTGTGGGATTAAAAACGGCAACCCCTTTACCCTGTTGCACTACTTCCACAACCGCTTGAATAGCTTCATCGCTCCAATTAAAATAATTGCGATCGCCTATATGAATGTCTTTACCTTCATCAATAGAAATATTGAATTTACTCAGTTGTTGTAGGGTGTCGTTATCATTACTCTGGAGCAATTGACGCAAAGATTCTAGATCAGATTCATTCCAGTTACCTGATTGAATGCGCTTTATAATATCACTAGGGTTATCAACTGGCATTTTAGGTTACTATTTACTACATTTTTGATAAAAAATCATCTACGTTTTTCTAGTGCTTGTTAGAGGATATCTGAAAAGTTTTTTGATACTGAATTTTGCCCCCCTAGCCCCCCAATTCTGGGGGGAACAAGAATCCAATTGGCTGGTAAAAGTCCCCCAAAATTGGGGGATTTAGGGGGCTTGGATGTAGCAAATGATACTTCTCAGACAACCTCTTATGACATTGTAATTAATTATCCTCAGATTTGTCACCAATTTTAATATTTTCGCCTTTGTTGATCTTGATGTTATATTTTGTATAATTATCAGTAGTATTTTGATTCATAGTCTTGTTCTCAACAGTGTTTTGATTGCCAAATACAATACCCTCGCCAATAACATCCGCTCCAGCTATAACTGTAGAATTTTGTGCGGCAACTGCACCATCACCTGCTGCTTTAATCTCTACAGAAGCAAGCTCTTTAATCTTCTCCTCAGCTTCAGATTCCTCCTCCTGCCATCCCTTAAAACCTTTACCACCTTTAAGTTTAGCAATTACAAAATCTTCTGTGGCCATATCAAAATTAGGGGTTTGCTGTTTTTGATAAAACTTACGAACGCTTTCAGGAACAACTTTACTAAGATGATTCATCACGTTAGAAACTTTCACGTCTGTATCACCTGGTTTATTGGCAGCACCCTGTAACGCTTCCAGAAAATGATTGGTGTAAATGCTATACAGTCCATCTGGATGTATCCAAGACTTTTCTTCACCCCTGGAAGAAGTGAACACAACTCGTCCTTTTCCTTGTTTCAGTTGCTCGACGAATCCCTTGGAAGGAGAAACCCGCTGGAAATCCTCGAATTCATCAGCCAGCTCTATATCTACCTTTTCTACTTCACGGATGATTTCCTCTGGATCTTTGGAAGTTGCCATTCCTGCTGCATGACAACTATCAATTACCACTAATAAACGTTCTGCTGGAATTTGTCGCAGAGCTTCGGTGAAAACTTCAGCGGATAATGCGGAAGCAGCCAGTTTAGTAAGTTTAATATCGTGTTGTAATAAGTAGTAACGATTGTCCTCTTTATTCAACAAACCATGGCCTGAGTAGTAGACGAAGATTGTAGCTTCTGGATCAGCTTTTGCTGACTCCTGTAACCATTGCAACCCCTCTAGAATATTGTCTCGTGTTGCTTCTTTGTTATTTAATACTCGAATATGGTCGTTATTATCTGGATAAGCACATAATTCCGGATCAATAAGCGCCGCATAAATGGCTTGAGTATCGTTAACTGTTACAGGTAGAGATAAGCGCGAATATCTAGATTCTCCTACACCAATCAGCAAAGCATAGCCATGATTAAATTGTTGGGGCATCTTATTTAATCCTTTTTCATGTAAGGGAGCAGGGAGTCGGGAGTCGGGAGTCGGGAGTCGGGAGTCGGGAGCAGTAGGTTGGGTTAGCGATAGGGTAACCCACTGATAGCTGAATGCTTACTTTCCTTAATCCACATAACGACTAACCCGAAACACCAGGTAGTTGTATTCCAGGGATGAGCCATCAGCTTTGTGAAGGATCTGGCCTAATTGTGGTTTATAAATCCACTTGTTCCAGTCAATAGTGGTCTCATCGGGAACTTGAACAGCAATATAATTACCTTCCGCCAGACGAATTCCCATGGCCGCATCTTCAAAGTCTAACCCTAAATAAAACTTCTGCACCGGTACATTTTCATTACGTTTAGCGAGGGCTTTGACTAATCCTAAGGTGAGAGTTGTGAAGGGTGCGATCGCAGGTTGAGCAGTAGTTAATAGTTCCAAACCGGTTTGAAAGGGTGAAGACTCTAAGGCAGATAACACCGCTTGATCCGCTTCATTTTTGACATTGACTGTAGAGCATTCAAAGGCAATCCCCTGAGAACCGACATTCAAACCAATAAAAACTGGATAGCCTGCGATTCCTGCTGATTGTCCTTCTGGCACTCGATAAGTTTGGCTAAAACTAACGAACTCCTGAGCATCCGCCACTTGATTGCGAGCAGCAAATGAAACCAAAACATTGTGAAGACCGCCCCCTGGATACTTATGAATTCGCAGGCGATCAAGGCGAATATTTAGCCTACTATTTTTTAACGTTGGATCCGCCTTTATGGCACTCGGATGTTGAATGACTTGGACTTCTGTAGAACCAGGCGGAGGTGGAGCAATATAGCCAAATTGATGGGTGGCGTGAGACCAAGGCGGGTTTTGAACTGAGTTGAAGATATTCAAGATATCTTCAACCCCTTTTTCCCTAACATCTGGTTGCTCCAAAAATTCAGGGTCCTTCATCTGCTCCAGTTTAGATACAATTAGCTCTGGATCATCGTATTCCCCAATAACCTTTAAATCCGTTAAGGAAGTCAACGGTTTATCGCTTGGCACCTTTTTATCGTAATTATAATATTTTTGATATTATAGCAATTTAATAATATCTGGTTGTAACAAAGGGTTAATAATTAGGTAAAGAATTATTTAGCAAAGGTAACAGGGAACAAGGAGCAGGGAGCAAGGAGCAGGGAGCAGGGAGCAGGGGATGAAGAGGAAGATAACCTACCAGAAGGAAGCTATGTTTTTTGATAACTGTTTATCTCAACATGATATCACTGGGAGAACGTAACTCAATCACAAAATTAGGACAAAGGGGCAGAAATTTTTATTGTTGTTCAGGAGTTAAATTATTCCAGTGTTCTAAGGGTATCCAGGGTGCATCTCACTTTCACAATTAGGGAAAAATTGCCACAAAAATCCCCACACTACCCGTACACCCGCCCCACAATTGTAAAAATTTCCTTCATTTTTACAAATATAAAATGCCTCCTTCCTACTACTCCCTACTCCCTACTCCCTACTCCCTACTCCCTACTCCCTACTCCCTACTCCCTACTCCCTACTCCCTACTCCCTACTCCCTACTCCCTACTCCCTAACAAAAAAAATAGCCGCAGAAATACTATCTACGGCTAGGTAAACCTTATGAATTCAGATTTCACACCATTCCAGACATGCTCCCATGGGAGCAAACCCGATGGTTTTGCCAGGGGGCTTTGCCCCCCAGCAAGTTAATAGCTTAACCCAGAGTTAAGTATTTCGTCATCATCGTAATAAATTCTCCAGGAAGTCCCGTCGGCTGCAGAGGAGTCCACTCGACAATTTCCGCATAACCCACTACATGGAGAGTATGCATGGTGTTGATTATGGCCTTGCGAGACCCCTTCAAAATATGCTGAACCGGGTATTTTTTTGGAAAGGATTCTTGAGGATTATTACTAGGAGTTATATCCTCGGGATTAGTCTCTGGGTTTGGGCGAAATTCGGAATCCATAATGGTCACCTTTTGCTTTTTGCTATATGATAATCATAACCATTAATGTTTTGGTTAAGGGTTTTTAGAAATTTTTTTTACAGCAAATTTCGCCCACCGCTAAGTTGAGTTAAAGTCCCCCAGAATTGGGGGATTTAGGGGGCAAATTCGTAAGCCCTAAAAATTAGAGACGCTCTATTGAACGTCTCTAAAAAGCTACTCTTTTCTCGCAGTTATGAGGTACGCTTTTCCACCTCAAAGTCCCCCTTATTAAGGGAAACGGGGGATAATAGGTACCTTATGGGATATAGAATTGCTAGATAGCGTTTCTCGCAGTTATGAGGTACGCTTTTCCACCTCAAAGTCCCCCTTATTAAGGGGGATTTAGGGGGATCAATTTGAGGGGATTAAGGGGGACCAAAGGGGGATAATAGGTACCTTATGGGATATAGAATTGCTAGATTGTGACTATAGCTTTCTCCATAATTATTAGGTACAGTTTGCCTTGAGTAGGGATCCCCCCTAACCCCCCTTAATAAGGGGGGGACTTTAATAAGGGGGGAATATGATTCACTATTCCCTGTTCCCTATTCCCTATTCCCTAAATTTTGCACCTCACTGAATTGAAAACCGCTATAGCAAATACTCCTATTCTATTCCTTCAATCCTATCTTCAACCTCCTGATACAATTCGCGCAACAGCTGTAAATTACTTTCACTAGTTTCCCAATAGCCACGGCCATTAACTTCTAATAAGGTAGAGACTACTTTACGGAAGGAATTGGGATTCAAATTCATTAACCGCTGACGCATTTCTTCATCCTGGATAAAGGTAGTATTCACATCTTCATAAACCCAGTTATCCACTGCATCAGCGGTTGCACTCCAACCCATAGTATTCACTAAGCGTTTGGAAAGTTCCCGGACCCCTTCATAGCCATGATTCAACATCCCTTCGTACCACTTGGGATTAAGTAACTTAGTCCGGGCATCTAAACGGACGGTTTCTGATAGGGTGCGAACCTGAGCATTAGCAGTAGTAGTATCAGCAATGTAAGCGGTTGGTTTCTTACCATCGTTGCGCAAGTTAGCTACTACTTTAGTGGGGTCAGAGTCAAAGTAATGAGAAACATCAGTTAGGCTAATTTCCGATGAATCAAGATTCTGGAAGGTAACATCAGCAGTTTTCAAGGCGGACTCAAAAATCTTCTGACTCTGTTCCATGGTGCCTGGGCTATCGGAAGAGAAGGCAAAGGACTTGCGACTGAGATACATATTCTGTAACTCGGCTTCTTCTTCCCAGGTGCTGTTTTCGACAGCTAAATTAACATTGGACGCATAGGAACCAGACGCATTGGAGAATACCCGAGTGGCAGCTTGCCGTAGATTAATCCCCATCTCTTGAGCTTGTTGCAAACTGTGTTTCCGCACAAAATTCATTTCCAGGGGTTCATCGGCTTCTGCGGCCATTTTCACCCCTTGGTCTAGTAAATTCATCTGATTGATGAACAAATCCCGGAAGACACCGGAACAGTTTACTACCACATCAATCCGAGGACGACCTAACTCTTCTAAGGGAATTAGTTCTAATTTATTCACCCGTCCCAAGGCATCGGGCACTGGCTTAACCCCGACCATCCACAGAATTTGGGCTAGGGATTCCCCGTAGGTTTTAATATTATCCGTACCCCATAGCACACACGCAATGGTTTCTGGCCAAGCCCCATCATTATCTCGCTTTTGCCGTGCCAACAGTCGGTCTACTACAATTTTGGCAGATTTCACCGCTGCTAGGGTCGGAATGGATTGGGGGTCGAGGGCGTGAATATTCTTACCGGTCGGTAGCACATCGGGATTTCGGATCGGGTCACCACCAGGACCGGGCAGCACATATTCCCCATCTAAAGCTTGGAGCATTGCTCCTAATTCGTTATCTGCTACTATCTGCTCTAAACAGAATTCCAGATAGTCAAACAGAGGCTTGATCGCTTCAGAATCTACGTTGGTGTACCCTAGATTGTGCAAGGCTTCTACCCAGGGTTCTTTTTTACCAAGGTTGAGGAAGTTGAGTTTAGAGACTTTAGAGACTCGTCCATCGCTGTCGATTTGAGCTTGAACCATAGCACTCACAGCAGCACGGGTAGCTTGGGTGATATCTTGCAACAATTCCACATCAGCTAAGATGCCTTGGTCATTGTTGCTGTAAATTTCATCAATCTCTCGCTCAATACTGTTAGCAATAATCCGGGGTAAACCGATGATTTCGTCTTCGCTACGGTCTAGGTTGGCAATATTGACTAGGGTTGCGATCGCTTCTTCTGCGGTTGGTGGCTTACCAATCACATGCAACCCACAGGGTAACAACCTTGATTCAATTTCCATCAAACGGCGGTACACCTGACCGACCAAGGTATCCCGTTCTTCGGCACTCAGCTCCTTAGCATCTTGCTCGGGCAAGGCAATATCTTGATCAAGATTCACCAAGCGGCACTTATCCATAATGGTGTTAACAATGGGAACACCGCGCCCAGTATCTTTGAGAGTTTGATAAGACCCAATTAACTCACTGAGTTCCTTTAACCCCTTATATAATCCAGCATTTTCTGCGGGTGGGGTGAGATAGGATATGGTTTCAGCGTAGCTGCGGCGCTTGGCAATGGTTGCTTCACTGGGATTATTGGCAGCATAGTAGTACAGATTAGGAATAGAACCAATTAAATTATCTGGATAACAGTCTCCAGACATCCCCATCTGTTTCCCTGGCATAAATTCTAGAGACCCATGAGTTCCAAAGTGCAGCACAGCATCCGCTTGCCAGATTTGTTCTAAATAGGTGTAATAGGCAGCAAAGCCATGGTGAGGACTTGCGGAACGGGAGAACAACAGTAGCATTGGGTCTCCTTCATACCCAAAGGTAGGTTGTACTCCAATGAATACCTTCCCGAAGTGCTTGCCGTAGATTAACAAGTTTTGTCCATCACTATTAAGATTTCCTGGTGGTGGTCCCCAGTTTTCCTCTAAGCGAGTGGAGTAGGGAGTAAACCGTTCATACTCCATCACCGACATCCGGTGAGCAATATTCAATTCTGGACTAGCGTACTGAGCTTGGGCATCATGGATCACCTCTTGCATCAGTGCCTCAGCAGATTCCGGCAAGTCTTGGACATCATAACCATTGTTGTTTAGGGCTTCCATCACTTTATAGATGGAACCAAATACATCAAGATAGGCCGCTGACCCAACATTGCCTTTATCTGGGGGAAAGCTAAAGACTGTGATCGCAATTTTCTTCTCAAGCTTGGGCTTACGGCGCAAATTCGCCCATTTCATCACCCGTCGGGCTACTGATTCAATCCGGTCCTGTAACGCAATGGATTTTCCAGTTGCGCCATCCCGTCCGGATAGGATAATTGGTTCAATGGCACCATCCAGCTCTGGAATGGCAATTTGCAATGCTACTTGAATCGGGTGCAGTCCCAATTCACTATCTTCCCACTCTTCCGTAGTTTGGAAGACTAAGGGAAGTGTAACCATATACGGGCGATTGAGGCGTTTTAAGGATTCAATTGCTTTGGGATGGTCTTGCCGTGCTGGACCTCCTACTAGAGCAAAGCCGGTTAGAGATACCACAGCATCCACTAAGGGGACTACGGTTTTGCCATGTTCCTCAGAAAAATAGGTATCTACTGGTTTAGAGAAATCCAAACCACCCGCAAAGATGGGAATCACCCTTGCTCCCATGGCTTCGAGTTCCTGCACCATGGCTACATAATGGGCATCATCCCCTGTAACTAGGTGAGTGCGTTGCAGGACTAAACCAATACAGGGAGCGAGGGGGTCTTTTATGTCTGTTGAGATATCCTGACGGCTACTATACCAATTCAGGTATTCCTTGACATCTTCAAACATTTCCGGTGCTAGAGGATGCCAAACCCCCATATCTGGGTAAACCACTGGGTCTTTGAATTGGACAGAGGTTTCGCTGTTTTTCTTCTCGCGCTTAAAGACATACTTATCTGCTAGCATCAGCAAGAAGTTTTCCAGGTTATCAGAAGACCCCCCTAGCCAATACTGGAAACTCAGCATGAAGTTGCGAGCATCCTGAGCTTTGTCCATGGGCATATACTTCAGGACTTTCGGTAAGGTCTGCAACAGCTTGAGCATACTGTCTTGGAAGGAAGACCCAGATTTTTTCTTGCGCTTACGCATGAATTGTGCGATCGCACTCTTGGATTGACCCAAATTGGCCATGGAGAAGCTACCTAATTTATTCAGGCGCATCACTTTCGGCATTGATGGAAATACGACTGCGGCATCCAAGCGATCGCGATGGGGTTGTACAGCGGTGACTACCTTCTCGGCCAAGTCTTCTATGAAAATTAGTGACGCGATAAAGATATTCGCTTCTGCTATATCCCGTTTAAAGTCTTCATAGTTTTCTGGGTCACGGAGTTCCTCAATGAGGTAGCCGCTGATTTCAATAGCGATATCTGGTTGATTTTGATTGATTGACCGAACAGCAGCTGATAATGCACTTTGGTACTGCGGTTCTAGCACGACATAGACCACCTTCAGCAAATGACGCCCATTCAAGGCTTCCGGGGTGATGTGTCTAATGGTGGACTTGACGTGAGTGAACATGCGGCTAGGTCTCCTTCCTGATTATTCGTTATCTGTGCCTTACCTTGAGTGGCGGTAAGTGGCTGATCACCTTTGATAGTTTTGATCGTATTTAGATTTTATTGACAGATGTGCTATCTAACGTCTCTACCAGTGACCACTCACTCTTGGTTGGGATGGTTTTGTTTTGCCAACTAAAGAGTTTCTATCAAAAAACGTATACTTTCAGGGAGTTTCAGCCGTTATCTGATACAATTCGATATAAAAATTACTGATTTTTGTAAAATTACTTAACAATTACTGAAGTACTAAATCAGCTTAGCTTAAAAAAACTAAACAATAAAAATCATTGACAAAGGTAACCTTAGCTGTATATATAAGGATATTTTATCGATTTATACAACTATTACTTATGCTTCTTACTTAATCATTACTTAATATTTTGTAGTCAGCGGTCAGTGGTAAGCAGTCAGCAGTCAGCAGCGGTCAGTGGTCAGTGGTCAGCACTCAGCACTCAGCACTCAGCACTCAGCATTTGACTGAAACCTGTTCCCGTAGCGTGCGCGTAGCGCATAAGCTGATAGCTGATAACTGATAGCTGATAGCTGATAACTGATAGCTGATAGCTGATAGCTGATAGCTGATAGCTGATAGCTGATAGCAAGCCAGATAGTCATAATCAGGAGTGGGGAAGAGTGCCAGCAGCAGATATTTTAGTTATGTCCAATGGCCCAGGAGAGTTGACCACCTGGGTGCGACCAGTGGTGAAGGCATTGCGGCAAACTCTAGGGAATGACCGTTCATTACTCCGGATATCGGTAGTGCTATCTCCTTGCCCTCATGCCACGGGCAAAGAAGATGCGATCGCAAAATCCTACCCAGAAGTAGACCGGGTTCAGGCAGCAGAGGATTTTTTGCCATTCTTGTTGTGGGGCAAGACAGCGGAAAACTGGGACTGGCATCCAAAAGGGGTTGTTCTATTCCTAGGGGGAGACCAATTTTTCCCAGTAGTGATTAGTAAGCGCTTAGGGTATCGCAGTGTTGTCTATGCCGAGTGGGATGCTCGTTGGTACCGCTGGATTGACCACTTTGGCGTGATGAAACCCGATATTATCGCTCAAGTGCCTAAGAACTATGCCCACAAATTCACCATAGTGGGGGATTTAATGGCAGAGATTAGAGGGTTACAGGTTAATAAGGGGTTACAGGTTGCAGGTTCTCAGGTTAATCAGGAGTTACAGGTTACTCAGGGGTTGAAGGTTACAGGTTCTCAGATTGCAAGTTTAACGGAAGATACCCTTGAACATTCCACTGAAGTGATCGCACTATTACCGGGGTCAAAACCAGCCAAACTAGCTCAGGGAGTGCCTTTGTCTTTAGCGATCGCTGAACACATTCATAGGGCTAGACCCCAAACTCGCTTTGTGATTCCCGTTGCTCCTACCATAGATCTCAAAACATTAGCCAAATTTGCCAATCGTGATCACAATCCCATTATTAACAAGACAGGATGGTCAGAGGCACAACTTATATATAAAGTTGATAACGACTCGGTGATTAATCCAGGGTTACAGGTTAAGGGGTTACAAGTTAACGGGTTACAGGTTAACGGGTTACAAGTTAACGGGTTACAGGTTAACGGGTTACAAGTTACAGGTTCAAACTCCGATAACCTACCCTACCGGAACGCCAAAGGCGAACAACCTCCTAACCTTCAACCAGCTAACCTTCAACCAGCTAACCTTCAACCAGCTAACCTTCAACCAGCTAACCTTCAACCAGCTAACCTTCAACCAGCTAACCTTCAACCAGCTAACCTTCAACCAGCTAACCTTCAACTATTCCTTAAAACCCCCAGTGGCTTGTGTGTAGAACTCTGGGATTCCTTTCCTGCCTATGAGTTGTTATCCCAATGTTGTCTTTGCTTAACCACAGTGGGAGCGAATACCGCTGAATTGGGGTCTCTGGCCGTACCCATGATTGTGCTGTTGCCGACGCAACAGTTAGATGCGATGCGGGCTTGGGATGGCTTACCCGGTCTATTGGTCAAGTTACCAGGAGTAGGCTCTAGCCTAGCCAAAGTGATTAATTGGTTGGTGCTAGGGCAAAAGCGTCTGTTTGCATGGCCGAATATTTGGGCAAAAAGAGAAATTGTGCCAGAATTGGTAGGGAAGCTTGAGCCGCTTGAGGTTGCCCAACTTGCCCTAGACTATCTAGAGCATCCAGAGAAGTTGTCCGAAATGCGATCGCATCTCAAGAGTGTTCGGGGAAAACCAGGAGCTGCCCAAACCTTAGCTCAACTGGTTAAACAAGAACTTCAGAAAGACGTTATGTAAGGTACCTAAATCAATTCCGAAAATTTTAGTTCCCTACTCCCTACTCCCTACTCCCTACTCCCGACTCCCGATTCCCGATTCCCTACTCCCTACTCCCTACTCCCCTACTCCCTACTCCCTACTCCCCTACTCCCTACTTGAGCTTGACTTTCCCAGTTAGATGGGATTACAATACTATTCCGCAATAGTATTTTAGTTATGGTTGTCGGTACAACACAAGCTGCATCTCTGCTGGGTATATCGTCTCAGCGACTGCGGATGCTATTAAGTAAAGATCGCATCAAAGGAGCCAAAAAAGTTGGTCGGTTTTGGCAGATTCCATTATATGATGGTGTGCCAGTGGTAACCGAAGGTCGTAGGGGACCAAAAGGTACATGGAATCAGGACAAACATCTCGAAGCTACCTATATCCACGTTAATGAGCAAGCCTTAAAAAGCAATCACAAGAACCAGACATCTTTGCCAGTGTTTACTGTTAAACGGGGTGAGCGGACTCATTGCTGTCATGAGGTAGAAATCGCAGGAGCCTGCCGACTGGTTTATCGACCCAATCAAGCTGAGTCTATTAGTGATTCGGTGTGGCTCCAAGTTGAGCCTAACGTTCCAGTGACTACTAAAGTGTTTACTGGTAGTGAGAACCTCGACGATAAATTAGAAGAGTCTCAAGATAGCCTTGACGCAACAGTTTAATCAGTTAGTGAAATTAAGAGTTATTTCTCAATATAGCGTTTCTAGGACTCATGAGGTACACAGAATTGTTTGAGATCTGATGTAGGGTGGGCAGTGCTTTCTCAAGGGATGGTAAAGGTTTAAATTGGAATGGAGCACTGCCCACCAGAGGATTAATTTTATTAAAAAATAAGACAACTATCGTGTTAAAAATATCTAGGTTTTTAACAGATTTTTTGAGCTGTTACCTATTCCCTGTTCCCTATTACCTAAAAAAATAACCCAATTTTAAACCCCTATACTATTGCCCTATTTCGTAATAAAAAAAAATTCCTAAACCCCTTGACAAATGGTTAATAAGTTAATATTTTAATAATGTAAGCACTTTAAACCAATAACGATTCATGAGTACAAACTTTCCGTCAAACCCTGATGAAAATCAAAACCCTGAAAACCAAGGTCGCAAACCTAAAAAAGTCAAGCACATCTTGGTCGGTTCTCCTGAACAAGTTCGGAAAACAATTATTGCCATCTATTCTCTTAAATACGCTTATCCAGAGGAATGGAGCACTCCCGAACCTACCGGAAATCCTGGTGAGGTTATGGTGACTTTGATTCGAAATTTTTACCTAGACTAGGATAGTAATTTGCCAGGGCCACGCCCTGGCGACCAGGAATGAAGAATGAAGAATGTAGAATTAAGAATGAAGAATGAAGAATGAAGAATGAAAGTTTTTTTTGGGGAGGGGTATAAATAAGCTACCAGCCATCAGCATTCAGCCGTCAGCATTCAGCCGTCAGCTTATTTTATTCAAAAGCACTTGCGCTACCTGCATAAGCTGATAGCTGATAGCTGATAGCTGATAGCTGATAGCTGACTAACTCGGGAATAATGTACAATTAATCAGTCAGGAGTTATTTGGTTTACGTGCAGCTTAGCTGTCCTTGTTGATGTTTACACAATATAATTCGGTCAAGTATTAGGGTTAATCTGAGCTTGACCGAATTTTTTTATTGTTAAATAAGGGAGCAGGGAGTAGGGAGTAGGGAGTAGGGAAGAATAAATAAAATTTAGATGTAACTCACGGTTACTATAAAACGCTATACTTATAGAAGTTATTATAGAGTTTATCGCAGTTATGAGGTACGCTTTTCAACCTCAAAGTCTCCCTTATTAAGGGGGATTTAGGGGGATCAATTTGTACATTATGGGATATAGAATTGCTAGAATTGGTAACTTTACATAAATTGTGGATTTTCTGGAGTAGCGAATAGGGCATAGGGGTAAGTAAAAATGGACGAACAAAGAAGACAAGCATACCTCAACTTGATCCAGCAACTGCTAACTTGTGCCAGCGGTGAAGACGATCAAATTCTTGAGAGTAACCGCGAGTTAGTGGATGCAGAATTATTGCAGGTAATGGCAGTAGTAGCAGAAAAAATAGCAGCCGATGGGAACCAAAACGCTGCTGAATTTTTAGGTAGTCTCAGGAGTGAGCTTTTAGAGATAATTTCAGAATCCTCTAGTTTAGTTAATGCTTCATCCCAAGACTATCTGGAATTCTTGAAAGAGGTATTGCTAGCAACTGATAACAGCAATAGCGACCCCGAAGTAGTCTACCCACTCCTGGAAGCAAATCTAGACAAACTCGATCATAACTTTATCGATATTTTAAAAACCTGGGCAAGTGATAAATTCTTAAAAGCGGAACCAGAAATAGCAAAAGAAATCGCTAATACTATCTGGAATTTTAGCTACATTATCGACGATTTTTATCTGGGCAATAAAGCCAATAATATGGAAATCGTCATTGCTGGTTACGAACAGGTGCTAACAGTTTTCACCAAACCAGACTTCCCCCAAGATTGGGCAAACACTCAATATAACCTGGGCAATGCCTACATAAACAGAATCAATGGAGATAAAGCTGATAATTTAGAACTCGCCATAGAAGCATACCAACTAGCTTTATCCGTTTATACTAAACCAGACTTCCCCAAAAATTGGGCAAGCACTCAAAATAACCTGGGCTATGCCTACTTTTACAGAATCAATGGAGATAAAGCTGATAATTTAGAACTCGCCATAGAAGCATACCAACTAGCTTTATCCGTTTATACTAAACCAGACTTCCCCAAAAATTGGGCAAGCACTCAAAATAACCTGGGCTATGCCTACTTTTACAGAATCAATGGAGATAAAGCTGATAATCTTGAACTCGCCATAGAAGCATTCCAACTAGCTTTGTCCGTTCATACTAAACTAGACTTCCCTGAAGATTGGGCAATCACTCACTATAACCTGGGCAATGCCTACTTTGACAGAATCAATGGAGATAAAGCTGATAATCTTGAACTCGCCATAGAAGCATACCAACTAGCTTTATCCGTTTATACTAAACTAGACTTCCCTGAAAAGTGGGCAAACACTCACTATAACCTGGGCTATGCCTACAGTGACAGAATCAATGGAGACAAAGCTGATAATCTTGAACTTGCTATCGAAGCATACCAACTAGCTTTATCCGTTTATACTAAACTAGACTTCCCTGAAGATTGGGCAAGAACTCACTATAACCTGGGCAATGCCTACTTTTACAGAATCAATGGAGATAAAGCTGATAATCTTGAACTCGCCATAGAAGCATACCAACTAGCTTTATCCGTTTATACTAAACTAGACTTCCCTGAAGATTGGGCAAGAACTCACTATAACCTGGGCTATGCCTACAGTGACAGAATCAATGGAGACAAAGCTGATAATTTAGAACTCGCCATAGAAGCATACCAACTAGCTTTATCCGTTTATACTAAACCAGACTTCCCTGAAAAGTGGGCAAACACTCACTATAACCTGGGCAATGCCTACTTTTACAGAATCAATGGAGATAAAGCTGATAATCTTGAACTCGCCATAGAAGCATACCAACTAGCTTTATCCGTTTATACTAAACCAGACTTCCCTGAAAAGTGGGCAAACACTCACTATAACCTGGGCAATGCCTACTTTTACAGAATCAATGGAGATAAAGCTGATAATCTTGAACTCGCCATAGAAGCATACCAATTAGCATTGTCCGTTTATACCAAAGAAGACTTCCCCGAAGCTTGGGCAATTACTCAAATCATCCTGGGCTATGCCTACAGTAAGAGAATCCGTGGAGATAAAGCTGATAATCTTGAACTTGCTATAGAAGCATACCAACTAGCATTGTCCGTTTATACCAAACCAGACTTCCCCCAAGCTTGGGCAATTACTCAAAATAACCTGGGCAATACCTACAGTAATAGAATACTAGGAAATAGTGCAGAGAATCTGGAAAAAGCGATCGCATCCTATCAAAATGCTTCAGAGTTCTACATCCGTGAAGCGTTTCCCGAATATTGGGCAGACGTTCAACGTAATATTGGTAAACTGCTGGTTCAGCAAGGAAGCTGGTATGATGGATTATCCCGCTTAGAGCAAAGCCTCCCGATCTATAGTCACACCGAAAACCTAGAAGCCCTTGCCGATTCAGTATACCACATTGCCCGCACCCATCATTTAATCATGAACCTAGACAAAGCCCGGATGAATTACCGGGACGCTCTCCGCATCTACAATCATCTCAATAATCAACCAGGAATCGCTATCTGCAAAACGGGATTAGGCATGCTGATGATTTCCATTGGCTTTATCGACGATGCCAGACAAGAACTAACCCAAGCTTATGAAATTTGTCATACAATTAAGGATAAGCAAGGAATTGATAATATTCAACAACTGCTCCAAGTAATTAACAAAATAAAAACCAAGCCATAGCCATGAGTGAAGCCGATAAACTTTGGGATGAAAACAACGAAATTTTGACTAGCTGGAATCTTGAAGAAATTCCTTTTTCTGAAAGTGCTTCTAGCTTGAGGTCAAACCTAGATAAAGTTTTTACAGGTCGCACCCAGGAGTTAAAGCAGATATTTAATTTGTTGCGGGGTCGCGAACGGAAGCGGATATTAGTCTACGGTTCCGTTGGTATTGGTAAAACAGCATTTATTTTAGAAGTATTGAGCGTCTTACAACGAAAAAGTGAAGATACTCTCGCTACCTATATTAGTCTACCCTTTGAAACTGATTTAGCAACCGCTGCTTTGATTGCCCTAGCCCGACATATGCCAGAGGATGAGTGGGCGCAACAACTGTTAAACACCATGGGATTGATGAGTGAATCGACTCGCAAAACCAAAACCAAGTTTGATGCCAAATTCGCCGGGTTTGGGGGAAGTATTGAAACGGAAGCTAAACCGGTTAATGCCCCAAAGTTTCCCACTCTCACCTTTCAAGACTTATTGGAAAGGGCGCTAGAAACCTATAGTCGTGTGGTGATTGCTATCGATGATTTAGATAAACAAGACCCAGCTAAGGTGCGTCAACTATTGCACAATGCTCAAGGCATGCTCAAAGGTGATGCTTGGTTTATTTTGACTGGGCATCCTTCCGGGTTGACTCGGGATTTGTTGATCTCCGAACGAGGGTTATTTGATTTAGCATTAGAGATTAAAGCATTAGACCAATCCACCACGTATCAAATGTTAATTAACTATCTCGCTAGCGCCCGGATTAGAGAAACTAGCAAAGACGAAACTAATCCTGATGCGGTCCATCCCTTCACTCTAGAAACTGCTAGAAATCTGTGCGCACATTCCCAGGGGATACCCCGTTGGTTTAATCGCATTGCTAATTATGTATTACTCAAAGCAGCGGATTTACAAGCAGAAAAGATTACACCAGAGGTATTTCAGCAAGGTTTAGAGTATGTCAGTCAGAAACTGCGCGGTCAGTCAGAATTAACTCCTGAAGATTACTATGTCCTTGACTTAGTTTTAGAAAAAGGAGTGCTATCCGATGAAAACGTAACCATGGATGACCTCAAGCGTATTAAAACTCAACAGTTCAGTCAAGTTTTACCGATTTTAGATAAATTAATCCAATTTGATTTAGTGCGTCGTTTACCTACGGATAAAGCAGCGGAATATCAAGGGAATCCCATACTTTTGCCTCCGTCAGAGCAGTCAGATGAAGAAGAATGAAGAATTAAGAATTAAGAATTAAGAATGAAGAATTTATAATTAAGAGGGAATAGGGAGGTAAGCTGATAGCTGTTCGCGTAGCGTGCGCGTAGCGCATTGGCTCATGGCTGTTCGCGTAGCGTGCGCGTAGCGCATTAGCTGAATAACTAAAAATGAACCAACAAAGAAGACAACAATACCTCAAATTGCTCCACCAGCTCCTAACTTGTCCCAAGGGTAAAGAAATCAAAATTATTAAT
Organism: Moorena sp. SIO3I8; assembly: GCF_010692325.1. Taxonomy (GTDB): domain Bacteria; phylum Cyanobacteriota; class Cyanobacteriia; order Cyanobacteriales; family Coleofasciculaceae; genus Moorena. The sequence goes on along the minus strand of NZ_JAAHHW010000051.1, from coordinate 10,198 downwards.
AGCAACCGCGAGTTAGTGGATGCAGATTTATTGCAGGTAATGGCACAATCAGCCGAATATCTGACAGCAAAGGGTCAGCAAAATGCTGCTGACTTTTTACGGCGGATCAGGAGTAAGCTTTTAAAGGGTCTGGAAAGTTCAGAAACCCTTACTTCAGCTAAGGCTTCATCGGAAGAGTATCAGCAATTTTTAGACGAGGTATTGCTAGCAACTAACAACAGCAAAGGTGACGGCGAAGTTGTCTACCAACTTCTGGAAGAAAACTTAGATAAACTCGATCATAACTTTATCAATATCCTGCAAACCTGGGCAAGTGCTAAACTCTCAGAAGCGGAACCAGAAATAGCAAAAGATATCGCTAATACTATCTGGGAATTCAGCACTATGATCAGCGATTTTCCACTGGGTAATCCAGCCAACAACAGGGAAATCGCTATTGCCGGTTACCAAACGATGCTAACGTTTTTTACTAATCATAGTAACCCAGAAATTTGGGCAGCTATTCAAAACAACCTGGGCAATGCCTACTGTGACAGAATCCGTGGCAATCGGGCTAATAATCTCGAAAAAGCCATAGATGCATACCAAATAGCCTTGGAGGTTTATACCAAATCAGACTTCCCCGAAGATTGGGCAAGTACTCAAAACAACCTGGGCATAGCTTACTGTGAAAGAATCCGTGGAGACCGGGCTGATAATCTCGAAATTGCTATTAAAGCATTCCAACTAGCCTTGGAAGTTCGCACCAAACCAGACTTCCCCATTGATTGGGCGATCACTCACTATAACCTGGGCAATGCCTACTGTGAAAGAATCCGTGGAGACCGGGCTGATAATCTCGAAATTGCCATAGAAGCATACCAACTAGCATTGGACGTTCGCACCAAACCAGATTTCCCCGAAGATTGGGCAAGTACTCACAACAACCTGGGCATAGCCTACAGTGACAGAATCCGTGGAGACCGGGCTGATAATCTCGAAATTGCTATTGCCCAATACCAACTAGCTTTGGAGGTTTATACCAAACGAGACTTCCCCGAAGAGTGGGCAAGGACCCTATATAACCTAGGTAATGCTTACAGCAACAGAATAGTAGGAGAGACTACAGACAATTTGGAAAATGCGATCGCATGCTATGAAAATGCCTCAGAAATCTTTACCCGTGACTACTTTCCCGAAGATTGGGAAAACCTTCAACGTCATATTGCTAAACTACTGATTCAGCTAAGAAACTAATATACCTTAAAATACCAGAAGTCATGGTCCGGTCACAATGGAACAGCAACTAACCTTGCCATTATTTGATTTTTCTTCTGCTGTCAGAAGCTTTGCAGCAAAGAGTAGTGAAGAACGAGGAGCAATTTTTACCCGACGTGAGGTTGTAGAGTTCATTCTTGACCTGACAGGTTATACCGTAGATCGCCCTTTGCCAGACTATCGGATACTTGAACCCTCGATTGGTGATGGTGACTTTCTTGTTCCGATTGTAGAGCGACTGTTAACTGCTTATGCTGCTCATGATTCTAATCAAATCAGACTAGTTGATAGTCTCCACAATTCTATTCGTGCAGTTGAGATCAATCCTCAAAGCTTTGAAAATACCAGAATTAAACTTTTAAGGTTGCTCCAGTACCATGGAATTAATAAAGATGACGCCTATCAATTGCTAACAGCCTGGCTGATTCAAGGGGACTTCCTACTTGTAGATTTACCAGGCTCATTTACTCATGCAGTTGGCAATCCGCCTTATGTTCGGCAAGAGCTGATTCCGGATATTCTCTTGGCCGAGTATCGAGCCAGATATAACACTATATATGATCGAGCAGATTTATATGTCCCTTTTATTGAACGGGCCCTATGTAGTCTGGAACCTGGAGGAGTTTTAGGTTTTATTTGTGCCAATCAATGGCTAAAGAATAAATACGGTAAGCTACTACGAGCAATGGTTTCTGATCATTATCATCTTGCTTACTATATTGATATGGTCGATACTCAAGCGTTTCGCACTGAAGTTAGTGCTTATCCTGGGATTACAGTCATCAAGTGCCAAAAGTCCGAAGTTGTTCGAGTTGCTCATCGACCATTAGTTGAATACAACACACTTAAGAAACTAGCACAAAATTTTTGTGCTGACTCTATTTGTCCGGAAAGTGGTATCATCGAGCTTACGGGTGTAACAAATGGTTCAAAACCATGGATTCTAGATTCTGTTGAAGAACTTATGGTAGTTCGTCGCCTGGAAGAAGACTTTCCTAGTTTAGAAGAGGTTGGTTGTAAGGTAGGCATTGGTGTAGCAACCGGAGCAGATAAAGTTTACATTAGACCCTTTGAAAAACTGGAGGTTGAACCCGATAGAAAATTGCCTTTAGTCAAGACACAAGATATTAAAACTGGTATTATCAAGTGGGGTGGCCTTGGTGTTGTAAACCCATTTCACGACAATGGTTCTTTAGTTGAACTTGAAAATTATCCCAAGCTGGCAAGTTACCTTGCCCAACATTCCGATAGAATTTTGAAACGGAACTGTGCCAAGAAAAATCCCAAAAATTGGTACAGAACAATTGATAGAATTTATCCTAGCCTGACCACTTACCCTAAACTGCTAATTCCTGATATTAAATCCAAGGCACATATCGTCTATGAAGATGGAAAATTTTACCCTCATCATAACCTTTATTTCATTACTTCACAAGAGTGGGACTTAAAGGCACTTCAAACAGTTCTCAAATCAGGTATAGCTAAACTATTTGTATCTATTTACTCAACTCAGCTCAGGGGAGGCTATCTTCGCTTTCAAGCACAATACTTGCGGCGAATCAGACTTCCTCAGTGGCAAAGTATTTCAGAGAATCTTCAAAGAATGCTAATAGAAGCAGCAAACACAAGAGATATTAACCTTGGAAACTATGCAGTGTCTGAAATTTATGGATTGACACCAAAGGAGCGAGCTGTGATTAGAGATAACGAGATCTAAATAAGCAATGAGTATTCTATGCTAAAATATAGAATAACCATTACAATATTTTTCATAAATTAATATGTCAGTTACTTGGTCAAATTGGAGGGGTAATGTTTCTTGCAACCCCAAAAGTATTGTCGAGCCGTCTTCTAACGAAGATCTCAAGAAAGTTCTTGCCATGGCTCGAACCGAAAGGATGAAAGTTAAGGTGGTTGGTTCGGGGCACTCATGGTCAGAAGCTGCATGCACCGATGGTGTTCTGGTATCCTTGAAGCGACTAAACCGGGTAATCGAGCTAGACCGAGAACGGGGGACCGTTACTGTCGAGCCAGGAATAACACTAAACAGCTTGAATCAATACCTAGACCAACACGGAATGGCCTTGGAAAACCTGGGAGCAATCACCAAGCAGACTATTTCTGGTGCAATAGCAATGGCTACCCATGGAACAGGAGACAAAAACGGCTCACTGGCCAGTGCAGTGGTCGAGCTGGAGCTAATGAAAGCATCCGGGGAAGTTGTCCGCTACCAACAAGATAATCCAACATTTTATGGAGTATGTGTCAACTTGGGTGCCCTTGGTATTATTACTAGATTAACCCTTCGTTGTGTCCCGACATTCTTCTTGCGAGATATTCAACAACCTATGTTGACCGACCTGATAAGAAAAGAAATAGACACACTAGTCAAAGAAAACGATCATTTCCAATTCTTTGAATTTCCCCACACCTCACGCTCCTATTCCTTTAAGTTTAATAAAATGGATGAGCCAGTTGCGCCCATGCCATTCTGGAGACAATTCCTAGACAACCTATCTAGAACTATATCTAGATCCGGCAGTGGAATCGGTGACTGGATTACCAGGAGTTTTCCTGCTCTAATTCCTCTCATCTTTAGAGTAGCTTTTATGACTAATCTACGGGGATTAAACCGTTGGGATAAGAGCTTTAATATCCTCGCCTTTGAGAATATTAATTTCACATATTCCGAGTTAGAGTATGCCATACCAAGGTCAGCTGCAATCAAAGCTCTGGAGCAAATTCACCAGATGATAGAAAACCAGGGATTTAGGATAAACCTACCCATATCAGTTCGATTTGCTAGTTCTGAAGAGCATTGGTTAAGCCCACTGTATCAAAGAGAATCGGTATATATTAGCCTTAACTTATCAGGGTCAGATTTTAAGGTGATTGAAAACTATCACCGGGAAGCCGAAAAGATATTATTAGAGTATGGTGGCCGTCCCAACTGGGGCAAGCACTTTTATTCCAATCGGGAATATCTGCGCTCACAATACCCACGTTGGGATGACTTCGCTCTACTTATGAAAGAATTTGATCCTGATCGACTTTTTTCTAACCCCTTCCTCGACCGCCTCTTCCCTTTTGATGTATAATTGGCTCAAATCGGTTGGGAGTTGGTTTCACAGCCGGGGTTTCTTCCATACTCTCTAATATCATCTCGGGATAATTACCCTTAATAAAAACCTCCCCCATCTCCCCATCTCCCCATCTCCCCATCCTGCCCTCTATCCACCTACTCCTTACTCTAATTCCCTTACCACTTGAGTCATTCCATCAAGTAATTTTTGATTTTTTTTGCTCCTAGCGCCATAGAGACGGGCGGAAAAGACTGTGATCAATTCCATCATGTCTTGGGTTAATTCGTCTTCAAAACTAACTCCCTCTGGGGATTTATTAATGATAACGACTTCTGTGCCAAACTCTTCACAAATGGTAAAGATTAATTCTGCTCCAAATCTCAGCAATCTATCCTTGTGAGTAATCACTAACCGTTCAACATCCCCTGTCATAATTTTTCTGAGTAATTTATTCAATCCTTTTTTGTGATAATTTAAACCACCCCCAAAATCAGAAATAGTCTCGTATTGCCAACCATTAGCAGCGCTAAAATTTTCTAATAATTGAATTTGACTCCTCAGGTCTTTTTGTCGCTCATCACTGGAAACTCTGGCATAGTTGATTGTCAATCTGTGGGTTAATGGCTGAGGATTTCTTGGTGTTATATGTTTGATATCTTTAAGATAAAATCGTCGTTGTCCAGTAGGTGAACGTTGATATCTGATTTTGCCCGCATCAGCCCACCGTCTTAGGGTTTTGGTAGAGACTCCTAGCTGTTTAGCTGCCTCCCCAATGCTTAATGTCATCTCAGAATGACTTTCCATATCAATGCTAGATCTCATGACTCCACTCTCTAGTATTACTCATTTTGTAAGTAATGTCCAAGGGTGTCTATTTTTTATAGAGAAGCAAGCTAGCAACAGGCAACAGGCAACAGGCATGCTAGCAAGAGGCAAGAGGCAACAGGCAACAGGCATGCTAGCAATAGGCATGCTAGCAAGAGTAGCCAATATATTATTCTATAATAGAATTTTAGGATAATTACCCTTCATCAAAAATCTCCCCATCTCCCCATCTCCCCATCTCCCCATCTCCCCATCTCCCCATCTCCCCATCTCCCCATCTCCCGACCCTAATCCCTTAGCCTTAACTGAAACTGATCGAATTTAATCACATCTGAATTAGGCGATCGCGTATCAAAGCGATAGCTAGTTACTATACCGGTGCCAGTATCCAAGATACTAAACACAGTCACATCATTACTGGCGATATAAGGCAAGGGCTGGTTATTCTCTCCTAACAATGGCTCTATGGTTGGCATCACTGGCTCTAATCCATTGGGGTCTCCAGTAGCGGAATAGTTTTCTTTATAGCCAGTTGGTACTGGGCGCTTATTCTCACCAACATGAGCGCCATAACTATTCCCCACATTGGAGGATTCTAAAAAATGCATGCCATTACCATCAACAAAGCGATTCCATAGATGGGAATGGCCATAATACACCAACTGCACACCAGCAGCTTCTAACAATGGCACCACATCCTGAATGATGTAATCCTTGTCTTTGGGGTACTCATAACGCACTGCTGTCACCTTACCCGCCCGATCCCGCTCAATGATCTGCACTGGGTTAGTATAAGCTGGGACAATATTCCCCCCTAGGCTATGGGGAGGATGGTGAAACATCACAATTTTATACTTGGCTTGTTGGAACTCAGTGCTATTGAGTTCTGCCTGGAGCCATTGGTACTGGGGACTCCCTTTACTCACCGGTTCAAAGATATGTTGTCCGTATCCCCAAGCGATGGGATTGTCTAAATCTTGTTCCCGTTCTTGATACCTACCTTTGGCATTAGGGCTTAAGCTAGGTGTCCGCCAAATATTAGTAATGTACAACACCACTAAGCGAATATCACCAAAGGTTACGGCATAATAAGGTTGGCCATTAGGTAGGTAAAAAATCTCGTTATAAGTGTCAGTATTATATGTATTATTTTTTAGCCAAGCTTGGTAATAATTAGGGTCATTATCTGGATTTAACTGTTCAGCTTTTTGCTGATAGATGGCTTGTGCTGCAGCGCGAGTAAAAGGGTCATTGAATTGGCTATTCAAATCCTTTTCCATAGAAAAACGCCCCATCACTTCATGATTGCCAACTACAGTAAATATCGGGGCATTTTGAATAATTTCACCACCATGGTAGGTAGTTTTAACCCCATTCTTTTCCAATTGGTAATTGGCTCGACCCTGAAGACAGGGGAAAAAGGCACCACCCCGGTTATCATCAAACCATTCCGAAGCCCGGTCAGGAATATTAACTAAATCACCAACATAGAACACCCCATCAATTTGGCCTACAGTTTCTACCACCTTCTGGAGATTAGCTGCTGTCATCGGCATTAGTTGATGGTCAGAGGTCAGAAGAATTTTCTGGGGTGTCTGAGGGTTTGGTAGAGCACTGAGGCTAAAGAGTTTGCTCGTGAAAACTTGCCCATTGTCCTTGACACTGCTGACTTGATAGGGAACACGAACACCAGGAGTCAGTCCAGTTACGATCGCTTCATGACGCCAAATATCCCGCATAATTGGGTTCTGGTAGAGTTGGGCGTCTTCGGTCTGCTTGCCTACTCGGGATTTTTGGTCTTCCCGAGTGCGACTGAGTTTAGTAGTAGTAGCAGTGGCCTTACGGCAAGAAGTCGTGCCGTAGGTAACGGTGTGGTGGGAGCCAGGAAATTCGGTAAACCAAACCACTCGCACGGAATCTTCTGTAGGAAATTGCAAGAATGGGTCAGTCAGTAATTCGTAAGCGGATGTCATGGCTGGCTGCTGGGTAATTTGCTTGATAGTTGGAACAAGGACAATTACACCAATCACTATAGCTGCCATGAGGATAAAGCGACTGATAGAAAACTTGACCATGAAAGCTATAGGGCAGGGAATGGGGAATCGGGAATCGGGACCCACCCCGAACGGGGTGGGTTCCGATTCCCGATTCCCTAATACTTTGACTGCTCCTATGCCTCAAACGCTCAATGTATTTATGTAAAAGATTATTGCTGTAATCACATATTGTGTGAAAATAAAGTTAGATTAGATACAAAACGAACTGACTACAGGTTTTGTATAAGCAATACTATGACATTATTAACTACTAATCAAGTTCTTAAACAACTTAAGCAAGGACTGTCGTTACAGAAAGCCGAGCTGAGTCATATTGATTTACAGGGCTTGAATCTAGATAAGGCTGACTTTGCCCATGCCTACCTACGTAATGCCAATCTCTCAGGAGCGTCTTGTCAAGAGACAGACTTTAATCAAGCCAATCTCAGCTGGGCCAAGCTATCCGGGGCCACTCTGGTTTATGCCCAACTCTCAGAAGCTAAACTGACTCGTGCTGGTTTGGAGGAGGCGAATCTCCGAGGGGCTTGGGCAGCAAAAGCTAAGCTGTGTGGAGCAAGACTAGATGGGGTTGAGGCGTCCTTAGCTCAGCTGCAAAAGGCTGATTTGAGAGAAGCAACTGGCAAAGGGATAACCTTTATCAATGCCAATCTCAAGATGGCCAATTTAGGAGCTGTGAATTTCCCTGAGGCTAATTTCAGTGGAGCAAGTCTTGATCTAGCTAGCTTAGAAGCGGCTAAGTTAATGGATACTAAGTGGCTTGGTGCTGATTTGGAACGAGCCAACTTAAGCCGTGCTAGTTTAGTCAGAGCAGATTTAACCTCTGCTAATTTGATTGTTGCTAATCTCAGAGCTGCTGATTTGACCGAGGTAATTTTGCGTGGTGCTCAGTTGCTGGAGTCAAGTTTGGAAAATGCCTTATTAAAGGATGTTGATTTAACTGAAGCGTCTTTATTTTCTGCAAATTTAGAAGGGGCTCGCTTATCTAAGGTTAATCTTAAAAATTCTGATTTACAGTACGCTAATTTGGAGAATACTATTTGGAATGGTGTTGATTTCTCTAACTGTGAGGTAGCAGGTGCAGTGTTTACCGATGCTAAAGGCTTAAGTGCTCAACAGTGCCAATGGCTGAAGGAAAATGGGGCGTTGAATGTTCCTTTTGGGTAACAGCAACCATTACCTATGCGCTACGCGCACGCTACGCGAACAGCTATCAGGGGTCAGGGGTCAGCCGTCAGGGGTCAGCTTTCAGCTTATTTTATTCAAAAGCACCGATTGCGCTACGCGCACGCTGCGCGAACAGTAGCTTGACTACAGACCCAGATAGCCTGACGGGGCTGAGGGGGTGACAACGTTGTCACCCCCTCAGACATATCCCTAGTTCTTTAGGTCTGGGTGAAAATTAAAAAATGTGCTATAAGTCAATAGTTTTATAGCCTTTTTCCTAGCTATGAGGTACACAGGATTTTTTCCATCTTCCGACTTCCCTCTTCTTTCTTACCTACTCCCTGCTCCGTTCGCGTAGCGTGGCCTACGGCCTCAGTCCCTGCTCCCTAAAACCCAAGAATTTGTACCTTACCCAATTGCAAACTGCTATAACCATACCAATCAAAAACCTCTGTTTACTAGATGAGTGAAAGCTATAGAATTTATTTAGATGCTTGCTGTCTCAATCGCCCATTTGATGACCAAACTCAGTCTCGTATTGCCTTAGAAACCCAAGCTATTCTAACGATTTTAAGCCAATGTCAATCAGGACAATGGAAGCTGATTAGCAGCACAGTTTTAGATGCAGAACTCGCTCAAATGCCAAATCTCGAAAAACTAAAAAACGTCAAATCCATTTTGGCGATCGCTAAAATCAAAGTAGTGAGTAGCAAATTCATAGAGGAGCGAACTGTAGAACTTGCTAAATTAGGATTTTCTGGCTATGATGCTGCCCACCTTGCCAGTGCTGAACGTAGTCGTGCAGACATATTTTTGTCTACAGATGACCGACTTATTAACAAAGCTCAACGAAATATTAGGGCAATCAATGTAGCTGTTGATAATCCTGTGCGTTGGCTAATAGAATCTACACAAATGGAGAATAACGATCATGATTAAACCCCAACAGGAAATTATCAAACAAGGATATCAAGCCTTAGTTGATGCTTTGGGAATTGTTGATGCAATTCGGTTTATTCAATATTTTAACTGGGGTCAAGGTGATTATACCCAAGAACGCCATCAGTGGCTAAAGCAAAAGCCATTAAACGAGATTATAAACTCAATCAAGCAACAACAATATGACAGCAATCAGTATGATGAAATTATTAAATAATAAGGGGTCTTCAGTTTCTTGGTGCTCCCTGCCAAAAATCTTATCTACTGGTCTGACAAACCTGCGGAATATGGGTTACTACTAGCTTTTACTGCTCTTATCCTGATTGATCGTAACCGTTGCGGAAGCCTAACCGTTGCGAAAGCCTAACTGTTAAACAACCATGCGATCGCTTAGCGTCGGCTGTGGCCGTAGGCCACGCTGCGCGAACGCCTAATCCCATCGACTACTACTCGCTGTTGATGCGGTGCTCTTGATTGATGGTAACCGTTGCGTCAACCTAACCGTTGCGGAAGCCTAACCCTCACAGCAAGTTTGGCCAGGGCAATGGTAAATGCCCTGGGTGGGGTGACCGTAGCCATGTCGGGAAACTATGCCTTGGCCGATCATATTGTTCCGGATCAGACCTTGGGTTCAGAAGGGTCTGTAGTTATACCTAATACCACTGTCCGAGGAGAAATAGCAGATAAGATCGAAGGTGGCGCAACACGTGGTGATAAACTATTCCACAGTTTTCAGGAATTTAATGTGTGCGGCTCGTTCTAGCTAGGAGCCTCCCGTAGTAGGGAGGGGTATAAGCTAGGGGCGCGAGGAATAAACCTCAAACCTAACTGTCTGATTGGATGGTGGTGCAAACCCAACCCCATGAGAAGATA
>NZ_JAAHHW010000509.1 GCF_010692325.1 Moorena sp. SIO3I8 | reverse complement strand
CTAGCTGGATATGAAGTTAGAGAGTACTTACTAGAAAAATGGGGAAGGGAATGCACTTACTGCGGTAAACAATCCGTACCATTGCAAATCGAACACATTCAACCAAAGTCTAAAGGCGGAAGTGATCGGGTCAGTAATCTTTGCCTAGCCTGCGAGAAATGTAATCAACGGAAAGGAAATAAACCCATAGAGGAATTCCTTAAGAAGAAACCAAGTCTACTTCAAAAAATTAAAACCAAAGCCAAGCAACCATTACCGGATGCGGCAGCGGTGAATGCAACTCGCAACAAGTTAGTAAAAGTACTTCGAGGAATCAAACCTGTGGTTACCGGGACAGGATCACAAACTAAGTACAACCGGACTAAATTAAGGTTTCCTAAGCAGCACTGGATTGATGCCGCTTGTGTCGGTGATATTGAAACCTTGATCTTGAGAACTACTCAGCCGCTGTTGGTCATTTGCAAGGGACAGGGAGGCAGACAAAAAGCAGCACTCAATAAATACGGTTACCCCATCAGACATAATCCATTAAAGCCGATCAAGGGTTGGGTAACTGGAGATATAGCCAAGCATCAAAAACTAGGAATAGGCAAAGTCACCCCTAGAAGCAAAGGAAGCTTTGGATTTACCCCGTTAGGAACCAAGGGCTACAAAAGTTGCAAGCCTCAAGATATATCGGCGATACATCGAAAAGATGGATACATTTACAGCTTTTGCTAGTACCTGCCAGAATTTGCTGGGAAATAGTTGTCCTAGACGTCGCTGAGAAGGGTAAAGGTTATCAAGGTTTATTTCAAATTCCTTTAACCTTTAACCTTTAACCTTTACCCTTTGCTAACCTATTTTATAAATTATCAATCAAGAAAACAGGATATTAAAGCACAAAATCTGCCTCTGTAATATCACCAAAATCTACACCACTCAAGACAGCTAATGGTTGATTATTGATGGTGGTGATTATGGTATCGTCATTTTGTTCAAAAATTGAAATCTGACCAAAAGTC
>NZ_JAAHHW010000508.1 GCF_010692325.1 Moorena sp. SIO3I8 | reverse complement strand
CTGGAAGTCATTAAATTAATCACTGATTGACCACTATTTATTAATAGTAATCTTTCCGTTTGATATAGGGTTTTTGATATAGCAAAGGGAATCGGGAATCGGGCATCGGGAATCGGGAATCGGGATTAGCCACGATAACACCACACTTCCCATCTCCATTAAAATCATTCCATTATTCAGCAACGCCGCCAGTAATAGAGTATTGTCCTAAGCTGCCGTAATCACTATATCCGGTAGCTAAGTTTCCAAGACCCGTACCATCAATGCTTAGATAGTACTGTCCTGGATTGAGGTCAAGATTAAAGCTAGCAGACAGAGAACCGATAGGATTAGAGACGCTAATCAGTTGACCAGAAGCATTATATAGTTTAGCCAGAATGTCTAAATTAGGTCCTCGCTCAAAAGGCTGAATATCTAGGGCTATGTTGCCCGTTGTTGAATTGAACTGGAACCAGTCAATGTCGTTATTTTGTTCAATGATGCCATAAGTTTCTACCTGACCACCATTGAAAGATAGCGCTGCTGCACTGGTTCGACTGTTACCATAATCGTCCAGGCGATAGCCAAAACCATTTTGCCCAGTGATGATGTCTAGGTCATCTTCTTGGTTGCTGGCACCGGTATACTCACCTTTGCTCCATTGAGTTAGATTTCTATCGTTGCCCTCTCCCATAATAGGAGCCCACCCTGTTTCGACATTGCCATTGTCATGACCAGTGTAATAGTGGTTGGTTAAATTACCGTCATGTGTCAGACCCAAGCTATGACCTACTTCATGGCTAATAGCTTCAGCCACCGCTTTCTCACTACCTCCAGCGCGATTCTCTGAAAAAATAAAAACGGGGGTATCAGTGTTCCAGTTGAATGAATCCATATAAGCCAAACCACCGGTACCTTTTTGATACCAAGAACCATCTCCCCCAATCACAACGCGAATGCCCCATTGGGAATCACTAGCGCTGGTTTTTTTGAGTTGGTCATCGGAAGGTTGGGCAGTATTTACAT
>NZ_JAAHHW010000507.1 GCF_010692325.1 Moorena sp. SIO3I8 | reverse complement strand
GGGATAGATACTCCCCTTAACCTGACCACTAATAATCCAGCCGCAGTGGTGGAATTTGCCAAAGAATGTGAGTCTGGCATAATTACCAAAATGCTTTCATCCTTTGCCATCTATGATCAGCAGGGACAGGAGCAAGTAGTGTTTACCAATCCTGTCAAACCAGAGGATTTGCACAACTTGGATGGATTAAGGTTCTGTCCAATGACGTTTCAGGAACATCTCCCTAAGACCCTAGAGTTACGAACCACAATTGTCGGAAAGCAAGTGTTTACTGCTTCGATAGACTCTCAACAGTTTCCAGGTGCTCGTTATGACTGGCGGCGACGGGGCGTTGATTCCCTAAACGCTTGGCAGCCCTATCAGTTGCCCCAGGATCTCGAAGAAAAGTTGCTGAAGCTAATGGATTACTTTGGCTTGAACTATGGCGCGATTGATATTATTTTAACTCCCGATGGTCGCCATGTATTTCTTGAGGTCAATCCAGTGGGAGAATTCTTCTGGCTTGAGCTTTGCCCTGGCTTACCAATTTCCCAGGCTATTGCTGATGTTTTGCTGAACTTAGTGCCACGGCGTTCTTAGTATAGCAAAGGGAGCAGGCAATAGGGAGAATATAGCGCTACGGGCAAGGCAATTCCTGTGTTCACCCAGATACAAACGCTATCTATCATAGTAACATAGGTAAAATAGTTTGTTTATAGTCTGGGTTTAACTTCAGGATAATCTGAGCATGAAAAAGCAATTATTTTATCTAATTAAAATAACATCTACTAGTTTAATTACTTGCGCTTTAGGTCTAGAAATTTGGTATATTTATTTACAGTTAACCCATAGCTCTCTACCAAGTAACCTCTATTATGTATTGTGGCTAGGAAGTATCGCTTTAATATCCCATTTCATTGAAGGTGTAATCGCTGCTTTTAAAGCTGACAGTTGTGATAAAAATCCTATAACCTATGGCATTTATACGTTTTTTGTCGGGTTTGTTGGATTGTGGGAATTATTGAA
>NZ_JAAHHW010000506.1 GCF_010692325.1 Moorena sp. SIO3I8 | reverse complement strand
GTTTGACGTTTGAGTTTAATCAGTTGGTCTTTGGCAGTTTGGGAAAGTGTGATCTGGTTGATTGGGGGTTGCATGAATAAATTAATGCTTAATTGCTTCAAATGGACTGATACCACCTTTTTGGTAAAAGGTTAAAAGTTAAAGGTAGAAGGGAATCGCCTTACCTTAATTGATAGTATTGTCTGACGTTGATCTTTATTTAATCTTTACATTAATCTTCACCTAGTTAATTAGAATTTAATCAAGCTCTATGGGTTTTCACCTAAAATTTTTTTCAGTAGCAGAAAAAGTTTGCTGTTTACTACTACTGGACTAAAAAAGTGATCAATGTCTAATGCTGGCGCTGTCATTATTGTCATGGGAATTAGTAATGGTAATTATTAGCGGCTAAAGGCTTTGCGCTTCTACAACGCCAGCTTGGGCGATGACTTTTAACATTCTCGAAACTGTTTCGCGTGATTTTGATAATGAGAACAATTTTGGGCACACCGGGCGACGACATGATTTCAGCTAGCGGTGGAAAAACTACTATTTTCCCTAGCACTGGCAAGGATGATCTTACCGTTTTCCAAGGGGGGAATAATACCATCTTCGCCAATGAAGGCAATCAGGGTGATCGGGTTAGCGTAGGTATGGGCAGCAATAATACTGTCTACACAGGCGTTGGCGATGATGTGATTACAGTCTTTGAAAGTAATGAGAATTTAATCTTTGCAGGGGAGGGGGATAACCAGATCAGCCTGGTTAAAAGTGACAACAATCAGATTTTTGTTGGTGCTGGGGATGACACAATTTCTACGGAAAGGGGGGATAATGAAATCTTTGCTGGTGATGGGGATGACTTTATCACTACTCTTTTTGGTGACAATATCATCTACATGGGCGCTGGCGATGACAGAATTACCACTAAATTTGGTGATAATGTTATCTTCGCAGGAGCTGGAGATAACCTGATCGATGCTCAATCCGGTAACAATAAAATCTAGAACCTATATGCTATCACGCAAGA
>NZ_JAAHHW010000505.1 GCF_010692325.1 Moorena sp. SIO3I8 | reverse complement strand
TCCTATAGTAACGATGAGAATTTTGCCCTGAAGAATCTCACCTTTACTCTGCCTCGACACAAGGTAACTGGCTTAGTCGGGGAGTCAGGAGCAGGTAAGTCTTCGATTGTGGATTTGTTCATCGGGCTGTATCAACCAACGGCAGGACATATTCTAGTCAATGGCCGTCCTCTAGCAGATTATCGCTTGGAAGATTGGCGACGGGATATTGGGGTGGTCAGTCAAGATACGTTTATTTTTAATGACAGTATTTTAGAAAATTTGCGTTACGGTCGTCCATCCGCAACCTTGGATGACGTGGTGGAAGCCGCGAAAGCAGCCCAAGCCCACACCTTTATTTTAGCTTTGCCTGATGGATACGAAACCGTGGTGGGTGAGCGGGGCTATAAACTCTCCGGTGGACAGCGGCAACGATTGGCTCTGGCACGGGCATTAATTAAGGAGCCAGAAATTTTAATCTTGGATGAAGCGACCAGTGCCTTAGATAGTGAGTCAGAGAAGTTGATTCAGCAGGCATTGGAACAGTTCCAGAAGGAACGAACAGTGATTGTTATCGCCCATCGACTTTCCACCATTGCTGAGGCTGATCAGATTTTGGTGCTAGAGCGGGGAGAGGTTGTAGAGCATGGTACTCATCAGTCGCTTTTGCATAAAGGTGAGCGTTATGCCCGCTATTGGAAGTTACAGAGTAGTCAGGTGGCAGTTTAAGAGCTAATTTGTAAAGTAAATATTAAGAAGCCTGAATGCGTTGCTATGATTGTATTCTGGCAAAAAAGTACATATGTACTTTTTTGTTAAAAGCCTTAGCCTACAAGGATTACAGCAAGTTTACAAATCAGCTCTAAGGGAGTAGCTCCATAAAATTTTCATAACTTTTATGGTGTTTGTTAGATAAAAATAAATCAATATGTTAAAAATTAAATTATAAGTCAAATTTTGTTCTGTCATATGGGTTTAAATCCCATTGATATATGGTATTATTTATTTTTTTTACAGAGTAAAAAATGTTG
>NZ_JAAHHW010000504.1 GCF_010692325.1 Moorena sp. SIO3I8 | reverse complement strand
TTTATAAGTGTAGCTAGTTATAAGTGTAGCTAGTTATAAGTTTAGCTAGTTCATAAACAATGGTCCAAGGAAAAAAAACCCGGTCTAGGCAAGAGCGGGGAGTGTCAAAACTGTGACTAGTTGCAGTCCATGTCATTAAATCATCCATAGTAACCAATAATGATTACACTCCCAGGCTATCGGCTCACTGAGGAAATTTACTAAGCGCCTTAGAACTCTAGTTTATCAAGGGGTTTGTGAGGCTGACCAAAAACTTTTCATCTTTGATCAAGACCGTAAGATTACTTATGCGATTAGCCCGAAGGGCGTTGGCTAGCGAACGCGACCTTGCCTACTCAACCCATCTCGACCGTTTCTCTGACTATTGATAGCAATTTTTCAAAGTAGGACTACAGATGCAGATGGGGAAATCGGGAGATCGCCAGATCGGGAGATGGCCAGATGAAATTGATCTGTAGCCGTAATCGGCCAGAATTGGTATGAATTCAATGAGGGAACTAGTCATGTCTGACGCCGTAATTTTATGTGTTGATGATGAAATATCGATTTTGAAAAGCTTGGAGATGGAACTTCAAGCAGCTTTTGAAGATAAGTATCTCTATGAATTTGCTGAAAGTGCTGATGAAGCTTTGGAAATCATTGATGAACTCTATGAGAATGGAGAACAAATTCTGATTATTGTCTCCGATTGGTTAATGCCAGGAATGAAAGGGGATCAATTTCTGATTAATGTCCATCACAAATATCCCGATATTATTAAAGTGATGCTAACGGGACAAGCTGATGAGGAAGCGGTTGAACGGGCGAAACAATATGCTAACTTATATCGATGTTTACATAAACCCTGGAATACTCGGGAATTAATTTTAACAATTCAGGATGCTTTAGTCGAATTATGAATCGAACTGCCATTATCTGTGTTGATGACGAACAAACCATCCTAGATAGCCTGAAAATAGAGCTAGAAACTAGTTTGGGAGATAACTATCTGATTGAAATGACCCAAGGTGGG
>NZ_JAAHHW010000503.1 GCF_010692325.1 Moorena sp. SIO3I8 | reverse complement strand
GGTAAAAATAAGCAATCAGTAAGTTAGTAGTGCTTCTTGATCTATCGAGGGGTGTGAACAGCCAATTTATTGACGGTGATACAGACTTTTTGTATTCAAGCAGGGTCTGTGATTGGGTTTTTTGAGCAAACCATCAAAGCATTTGTTTGTAATTCTAAACAAGTGCTTTAATTCCTAACCTTTCAACCTGAATCCTTACTCAAAAACACCATTAGGCAACCAGAAAGGCGATCGCCAACTGCGTACCTTTGGTTAAGGCTCTTTATCGATGGAAAAAACACAGAGTGTTTCAAGGGTAGGCTATGGGATATGTATGATGCCGATTGTCGTGGCAGTACCCAGCATTTGCTGTTGGATAGACAAACCCACCATGGGCGTCTTGAAAAGGTTAGACTTAAACAATAACATTAAACAATAATACTTGTTCTACTTAGCCCAAGACACTATCATGGCACTTTGACCCCAGCAACGGTTTTTGAGCGCACCCGTTGTCCAGGGACAAGGCGATGGGTTCCGCCGACGATGACAAGATCCCCTGGTCGGAGGGTACCGCGAACCAGAATGCGGTTACTCTGTGTCTGCAAAATTTCCACATCCCGCCGTTCGACACTGAAGACGTGAGCTACACCAGAAAGATCCGATTCAGCCAATTCCCCCAAGGCGTAGCAAGACCACAAACCACGTACTCCTTGCACTAGAGCGGTGGTGGGCAGCCAGTAACCAGCAGTAGGAATAGTTTCAGCTAATTTCCACCTCGCTACCTGTCCAGGGGACACTTCCCTTACTGCCAAGGCATCCAGGGTCAGGACAACGGTTAAGGTACGGGTGCTAGAGTCTAGTTCGGGCAGAATTGAGGAAACTCTGGCTGGATAAGTCTTCTGTCCGATTTGCAACGATTGCTGGCTGTTGAGTTGGAGTTGATCAGCGGCGCTTACCGGCACACCAATCCGGGCTTGAATTGCACCATCCTCCACGAGGCGCAGGATGGGCTGACCAGGGGAGACGACGGTTCC
>NZ_JAAHHW010000502.1 GCF_010692325.1 Moorena sp. SIO3I8 | reverse complement strand
CATCGAAGTTAAGGGTAGAGCAGAAACCAAACTAAAATTTCATTAACTTAGACATACTCTTGGTATAGTTCTTTCCCAAATCCTTAATCCAACCATTTTTCTTTTTACGATTGGACTTCTCATGGCGATCCTTATAGACCTTACTTGCCTCATCGAGACGCTTTGCTTGTTTAAACACAGCCTTCTCAATAGGCTTTAAACCTGCTGCCTGCTTCTTCTTCTTCTTTTTCTTGCTCCTCTTACTTGAAGACCCAGACAAGAAATCAGGTGTGCCTCCAAAATCCTCTTCACTGCGTAGAATGACAGCGCTCTTAACTCCCTCACTATCAGCCATAACGTTTAGGTTCCTAGATTGATTTAACTACTACAGTTGATTCTATCGCATAAAACATCACTGATCAACAATTAAAGCTGATTTGTAAACAAAACCTCAACAAGCCAGTCGGCGAGTCATTAAATTGGCGATGCGGGCAAAGACCGACGCTACGCGAGCGCCACACTGGAGTCTTCTTCACCTCCCATTTGTTATCGGAGTGGATGACGCAATTGGCCATGGATTCTCAGCCCATACCCAAAGCGGTTGCCATTTACGGAAATAACCATAGACCCTTGGGTGAGGTAAAAAGTCATGGTGCAGCATGTTCAACTGGGATCCACTACGCTGCACATAGCAGATCCCGTTGATCATCTCGCGCAAGTTTACCCTCCTCAGATGCCCAAATCCCTTCGGCTTCGGTATAAGCGGTCGCAACACTCCCCATTCTACATCACTCATATCACTTGGATAGGGTTGGCGGTGATGATTGGAGATTTGAGGCAAACGACTCATGGATATAGGGTTCAACTCGTCTTCTGTTTCAGATTACAAGTCACTCAGCCAGGCTTCGAGTTAGCTTTAGATTTTCTTTACAAATCAGCTCTTCAACTGACGTGAGTAGTGAAAGTGCATCATTTCTTCATAGTAAGACTTCAGGTCAACGGTTTTAACCTCTCCCACTGTTCAAAACTTCACGT
>NZ_JAAHHW010000501.1 GCF_010692325.1 Moorena sp. SIO3I8 | reverse complement strand
GGTGTTGGCCCAACAAAAAGTCGAGAGTAAATCAAATGAAATCACAGCAGTGCCACTGCTGCTCAAGTTGCTGAACCTCAAAGGAGCGGTGGTGACTCTCGATGCCATGGGCACCCAGACCAACATTGCCCGACAAATTAAGGAAGCTGGTGGGGACTATGTCCTGGCGCTCAAGGGCAACCAGGGCAAGCTTAGTCAGCAGGTGGAACAGTGGTTTTCTATGGCCGAAGACCAGAACTGGCAAGGGATTGAATTGAGTTACCACCAAACGGTGGAGGCCGGGCATCACCGCTTAGAAACCCGTCAGGTGTGGGCGGTGCCTGTGAGTCAACTACCCCCGTTGCATCGGCAAACACAATGGCAAGGTTTAACCAGCGTGGTGATGGTGAAGCGAAGGCGGCAGTTATGGAACATGCGCCACGACACAAACTCAGTTTTACCTCAGTGCCCTCGAACCCGATGGCCAGCAACACAACCAGGTAATTCGCTCCCATTGGGGTGTTGAAAATGGTCTACATTGGGTCCTTGATGTCACTTTTAATGAAGATGCCAGTCGGGTTCGCCAGGGCTATGAGAAGCGAAAATCTAGGGCTGTTGCGCCGCCTGAGTGTTAACCTGCGTGGATCGCGAACCCTCCCGCCAGAGTCTCAAGATGAAGCGTTATAGGGCGGGGATGGATAATGACTCTATCATCAAAATCCTGGCCGCCAGTGCGGCGAAGTGAGGCATTTTTTGAGGGTGATGCAAGATTGTTGAGGAGCAATCATTGGAGGTGATGGACTGAATCTATTAACCGAAGCCGGTTAGGCTCCAGGAGTGTTGACTAACAGGACTGGTACACACCAACGATATCCTCAAACTTTTCTGAGGGTATAATCAGCCATTCTACAGTCAAATTTTAGGTCAGGTTACTGGACTTTTAGAACTCTACTAAGATGCGATTACCCTGGTCTGTCCCTTCAAGTAACTGATTGGCAATATCCCAATGATAGGAGCTACGATTGCTTGCTATTCG
>NZ_JAAHHW010000500.1 GCF_010692325.1 Moorena sp. SIO3I8 | reverse complement strand
TTGAAACGGGCAAGATGCCCGTTTCATTTTCGGCTGGACTATCCCAACGCTGGCTACGAGGCGAAAAATAAGGGCAAGCCCGCCCCTAACGAACCCTACGCACCCTAGGCAACTGTTAATTCACGAACTAGTAATCTGTTGCGCCAATGAGCTGATAACCTTCAATTGTTCCTCACCAAAAGCGTCTGCTTCTGGACTAGCAATGGTAATTAGACCCTTGATTTTATAGTCATCAATCACTGGCACGCTCAGAAATGACCGCACTCCTGCCAAATCCAAACCCCCAGATACTATCCCCACTACCTGCCCATCGTTACCAATCACTGGTAAAGAAACCACAGCAACCCACAGGTTACTCTTCGCCCGAAAAACTGTCGATATATAGGTGCGTCCCTTGATAGCTTGTTGAAAATAGCGGCGATCGGAATAGTCCTTACCAATTAAATCTAATTCCGGGGCTTCTGGGTAGCGATAAATCATCACCCCCTGACGATTGATTAGACTCCAGCCCGCCAATCCAGCCATCGCGTTTTGCATCAGGGTGCTCTCTCGTAGTGCTTGCCCTAAGGCAGCAACATTTAGCGATCGCGTTTCCGAACAAAATGCTAGAAAACTCAGGGTAACAAACAGTCGTTTCAGGTCATTTGGGGCTAAATAAGCGACGGTTTCTGGGGCATCAGTTTCCTCTGATGCTACTAACTCCATCTGAATTTGGTCAGGTTGAAGGTCTAGGTCAGTTAAGCTAGCCAAGGTAATCAGTGCTAAAGCTCGCAATTGCTCAGCCGCAGTATTAGTTGACTGCTGACCTAGCACAATAAGCAACCGAGTCTTTTGCTCTTCTAGGAGTAGCATACCATAAATTGGTGGGTCAATGGTTGCCTTGATTTGGTCAAAGGTTGTTTGCCACACCGGTTGCTTGCCTGTCATAATTTTTGAAAAAAAATGTTTTTATATTAAGGGGCAATGATATAGTGTAAAGGGGATAAGCGCCTTAGATCTAGACCATATTTCTCAAA
>NZ_JAAHHW010000050.1 GCF_010692325.1 Moorena sp. SIO3I8 | reverse complement strand
TATAGATTTCTCCTGCCTGACTTGGCTGAGATAGGTCCCTATTTTCTGGAGTTGCTCCTCTTGCTCTAGACTTAAGTGGCTCACCAAATCTCTCCACCCATTAATCCACGTTAACAATTTTTATACAGAAACATCGGATAGTAACATCCTCTGGGCATCTCACCATAGAACTTATCAAAACTTATCAAAACTTAACAATATAGCCAATTTGCTGATGAAATAGGAAAACTCTCTAATTCTAAGGTATGGTTTGGATTGGCATCCTCCCCCGGCAGGAACAATCCTCGCGCTGGGGGATTTCCACGTTATACCGAGTTGCATTCAAAAAGAGTAGATTGGTTGGATAAAGAGATGGGGAGATGGGGAGATGGGGAGATGGGGAGATGGGTGGAAGAGGAAGTTATAAGTTTGACCGCAACTTGATATCACTGTAAGTCTTTATCCTTTCGTTGAGTTGGCTGAATGCTGTTCCCGTAGCGTCCGCGTAGCGCATATGCTTAAGAATTATCAGCTAATTTTTGGCAAGAATTTAATGCATCCTTTTGTTTGCTTTATTTGCCGTAAATTTATGCTTGAATAATGTTTTAATAAGGGAAAATTATTATGATAGAATTTGATTTATTTTTCGGTAATATTCTGCATATTTCTACATTTATTTATATATAAAAATCAAAAATTTATCGTTTTGATATACGGATAACAGTCTAGCAAATAAAAGACATATTATGAACATAATTTTAAATTTTAACAGTGGTTTTAACTGGCGATAGGTTTTTGATATCCTGACTAAAGTCAGGATAAAAGGAGTGGGGTATTGACAAAAGCGATACAAAGGGGATAGTATTGCGAACGTGACCAAATGCCAGACGAAAAAACTAGATATAGAACGATTAAACCAGTTGCCGAAGGAGGAAGTGGTAGAAATGCTCATGACTGCAGCGAAGTCTATAGATATATCAGCAGCAAGCAACAATAGAAGAACTGAAAAAAGAAATAGATAAACTGCCTGTAATTAGCAGAGTTAGATCGCAAAATATCATCAAAACTGCGATCAACAGACCTACTCAGAAATAGTAAAAACAAGATACAGGATAAAAATCTAAACGTCAACCAGGCAGACAGCAAGGACATCAAGGAAAAACCTGGAGTGGCTCTCGGTCTCGGGAACCTTTTCAGGATACTGCTAATTTATCTATCGGCTAATTTATTAAGTTAAGTAAATATTAAGTTTAGTCAAAAAAATGCTCTGCTTAGGGGTAGTCTGTGATAGAGTTTGTTGAGCAAGCTCGACCGGCTCAACTTGATAAAACTGCACTTGCTCCTTATTTGATTCCATAACCTTACGTTCTGAATCATTACCATAGAATTCAAGGGAGTTTTTATGCTCGCATACGGATTTATAACATTATTGAGTCTAGGTTCTGAGTACTACTTTAAATACGAGATTGATGCTCAGACTGGTTTCCAGATCTATTGGATTACAATCCCTGAGGGACTCGATAAGGAACGCTATAGCAAACAAACAATCTCCGAGTTTTTAGCAGAATCATCAGTTGCACAAATTCTCAAACCTGGAGCACCCCTTGATAAGAGCCTTTATCAAGCTAGCCTAATTTTACCGGGATTACCAGCCTCACCTTTCGATGCATTTTATACTATTGAACTAACCTACGACAGCGATTCATTTACGTTAGGAGTTCAATCTACTGATTCTTTTGGATTTAGTCCGGAAGGCTCAACTCATTTCAAAGATTTAAATCTGAGTTTTACCCAGCAACTTAATTCCGAAACCGTCACTGTCAGTGGAACAGTGACGGCGGTTTTCTCTGGTCAAGATATTGTCCTTGAGGCAGGGTTGAGCGATGGCTCTGAACTAATTTTTAATTACAATCCTAATAATCCTCAGGAAATCCCGATTCAACCGTGGGGCAATTTGGAGTTGACGACTTTTACGGTCAAACCTGGATCAAATCCTCTTCAACCCCAGGTGCTCTACTGGTTTGGAGAAAAGTCGGGAGAATGGGTTTATGATTGCTCCTTGAGGAATACCGAAGATGCACCCGCCATCGACTTACGGATTCAAACGGAGCCAGAAACAGTGCAGTGGGGATTAGGGTCTATCGCTGTTAAAGATGGCTTGATCGAGAGTGAAAATGCGACCCTAGAAGCGGCAAACCTAAGTTCTGCTAGCAAACTGATCAAGGCATTCCAAGAGAGCAACGAAATCACTATTGCAACCTGGATTAAGCCTAGCCAAACGGGTCAACAATACCCAGCTATAGTCCTGACTCTATCCGAAGATCCTCAAAATCCCTATGTGACTCTCGCTCAAGGGGATTCAGAATGGCTAGAGGGTTATGGAAATCGGTGGTCGGGGGATTGGTACCATCACGACGAGTATAGTGTGCTATTGCGCACCAACACTAATGATAGAAACCGATATTGGCAAATCCTGACGACAAGTCCCGACACAGTAACAACCGAGCTAACCTATGTTGTCTATACCTTCTCACAGAATAACTTCGGGGATGAGAGTGATAATGCCAAGTTGTATCTCAATGGCAAGCTAGACAATTCAAAATGGATTAATAGCGATAATCAGGAGCGTCATTTTTGGAGAAATAAGAATCAGCAGAGTAATCGTGCGAAAAATAGGAATCAGAGGGGTAATCGTTGGAAAAATCGGGATGATGAGGAGGATTCTCCTTGGAAAGATCGGGATGATCAGGAGCTTAATCTTTGGACAAATGACCCTGCTGTTAAGTTAGCTTTAGCAAATGACGTTTTATTTCTCGATCGCAGGGGCAACTCCCGAAGGAATCAAGATTTCCCTTGGGAAGGGGAACTCTACGAGGTGGCAATTTATGACTCCGCCCTGACACCAGAGGCGATTTACCAGCGCTACTACCCCACTATTGAAATTTTGGGCAACCTGACGCTGACTAATATGCCCACTCCTTTGAACCAACCCCTAACTGCTCAACTGACTTTGGAGGGTATGCCGGATGTAGAGCATTATTCAGAGTCTAAGCTCAATCTTAAGGTTGACACCTCTGAAATCCGGGAAGTTACCCCTGAGTTTGACTTCACCAAGATTGCCCTGGAATGGCAATCAGAACCTGGAACCTCCCCAACCTGGTACTTTAAGTGGGGACAAGTGGATAGCACGTTATGGAAAACGTCAATTCCCTTTACGGCAGTTCAAGCGGATGCGCCGGGTAAACTTGCCCTCAATTCACCGGAATTCGACCTTCAAATCGGATTAGGACAAATTAATACCCTAGAGGGGTTGTGTCTATTCCTGAAATCAGATACCACCGGGGAGATCTGGCAGATGTCTTCCATCACCTCTGTGTCTGAACTAGTACTCCCCCAATTAAGGGATTATCGCCCATTTGATTGGACGGTAGATTTCAAGCTACTCTTTGCTCGTCACAATCAACAACGGAGTCAATTTGACCCCCTCGGGATTGAAGATGGGAAAGTCGTTCTCAAGGGCAATTGGTTGGGAGAAAACCTTGTACTTCATGGCTGGTGGCGCAATGAGCAGTTTGTCCTGGAAGGGCAAAGGAATTTGAGTCTACCGTTTGAAGTTACCTTGGGTCCAATCTTTGAACCCGGTACCTCCCACAAGATTATCGACCAGGTAGCGATCGCTTCCGTGATGAACGCCACTGTAATCCTGGAACTGACTGAGTTAGGCTTTTTGGCCAAAGTCTCTGGAACCTTTGATTGGACAGATCAAGCAGGGACGGTAAACACCTTTACAGTGCCGGAGTTTACCCTAGTTCGCCCACCGCTGACTCCCAATCACATCCTGGAAGCGATTTTGGAACGGTTAAACTCCCAAGTAGATGTGATCTTTGCACAACAGTTTCGCCATCAAGCGGACTACTACTTTACGGTGGTGGAGCAAAAACCTGTTATTTATTTGGGCAAACCCAACGACTCTGCTGCCATCACCCAAACCACAACATTGCCCAAGTTATTCAACACTGCTGCGGATTCCAATAACATTTCCAGCACCGCAGGCATCTTT
The DNA here is from genome assembly GCF_010692325.1 of Moorena sp. SIO3I8. Taxonomy (GTDB): domain Bacteria; phylum Cyanobacteriota; class Cyanobacteriia; order Cyanobacteriales; family Coleofasciculaceae; genus Moorena. The sequence continues at coordinate 39,123 of NZ_JAAHHW010000050.1, read as the reverse complement.
ACCCTTACAGAAAATGCTGATCAAAGCTGCACCGTGACCATAACTCCTCCGGAAAGCAGTGACAATTGGCTAGATCAACTTAAGACCGATTACGACAACTTTATTACTCAACTAGATACCAACAGTAATCTGATTCCTGGTACCCTCACCCTTGTCAAAACCCGCATTGCTGAACGGATGCCGTTGTTGGTTGAGGAAATTCTCTACTACTACTACGGCTTGGATACTGTTAATGGCTCAGTGGATTTGCAAGCTGGAATGCGGTTACGGGTCGATTACCAAAACTATCAATTCGTTCATCCAGCCCAATCTACGGCTAATTCAGGGTTTGTGGGCAGTGGCACGTCCTACTATAGCCTCAACAGTTATCGGGATGGCACTAACCTAATGATCAACTTTGATGGGTTTTTGTCCCAAATTCAGCCCTATGTCACCACAGATATTGCTACGGTAGGGGCTGGGAGTAGTCTGGATACCTTTAAAGTTGGCTATCAAAAACCCTACTTGCGGCTAGTTTATCCTAGTTTGGCAGCTCCCTCTGCAGGTTCCCTCGATCCCGGACAAGCTGCAACCATTATGGGAGCCGCAACAGTAACAGACCTGGATAAAAAGACAAACGTTGCCAGCTTTTATTTCCGAGGACGGGCAACAGTGATTCCAGAAATTACGGTGGTGCTACAGGAACAACCGGTATTTGTTCCGGTGGGAACGACTTTACGACAACTGATGGAGCAACGTGTCAGTATTCCTTCAGTATCCCTGGGAGAATCCCTACTGAACTCTACCGGAAAACCGAGGTTGAGTCGCCTTTTACACGAAGGGGTGTCTAACGAACCTAGCTATCGCTTTATCTACCTGGACGTAGATAGTCCAGTGCTTGATTTGCCTCTGGTCAAAGGCGATCGCATTGTCCTGTAGGGGGTGAGCAGATGACTACCTTTACCCAATCAACAGCACAGGCGCTCTACTTTTTACCTGAATCCGTTAACCCTACCGTGCCCTATAGCATTGGTTTTTGGGTGAATGAAGGATCGATAGAAGGTTCTCAAACCCTTTCCCTGGAAGAAACTTGGACAATAAAGACGGGAGTATATCTATTTCTCAAAGCTGCTCTAGAGGGGAATGATGCTATAGACCCTTCGGTGTTGAGCGATTCGGCTTTGCCGACGCTATGCGATCGCATTCGTGAATTTCTGATTACACCTTCGGTACGCAATACTCGGTTTTTGTGGATTGATAACCCAGAGGAGTTAGTCTCTCGCTGGCGATTTCATGCCCTGACCCTGTCTCCAACAGATACCGTAGAGCGACTGACCTTTTTTAATTTCCGCAACTATGAATTAGCGATCGCTAGTGGCGTAATTTGTCAGTTGAATGGAACTAAAGACGGGTTTGTGTTTGCTCTGGATCCGTCTGTACACAACCTCCCTAACACCGGGACTGAATCACCGGAAACTGAATTACCGAAAACTGACCCCTTTTATTTGTCCACAGGTTATGGTGCTCATCAGCTCAAAGGCATTGAGGTCAATGAAGCAGGGGAAGCTATGGCATTACCCTTTAGTGGAGAGTTGGCCGGTTGCCTGACCTTTGCCCTGACCTTGCAAAACCAATCTCCTGGCACAGCCTCCTTTGAGGAACTAGTTTATCTGGATGTGACGTTGCGGATGTTTTTCAAATCCGCAAACTCCTTACTAGACCCGAGTGACCCCTTGTCTGGTTTTGCAGGATTGAATAGCGACCAGGAATTCCTGATTTCTAGCCATCGATATCCTTTTCTGGGGGAAGATAGGGATGCTGCTTCCCATTATTCTAAGCAGGGGGATGGTAGCCAAAATCTGACCTTATATAGCGCCCTAGATCCCCTCCAACCATTGAATGGCGATCGCACTTACTTTGCCTTTGTAGAGCCAGGAAACTCTACTATTTCGGATTTATCCTTGCCTTCTTGTTATCGCACCAATTTGGGATATTCCATCCATGTCACTCCCCATGGTCATGGGGACAGTCGGCTAATCTTTGCAGAGCGTCCAGGGCAGAATTCTAGCATCTTTGGTTCACCCTTGTATCTAGTCCCCCAAGGGAAATATACTCTCTCGGTTCCCAATTACGAGAGTACCCCTATCCCCAGTGGAAAGGACTTTTCGATACGAGATGAAGATAACTTCTTGTGTGGATTAGCGGGGATTGAATACATTCAACTGTCGAGTCAACAGGTTAATATTCTGCATCTGGAAGCTGGAAAACCGACCTTTGCGCCGGATTTCGTTCCTGAGCAAATTGTAGATACCAATGAAGCTGGGCAGCGTCTAGAATCGGGAACAACCACAGCTTGGGGATATATTGAATATGACCAAGTAACGAATTTACCGGTCTATTTTTCCCAACCCAAGCAGTCCTTGCTGTATCGAGCATCAACGTTTCAGGATGGAAACCAAGACCCAACTGATGATCCCCTCAGGTTTTTGGAGGTTCCCTTTACAGGACTGCCAAGGGGAGAGTATTTACCCTTGTTTCCCTATGGTGGAGTAAGTGGAACCCTGGCTCACTATCAGCAAATGGAGGAACAAATCCTCAATCCCCAGCGCCGCCAAAAAATTAGAATTGTTGCTGAAACAGACACCACTCAACTTAGCGGTGAAGCTCAGGAAATACAGGGCATAGGCATAGGGACATCTAGTCCGCAAGCATTCAGTGCCTTGAGTAGATCAGCTACCCCTGAAGCTCAGGCCATGGCTGCTGCTAGCTCAACAACGGAAACCATTACTGGTACAACTTCCCTGGGATTGTTGGCAACCTATTCCTCTGATTATCAAACCCTCAATAGTCTATTACTGGCGAAGGATACCGACAATGATGATGTAAGCTTGCAGGACTTAGAACGGGGTTCATCCCTCCGTTCAGCTTTCCAGTCCAGTCAGATGTTCCTGGTGATAACTGACCCGAGTTCCCTCAAAACCTTTGATACCAATGAACCTCCTCAAGTTATCAAAGAGCATTTTCAGAATAATCAACTGACTATTCAAGGGTGGACCTTTGATCTCAATCCAGACAATTGGCGACAGGGCACAGGGGATACGGATACGGTCTTACTGTTTAAATTCCTAGATAAGCCCCTGATTGATATTCTCAAGGATACCGCCCTGTGGGAACAACCGGAGGTATTTGTCGGGACGGCAACGGATGCTGATGAACGGGTCAAAGAGATTAAAGCAGTGCGCGATCGCTTAGTGGCATTCTTTGAAAATGCGATCGCAACCGCCAACGACCCCAATGCTGCTGAAAAAGACCGGGATAATGCTGCCCCTCTAGCCCGGGTTGGCAGCAGCACCTTTTGGTCAGGGATGATCGCGTTAAATGTTAAGCTCCCGGTCGGGACAGGAATGCCTCCAGACTTGAAAGCCCTAGAATGTGGCATACAAGACCGGGATAATTTCTACGCTCAGTATGTTGGAAGTAATGGCACCCCCATTTTGCCCCAAAATGGGCAATTGGTAGCGGAACAGTCTTCTTTGTTTGGATTGCTGGACTATGAAGACAACTCCGTGCCAGAAACGGGTCCCTTGGGCTATGCCTTCCAGGTGGCCAACTTACGGGTGCAGTTCCAAAATTCTCAAATTACCGCATTTTCCAGTGAAGTCAATCTTACCCTAGATAAACTCTTTGACGAAGCCACCCAATTACTCAATAGCCGCTCAGGACGGAATATCGTCATTCTCCAGGGCTTTACGGAAGAACACAATGGGGTGATTACCTATGGCTTTAGCTTTAGCGGCGAGAACTATTTTGCCCTACCCGATAGTCATATTCTCAATAATGTTGACATCGTTAAGGCCACTTTTTCCACAGATCCCCCAGGCAATGATACTACACTCACCATTGGACGATTTACCCTCTGGGGCCGTCTCAATTTCCGTGACCTAGAGGCCTTTGATGGATTATCCTTTGGGTCAGATACTTCCCTGTCCGATGAAGTGTTAACTGCCAGCAACCTGGTCAACCGCAGTGCCCGTGCCCTGGAAGACGATTATCAGGTAGGGATTGATACTCTCAATCAAGCATCAGCGGAGTTGCAGCAAAAACTGGATGAGCTAGCTAATAACGAACAATTCCTCCAGTTTTCAAAGCTGAGTATTGTGATGAACTGCAAGCATACCAATGGTACCCAGGATATCACCTTTAGTGTGGAGCCCAGCCAAATTGCCTTTGATTTCGCTCGCAGTAAAGCCCGCCCCCATAGTCTCTACAGCAAATTTCCCCTTAAGCTGACTAACTTCGTCTATCTCGACCCTGCTCAACCCGATAACAAGCCTAAAGGGTATCTTACGGTTAAAACTCCCTTGGGCAGTGGTTCTATGCCCGACAGTGGCTTTGGTTTTAACTTCGAGTTTAATTTGGGCAGTTTGGGGGCATTGTCGGGTTCAGCTCAGTTTGTGGTTAATCTGTTGATTATCTGGGAACCGAATCAGGATGGTTCCCAGGAAAAAGCAACAACCTTTGTGGGATTGAGGCTACCGGGAATTGGTGGGGATGTGCTCGGTTTTCCTCTCCAGAGTGTACTGAAGCTGTCCTTCAAGACGGTGGAATTACTGGTTGATTCGACTAGCGCTTCTGGTACAGCTTACTTGTTAAAAATCAAGAAGGTTGCTCTTAAGTTTTTTGTCCTCTCATTTCCCCCCAATGGACAAACCGAAATTGTTATCTTTGGCAATCCTGATGCCACGGATAGTAATGATGCCGTTGGTTGGTATGCTGCTTATGCTAAATAACTACAGCTATCTGGTGGTGCGTCCCCCACCAAAGGTTAATGTCCAACTATTAAAAGCAACGTCAGCTATCAGCTATCAGCTATCAGCTATCAGCTATCAGCTATCAGCTTATAGGTTAGGTCACAGGCTAGAAGCCTGTGCCACGCTAGTTGGCTTTTGAATAAAATAAGCTGACGGCTGACGGCTGACGGCTGACGGCTTACAAAGCCACTAACCAATAGGTTGAATTTAATTTAGATAAACAGGAGATACGATGGCAGAGCAGAAAATCCCTAATTATCAAGATATTAACGATATCCCAACGTTTATGGAGGAAGTACAGACTACCTATAGCATTACTGAAGAATTGCCCATCACCTTATCTGACAATCATCCATTATCTGATATGTGGGCAAAACCAATTACTGTTACGGAAGGTACATCACCAGATCCTTGTTATACGGCTACTGGATCAATTAATGATGAGTTTCCCTTCAATTTTGCCAAGGATTTTCCCTTTGATATTAAAGATTTCAGTTTTCTAACCAACCAAGATGTTGCTCCTGAACTGGCAATGAAGTTGAAGATTGATGTCTTCCAACCTATCCCGGAACCTGAAGATAGGAGGGGGATTAAAGTAACCGTATTTTCGGTACCCCAATCTGATGATTATCCCAATGGTGTCATTGTTAAAAAAGGCTTAACCTTTGTGGACGCAAATGGAAATCCTGTGGCTGATGATAATCTTTCAACAACAAAGATTCCAGAAGAATCAGTGGTGCCACCGGAAGCTGACGTTAAGCTCGATCAACTATAGCCTTTGTATCTCGGTTGTAAACACACGAATTGCTTAAAAAGGCAAGAGGCAAGAGGCAAGAGGCAAGAGGCAAGAGGCAAGAGGCAAGAGGCAAGAGGCAAGAGGCAAGAAGCAAGAGGCAAGATGGGAAAGATATCCGGAGTTTTATTGCCCAATAAAAAAAATACCTCTTAGGTTTACATATCATTTATATATGATATATAATTCAATGGTAAATGTCTAATTTATAATTGTTGTAAATTGATAGTTGTTGAAACTAAATATTTTTGAATAAGGAGCAAAAACATGTCAGATACTAAAGTATTTTTTGGTGTTTCTCTAGAACTGGCTGGAAAGACAATTTCCTTAGAACCTAAAAATGCTATTAATGAAATTAAAGAAAAGGGAATTGAAGTTGAACTTCCGGCAGGGGAGAGAGTCTATTTAGGGACAGTAGGTACCTCTCTTAACAGTATTTTACAAACCCTAGGAGCAGTTGAGTCAGGCACAACGGCTTCCTTTCTGAATGAGGATGGCACTCTCAAGTCCGACGAATTACCAGATATTACCGTCTTACAGGATGCGGCAAGTGTGCTGGTTGAAGCTGGTTTATATGTGGATGAATTTCATGTCAGAATTCCAGGTTCTAGTGCTTCAACGACAAATGCTGATGGAAAGAAAGTCGTTGATAAAACGAAGACAGCTTATACTGTTGGACTATCAGCAGAATGGCAAGAGAATTCAGGTCAATTAATAGATGGATTAGACCTTAAATTAAGGGGGGTCTATTTCAAAATCAGTAATGAAGAATAGCAATCAGTAATCAGCTATCAGCTATCAGCTATCAGTTATCAGCTATCAGCTATCAGCTATCAGCTATCAGCTATCAGCTTATAGGTTAGGTCACAGGCTAGAAGCCTGTGCCACGCTACTTGAGGTGCTTTTGAATAAAAAATGCTCCCTGATGGCTGACGGCTGAATGCTGACCGCTGAGCGCTGATTTCCGATAATTCCATTTTTGCCTAGTAATATTTCTGAATCGAGCCATGACTGCAATAGTGCAAAGAACAACCAGTGTTAGCTTTGGTCTGGTCTCCGAGCTAACCGTTGCTGGTGAAACTGTCAATTTGATCCTGGAGAAAATTGAAGACCGCAACGTAACGGTTTATCGGGGCGGTATGATTGCTGGACAGCGACTTTATGTCGTGGCGCTTTTGGAAGAACTGATTCCAGAATTAGATGCACCAGACTCGATTCAGAACTTAGCCATTACCAAAATGGCGGTGGAATTGCGACCGGATAAAGGGGCATTTTCCTTTGAGGCTGCTATTGGGTCTGTTACTGGGGGAGGGGCCTGGTCGATTACCCTCGATTCGGGGCCAACCTTATCGATCGAACAGCTTGCTCTGTCAGTGTCGTCGGTCAAATCTTCTGGCTCAACCAATGGCACTCAACAGAATACGGCAGAATCCCTCTCCCAGCAGCGAAAACTGTCATTTGAGGGGCTGTTTGAGTTATTTGGGGGCGAATTTGCGGTTAAGGTCGCCCATCAATTTTCCTCAAAAAATGGAAATATTGCCAGTCAGTGGGGATTTTCTGCCACTGCTGAAAATATTAGTATTACCGAAGTCATCAAAGCTTTTGGATTTTCCCAGGATAAGCTCGATGAGTATGGGTTGCGGGATTTAGTAGTTTCCCTGGCATTTGCGCTACAACAAACTCGCTATCAAGACAGTAATACCCAAATCGTCGAATCCCGCTATACCTTCACCGGATCCATGGATTGGGATACTGGCATTGCTTTAGTGCCAGGGGAAGAAACCCTGCAAATCCAAGCAGCGATTCAAATTACTAAAAGGTCGAGTAATAAACCAGGGGGAACCTCTACGACCCTGAAAGGCGCGATCGCAGGAACGGTCAAAGCCTCTATTCCCTTTTTCGATACCTTACAACTCTCGGTTATCTATACCTTTAGCCAAACCGGTAGCACCTCTAGCTCTGGTCGTTCATCCCAAGCCCTGGCAAATCGTACCGGTGAGTTAATTTTCCAACTCCAAATCAGTACCCTGTTGTTGAGCGCAGTGTACACCAATATCAATAATCGTAAACTGTTGCGGTTTAGCGTTAGTGTGGTCAGGGATAAGAATCCCACTATTGGTGACCTGATTGCCTATATTGTCAGTGTATATGACTCCAGCATTACTGACTTTGAACTCGACCCACCCTGGGATGAATTTGCTAAACAAGAGATAGCGCTAGATAAGTTTAGTCTGGAGATAGACCTAACTAATAAATCCATCACCATTTCCTACAAGGCTACCTTGAATGTCTTGATTGCTAAGGTATCCAATGTGGGACTGTCTTACCAGTTTGGGACTAAGTCATCTCAGGTCAGTACCCAACAAAATAATGCTAGAACAGCATCCAATAAAAAAATAGCGATCGCAGTAGACTTAAGTATTCCTGGACAACCCAAAAAGCGAGTTCAGTGGGACCCAGTCAATGAAAATCCCCCAGAAGTGCCCAGCACTAAAGCCCCGATCTTCGAGCTGAAGTTCCTGGCTTTGGGACAACGGGTTGCCTTCGCACCGGAAATTGTGCAACAAGCTCGTACTATTGAGCAATTCACCACGGTGATGCGCCAAACCTTGGTACCCCTTCCTCCCATTAAACGGCGGCAAAATCCCCTGACAGCTCTGCAACAGTCCTTACCCTCAGCCGTAAGTTCTGACCCCACTCAACCGATTCAATTTTCAGGTCAGCCCATTCAGTTTAGTGCAGAGAGTGGGTGGTTAATTGGTGCCCAATTTGTGATTTTGGGTGCCATTGAGATCAGTGTAATTTTCAACGATCCCTTTATCTACGGGCTGCGCATTAGCTTGTCGGGACCCCCAGTACAGAGTTTTGCTGGATTTGAATTTGAAATCCTCTATCGCCGCATTAGTGACACTGTCGGGGTCTATCGCAGTGAGCTGGTTTTACCCGACACCATGCGGTATATCGACTTTGGTGCTGTTCATATTACCCTGCCGGTGGTTGCCATTGAAATCTATACCAATGGGGACTTTGGTATCGATGTGGGCTTCCCTTGGGGTGGTGACTTTTCCAGATCCATTGCCGTTAATGTCGGCATCTTTTTAGGATTAGGGGGCTTCTATTTCAATAAACTGAGTGCAGAAACAGCCACCAGTGTTCCCGACATTGTTAGTGGCACCTTTGACCCGGTATTGGAATTTGGCATTGGCTTACAGGTCGGGTTGGGGAAAATTATCAAGAAAGGTCCTCTGCGCGCGGAATTCAGCATTACCATCCATGGCCTTTTGCAAGGGGTGTTTGCTACCTATAATCCCACCGATACTAATGAGAAAAAGGCCACCTATTACCGGATTCAGGGTGGTGTAGCCATTGTTGGTCGGATCTATGGTGTCGTGGACTTTAAAGTGATTCAGGTTGATGTAGAAGTCCTGGTTAAAGTTGCGGTGCTGTTTGTGGTGGAGGTATACAAAGCCATTCAGGTGGCTCTGGTGGCTACGGTTTCTGTCAGAGCATCAATCAAGATTGCCTTTGTCCGGATCAGATTTAAGTTTAACTTGACCGTGCGGGAGCAATTTGTCCTCGGTTCAGATAGCACACCACCCTGGCAACTCGCTGCTGGTTCTGGGGGAGCCATGGCAGCAACTGTGCCGGTATTTACTGCCCGTGCTCAAACCGTGCGTCCCTATCGAATCAAAAAAAATGGTAGGGCTAATCGCTTTGGTTTTGCTAAAGCCCAGACCATTAGTAGCACAAGAACAGTTACAAATGTAACTACTACAAATACTACTACGACAAATGGCACTACCCAAACATCTGGTGGACGGTCATTGCGATGGGATGATGGCACAACGGGAATTCAGCTAGCACTCCCCGGAGACGTGCGCACGGAAACTGTAAAAGACGGGAAGCTTCGCCTCGATATTTATTTTCAACCGTCCTTTACCAAGACCGAAACAGATACTAAGACCGAAACAGATACTAAGACCGAAACAGGGGTAAGTGGTATCGGGTTATTGTTTATGGAAAACTCGATTCCTCTAGATGATAACTCTACCAATGATAATGATACGGACTTTGATGAGTTAGTTAAAGCCCTATTTAAATGGGTGATTTATGCCTATTTATCAGATAGTGAGCGTAATGCTTTAAATATCGACACAAGTGCTGTTAATGTTGATGCTCAAGTCTTAACTTTGGAATTGTTAGAAGATGTTTATACCCTATTCGTTAACTACTTAGAGGAAGAACCTGCGGATGAGTTTTGGGAACCGCTAATTCGATTCTTGTCTAGGAATTTTATATTTGATATCACCGACCGCCCCATTAGTGCGGATACGGAAATTAGTGGTACCATTTTCCCGATGTTTCCTCAACTTCAGATGGAACTCAAGGATGGTGCTGATGAGAATGATCCCAATAAGCAGCCCAATATCATTGATTTTGATAGTACGAAATATTCTCCCGCTCAAATCAAGGCGATTCAAAATTATTTTCAATCCTCCAACTATAACCATAACCAGAGCACAGAAGAAGTCCTGGGACAAATACCGACCAACGATGCATCTGGAAGTTTAGCGATCGCTGAACTTTTATTTATTGACTACTTCACCTTAATTATTCGTTCTGTCGTGCAGCTTGGCATCGATCATGTTAGGGATAAAAAAGATGGGGTTGATGCCAATGGTACGATTACTCTGATTGACTTACTCAATCATTTCAATGGTGGTGAGTCGTTCCAATCCTTAGCGGGAATGACCTCACGATTCTTGTTGCATGGATTGCGATTACCCATCCTTACAGGTAGCACTACAACCATTAATGGACAACAACAAGCTGCTTATCTTGCTACAGGACAACAATTTACTGTCACAGTCACGCGCACCCCTCCCGCAACAGACGGGGATAGTGAGACGGTAACGATTAGCCCCAATGAAATCCGGTTATTTAAACTAGATACCTTGACTTGGATTCGACTAATTGATTATCAAAGTCAGACCAGTGATAGTGAAACTAGTCAGACCAGTGACAGTCAAACTAGTCAGACCAGTGATAGTGAAACTAGTCAGACCAGTGACAGTCAAACTAGTCAGACCAGTGATAGTGAAACGTTAACCTGTGAACTCAATTACCCTTTCCCGGATAGTGATCCTCCCTACAACACCATTACGCTTATTAAGCAGCTTGATGAGGCAGAAACCAGTGGAATTTTGCCCACAACTCCTCCAACACTGCTGGAGTTTTACAATCCCACTAAGCAGCAATACACTATTCGCGCCAAAACTGACTGGAATGAATCTATTAATGCAACTAGCAATAATCTGCTGTGGGAACTTCCTTCCGGGTTATGTGATTATCTCAAGTCTAAGTCTGATCAGACAAGCTTAACCCTTTTCTACAATCAGCAGCCAGTTCAAGATGGGGAAACTTTAGATACTGCGGAGATTGAAGCAGGATATACTTGGGCAACTAAATTAACATTGGAAATCCGCCAAGTCTCGACCTCAGATGGGAGCGGATTTTTGGCCACGGTATACGCTATTGAACGGATTGAAACGGCTAGTCGGCAATTGCTGCAAGATATTCTGACCGCAAACGTAACTCCTACAACCTTGACCTTGTTGTATTTGGATGACAGTGATGACAGTGGTGGCTCGAAAGTTCTGACCCGTAATGGCAGTGCTGAAGTCTTGATGCTGAAGACGAATTTATCCCTAGATTCTGGGGATAACCGTACGGTGACACTAGACGTGTCTACGACCTTCCTACCATTCCTAAGACTGGTACAGGAAAGCACTGTTGTAAATAGTGAAGGCTATTACCTCAACTATAGCTATACAGAAAACGATGAGCAAAAGGGCTTACCAGATTCTCTGTTTGCTGATGGGGACACGGCTCAGGTAACTCTGTTAATGACCTTTAGCAGTACTGCCGCTAGCTATCACAACTGCCTTAATATTCCGTCTGATCATTCCCAGAGTAGTACACTCAATGGTGTCAGCGAAATTTTTGCCACCAGTAGTGAAACCATTGATGTGTTAAGGATTCCGGCGGGAAATCTTGGTTTTAGACTGACCCGTGACTCCATTGAACCTGTAGACAATAATACTGCTACCGATGAGATTCAAAACCTCTATCAGCTTTTAAGTTATCAGCTGCCCAGTACAATTGAAGCTGACTTTAAAACCGGGCAAGACCGTCTACCGATCGGACCGATTGAAGAAGATGAGGATAATAAAAAACATAAAACATGGGTCTATGAAAAAGTCTTGCCGGTTTATGCTTTAACTACCGCCGCCCACACAGAATCCCAAGCATTACCGGAAATTCTCAAGGATACCCTCAATCCCTATTACGGTATTGGAGATACCTTTAAGTTGGATTTTCGCTGGCAAGATATCTATGGGAATCGTTTGGGAAGTGATGGGGACTTTGCAGAAGGTATTAGCCAAAAATTAGGTTATTTCGACCAGATTTTGGGAATCAATCAATGGCCCTCGGTGGGTGAAAGCTATAGGATTACCAGCAAGGATGATAAGACTGCTAATTTGATTCTGGAGTTGGTGTTAGACCAATCTAAATATATTCCCACTCCTGGGAATCTTTTCACTGAGGCACTGGATAAGATTAAAACTGACCGCGCTACTTATCAACAAATTTACTATCAGGTTCATGACTCAAACTTAACCTTTACGGTGAGTACATCGGTGATTCCCAGCAGTGACCAGGAGTTGACTGATTCCCAGCGTGCCGCCTTCACGGACTTTGTGGATAATGTCTATAAGTATTTGGTCACTTTGGAATATCTCCAGGAATTTGCCTATACAGTGGCTGGTAACAGTGAAGACCTGGAATCAGTTGCTAATCAGTATGGGTGTGATATTGGAGATTTAGGAGATAGTAATAGTGCAGTTAGTGGTATTTTCAGCAGTGATCAAAGTATTCAGATTCCTGTTCCTGTAGGTATTCGGGTTGAGCCAACCAACAGCTTAAATGCGATCGCAACTAAGCTCAACAAAGATTACGGCACTCAAAGTGCCAAAGTTGAGGAAATTGTCACTAAATATGCAAAAACGGCGGATTTATTAGCGGTCGGTGGGATTATTTCTTACACTGATACCGCTAATCATTTCGTAAGCTATACCGTTCAAGATGGGGATACCTTCGAGTCAATTGCGATCGCACAACTCGCCCTAGAGGAAGACCACCTGATCGAAATCCTGCTACAAACCATTGCTCAAGGGTTAGATACGACCGAAACTTTAACCAATGGTGTCCTGATCAACGGTCTAGAAGCACCCCACGTCAACAATTACGTTACCCTAAATGCCACCCTAGAAGAAATTGCCTATGGGGTATTGCAGCTGGAAAATGCTGACCTGGATCGGGAGTTTGACCAGATCCTGACCGACCGGATCAATGAGATTATTGCAGAGAATGAATCGACGGTATTGCTGGCAGGGGTTACGGTTTCAGCCTTGGATAGCACAACCCAGGATGGCGAAACTTTGGGCACTCTTCGAGACCGTCTGTTAGCAGAATCCCAGGATGTGGTTGAGGCCATTCGTAATCTGGAAATTTTCCCCACGGACACAACATTAACGGTCACGGTGACCAAGAAAGATGAAGCTTCACCAACTCCGTTTAATGTAGACATCAAGGTGATCACTGACAAGACCTGGAGTGCGATCGCTACGGCATTCCCCAATACGTCTAGGATAGAAACTACTGAAACGGTCATTACTGCCAATGCCCAACGCCAGGATTTACTGGTGGCAGGTTCCACAATAACAATCCCCGAGATTAGCCTTGATTACACCATCCAGGATCAGGATAGTCTATATCACATTGCCCTTAACCAGTTTGTCGCCACTACTGATGCTCGCGCTATCGATGTGCTGAAATCGGGCATTGTTGCTGAAGTGGGTGCCCTGGAGTATACCATTGCTGAGGCAATTCTGCCCGAACGGAACACCCTTGCTTACCTAACTCAGCAGCTTCATCTACAAACCAACCTTCATCGCACGGTGTTGGAAACGGTACAAGCGGTGGGCAATATCAGTGATATTCTGACTGAGTCTGCGATCGCTAGTCAATTAGCTGTGGTTGCTGGTGCTGTCAGCGATATGACTGGGTTATTTGGTACGGAGGATGTAATCCTGGCTGACGTGCTGTTTAACTACACTGTCACCAGTGGGGATAGCTTTGACCAAATGATTGCTATTGCTGCTGCCCATGATAGTCAAATTATTACCGATCAAACCACAGCAGGGGATATTGCCCTTCAAAATCCCACTTTAGCGTTACAGTCCGGGGCAACCCTCTACATTCCGGATCGCTTTACCCTGGATACCTCTTCTGCACAGAACGCTGACTCTCTAGCAGTGGTACAATCCACAGCTCAAACAACATCCCTGAGTACGTTAACCAGTACCATGGGAACGGAAATTACTGCAGCAGCAGTAGCGATCGCTAACCAAACCCTGGCAGGACTGTTGAGTGGCAATACTGCTATCGATGTCCGTCCGGTTTTGGCATCCCTGACTAAGATTAGTTACAACAGTGACGATACGGTAAATAGCGACTTAGAACGGTTAGCGGCTTTCATCGATAGTCAAACTATCCAGACCGGAACCGATGAAACCTTCTACACCCTCACCTCTCGATGGGCGCTAACCCTGGTTAATTTCAAAAATACTATTGATGCCGAAGCCAGTCAAGCCCAGCAAAGCATTGGGGCGGTGAATGCTATTTATGAGCAACTGGACAACTTAGCAGGGGCAAATCGCATTGCGTTACGGGCCTTACTTGATCCCAGTGATAGTGAATCTTCCTTGAGTATCTTGAAAGCAACACTGCTGGATGCTCAAGGTAACCTTAAACCCCAATTCGAGCCATCAACGGTTCATACTCAACCTGAAACCTTGGATGTCCCGGATGCGATTGACCAAAGGTCACGCTACGCGATCGCTAATATCGAAACTGCCCATGGTCAACCCGATGATCAGGTATTGATCGACACCTTACAGACATCATTGGACATTATTCATCGGATGTATGACCTCAGTTGTCTGAAAACAGCGGTGGATCTCTTAGAAAAGCGTTCGCAACGCCCCCTGACTGTAGCAGAAGTAGCAGAGGCGCTCCAAAATGAATCGGGTCTAATTGAGCCCTTACAGAATTGGATTGTTCCCCCAGCAGTAGCTAGCACAACGGTTGATATCACCATCCGAGATAACAATAATAGTCTTCTGTATCCAACGGATTTACTATTCTCGGTCACCGTACAGCTGGAAATGCGACGCAACAAGGATTTGATGCATCCAGGCTATGTGCCTGAAGCTGAGGTAGTATCAGCCTATTTTGCCCCCAAAACCGTTGTGCTGACCAGCTCCTCAGATGATGAAAATGCTGAGTTTAGCCAACGCCTGGCCTCCCTTGACCCCTTTGCCAAGGCTTTTGAGCAAGCACTACCTAACTTAAAGCTAGCAGTGGGGCGGAATGCTGGGAATATTGATAATGCTAATCCTCAAAACAGCGATACCCTGTGGGCAGTTCATCTGGGGGATACGGGGATTAGTTACGATATCAAAGAGGATTTCCCCTACTTCTTTTCTGCTGCGCCTTTGAGCAATACCTTAATGTCAGGGGAAGTAAGCCTTTACAGCTACACCCAAGATGGTGGACTTGACCAAACCTCAACAGAAACCGTGCGAGTGGATGCGGTAGACCTGAATGGTTTAGCCCGTAAGTATTTACGTGCTATTGAAGATATCCTGAAACCGGAAACAGCTATTCCTGCAGTGAATGATACCACCTTAAAGGGTGAGCTTGGGCGGATTTTAGATGTCAAAGCAAGTTTGGCAGATTCGATTAGTAACAATGTGACCCATGTATTGGATACTTCTGTGGATACAAATTCCTCAGAGTATACTACTCGCCAAACCTTAGCAGTGGCAGCACTCCAAAAGGAATTGCTGACAAATTTAGCAGATGCTTACGACATTGAAACCATTGTTCAATATAACGTGGATGTAGCGATCGCTGATGGCTATCAATGGTCTGGTCAAGATATTCCTCGTTTATCTGGGCAACCAGTCATGAGCGGGGCTTATTACACCAATCTTGAAAGTACACCCAACTCCACTAGTTCTGACGCAGAAAAGCAAGCTCTGCTTCAATCGATAGATTTCACCTTATCTCCAGCTAAAATTTCCCTGAGCGATGCCAACAATGGTAAGTCTACGCTGACCTTTTTCTTCAATACCCAAACGCCTCAGCGTTACGAAGATATTGCGGTTAATCTGAACTATCAGGTTAATGAGTTGGAATATAATATTAATACTACCAATTCCACCTCCTCTTGGCTCAATTTTATTCAACCTCTCAACGATGAGCCTAATCAAATTGGAGATGTTCAAATTCCGATTCCTTTGCGAGATTTTCCCCTTCCTCCTTCTCTGATTTCCCATACAGCAATTCCTGACCCCGACAGTTTTGCTGGTGATATTCTCAGTGCTGAGGATATTCGAGACTGGAATTATGTTTTCCTCTATGAACATCCCGATGTGGCTCAAGATACCATTGAATGCCGGATTGAATACAATGGTTCCTCTAAATTAACGATTAATGATGTCTCTTTGAAGGAACCCGAAGAAAATCAAGACGAAACATTTGCAGTTTTCACTGTTACCTTATCTCCTCCCTCTGAAAAGACTGTTACTGTTAATTATCAAACCCAGGATGTCACTGCGAAAGCACCAGAAGATTACACGGCAACTCAAGGAACTCTACAATTTGATCCAGGTGAAACCAGCAAAGAAATTCAGGTGGAAGTCAAGAGCGATGATGTTGTTGAAAATAATGAAACCTTTACTATTGTCCTGAGTAATGCAGTTAATGCAGAGATTGCGGACCCAGTGGGTGTTGGCACAATTATTGATACGACTAATACTATTGATCCACTGTTAGATACCCTGGTGCGGTTTAACAATCTATATCCAACCCTAGCCAGTGATCTCAAAGCTTTGGAAACAGGGTTAACCGATGACAACCAGACTACGGTTACCTCTGCCCTCAGTGCCTTTGCGACTCTAGCAGAAGACGTGGCTAGGTCATGGCAAATTTGGCAACCGATTGCGATCGCACAGGCATCTCGCCAGACAGTTCACTACAATATTGATGAAAACCTATCCGCTGACCAAGAAACCAAAACGGTTATCATCACTCCCACTAACAATCTTCCCGTTGCTGATCAACAAGTCTTAGACATTGAGTTACCAGGGTATGAGTTAAATGAGACCAGGCAAAACGATGTAACCACTAACTCCCCCACAGTACCTTATACGACAATTGAGTATGATTTCACCAAATTGCTTGATGCAACTGGGGTAGAAACCTTTGGGGAGTCGGCATTACCGGATCGTAAGGTGACTGTGACTAATTTGGATGTGTTGGACTATCAAAATGCCTGGGGTGCTATCCGTCTCGCCCGCAATAAAAATTTGATTGATGGCAGGGAAACTAATGCTGCTTTCATCTTCCAGACTCCTGAAGTAAGGTTTAAGAATCGGATTACTCCTCTAATTGTTAATGATAAGCGTTGGGATATTGCCGACCTGGGCAATACCAGAAGTAAAACCTTGACACAGCATCTCGAAGAGTTATTCAAAGTCTTGCTCCCAGCTATCATTAACCGTCCTTATGATATTCGGATTAGCTGTCAGTATGCCTTTGCTTTAGCTAGCAACACTAATGATGAGGAACTGTTAGCT
Organism: Moorena sp. SIO3I8; assembly: GCF_010692325.1. Lineage (GTDB taxonomy): Bacteria > Cyanobacteriota > Cyanobacteriia > Cyanobacteriales > Coleofasciculaceae > Moorena. The sequence goes on along the minus strand of NZ_JAAHHW010000050.1, from coordinate 21,772 downwards.
TCCTTACCTGTTCTACTAACTCCTCGATTTACGGTTCAAAAGTCTGGGGATTCCACCGATATGTTAGCAGTGACTCAACAACTGCGAACAAATATTGTCCGGGAAATTGACAATTGGCAGACTCAGAAAAACCCCAATCAAACCAGGGGACGATATCTGTTTAGTTTTAGTCTCTTTTCCAACCCAGAAAATGTGAGTAGTACGGAGAATCCTAACTTGCCTCTGTTAACGGTGGAAAACTTGAATCTTTTGCTTACAGATATTATTGAGGGATAGTAAGTTATCAGCGGTCAGCGGTCAGCGGTCAGCGGTCAGCAATCAGCTTAAAATAAACCTCGTTCGTTGCACAGACTTTGGCCTTTGGCCACGCTGTGCGAACGACCCTGGGACTTAACTCAGTATTATTCGCATGCTTTGTTTTATTCAATAACTGATAGCTGACGGCTGATAGCTGAACGCGCACGCGTGCGCGTAGCGCATATGCTTACGAATAGTTATAGCAATTCTCAGGAGGAGTGAGGGACATTGCTTATGCTTTTAAGCCAAGAGGAATCCCGCGTAACACCCCAGGGCTGTTTCATTGTCGGATAGAGCTGTTGACTAAAATGGTGATCGCTGTGATGTCAAATGCCAGCGGTCACTCGATTACGTCAATAAATCGTGTTTGCCCGATGTAACTAATACTCCTTGAATCATAACGTGCTCGGAGGTGGGCGTGAATGCGATTGGCCGTAGGCCACGCTACGCGATCGCGTTCGCCTTTGGCGTGGCCTACGGCCAAGCTTAGCCCGAAGGGCTAATCGCGGAAATTAGATTGGCAGGTTTGGGATTTTCTCCGCCAAGTATGGATAGGGTGAGGTGGGGTTCAGAATGGAGTGCGATCACTATCCTTCCATCCTTCAATGGTTGCCACTATAATATAGTTATTTTATCATTAACTCTAACGTTATTTTTGGTTTGGGGTATCAATATGGTTGCTTTAAAAGTGTTCTCAGTGGCTACAGTTGCCGTCGTTTTGAGCAGTTGCTTAATACCTGAAAAAGCCTTGGCTAGTCGTCTTGATTTCACAGCTGAAGCGATTGGCAGTTCAACTCCTTCAATAATCCTAAATCCCAGTATTGGTCAAACCCTACAAAACGGCGATTTTACGATAGAAAGGAATGGGGATAACATCCTTGGTAATGGGATTGATGAACAGACAAGTTGGAGCTTTGATTTTTCTGACTTGGCTACATCAATCAATAACTTATCCCAAGCGAACCTAATTTTAGACCTGACACCAAACAACGTCCTGATCACTGATGATACATTTGGGATCATAGGATTAGATCCTATTATTATTGCTCCGCCCCGCAATTTACCAATAGGAACCAAGCAATCGCTATCTTTAAAATTACTGGAGTTTTACAAGTCAGAAGAAATCGAGAAGGTATTTAATGCTAATAGTGGCAAAATTTCGGTATCTTACAGAGATGATGCCATTGTATCTCGTGCTGAGCTGTCATTGTCTACAAGTGAAAGAGTTCCCGAGCCTACTTCTATTCTAGGGATTTTAGCTTTGGGAGCTTTAGGAATTAGTTCCTTATTGAAGCACAAGCTCAAGCAGCAGAAACAAGCAAAGCAGTAATATCAATATAAAAATCCCGCCAGAGAGACGGGAGAATTGAGTGGAGTATTGTGGGGTGTTATCGGGGTTGGTACGGGTCTATGCCATTTTCCCGAAGGAGGCGGTGTAAATACTCGTTCTCTGTCCTTAACTGATCAGGTTCAGCCATACCCTCACAGAGATCCGTTAGCTGTTGCTTCAGTTCCTGGTTAAGGTACCGCCAGCACTCGTCGTTGTTCCGTAGATCGATAACTTCCCCTTCTAACCGCTTCACTTGCTCTTGGAGAAAGCTATCCCTGAAGTTTTTGTCACTCTCGAAGCCAAAACCGTCCCGGTAGCGCTCAACCAGTCCCATACTCATCAATCCTTTGCCTATCTTTATGGCTGTCTTCTGGCCAGGGATAAGGTTTTCGTTCCGCTTGTCGATCTTCAGAATGCTTAATTCCCAAATCAAATCTGCGATTGTCTCGACCAAGACTACATTTACCTTGTCTGGGTGGATTTCTGACTTCCATTGGTCGAATTGGAAACCCTTGCCTAATAAGCGTTTGAGTGTCCTTGAAGCCTGAGATTGGTCGAATTGGAAAAGCTTAGCTAATTGGGAAGCACCAGACCCAAATTTGTCTAGTTGGGGGTGCCACAGCCCTTCAATCTTGTATCCGTGTCCTAGGTTGATGGGAGCTACTTGTGCGAAATTTGGATTTTTTGTCATGATCAATCTCGAATGGTTTTACATTTACTTAGCGATCGCACTTCCGGGATAAGTTGGTGCGATCGCTTTTTAGATTTGTCGTTGTCTGTCATCAGTATATCCTCCGACGACAGGAAAATCAATGATCACTGCGAGGGAGTAATGTATAGTGGTAGACCCTTCTTCTGATCAGCCTTTCGATTTCTGGGAAGGGCAGTTTGTATAGTGCTCGGGCTTTGCCTTCCTTGGCTAGGTCTAGGTCTTTCTTGAGGCATAGAGCAAAGGCGCGGGTGCTACTACAGGAATCGGCCTCTTTTTTCCTGAGCTTATTAGACATGACTACTATAAAGCAAAAATCTTTTTTTACACATGCGTTTGGCATAGTTTTATCTACAGTCTATCCAATTGGTGTCCAAGCTCGACTATTAACAGAAACACCATTTAACCTATCTCCTCAAATAGGCGATTATCAAGCATTGAAACAAGTAGGGGTAGCGACCAAGGAGACTGCATTTTTAGGACAATACCTCAATAGTCGCGGAGGACGAGGCAAGATCGAGCTTCGCTTTAAGATGAATGGAGCCAATGTGACAGCTAGTGTAATAACCAAACGCGGCGATCAGACAATAGACCAAGCTAATTTGAGAGTCACTTCCATTGGCACTAATGCCTACAAAATGTCGGGAATTTTGAACGATAATGCAAATGGAGGTACTTGGAATGCAGAAGCAGTTTGTAATTTAAAACAGAACTTATAAAAAAACTATAAATATCTCGATTGTAACTATAGTACCTCTCCAAGAACAGTCAATTATAATGGCACAGTAACTGGATAAATAACCGCTATCAGGCATATTCATGATTGCAGAACCGTACCCAACATCATTCCTGGCTCTCCTACATTCGGCTCTTCAATGGGACTTCTATGCGGATATTATCCTTATTAGGGGCTGAGTTTAACCGTTTTGCCCAAACTACCCACTATCAAAACATCCTAATTTATCCCACTGGCTGAGAATAATAAACTAGGTGTCGAAGCTCTCTACCGGCACCACAACAGAATATTGTCAAATAGTATTATATGCATTATATTTTGAATAAAATAATGTGGGTCTTGAAACTAAAAACTTCTAAGTCTCAGGGCTTAATAGTACAAATGTTATTATAAAACTGACCTGCTCCCAAGCAGTTTGACCAGTACTTGCTCAAAATCATAAATCCCCAACCACTACCTAGTAATGGTTGAGGATTTTTTCATGTTAAGCTATTGGTAGTTAACAAGTAGGAATACCAAAATCGGAGTATTTACTTATCATTATTGATCTCTTTAACCAATTTAGTAATCGCTTCGATTACTGTTTTCGTGAAAAAGGCTAAAGCAATAACTAAAGCAATCGCAGTTCCACCTCGTACAAGGGAACTGGAAAAACAGAACTTGAAGATATATCTGGGTTTAACACAGCAGTTGAAGTGCCTAAAAGCTGATTAGCTTCAAGGTTGTTGGAATCAAAATTCTGAGATGGTAACATGAGAAATCAAAAGTAGTTAAATTTAGGGAGAAAGTCATACATGCAGAATATTCTGTAATTTGACTTAATCCCTTTCGTTTTTATCAGTATAGTCAACCATTAGTAGCCATTCGCTCTAGCTATTAGCACAGTCTTAAGTAAAAATACTCAATATCAGCCCATATCCACATAAGAACTAAACTACCTCTATCCCTTTTCCCATAAGCCTTTAAGCTATCGTGGACGCAAATGAACTTCCACTTTTCACGAACGTATTTTCACTTTCAATCTTTTGTTTTTTTTGATAGGTGGAAAAAGATAACGGAAAACAACTTTAATGCCTTAAATAGGCGTTATTGGTATTACGAATTGCCCATAATTACACCAAGAATTAGACCTAGTTCTTCTTACCGACAGAAGCTCAAGGAAACAAAGTTGAATTACTATTAACGAGACTACGAACTAAGGTAATTAAGTTATCTTGGTCTTGGGGCTATTTTCAGTCCCTAGCCCCAAGGAGTTAAGTTGAATTACTATTTCCTTTAATCCCTATAGGAGAGCCAAGTTGACTTTAGGTGAAGTATCAGGCTTGCCCTCGCGACACTAACACTAGGCGTATAGTTATATTCAAAAGACACTGCATTTTTAAAAGTGGCCACTTTTTGATGGCTGAAACCCGCATTATTACGTGGATAAATCGCTGAAACCCTTACCCAGTAAGGGTGGAGGAGTAACCTTGGCAACTTTTTAGGGGGTGTGGCCATTTTTTGGTATATTGTCCTTTACCGGTAAAGGATTACTGAAAAAACTTACCGCCTACTTTCGTGGGTTAAATAAGTGGTTTAAATGAGTGGTTTAAGTTGTAAATATTGAAGAATAAACATGAGAAAACCAACAAAGATTTTTGTCCGTACTATAGCAGTCCTGATTGCTTGCTCGGGTCTGTTAGCAATGGTAAATGTCCCTGCTTATGGGAGATGTTTTCGGATCCAGAATGCTAATAATGGTCGGTACTTATTTGGACGGGGTGATGGTACGGTCGGGACTTTTGATAAATTTTTCTTTGATCAGATATGGAAGTTGATAAAACATGATGTAAACAACCAGAATTATTATGAAATCAAGAACGCTAATAATGGTAGAAACTTATTTGGGCAGGGTGATGGTACGGTTGGGACTTTTGATAAATTTTTCCACGATCAGTTATGGAAGTTGATAAAACATGATGTAAATAACCAGGATTATTATAAAATCAAGAACGGTAATAATGGTAGAAACTTATTTGGGCAGGGTGATGGTACGGTTGGGACTTTTGATAAATTTTTCCACGATCAGTTATGGCTTTTCATTAAAATTACTGATTTGCCAGGATGCTAGTTAGTAATCCCAGAAAAAAAAAAGAGATGTTTGTAAAGGATTATTTCACGTCTAGTAGGTTAACATACTCAACCTTATGTCCGTTGTGCTCTTGAAGAGCCCGCTTTCAGCGATCGCGGTGCGAGAGATTCAGCCTGGATGCGATCGCATCCCCATTTATTCCGGATGGTATACTTGGGGTCAGGAGAATGAAGTAAGTACTCAAGTCATGGCCTTTAGGCCACGCTACGCGAACGCCTCAACGAGTACCTGCCAACCAAATATATTGCCATTAGAGCCGAAATCTTGGATAGATTATCGGCTACTTTGCGCTGCATCAAGACAGGGAATCAGCCTCAAATAAGACTGCAAGCGCACTAGGCATTAAGGTGTAAGACATTCTTAAACTCCGAAACGTAAGTAATCGCTTACTTGCGGACTTGCGGACTTGCGGACTTGCGGACTTGCGCGTAGCACTATACTTCTACCAACTCTCTCAATAATTTGTTACAAATATTTTTTAAATATGCTATAATTTAATATTTTTATGTTATAATAAAACCGTGGACAATCAAATCCACGGGAAGAGCCAGCCTGACGTACTTGCAAGGGCGAAGGCTGGCTCTGGCTACCCCTTAAAGTAAAGGAGATAACTTCATATTATGTCGCATCATCTAAGCCTATACCCATGGGTCATGGTTCGCCTATTACCACCGATGCCACCAGTCGTTTTCGCTCGGTTCCGCAACTGTTGTGATGCCAAAGGTTATTCGCAGACCCTAAAACAGCTGGTGCCTGATGCTAAGTTTCTAATTATTTTCGATATACCCCTCTTCTGTCAAACTGGGGTCAAACCCTGATTTTTCCTAGGCTGAAATGACGCCAATTGGTTCGATTGTGCCAAAATGACAGAAGAGGGCGATCACGTGACTTCATCTTTGAGTAAATGGGTTTTAATAGCGTTTTGTAGGTGGTAGCAAATCAGTACGAGATCATTCGTTTAACTTCGGAGCAAGAGAGTCAGGCTCAAGAGGAAACAATGGGGACAAAGGAAAAATTTTGGTTTTATCATTCTCAATTGAAAAAGTGTCTGTTCAAGTATCCTCGACAAAACACAGGAGAAGACTGGTCAGAAAAAGTGGCATTTGAGTTATGCAATCTTCTAGATATACCTGCGGCGCGGTATGAGTTAGCAGAAACAGCCGATGGAAACAAAGGGGTGATTACAGTCAATTTTTTAGGAGAGGGAGAAACCCTAGTGCATGGTAATGAAGTACTTAGTGGCATTAATCCTGATTATCCCGCTTTGGTTACGCAAAAGGCTTATCAACATACAATTGAAGTGGTTATGGAGGCGATTAGAGAAAAATCTGTTAACTTCCCCCCTAGTTGGACAGTACCTGATGGTTTCACAGATGCCAGAGATTTGTTTGTTGGCTACTTGCTGCTAGATGCGTGGATTGGTAATGGTGATCGTCATCATGAAAATTGGGGGTTTGTACTTCCTAAGACCTCTCAAACAGGTATTTATCTAGCTCCCACTTACGATCACGCCTCATGCCTGGGTCGTGAACTTTCTGATACTAAACGCCAGCATAAGTCTGTAGAGTCTTACGTAAATCGGTGCCCGTCAGCATTTTATCTTAACGAAAATGAAAAAAAGCCTCTGAAAACATTTGAACTTTTTGAATACGTTAACACTCACTATCCTAAAGCTAGTCAGGAGTGGCTCAACCGTCTTGAGCAAATTTCAGAGCAACAGATAAATTCAACTTTACAGGCATTTCCAGATTGTCGTATCTCAAAAGAAGCATCTGACTTTGCTAATAAAATTTTGCTCACCAACAAAAAAAGACTGCTCTGTCTATTAAATTTATGAGTATCACTTCCCTAAAAACTTTATTTTTAGCTTGGCAAGATTATCAAAGTCGATCGTGGAACCCGGTGGGTCGATTAACATTTGATGAAAAAATTTACACGTTTGTTTATATAGAAGGTGCAAAGGAAGCGCAAGAAAAATTTGGGTTTGAGCCTCTAATGTCTTTTCCAGAGTGGAATAAAACCTATTGTTCGGCGGAGTTGTTTGCGTTTTTTGCCAACCGAGTTATGTCACCCTCGCGTCCAGATTACCGAAAGCATCTAGACCGGCTCAACTTATCAGCCCAGAGTTTTGATTTGATGGAATTTTTAGGAAGGAGCGAAGGAAATCGACAAACAGATAATTTTAAAGTTTTTCCTTATCCAGACCTCGACAGTGACGGGAAATACCACCTTTGTTTTCTAGTACATGGTTTGCGTCACTTACCAAAGTGTTCTATGGATCGCATAGATCAGCTACAAGTTGGTGATACTTTGTGGCTATGTCACGAGCTTCATAATCCTTATGACAATAAGGCTTTAGCGTTAACCACAGAAGATCATTATCACCTAGGGTATTGTCCCCGCTACTTGTCACACGATGTATTTGACCTTTTAAGGCGTGATCCAGGTTTAGTAGAAGTGAAAGTAGCAAAGGTAAATTTACCTCCTTCTCCACTCAAGTCTCGGTTATTGTGTGAGATGACTTATTCAGGTTTTGAGGGATATGAACCGTATGCTCACAAGACCTATCAGCCGTTAACTAAGGAAAAAGAAAAGTCGAAAAACTTGGTTTGCCCGATGTAAGTAATACTCCTTGAATCATAACCTACTCGGAGGTGGGCGTGAATGCGATTGGCCGTAGGCCACGCGGGGCGCGTTCGCATTCAGGTACTATAGCGTTTATAGGATTTATGAGGTACGCTTCTCAACCTCAAAATCCCCCTTGATAAGGGGGATTTAGGGGGATCTTTTTGTACCTCATGGCATAGAGAATTGCTATATATAGCTACGGCGGTTTGCATAACTATCAGCTACACAGGATTGTTTTCCCTATTCCCTATTCCCTATTCCCTATTCCCTATTCCCTATTCCCTATTACCTATTCCCTATTACCTATTCCCTATTACCTGCTCAAGGAAAGTAGTTAAGAGCCGATTTACGAGGGAACCTGTAAGTCTAAAGCCCCGTCTTTTAAAACCGGGGATCAAGACTCATAGCGGCTTGACCCGCTGTGATAAAAATATTTCTAGAGAATCGGGAATCTTACTAATGGCGTTGTAGTAAAAGGTATAGGAGAGTTCAGATCGAAACTGATGATTATCTTAGAGTTCAAGGTCGTTAAAAAGTCTCTATCAACTAGAACCCATACCTGTAAGTGTGGATCCTAGGTATATCGAACTCAGGTAAGTTGAGTTTGTGGCACAATTATTGATCAATTTTTCTCTAAAACTAAAAAAATGTCTCATACCACCATGTCTAACAAAAATATAAAGATAATTTTCACTTTTGGTATAGCTGTTGCGTCTTCTGTGCTTGCTTTTGCCAGTACTACTAACGTTGCCCAAGGACAAACAAATTATCGCCTCAAAACCATGTTTACGGGCAGTGATAAATGTTTAGATATCATTAATGATGCTAACGACAATAAACCGATTATGGCTGACTGTGGTAATTATTCAGGACAATATTGGCAAATAGTAGCAACAAACAAGTCTGGATATTATCGCCTCAAAACCCTATTTACGGGCAGTGATAAATGTTTAGATATCATTAATGATTCTAACGACAATAAACCGATTATGGCTAACTGTGGTAATTATTCAGGACAATTTTGGAAAATAGAAGCAACAAACAAGTCTGGATATTATCGCCTCAAAACCATGTTTACGGGCAGTGATAAATGTTTAGATATCATTAATGATTCCCAAGACAATAAACCGATTATGGCTAATTGTGGTAATTATTCAGGACAGTTTTGGCAAATACCTAATTTTTAACTAACTGCTTGAACTAGAAATTACCCTTTCGGGCAGGGTTGTTTAATTGTCGGGTAGAGCCGTTGACAACAATGGTGACCGCTGTGATGTCAAATGCCAGCGGTCACTTTATTACGTCGATAAACAGAGCTTGACCGATGTAAGTAATACTCTTTAAATCATAACCGGCTCGAAAGTCCTGAATGGGATTTGCTATGTCAAGTATGGATTACAAATGAATGATTACGATGAAGCCACAACAATAACCCTTCTTGATCAGCACATTCCTAGAAGGAGTTTTGTGATGGGGAGAAATTCCTTGTTAAAAATTCCTGTTCCTTAGATATTTGTGAACCGCAATCGTAGTATGATTATATCGATTTGGGAAATCAGCCTGATTTTAAATTTGCCAAAGACATCACCCTAAAGTTAGGAATAGATAATTTAGAATTCAATGCTAAAACGAGCACTTAGTCTGAGATTTCTAATCGAGTGGACGATACCAACAACCACGGGTCTGATAATTACTGTTGCGTTATGGTTATCGCTAACTGAAAATAATTTTTATGTGTATTTGTTCATGCTTATACCGTTTTGGCCAGCGATCGCACAATGGGTTGTTCTGCGACGTTACATTTCCGACGCTTGGTCATGGGTTGTGCGGACTGTGTTAGGAGCCTACGTTGCCATACCAACCATGGCTTTTTTCTATTCTTGGTATCTAAGATATCAATCTATATTTGTACAAAATCCAACTATCCGATTACCCATGACCTGGACAGCATCTATCCTTACGACCCTAATTGGTTGCGTAGTGATATCTTGGTTCCAATCGGTAGCTCTTTCTAAGCATACGACTCGGGCAGGTTGGTGGATTGTTCTTAACAGCTTAGTTTGGACTGCATTCTCTAGTTGGATAATTGAGATTGGTGCTCATGATTTTATGAACGATCTTAGGAACTACAATTCTCCTTATGCCTACGACTACAATATAACTGGTGAGATGGCAGTAAAACTCATAATTTTAATTATTCCCATCGCCAGCTTGATCCAAGGTCGTATACTTGTATGGTTATTCAACTCCCCTAAGGAGTCCAGGTGATGACCTTTGATTTTATATCAGTTATAAAAGATAAAGAAAAGTCATCTTATTTCTGTTAATAGGTCTTATCGGGAATTGAATATTTTCGGTATAGCACTACCCATTAAAGTGTTTGACATTGATACAAGCTCAAACGCTAATGCACGTAAACTTTTGCCTCTTGCCTCTTGCCAATGCCATTGCGCGTAGCGCTATAGCAGAAGTCAGAAGTCAGAAGTCAGAAGTCAGAAGTCAAACTCTTGCGCTTACTTAGGTTTGAGACTTTTGTCATGTCCGCGCCTGCCCTGGCGACTGCTATATAAGACTGTACTTCTCCCGACTCTCTCAATATTTTTTTACAAAATTTTTAAAAATATGCTATAATATGCAAATTTTTATGTTACAATAAAACCGTGGACAATCAAATCCACGGGAAGAGCCAGCCTGACGTACTTGCTAGGGCGAAGGCTGGCTCTGGCTACCCCTTAAAGTAAAGGAGATAACTTCATATTATGTCGCATCATCTAAGCCTATACCCATGGGTCCTGATTCGGCTATTACCACCGATGCCACCAGTCGTTTTCGCTCGGTTCCGCTACTATTGTGATGCCAAAGGTTATTCCCAGACCCTGAAACAGCTGCTGCCTGATGCTAAGTTTCTAATTATTTTAGATATAAGTCTGCCGATGGAGCAAGAGGAATAGGGAGTGTTGCAAGGGTGGGAAGGGTGGGGGGATGGGGAGTCAGATCAGTAACTGGCTTGGCGTTGCTGATTCTGAGTATGGTTTTGCCCCCCTAACCCCAAGGGTAGTTCACTCTATCCGACCAACTCTCATATGTAATGGCCATTGCAATATAATTTTCCTCTCGGGATCGCCCCAAGCCTCGACTAGACGGTTGGAGAATTCCAAGATTGGTTCCTGGGATTGAACAGCGATAAGCTTTTGAATAGCAGACCAAGTAGTCAAATATCCCAGAAATTCTTCCATGTTCCATTGGGTTTCAATTGTTAAAATAGGTGTTTTTAACTCAGCAAAAGGAAAAGGAATGGTTTGATAATTTTGAAGCAGTAGTTTTGTTTCTTCTGGCCAATACTGGTCAACCACTGTGGTGAAAAAATTCCTAGACATTTGGTCTATGTGATTTTCTTCTGGAGGTAATTCAAAATACCAGTAGCCCCAGAGAGCAATAATTCCTCCAGGTTTAGAAACTCGCTGCACTTCCTGATAAAACTTTTCTAGATTAAACCAATGAACAGCTTGGGCAACAGTTATTAAATCTATAGATTGATTCCCTAGCCCGACTTTTTCGGCCACTGCCACAGAATAGTTAATTTTATCATGATGAAATGCATGACTAATTTGCTTTTCGCTGGCATCTGTAGCATAAATTTTTTGAAAATGAGGGGTTAAGCCCAAGGCTACTTGACCATTACCAGTGGCACAATCCCACGCTGCTTGACGATCAGGTACAAGTGCAGCTAAATACTCAAACAAATATTTTGGATAATGAGGTCTATAGTTTCTATAATCATTTGCTTGCTTTGAGAAGTAGTCTTTAAATTCTGTAACCAAAGTCCTTTGCCTCTAATTTAATTTAGCCAACTATTAGGATATCATATTCTTAATCGCAGTTTGAATACAGTCTATCTTTTTCAAATTCAGCACATCAGTATCAGCCTGGCTAACTTGTTGTGAAGATAACCTCAAGCAAGCAAAATCCCAAAACTTAATGAATGATGTTTGTACAAAAATGAGATGCACCAGCGGATCCCTCTTCACGGGCAGGGCTGTTAAGCCAGGGTAAGCGCAAGAAAAAGAGAGGCTTAAGATGGTAAGGGTAAAACGATACAGCCCCAGAAGATGCTAATTGATATAGTCTGTATCCGGAAAAGTTATTGATGTTATAATTAAAGTATCTGTAACCCTTGATTTAGCTGGATTGTTTGGTGTGATAGATGGAAAGTTTCCGTATAATAAATAGTTAGGCTTAAGATCGTCATGAAAGCAGCAACTAGAGACAGTTGGAAGACCAGTCCTTCGAAGGGGGAATTTGTGCCGATAACATACGAAGACGAGTTTACGCCAGCGGAGGTGAATCGGATACGTTTGGGTCTCATTCCGCGCGAAATGGAAGATAAGTGGTTTATCTACTTCGACGAACCCACGCTGTTTTTCCATCGAAGTTGGACGGGATACCTGATCTACAAGGTTGAGCTTCGTGTAGGTACTACCGGTGGTGCAACGGTCGCCAGCGCCCACGTAGTCCAAGAGAGCGAGAAGTATCCTCGCGAACCAGGTGAGGCTGAGAAGATGCTACCGTGCTTGATACGGTGCATCCTACTTGAGCAGAACTATCCGTTTCCTCCAAGGTCATGAAAATTCCAGAGTGCGATTCCTGCCAGTTTTACTCTCAAAACCCCCACATCATCTGTGTAATTCACCTTACTTTACCTCTGTGAGTAGCTATGAGACACGATGCGATCAAGCTATATGAACCGATCAATATCCTTAAACAGATTGGTGAAGGATGGCCCAATTGTACAGATGTCAATGTATGGGGCAAAGATTCCTTTTCCAACACGTATGACTATTGTGCGGTTGAGCAACAGTGAGCTATGGTGCCATTCACCAACAGAATTGACTCGAGAACTCAAAGCTCAAATTGACTCTCTTGGCTCAGTGCGCCACCTCATTTCACCCAACAAAATTCACTATGCTCACATTGGCACCTGGGCGCTTTGCTTATCCAGAGGCCATAGCATGGGCATCCCCAGGTGTCCGCGATCGCGCAGCACAACAGAAAATTGAAGTTAGTTTTAATGCCGATTTGGAAAATGAACCGCCGCCTCAGTGGGTCACAGATTTAGACCAATTAATCTTCCGGGGTAGTCGATTCATGGATGAAGTTGTATTTTTTCACCGGAAGAGTTCTACTGTCATTCTTACCGATCTCATTGAAAACTTTGAACTCAATAAAGTTAGTAAGCAGTTTGGTCGGCTGCTTAAGTTAGTTGGCATTGTCGATCCTGATGGAAAAACTGCATTGGATTTGCGAATGACATTTTGGAGACAAAAGGAGCAGTCCCGTAGCTGCTTAAAGCGAATGCTTCAGTGGAACCCTGAAAAAGTTATCCTATCTCACGGTGGTTGGTATGAGAATAACGGTGCTGCTGAGTTACGCCGTGCTTTTCGCTGGCTTGAATAACTTTCAGAAGCAAGCTAACACTTCAGTGGAGCGGATGGGCGAGAGACATGGTGCTTCGTTTTAATGTACTGTGCCACCGCTCAACAAAAATTTTGGCGTTGTTTAATAATGGAATGATTTTAAGAGTTTTTAGGTGCGACGCAAGAAACAGCCCTGCTCCCAGGCTCGCAAAGAGATCCGGAGTTTTATTGGACAATAAAAAAAATTCCTAGATTTACATCTCAAATACAAACGCGCTTAGCGTTTATCGCAGTTATGAGCTACACTATTCTTTGACATTGATTCCCTGTTAGGTGCGCTTTCCGCATTAAGAATTAAATTCGCCACGGGTCGCACCTCTTGATGCAGCGCATCGCTATTCCCTATTACCTCTTCTCTGCTCCCTGCTCCCTGCTCCCTGCTCCCTAAAAACCCAGAACTTTGTACCTAACAGCAATTGCAAACCGCTATATAATGACTAATCACAAAAAGGGAAAAATTTACATCGTAGGTGCTGGTCCAGGAGATGTTAACTACTTAACCGTAAGGGGGCAACAACTACTGACTGAAGCTGAAGTGTTGGTCTATGATGCTTTGGTAGATTCCCTTTTATTGCAACTGGTGCCCTGTGATTGTCAACTCTTCGATGTAGGGAAACGGGGTGGACGCCCTTCTACACCCCAAGCTAGGATTAACCAACTGCTAGTAGACCAATGCCGACAAGGCAAGCAAGTCGTCAGGCTAAAAAGTGGTGACCCGTTTATTTTCGGGCGCTCTAGCTCAGAAATTCAGGCATTGATTGCTGCTGAGTGTCAGTTTGAAGTGATACCAGGCATTTCCTCAGCCCTAGCAGCTCCCTTACTAGCGGGAATTCCTTTAACAGACTCCCTTTTGAGCAAATGCTTTGCTGTTGTCACTGCTCATCAGCCAGAGCAACTAGATTGGGAAGCACTAGCAAGAATCGACACCCTGGCGATTTTAATGGGAGGACGTCATCTGGGGGAAATTGTCCAGCAGCTACAACGCAATGGGCGATCGCATCAGACCCCCATTGCTCTGATTCGGAATGGTGGACGCCCCCAGCAACAGGTTTGGCTGGGTACTTTAAGCACTATTGTAAACCAAACCCTTGGTATCTCCCTCTCACCTGTGGTAATTGTAGTTGGTGAAGTAGTGGGGTTAAGGGCATCTATGGGATTAGCTGATCAAGTTGAAGGTTAGCAAGTTGAAGGTTAGCAAGTTGAAGGTTAGCAAGTTGAAGGTTAGCAAGTTGAAGGTTGGCCAGTTGAAGGTTAGCCAGTTGAAGGTTGGCCAGTTGAAGGTTGGCCAGTTGAAGGTTAGCCAGTTGAAGGTTAGCCAGTTGAAGGTTAGCCAGTTGAAGGTTAGCCAGTTGAAGGTTAGCCAGTTGAAGGTTAGCCAGTTGAAGGTTAGCCAGTTGAAGGTTAGCCAGTTGAAGGTTAGCCAGTTGAAGCTTGGCCGAAAGGCCAAGGTTATCAAGACCAGCTTAAACCTACCCTTCACCGAACGCCAAAGGCGAACAACCGAAACAAACCTTCAACTCCCACCAACCTTAAACCTACCCTTCACCGAACGCCAAAGGCGAACAACTCCCACCAACCTTCAACTCCCACAAACCTTAAACCTACCCTTCACCGAACGCCAAAGGCGAACAACTCCCACAAACCTTAAACCTTCAACTCCCACCAACCTTCAACTCCCACAAACCTTCAACTCCCACAAACCTTCAACTCCCACCAACCTTAAACCTACCCTTCACCGAACGCCAAAGGCGAACAACTCCAACAAACCTTAAACCTACCCTTCACCGAACGCCAAAGGCGAACAACTCCCACAAACCTTCAACTCCCACAAACCTTCAACTCCCACAAACCTTAAACCTTCAACCAAAACTACCAAAGTGCTTACTGGAAAAACTGTCTTAGTTACCCGTTCCGCTAGTCAATCCCAAAAATTTAACCAGCTCCTGGAACAAGAAGGAGCGACTATTATCGAAATGCCCACCTTGGTGATTACTCCTCCTTCTAGTTGGGCTGGATTAGATTATGCGATCGCTAATCTCGCTAACTTCGATTGGTTGATTCTCACCTCTAGCAATGGGGTGGATTACTTTTTTAAACGATTATTGAATAATGGTAAAGATGCCCGTGCTTTAGTCGGGATTAAGATTGCTGTGGTGGGTAAGAAAACTGCTGCCAGTCTGAAACAACACAATTTACAACCCGACTTTATCCCACCAAACTTTGTAGCTGATTCTTTGGTGGAACATTTTCCAGAGTCTTTAACTAACAAACAAGTGCTTTTCCCCCGAGTCGAAACCGGTGGGCGAGAGGTGTTAGTAAAAGAACTAACGGAAAAAGGTGCTCAAGTGGTAGAAGTTGCTGCCTATGAGTCTGGTTGTCCAGATTACATGGCTCCTGCTATTTTAGATGCTTGGCAACAGAGAGCAATAGATATTGTTACGTTTGCTAGTTCTAAAACCGTGAATAATTTTTACAAACTTCTCAACCAATCCTTTAACGCTTCAACGGACACTAACCAACCCTACTCTAATGCCGACCGCGAACAATCTGCACCCTTAAAAACTCTTGATTACCTTTTAGAAAATGTCTGTATCGCTTCCATTGGTCCCCAAACATCCGAAAGCTGTCGCCAATTGTTAGGCAGAGTAGATGTAGAAGCAGTTGAATATACTTTAGAAGGTTTAACTGAGGCGATTGTAGCATGGGAGACTGAGAGAGGGGGAAAGACATAGGGTGCATCTGATTGGTGGAACAGGCATCAGGCGTGGAACAGGCATCTTGCCTGTTTCAATCCCTACTAAACAGCCTTATTTGCCAGAAATAGGAGTTTTATATCATCTCAGAATAATTACCCTTAATAATAAAAATCTCCCTCGGTGCGCTTTCCGTAGGCGAATTAAATTCGCCACGGGTCGCACCGCTCCCTATCTCCCCATCTCCCCACATTCCCCTCCTGGGAGGGGTTAGGGGTGGGTCCCACCCTCTCCTTAATTATGGGTATTCAAGCAGACTTTATATTATGGCTTTTCCCCAAGGATGAGAGTTGTTTGTGTAGGCAAAGGAATAACCTTAATATTTTTAAATCCTGTCTTTTCGAGCCATAGGGCAATTTCTTCTTTAGAGCGATTGCCCGATTCGGAATGAAAGCCAATCATTAAGTACAGTTCCATCATTGTACTGCGCAATGACTGCTTAGGATTATCTTCTGGATTTATAAACTCCTGCACGATCAGCAATCCACCTGGCAATAGAGCATCGTAAGCTTTGGACAATAGCCTCAGACATTGCTCCGGAGATATATGACGCAAGACTGCAGAAAGCAGAACGACATCATAGTCCTGATCAAACTCAGTGGTATGAAAATCCGCCGACCATAGGGTAATTCGCTCTTCGAGATTGTATTGCTTCAAGAGGCTGAGGGCGATTTCTAAAGGTTCTTTGAGATCGACAACTACAGCTGTTAAATTAGGATTAGCATTACAAAGAGCAATGCTGTAGCTTCCAGAGCCTCCCCCTAAATCCAGCATTTTACGCCTATTGTTCAGGTTAGTATATTCAGCCAGCACTGCTCCTTGTCCTGCCATAGCTAGGTTATGCCGACCTTTGATATAGCTTGTCCAATAGGTAGCAGCATCAACAAAACCATTCTCAAAGGGAAAATCTGGTCTACCTTCACGGATCAGCTGGTCTAGATTGCCCCAAGTGTACCAGAAATTGGTAATATGGACGATGTAATCACCTTGATACTCTGGCTTGTCTGGTATTAAAAATTTAGAAGCGACTTGAGAGTTTTTAAAATTACCCTCTTCTTTTTCCAGCAGACCTAATCCAGCACAGGATTCAAGAAAAGCTTCGACAAAACCAGGATTAGCTTTGAGGTGATCGGAGACTTCTCGGGCAGAAATAGGTTGTTCCAGTAAAGGAAATATTCCAAGTTTTATGGCCGCTCTGAGAACCGCAGAGTTCCAGAAGCTAAAACATATATTGTCGATGCTGTCCTTCATTTATACTTCTCCTAAATCTACATGCACGTTATTGTCAGAGCTAGTTAACTTGGCAGGCAAAATTATACCTCTTGATAGAATTTCTCATAAAACGGCAGACAATCTTCCACTATAGACATTAGTTGATCAGGTATCTGAGGGGGCTCATGTCACGCCTTCAGGGATTACTATGCTCATTTTTACCCTTTTGTCAACCCCACAACCTGAATAATTAAGAAAAGTAAAAAAAATAAAGTTTTCGTTAAGATAATGAGGAAATAAAAAAAAAGCTGTTTAATGATATAAGTGATTTAATTAATAAAATAAAATCACAGTCTAAATCTAATACTCAGTTCTGTATGACCGGATCTAAACCTTTTCATTTAGCTTTTCCTGTTGCCGATCTCGAAGAAACACGCCAATTTTATTGTGGTGTGATTGGCTGTAAAGAAGGACGTAGTACAGATTTATGGGTTGATTTTAACCTCTATGGTAATTCCGTTTCAGCCTATTTACAACCCCAGGAGGCAACGCGAGATATACCTAGCAACCACGTTGATCGAGATCAAACTCCTTTAAACATCCCTGTTCGTCATTTTGGCATAATTTTAGAATGGGAAGAATGGGAAAGCTTAGTTGAACGTTTAAAGGAAAAAGGCATCGAATTTACAATTGGTCCGCGAGTACGTTTTGTCGGCAAAAATGGAGAACAAGGAACGATTTATTTTCACGATCCTTGTGGAAATGTTCTGGAATTTAAGGCTTTTAAGAACCCCGAGCAAATGTTCAAGCCTTTTACATAAATACAAGACTTTGAAGCAGTTGTTATGGAGAAGATAGCCAACCCGTCTTAGAGTATATTTAAGGCTTGTTTATGCCTGTAACACCCTATCCAGATTTTTTTTTACTATAAACTAGTTGGATAGTGAGGGGTTACTGAGTCTTTTTTGGACTTATATCGTTGGGTTTGAACTTTAAAAGGAGCAATCAACAAATAATGGCGAATACAATCGAAAAGTTAGATCATGATTTGGCTGAAATCTTTATCGCAAATGATAATAATCCAACCGTAAACTACTCTTATGGGGGAACGCGAATGGTAACTCCTGATACTCAGGAGTCAGAAGCTAAGCAAATCTGCGAGCGATTGATGTGGTCTGAAAGTGCCCTGAAAAATCAACTGATCAATGCAGCATTAAGCAAAGGTGTTTTAAACCACTATAGCGATCGACTTCCTGGAGGTTTCTTGGACAGCAAAGTTGGTGGTGCTCGCTGCGTAATCAGACCCAAGCACCAAGATACTGCTGACATCCTTGTTAATCCAGAACATCCAGATTGGGATTCTACCATTTCACCAATTTTTCAACACATTGGCGAATCCCTCAATCAAAAACAAGGCAAGATCAAGTTGACTCCGGATTTTGGTCGGTTTGCTGGTTTGGCGGATACTTTGAACCGATTTACTCCTCATTCTCTCGGCATTAATTGTGATCAGGGAGGATGTGGTGGTAAATCTTCCTACTCAGCAACAGGTATTATTTCAGCGATTGAAACCCTTGGTTTCCAACAACAGAAAGAAGACCGAGTTACCTTAATTGGGGCAGTGGGAGCCATGGGTTCTGACGTTTTGAAGTACTTTTTGCGAGAGACATACCAAAATGTAGCTGTTTGTGATCTGGTGTATGATGATCCTAATAGTGGAATTGTCCCTCCAGATAACTTATTAAAGCTTCCCTCCAAGCAAAAAGCCTTCACTACAGATTGTTTGGAGCGAGGAGGATTAATTGTTGCTACTACCGTTGGACAGGAATTGGAAAACTCTTTTTGGGAGACAATGCCCAGGGGTACAACCTTACTCCTGGCTCATAATATGGCAATTCCTGGAGGTGAAGCAGGTGCTGAACTAATGCAGCGAGTTCAGCAACATGGCGTTTTCGCCTTACCTGGTCAAGTTTTGACATTGGGAGGAGCGTTAACCTCTCGGGTAGAGTGGTTCTGGCGGCAAAGCAATGCAGGTGTTCCTTTCGATAAACCTCTAGCTCACCTAGTCGTCAGGGATGTGGTTAAGTTTTTAGTCACTGAAATTAAAGCATTATCAGCATCTTCAGGATTAACTCCTTATGAAGCCATGCTACGGTATGCAGACCGAGAGGCAGTAACATTATTGCCCTAAAGATCAAGTCGCTCTTCCGATCCTATTTAGGATAACAGGATCGGAAGAACCAACAAGGCATTCACTTCAAAACCTTTGAATTTGCTATAGCGGTTTTTAGTCTAATGAGGTACAATAACAACAATGAGCAAACCAATTACGAATATCCTTAAGGGAGATTTGATTAAAAGCAAATTCAATAGCTTCTACTAAATCAAGATAAGTTCTTTTTTGCACCAATTTTACGTAAAATACTTTTGATATTTGACCAACAATGTTCAATCGGGTTAAATTCAGGGGAGTAAGTGGGAAGATAGATTAATTTAGCACCCGTTGCTTCAATTAAATCTCTAGTTTCATCTCCTTTATGAATTGAATAATTGTCCATGATTACACAAGCTCCACTCCAAAGTTTAGGGACTAATTTTTTAGAAATAAAAGCTTCAAAAGTGATGGCATCAGTTTTTCCCAACAAACAGGTGCTGGCGAGGATAGATTCACAACTTATGGCACTAATGAGTGAAAGATTTTGACCTTTCCTATAAGGGCGCTGACCATAAGCACGTTGACCCTGTTCAGAGCGAGCAAAGAGACGAACCATTGCTAAATTCACTCCGGATTCCAATACGGAAAATCAGGTCTTTTTCGTTAATATCCCTAACCTTTTCCCAGAAATGTAAACGTTGTTTTTGTACCTCATCTGTGCCTTTTTTTGTGGCGTACAGTGTTTTTTTTTCTGGTTATTTTTAGACGCTTTAGCATTCTATATACTGTGGAAATACCAATGAAAACTCCGGTTTCTTTCGCGCTTCATGTTCCGCAGTTCTTCTAAAGTAGCGTCATTAGTCATGGTCACCAGATTTTTGAGAATCGTTAATTGTTTTGGCTTAAGTTTTGTCGGAGTTTGTTGAGTGCGAATTTTCGGGGCAATATTTCCAGTGTCCCGATACTGTTTGAGTAATTTTTGAACAAAGCTTAAGGCAACATTGAACTGTTTAGCAAGCTGACGTTGAGAGATATTACCTTGAGTATAAACATCAATAATTTTTTGTCTAAGATCAACGGAGTAGGGTTTCATGGTTTTTTATTAGAATGTATCATCATTATTGTACCTTACTAGCTTAAAAACCGCTATACTGGCATAGTTTCCTAAGGTTTAATTTGATTAAAGATTAGATCAAATCCAGTTAATCACTTATCAAAGAGTCTGTGGATTTTTGGGTTATGGTAATGGGGAATTGATAATTGTAAACTACCCATTACCAATAAATAATAATTGAGAACTGCTATAACCTACTAACACCATCAACACTCAAAGGTTGCTAACCCCAAATAGCGAACTCCTGACGGGGTAATTTCAAAGCGACAAGGCAACACTTCCAAACCATTGCTAACTGCTTCTCTTAAGAGTTTACCATAGTCTGGATCATACTTATCACCAGGGGAAAAGTGCAAACAATCAGCACGATTAATAAAATAAAGCATCACGGCTCGTGCTTCGGGAAGTACTGCCATCAGTTCTTGCAGATGTTTTTGTCCACGAGTAGTAACTGTATCAGGGAATAAAGCACGATTCTCTTCAGCTAAGGTAGCACTTTTCACTTCTAAATAAATCGGGCGCTCTGAGCCAGTCAGTAAAAAATCCACGCGGCTTTTCCGTTCTTTTCCGTAACGCACCTCAGGGCGAATTTCGCTGTAGCTGTCCGCTAATTCGGGAATCAGTTTTTGTTCCAACGCTAACTTAATCACTCGATTAGGTAAAGCCGTATTAACCCCTACCCAAGTGGGTTCATTGTCCTTGACCTGAATCATTTCCCAAGTGTATGGTAACTTCCGCTTTGGGTTATCACTATGGGACACTTGTACAGGAGAGCCAATAGTTGAAACTCCGATCATTGGGCCAGTATTGGCGCAGTGAGCAGTAATAATTTCCCCTGATGGCAGTTCAATATCCGCAAGAAAGCGTTTGTAGCGTTTGAGTAAAGTTCCAGCTTTTAGGGGTGGGTAGGAGTAAATCAAGTTATTGTCATTAGTCATGTTATATTTGTTAGTTTTTAATGGTTAATTGGTTAAGGGAGTCGGGAGTCGGGAATCGGGAGTCGGGAATCGGGAGTCGGGAATCGGGAGTCGGGAGTCGGGAGTCGGGAATCGGGAGTCGGGGTTGCGAAAATTGAATTTGCCTCATAACTATGAGAAACTCTATATAATATGGCGTTTTTTCTTCCCACACTCCCCCATCTCCCCATCTCCCCATCTCCCCATCTCCCCATCTCCCCATCTCCCCATCTCCCCATCTCCCCATCTCCCCATCTCCCCCACTCCCCATCTCCCC
>NZ_JAAHHW010000005.1 GCF_010692325.1 Moorena sp. SIO3I8 | reverse complement strand
GTAGGGTTAATACTACCCGTAATTTATCCCCATGGGCATTTATGGCTGTGAGTATCTGTTGGAAAAACTCTTTACGCTCATCTAAGTTTTGACAGAGTGTAATAATTTCTTCGCTTTGGTCAATAAATAGTAATAACTTAGAGTTGGGGTTATTTTTTGCCCAAACATCAATGCTCATTGCCAGGTTATGCTGGGGGTTTTGGGCTGCTACCTCTGGTAATTGGGCATCCCTTAAAGCCTTATTTAACCCTTGTAAGGGAGTCTCACCAGGACGGATGGGTGGCAAAATACACCATGTCTCGGTATTATCTTGCCGTAGTTTGGGAATTAATCCTGCCTTGACCAAGCTAGATTTACCGGAACCGGAAGCACCCAACACCACTGTCAGGGGATTAGCTTTGACAAAATCCTGTAACTTTTCTACTAATTCAGTTCTACCGAAAAACAGTGAACTGTGTTTCTCGTCAAAGGACTTTAAACCTCGGTAGGGATTTTGTGACTCATCCAATGGTGGTGCTGGTGGTAAATTAAGTTCATGTCCCGGAGAAAGAAAGATATATTCTCCCTTATCGTGCTTATTTAAACACCAAATACCAGGGGTTTGTCGTATCCGGCATTTTTCTGTGGGTATTTCGACTCGATCCCGTAAATGTAAATATAATTCTGTTGCTGTAATTACCCCATCTCCAGCCGGTTTACCATTTTTGGCGGGAGGAATTATATCTGCTGCACCTTCGAGGGCTTCTAATAATGCCGCCGCAAAAGGGGAATGATTGCCGACTTGACCGCGTTCGCTATCTAAATAAAAGTTATCGAGGGCTTTTTGGTCCGAGGCTGAGGAAGTAATAATTTGCCAGGCTGGGTCAGTAATAAAACGGTCATAACGCTCTTGGTGAATTACTTCTGGCGATGTTAGTAAATCCCTGGTGCTTGACCATTTAAAAGCACCAGCAAAACAGCAGTCTAGGATACCCAAGAAATGACGACAGGGTAATTGACTTAAAGCATCGTGTAACTTGGTCATGGGCAGATAACTATTAGTATCCCCCAGTTTGGCATCTTGAGGAATTAAGTAACCCGCCGGGCCATCATCCCCATTGAGAGCGACTCCATGACCAGCGAAGTAAAATAATAAGCGGTCATTTTTAGTGACTTGTTCTGGTAAAATATGAAATAAAAATTTGTGGAAGTTAGACAGAGTTGCCACTTCGTCTAAGCATACCCAGACTTGGTAATCATGCTTGGTGCGGAGAATTTCTACTAGTTTTTTGGCATCGTTTACGGCGGTGTTCAGGGAGGAAATGCCGTTTGTGTAGTTATTGATGCCGATGATAAATGCGAGATTGCGGGAGAACATATAGCAGTTGGCAATTTTATTAACTGCCAAATTATGGTTTTTTATTCAACAGGAATAACCCCTTATTAAGGGGCAGATATGTTTCAAAATTCGTAAGCATTTAGCTAAGGCAATACCTGCTAAATGCTGAGGGCTAATAGCCGATTTTTAAGTATCTATAAACTTATCTGGCTAACCCCCAAAAATTATGCATAAAATTTTCAAGGGTGGCTATCCCACAGGACTTACCCACGAACACTCTTAAGTCCCCATCTTCCCCCTATCGCCACACTCTTGCCCCTGTTACCTAGGTAAAAATTCTTCCTATTACCAATTACCAGGCTTCATGGATAAATTGAACGAAATTGTTGGCTTCTCTAGGGCTAATGCTAATAAAGATAACCAGATAGATAATTAGCATTAGGCTTAATGTGTTGAACTCTTTCATTTCTATTTTCCTCAGATTAGTTAGTAATTAACTTAGTGATTGACTTAGTGATTGAAGGGATCCTCGTAAGGATTAGTAAGTATTCAGCTATCAACAGCTGATAGCTGGCAAGGGTAGCTTTTAAACTAGCCCGTTAGACTTAGGCTCAATCCTGACATTGCTGTCGTTGATAAATCTCCAATTAACAAGCTCTAATCAACTTCTTCTTCTTCTAGTTTTGTAGCTTTTTAAAGTTTTGACAGTACCCTTGTGGGTACTCTTCATGCTGGAACGATTAGCTTTTGGACTGTAATTACTTAAAATCCCCATTTCTACCCAAAGCTGAATAATCAGGTACACTGGATTTTTTACCGATTCCCGATTCCCAATTCCCGATTCCCAATTCCCGATTCCCGAACCCAATTGAGAACTGTTATATTGGGTGGCATGGGCCCTTACAGCATTGAACTTGCTATCTGCCTAGCTTATAACTCCCTTGGATTGTGCGGTCGTTTTCTTTTCTTTGTTATTCTTATTACTTTTTTCTCTGTTCACCGAGAAAAGGGGGTTCGGGGGATGAGAAGCTCTTGCCTTTAGGTATAGGAAGGGATAATCCCCCAGAGCCAACCGTTCGCGCAGCGTGACATGCAGGTCAAGGGTTCAATACCCTTGAGGTTGGCGGCGAGATCTTCGGGAATATCCAGAATCTTGGTGTAGAATAAAATATATAGTCACCTTTGAAGTGATGGAGATGGTAAACACAGTATTAACAATAGTTTGCAAGATTCAACCGACCCCTGAACAAGCCGATAAAATTGAGGCGACACTCGAAGGGTTTGCGGATGCTTGTGCCTATACCAATAATGCTGTTAAGCCGTCCATAACCAGTAAAAACGCCATACAAGCTCAGGTTTATCAATACATTAGAGAAACCTATGACTTAAGCGCCAATTTAGCAGTAAGAGTTTGTGGACGTGTGGCTGCAAACAGAAAAACTGTTAAACACAAAAACAAGCCTGTATCAAAATTCAGTCCCACTAGTGCTGATTATGATTCAAGGATTTTTAGCTACAGGGAAAAAGAGCAAACTGTTAGCTTAACTTTAGTGGGTGGTAGAGAGAGATTCCTTTTGGAGATTGGGAATTATCAAATTGGCAAACTCAAAGGGAGAAAACCTACATCGGCTCAGTTATGCAAGCATCGTGATGGTCAATATTACATCCATATTCAAATAAAAAATAAGGCTCCTAAACCCCAAAAAACGAAAAAAGTAATTGGGGTAGACTTAGGTCGCACAGATATTGCTGTTACCAGCGAAAACCACAGTTTTTCTGGTAAGCAGGTAAACGAGATTAGAGACAAATTTGCTAGGGTCAGGAAACAAATTCAGCACAAAGCCTCGAAGGGCACAAGAAGTAGTAGGCGCAAATGTCGCCAACTTCAGAAACGGCTATCAGGTAAAGAAAGACGTTTTCAGACTTGGGTCAACCACAATGTAAGTAAGGCCATCGTAGAATCGGCAAAATCTCAAGGGGCAGTGATTGCCTTGGAGGATTTGACAGGTATCAGGGAAAGAACAAACCTCCAGCCAAGATCTAAAACTGAAAAAAGAAGATCCAACAATTGGGCATTCTATCAACTTCGCGAATTTATACAATATAAGGCTTTAGAGGCTGGAGTAAAAGTTATCTTTGTTAATCCTCGTTATACTTCCCAGACATGCCATCAATGCCTACACATCCATCCAATTAAGGGTAAATCTTACAGGTCTCGAAAGCGCTACAAATGTGGTGCCTGTGGATGGAATGGGGATGCTGACTTTAACGGTTCTATGATGATTAAATTATTGGGGCAGAGCGTAACCCTGCCCGGAGGTTCGTACTTATCCTGTTCTCTAACAGATATTGTACAGGGCTACTAAAAGCCCCTGGCATAAGTGCCGTGGGGATTGGTTACTCTACCCTGATAGGATGTCGTACTGGTCGTTAATTGTAATAGAGGTTATTACCTCTATTACAATTAACGTGTTATTCAGGGCTGATTGACTGACAAAACTCCTATAAACTATGGTGTCGCTGCTATCCCGCTAGGGGTTTTACCCCTAGCTAATCACTCAAGTCTGTTAAAACGGACTAGGGATAAAGGGTTGGAGTCGGTTGAAACCGACCTTAGCTATGAGCTGTGGACTTAAATCCATGGCGGGTTTGATAGCAAAGCCCAATATTTTTCAGTGAACCAGTATTCAAAGACACACTAGGCAAGACTGAAACCTGATGTTTAGATGCCCAAAACCCGCGATTTTGGGGATTGGTCAAGAACATCTCAATCGGGTGCATCTCATATTTGAAAATGTTCTGTAGGGTGCGTTAGGGATGGACTAGCCCTGATTTTCGCATTAGCCAGTATTGGAACAGTCCATCCCGTAACGCACCACCACGTTAAACAACATGCATTGAGATGCACCCTCTCAATCGGTAGCTACAGAGTAGTTTGTAGCTGCCTACTAATTGAAGTAGCAATAGGTAAGCCAATGGGAATTTTTAAGCCACGTCAGCAGCCAAAAGAAACCAATGCTCAAAGTGCTAATTTTTACTACTTTAGAGGAATTAGCCATGTAGTGGTGGGCAAATTTCAAGCAGCCATTCTGGAATTGAATGAAGCGATTGACATTGACCCCAACCATGCTGCTGCCTATGACAACCGTGGGATGTGCCTTCGAGAATTAGGAAAGCATCAAGAAGCCCTAGCAAATTTTCAAAAATCAGCGGAAATTTATCATAAACAGGGTAAAAATACTGATTATCAAAAGATAATAGCCAAAATTCACGACCTTCACTCACGGTGATTCACTTAAGCCTGTGTAGTGAATGGTAACTGGTAATAGTTGTGTAGGGTGGGAAATTGTAACGGGCAAGATGCCCGTTCCACCAAGATGCCCGTTCCACCAAGATGCCCGTTCCACCAAGATGCCCGTTACACTAATATGCCCGTTCCACTAATATGCCCGTTCCACCTACCGGGTCAAACAGCTTTTAGCAGATGCATCCGTAGGGCAAAACAGTGCTATCAATGAATCGAAATCGGTATCTAGTTCAGGACTGACACAAAACTGGGCACTAAGCGCTACAAGAAGTAGGGTAAGTTAATAACGCACCCTACAGATAAGGTGAATAGATAGGGTGACTACAGAAGTTCTAAATTCTTACTCTCGGCTTTTTCATAAATTTTCAGAAAGCGCCTGATTAACTAATGGGTTGTTCAAAGACTATGCAGGATTGGCGACCCTCGCCAAGGGCATCTATTGATTAAGTCATTTAACAATTATTTGTCAAATGTTATTGGTCTTTTTTTATTTTTACAAAGTTAATTATAAATTGACTAATGACCAATGTTGGATTATTACTTGAAACAAAAGCACCCAGTCATGCAACTTGGTAAAATTCTAGTCCGTAAACGACTTATTTCTCCTATTCAACTCAATACGGCCCTTGAAATCCAGTCTTTAACTGGTATAAAATTAGGAGAAATTTTGGTAACTAAAGAATTGATTGAATCTCAGGATTTGGAGCAAGCACTGTTAGAACAATATTGGCGAAAAAATGGGTTTTGGGTGATTGACTAATACTCCTGGGTATAATTAAAAATTAAAAATTAAAAATTAAAAATTAAAAATTAAAAATTAAAAAGTATTCTGGTTTTTGATAGCTTTGAATACTATAGCGTTTCTAGGACTAATGAGGTACATAGGATTGTTTAACTCTTGGCTCTTGGCTCTTGGCTCTTGGCTAATCCCTCTAGTGGCCTACGGCCTCAGTCCCTGCTCCCTAAAAACCCAGAACGAAAGTACCTAACAGCAATTGCAAACCGCTGTATAATTACCGAGAAGTTATCTCAAGCAATGACTTGAAGCTGAATATGGCAGCAGGAAAGCTGGTGCTCACCCCCACTGCAGCAAGGGTCAGGGCAATATCCCTCGCCCTAAGTGGGGTAACCTTAGCCATTTCGGGAAACGGTGTTTTGGCCGACTATGCCTTGGCTGAAATAGTTCCGGATGGGACATTGGGTAATGAATCCTCTGTGGTGATACCTAATACCACTGTCCGAGGAGAAATAGCCGATAAGATCGAAGGTGGCGCAACACGAGGTGCTAACCTATTTCACAGTTTCCAGGAATTTAATGTCGGGGAACTGCAACGGGTTTATTTTGCTAATCCTTCTGGAATCGAAAATATTCTAACACGGGTAACCGGGGGGAATATATCCAATATTCTAGGCACTTTGGGAGTAGATGGATCAGCTAATCTGTTTTTGCTCAATCCCAATGGTATTGTATTTGGATCCCAAGCGAGATTAGATGTAGCTGGTTCCTTTTTTGCGTCTACTGCTAATAGCTTGGTATTCGGTGATGGGCTAGAATTTAGTGCCACATCCCCACAAGCTCCGCCACTGTTAACGATTAATATTACCCCAGGATTGCAGTATGGCAAAGATGACCCGAGGACAACAATTACAAATCGTGGAAATTTAGCTGCTGGAAAAGACTTGACCCTAGCAGCAGGCAATCTCGATTTACAGGGTCAACTGGATGCTGGTAGGAATTTGACTCTGTTGGCAGAAGATACAGTCAACATCACCGATAGTGTAGCGCAACCGTTTAAAGCGTACTCTGGTGGTTCGCTACTGATTCAGGGAAATCAGTTAATTACTATTGCAGCAAAGAACCATTCCGATAGTGGTTTATTGGCTGGGTTGGATTTACGGTTGCGCTCTGCTAATCCCATCACCGGAGATACTAACTATACCGTTGGCGGAAATATCATCATTGAGCAGTTGGATGGTAACCCAGGAAATTTCATCAGTCCCAATGATCCCATTATTCTGGCCAATGGGGATGTCAGTTTAGGAAACTATACCGGAGCATCACTGCATATTTTGGCAGGAGGTAGTGTTACCGTTGGTGACATCGAAATTAACTCTACCGATACCGGGGATAATGCGATTAGCCCTAGTAACTCCAATCCGTTTTTGGCTAGTCTGGCTAATGTCACCTTGTCGGACGAAGCGAGAACCTCTGTAGTGATTGATGGCAGTAAGCGACCTACTTTAGATATCCGTGCTGGCATAGATTGGACATTACTCGGCGGTTTTCCAGGAAATACCGATAGTGGTAACCTTACCCCTAACTTTGGCACTGCTGCTACTAGTGCAAATATCGAAATTGGCAAAATCTCGATTAATTCTCCCAATGGACTAGTATTGTTAACCAATCAGTATCAAGCTAACCCATCTTTAGTTAGTGACACCCTGAAAATTAGTTCACTTCTGACTGGTGATGGTACCGATAAAACAAACTTCAATACCTTGACAAGCCAGACA
This sequence comes from Moorena sp. SIO3I8, assembly GCF_010692325.1. Classification (GTDB taxonomy): domain Bacteria; phylum Cyanobacteriota; class Cyanobacteriia; order Cyanobacteriales; family Coleofasciculaceae; genus Moorena. The sequence goes on along the minus strand of NZ_JAAHHW010000005.1, from coordinate 209,111 downwards.
TTTTCAGGGAATGGTGGCGAGGTCTTGATTGATTATCGCGGGGGGATTGAAATAACAGAACGCATTGATGCTTCTTCTGCTTCTGGGCAAGCAGGGGATATTACCTTGATTACAAATGATGAAATATCCCTTGACAGAAGTTTCATTCGTAGCAACACCTTCGGCACCGAAAAGGGTGGGGATATCACTATCGATACTGGCTCCCTCTTTGCCACTGACGGCGCTCAGATCGAAACGAGTACGTTTGGACAAGCGAATGCCGGAAAAATTACCATTGTGGCTGATGATATAGTTTCCTTCGACGGAGTTGCACGAGGTCCAGAGACATTCACTGATCGAGTAACTGGCCCAGTCAATATTATCAGATCAGGTGCCGAAGGTAACAGTGGTGGTATTTTTATTACTACAGGTTCCTTGTTTGTAACTGGTGGCGCTCAAATGCAAGTTAGACTTGGAGATCTACGGCCCAATGAGGACTCCATGGGTAACTCGGGGAATATTGAAATTTTTGCCCGTGATCAAGTGACCTTTGGCGGTATCGGGAGTGCCCAATTTGGTACTGCCATCACTAGTGTGGAGGGAGGAGGTATAGGTGATGCTGGTGATATTAAGATTGAGGCAAGGTCAGTTGTTTTAACTAATGGCTCGCTGCAATCCAACACCATAGGTAAAGGGAATGCGGGTGAGGTAAAGATTTTTGCTAGGGAGACAGTCACCTTGGATAAAGGTCCTCGTTCTATCTTAAGTAGGGTTAACCCAGGGGGCGAGGGCAAGGGCGGTAATGTCTTCATACAAACTGGGTCACTTTTCCTCACCAATGGTGCTGGCATTATTTCTGATACCGAAGGGATAGGAAATGGGGGTAACATAACAATTGATGCGGATCAGGTCATCTTCGACGGTATAAGGAGTGATGACAACCCCCTTGATTGCGATAGAGCTGCATGTCCCAGTGGTGTATTCAGTAGTGTGTCACCAAGAGGGATAGGCGATGGTGGTAGGATTGAAATTAAAACTAACTCCATTTCTATGACTAATGGTGGGAGCATAGATGCCAGCACGAACGGCAATGGGATAGGTGGACCTATAGAGTTAACCACCAATAAACTAACTGTTAATGATGGACTTATTTCCAGCGCTGCAGGAGATCAAGCAACTGGTCAAGCTGGTACAATCACCATAAATACTGATTCCCTGAAGGTTGAGGATGAAGGGATAATAACCGTAACCAGCGATAAAGGGATAGCTGGCAACTTGGTAATTAATGCTAATTCTTTGTTGCTTAACAATGGAACACTAGAAGCTAAAACTGCCGATAATAATGGGGAATTAGGAGCGAACATCACACTAAACATATCAGACCTAATACAGATCAAAAACGAAAGCTTGATATCCGCAGAGGCTTCCGATGGTGCTAACGGAGGTAATATAACTATTGATAATAACCGTAATGATAATCCTAATGATGACCCACTACTAATTGCTTTTCCCCCAACTAGTGGTAATGGTAGCGATATCATTGCTAAAGCTCCCATGGGTCAAGGAGGTAATATAATTATCAATGCCTTCAGCGTCTTTGGTGATATCGAAGAGCGCCCAGCTTTCCCAGGCAATGGAACCAATGATATAGATGCCACTGGTAATATAAACGGTGATGTAAGTCTAAACACTACCAATGACTTCCTGGAGCGCGAGCCAAACAGCTTACCCACGGAACCAGGCAATGATCAACTTTACCAGCGCTGTCAACCAGGTAATAGCTCTGGCAGTAGGTTTATCAATACTGGACGTGGCGGCATACCCCCTCGCCCAGGTGAAATCAGCAGCAATACCCTTTGGGAAGATATACGCCGTCCCACTGCCCGTGGACGGTATCGCTCCCGTACGGCATTGGTGAAGCCCCCCGTTAAGCCCCCCACTACCCCTAAGCCAAAACGGATTATAGAAGCTCAAGGCTTGATGATTGATGCTGATGGCAATATCTTTCTGACTGCTTATCCCACTACCGTGACACCGGATGGGTCTTGGCGGCTGTCTGGAGAGTGTGGGCACAGGTAGTGTGGGGAGATGGGGAGATGGGGAGATGGGGAGAATTGAGGTAAATTTTAAATTCAATGTTCACAACTCCGACTCCCTACTCCCTACTCCCTACTCCCTACTCCCTACTCCCTACTCCCTACTCCCTACTCCCTACTCCCTACTCCCTACTCCCTAATAATAATAAGGATTTTTCGGTTCAGGAATTTTCTTAATCCCACTGGCTTCAATCACCAGCTGGCGTCTATCATCCAAGGTTTCAGTAATCATTTGACCTTCAACCTCGATCCAGGTATCGGATGGATAATCATTACGGTTTTCATTTATTTTTACTGGCAAACCCAAAGGATAAGCGTCAGCAGCACAACAGGTAATCACAAACCGGGAAATTAAGAGATGGTCTGGAGGGAGATTAGGAGCAATTACTACAAAACCATCTACTTTGACTTTTTGACCGGTATAAGCATCTGGTTCAGGATAAACATTCAAAAGCTTGATCCATTCAATTAGGGTGCGCTTTTCAGGATTGCTAGCACTGCGAAAGGATTGCGGTTGCGATCGCGTTATGGTGGGGGAGTCGGCTATACCCCGGTGTAGGGCGGTTTGGCTAGTAAATGCCTTGGGTGTCACGATTAAACCAACCATTGCCGTAGCGATTAGGAAGCCACTACTCCAACTAGGGGGAAATAAAGTTGTATGTTGAACAGCTGGTCTAGTTACTGCCTTACCTAATCGGTGTTTACGCTCTAACTTCAGGAGTTGGGATAACCTCAACCCTGATATTAACAATAAAATTATACCAGTGATAACTACCAAGCTAAAGTAATTGGGATGAATTAACAAACTTAACTCACCAGTTAGCCAGGATTTCAACAATAAAACTCCCCATAACGCTAAGGAAATTACTTCTGAAAGAGGAATTGACCAGTTTCTCCTGTAAGAACTTTTTCTGGACAAACGTCCTGAATGGTTAGATGGATTCATAATTAACAAGTCAATTGATTGTAGGAAGATTTAAAATTTAATCTAGGGAGTCGGGAGTCGGGAGTCGGGAGTCGGGAGTCGGGAATCGGGAGTCGGGAGTCGGGAGTCGGGGTTAAGAGATTGAGGCGGGGGCGCGGGGATTGTGGGGATAGGTGAGACATTTTGGGAAACCTTTATTACTGGATTCAACACTTCTGTTAAAATTACTCGTGACCCTTCATCCTTAATAATTCATCCTTCATAATTTAATTCCATAATCAGGTACACAGGATTTTTTCCCGATTCCCGATTCCCGATTCCCGATTCCCGATTCCCGATTCCCGATTCCCGATTCCCGATTCCCGATTCCCTACTCCCTACTCCCTACTCCCTACTCCCTAACTCACATACAAATTAAGAAACAAAGTCAATAAAAATGTTAATTGCCCTGCTATTAGAAATAGGTAAATGATTGACTTGGTTTTAAATACAGATAACAGTAAACCGATGGCTTTGATGTCAATCATTGGTCCGAAGATTAGAAATGCTAACAACGAGCCACTGGTGAAGGTTGAGGCAAAGGCGAGGGCAAAAAATGCATCGACAGTGGAACAGATGGATACTACAGCGGCCAATAGCATCATGGCCAAAATAGACATCACTGGTCCTTGACCGAGGCTAATGATAATATCACGGGGGATAACGACTTGAATGATGGCTGCGATCGCACTACCTAAAACTAGGATTGAGCCTAGCTCCCGAAACTCTTGTATAGCATTTTCGACAAAGAGCTGTAGTCGATCAGATAAGGGTTTAGTATTTATGTTCTGGCTAACGGGTGTGTTTAAGACATTAGCGTCTAAGGGCAAAGGTGTACCAGATTGACCGAGTAAATATGAGCCTGATTGTAGTAATGCTGGCTTATCCTCAGCAAATTTCCTTGGTCTAGAGCGAAACACTGCTCGTTGCAGTAGGGGGCCTAAGTCTTTCTGAGTACTGAAGACACAGCCGATAAAGATGGAAATACTTAAGGAAAATAAAATTCGCAATACCCAGATTTCCGGCTGGTCTCGAAAGGCTACCCAAGTTGACCAAATTACTACAGGATTGATGGTTGGGGCTGCGAGCAAAAACCCAATTGCTACTGGTGCTGGTGCTCCCTGGCTCAGCAACCGCCTAGCCACTGGCACATTACCACACTCACACACTGGGAACAAAAAGCCGACACAACTACCAAAAACTGCTCCTAGAAAGGGGTGGCGAGGCATACTAGCAATTAGCTTGCGCTCATCCACAAAAAACAGCAATAAGCTGGAGAGAATAACCCCCAGTAGCAAAAAAGGTGTTGCTTCAACCAACAAACTCAAGAATAGGGTGAAGGCGTTGTTGAGCTGATTCATGCATTTTCCTATTTATGCTTGAGCAACGTGTTAAGCAAGAGAAAAATCAAAGGTCAAAGGTCAAACACTAGTCTAGGGCAAGGCTTTTGGCTACCAGCGATAGGCAAATTTAATCGGGAATACCTTACCTGATACCAGATGATTCTTTTCTTTTCTAGCATAGAGGCTAGCTGTTTCCCCGTAGGGTGGCGCTTAGCTACACTTCATGAGAGGGTTGGGAATAGGTGACAGTGTTACTATCCTTGTTACTATCCTGATGAAAGGGTAAGCCAATGTCTGACCTAAGCAAAATAGTATACCCTAATCTTGACCTATTCCTCTACGATCTACGGGAAGGTCTAGGGCAAGACCCGGAAATTATTGATCACAACCGTGAACGATTCTGGCAAAGAATCTATGGTCATGCCGAGGGTGATGAATCAGACCTGATCCTAGAGCCAACGTTACTGGCTAAGCTGAAACAGGCAGAGCGCTCAGAATCTAGGTTGGTGGAACTATTGGGTGCTGATGTGGTCAAGCATTTCGAGCGTCCTTTGGAAGGCTACTACTACCCTATCCAAATTGGTAACACTTACGCCCTTCAGGTGAACTGTTCCGGAGTTTATGCTGATGGTATCAGACAATCCAACCATTCCCCCCAACCCATTACAAATATTAAGAAAATCCAAGGGGAAATTCTTGCCCACATCAATCACCAACCTGGAGCAATTGGTCAAACTTGGATCATGTGGGGTCAACTGTGTGACCGTGATCAAGACCCGACACAAATTGCCCTAGAATGCTACAAGCAACTGGTGTCTCAATCCGACTGGTCAAGAGACTTCCAAGCCCAAGGCAAAGTGCTAGGGGGGACTTTATTTGAATTTTGGCGTCCTCCCGCCGATTGGTCAGAGCCAGAAGCGATCAAGCACAACCATCATTTGTTAATCTGGTTGTTTCCCAAAAAGCGGTCTATTGATTCTATCATCGACACCATTACTGGCATTTATATAGACTTAATTTACCTATTGTATTATCGTAACAAAATTCTTTGGGCTTATGGTGAAATTAACAGACCACTAGCAGAACTGAAAGCTGATCTAGTCTCAGTTCAAAGTACTATTGAACAGATCAGTATGTTACCCCAAAATACAGTAAAATTAAGGGAAATACTAAGCAATAATCTCAACCTATTGTCTCGTTATGCTACTAATTTAGGGAGGCTGGATTCCCAAACCCAAACCATTAAAACCAATATCGAAGATTACCAACAACGATTGATTAAATTAAAACAGGTTTATCAACGGAGTGATTGGCACATTCTGGGAGAGTTTAGGGATTTAGCAGCTAGCCAATATCTGCAACAATTGGAGATGGAGCATGGCAGATTAAAGTCTGGTTTAACCTTACTAGAAAATCTAATTCGGACAGTAGATGGCATGACCCAAACTTACCAAACTCAGAGTAATCGCAGCTTACACCAAAGCATTGCTCTGGCTGGTGTGGGAGTAGCAACCAGTAGCATTACCGCTACTGTCCTAGTTAAACAACAACCCCCTGATAATAATAGTATCTTTATAGTAACACCAGCTTTTGCCTGGAGTATTCTCACTGGTGCGATCGCTACTCTGGTAATGTGGATAATTTTACGGTTATTTCGCCATTAAGGGAACAGGGAGTCGGGAGTCGGGAGTCGGGAGTCGGGAGTCGGGAGTCGGGAGTCGGGAGTCGGGGTAATAAAATTGAATGTAGCTGATCAGCTTAAAAAACGTTATATAAATTATTAAAAATAAGGGTTAATTATAACTGTTTCATTTCAATAAAAATGCCTTGTTTAATACGTTTTGTATTAAACAAAAAACCTTGAAATAAGAGTCAATAATAATTGCTAAAAATTTTAAATTACTAAGCTAAATCATTCCCGATTCCCGATTCCCGATTCCCGATTCCCGATTCCCGATTACCTGTTACCTACTCCCTACTCCCTACTCCCTACTCCCTTTCCTTTATGTACTTAAAAAAATCCCAAACCGCTTTATTACTGCTGCTGTGGATTACAATTGGGGCTTTGCTGCGCTTTGCTGGTCTACGGGTTTTACCTCCTTGGACTGATGAATGTGCGACAACAGTATTTAGCCTGGGTAACAGTTTTTACTCGTTACCTCTGAATCAGTTTATGGGAGTGGAAACCCTATTAAGCCCACTACAACCATCTCCTGAGGCTGGCATTAGTGATGTTATTCATTATTTATTAACGGAAAGTACCCATCCCCCAGTTTATTTTGCTCTGACCCATCTGTGGTTGAAACTATTCCGATTAGAGGATGGTATGGTTTCGATTTGGGCAGTGCGATCGCTTTCTGCCTTATTGGGAGTAATCTCGATTCCTGCTATCTTTTGCCTAGGTCGGCTGGCCTTTCGCTCACTATTGGTAGGTCATATAGCAGCAGCAATGATGGCTGTCTCTCCTTTCGGGATTTTCCTCGCTCAACAGGCTCGTCATTATACTCTGGCTATTTTGCTGGTGATAGCATCTCTGGGTTGCTTGGTGAAAGCGGTAGAGTTAATCCACCGTGGTGAACGGTTGCCCAGTTGGCTAGGGTTAGCGTGGGTGGGAGTGAATAGTCTCGGGATTGCTACCCATTATTTCTTTATCCTGACTTTAGGTGCGGAAGCGATCGCATTATTCGGACAAGCTTGGCGAGAAACTCAGCAAGACCGACTAGCTTTCATCAAACCTTACTGGTGGCGGATTTATGGAGTAGCTATGGGTTCCTTAGCGGGATGTTTAGTGTGGATACCGGCCTTACAAGCGATTCATGATAGTCCCCCTACCCAATGGATTTATAGCCAAAATGCGATCGCACGATGGATTGAACCCATAGGACGATTCTTACTATGGCTGTTCAGTATGGTGTTACTGCTACCTTCTTCTTTCTATGACCTATCCCTAGAAATTATTATTGTTTCCGGTATAGTTACGTTAATCCTGGTGATTTGGATAGTATCCCATCTCCGCTATGGACTGAAATTGCAGCAACTCGATCACCATAACCGTTTCGCTTTCACAATCCTAAGGGAGTATGTCTTAGCAGCAATTGGGTTATGTTTAGTCTTGACCTGGGGTTTCGGTATAGATTTAAGCACAGCCCCTCGTTTTCACTTCGTCTACTTTCCAGCAGTGATCCTCTTGGTGGCAGCAAGCTTAGGTGGTTGTTGGAATAAAATTGATCATTCCGCAGTTTTCAAGGGATCCCCCCTAACCCCCCTTAATAAGGGGGGGAAAGAGTACGGAAGTCTTAGTCAGAGGCAGACAGAGCTGGGATCCCCCCTAACCCCCCTTATTAAGGGGGGGAAAGACCTTAATAAGGGGGGGAAAGAGGAGGGAGTAGGGAGCAGGGAGCAGGGAGCAGGGAGCAGGGAGCAGGGAAATGGAACAAAATCCGATGTACCTGATCGGGATGACAAAGGGTATACAGCAAATTCCGCCCCCCTAACCCCCCAATTCTGGGGGGAATTAGCGGATGCTTCGCTTTTTGACAGATGGGGATTTAGGGGGCTTGCAGCTAAAGGCAGTGAGGTCAATTCATCTGAAAAAGGCTATAAGTCTTACTTTGGCAGAAGGATAGTTGTAGCGGTATGGTTGATTGGGCTGTTGGGTGGATTAGTGACAGTCTCGAATCTTGGTTATCTTCAAAACGAGCGCCCGGATCTATTAGTGTCTATTGTTAAGGAAGCAAGTGAAGCACCGGTTGCGATCGCAACGACCTACAAACACCATGGACAGACCGGGCGGATGATGGGATTAGCTTGGGGATTGAAAGGTATGGCTGTTGCTAATGGTTCTAATGGTAATTCCAAGGATTTTCCCCAATTTTTCTTAGTAGCTCGTGACCGGAATAGTTCCAGTTACGAGGATTCTGTCAAACAATTGCAACAAAAATTAATGGAATTGCCACGACCACTAGATTTATGGTTAGTCAATTTCCGTACCAAAATTGACCTAGACTCTCAGCAATGTTTTCGAGAAAAGCGCTCTCGAAAGTGGGCTGGTCAATACAGTTATAAGCTTTATCGATGTGTTGGGGAAAGCTGAACATAGGGGTTTCAGTTAGGTGAGGTAGATTTTTTAGGGAGCAGGGAGCAGGGAGCAGGGAGCAGGGGTAATAAAATTTAATGTACCTCATTTTTTTAGGGAAAGTGCTATAACTAGCATACAGCGGTTTGCCATTCAGTTAGGTATAAAGTTCTGGGTTTTTAGGGAGCAGGGAGCAGGGAGTAGGGAGCAGTGAAGAGGGAAGTCATAAGACGGAAAACAATCCTGTGCACCTGATAGTTATGCAAACCGCCGTAAACACTATACTCTATAAATAAGTTTATAAATGTCAAACATTAATAATTTTAAAGACTTAATAATTTGGCAAAAAGGCATGGATATAGCCGAAAAGTGTTATTTATTAACTAAATTTTTTCCTAAAGATGAATTATACGGCATGGTTCAACAAATTAGGAGAGCTGCGGTATCTATTCCGGCTAATATAGCAGAAGGATATGGGAGAAGGTCAACCGCTGAGTACGTCAGATTTCTTAATATTGCCCAAGGCTCAATTAACGAATTAGAAACACATATTATTTTATCTTCTAGAGTAGGCTTATCTAAGCAAACAGATATAGAAGTAATTGTTTCTTTACTTAAAGAAGAAAGTCGAATGATTATTGCTCTTATTAAAAAGCTAGAACAATGACTTCTGTTTCTCCTTCCCTGCTCCCTGCTCCCTGCTCCCTGCTCCCTGCTCCCTGCTCCCTAAAACCCAAAAAATTGTACTTTACTAGCTTAAAAACCGCTATACCATGGATAAAGATACTAAATTTGCTTTACTAGTAATTGCGATTCCCCTGTGTGGATTAATTTATTGTGGCTCAGCAATAGCAGTGATGGTTTACAGCGAATATGTCAGAGAACATCCCCTGACATTTGGTACCCTTTTCCTACTAATTCCCTTCGCTACCGGAGCATTCATTTGGCTGAGAGCTTCCGCTAAAGCTTATCAAGGAAAGGGAATAGGGAACAGGGAACAGGGAACAGGGAGTAGGGAGTAGGGAGTAGGGAGTAGGGAGTAGGGAAATGGCATCAACAATTCTCACAATTTCTAAACTGATTACTATACCCTACTGAAAGACAAAAGGCGAACAAAATTCAACCTTAATAACCTTAAACATCATAACCTTAAACCTTAAACATCCTAACCTTCAACCTTCAACATCCTAACCTTCAACCTTCAACATCCTAACCTTCAACCTTAAACACCCTAACCTTCAACCTTAATAACCTTGGCCTTTGGCCACGCTACGCGAACAACCTTCAACTTCCCAAAAAAAATAGCCGCAGAAATAATTTCCACGGCTAGAGGTTTTAATGATGACTACAATTTTTCAACCAAACCTAAACACAATCCCATGTCATGAGACCTAATGTTTCGGCCAGGGGGGTTACCCCCCCTAAATTAGTTTAATCGATAATCAGGTACTTGGTCATCATCGTGATGAATTCTCCTGGGATGCCAGTGGGCTGAAGGGGGCTCCACTCGGAGATTTCCGCGTAACGCAGCGCATATAGGGTATGCATGGTCTTGATTATTGCCTTACGTGATCCTTTTAAAATGTGCTTAACTGGGTATTTTTTTTGAGAAGGTTCCTGAGGAGTATTAGCGGGAGTAATCTCTTCAGGATTGTTGTTTTCGTTTGGGATAAACTCTTCAGTCATCGTTAAAACCTTTGTTTGAAGTTAACACTATAATCATAACGATTATATTAAAATGTGTCAAGGGGTTTTAGATTTTTTTTTTTGAGGGGGTATTGAAAGAAAATGAAATTAAGAATGAAGAATTAAGAATTAAGAATGAAGAATTAAGAATGAAGAATGAAGAATTAAGAATGAAGAATTTAGAATCGGGAATCGGGAATCGGGAATCGGGAATCGGGAATCGGGAATCGGGAATCGGGAATCGGGAATCGGGAATCGGGAATCGGGAATCGGGAATCGGGAACAGAGGGTAAATTTTGAAATGCGATCGCGTAGCGTCTCTTTCAGAGAATCGCATTTTTTTGAGAAGTAATTTTATCGAGAACTACGGAAACAGTAAATCGGTAAAGTAATGAATTGTGATAATTTTTGTTCCCTGTTCCCTGTTCCCTACTCCCTACTCCCTACTCCCTACTCCCTACTCCCTATATTTCCCTGTGTTAAACTAAATCGAGATTGGGTTTAAAGCATCTACTAGTTAATGCTATATAATTAACTGGAGGCTAATCCTTGAGTAAATTAACCGGCTTGATAAAAATCTCAAGCCACCAGGACTCATTTGCCAAGGCAGATGTGGTGTTTGTTCACGGGCTGGGAGGGAATGCGATAAGCACGTGGCATCCTAAGGAAAAACGGGATGATTATGACTTCTGGCCAGTTTGGTTAGGAAACGATAAGCTAGGTCTTAATATCTGGTCTTTTGGGTATAACGCTGAAGGGACAAACTGGAAAAGCAACAGCAGTATGCCCCTTTTCGATCAAGCCAGTAATTTATTAGATTGGTTAAATATCCACGATCTTGGCAAGCGTCCATTAGTATTTATTACTCACAGTATGGGCGGGCTTTTAGTCAAGAAAATGCTTAACAGTGCGTTGACCTTTCAAAAGCAAGCTATTCTTGAACAGACTACAGGGATTGTATTTCTGGCTACTCCCCACACTGGTGCTAATCTAGCTAATTTAATTGATAATATTGGCGTTTTGACACGAACCACCGTAACTGTGGAGGAACTAAAAGCTCATCACCCTCAGTTACGGGAATTAAATGAGTGGTATCGAGAACATGTTCGGAGTTTAGGAATTGCTACAAAGGTCTATTATGAAACCCAGCCTTTCAAAGGAATTTTAGTGGTAGACCCAGATAGTGCTAACCCAGGCATTGAAAAAGTTAAGCCGGTTGCCATAGCAAAGAACCATATTGACCTATGCAAACCAGAGTCTCAAGACAGTCAGGTCTATCTTGGTGTCAGGAAATTTATCAAAGAATGCCTCAAAACTCCTGTGCGCCTAAAGGATGACAGCAACGGAACAGTTTATGTTGGCGAGATTCGTATTCATGAGCATTAGCTGAAGTCGTCCGACTGGGAACGGACAAAGTTAAATCCCCCCAGTAACATTACTAATCGTGGCACTCCTCACTTTGTCGGGAGACAAGATAAACTTGAACAGCTCCATCAGGAACTTCAACAGAGCGATCAATTAGTGATTTGTGCCATTGCCGGAATGGGCGGTTTGGGCAAAACCGAATTAGCTCTACAATATGCACTGAGATATCAGGATAAGTATCGTGGTGGTTTGTGCTGGTTGCAAGTGCGCCGTGCAGATCTTGGCACTCAACTTGTTAGTTTTGGGCGTAGGGACTTAGGATTAACCATTCCAGATGAACTAGAGTTCAACGACCAGGTAAGATACTGCTGGAGAAATTGGCCAGAAGGAACAGTATTAATCGTGCTGGATGATGTTCTTTCTTTCGGCAATGACTATAAACAGAGAATTGAACCCTACTTACCTCCAGCCCAATCCCGCTTCAAGGTACTGGTCACCAGCCGTCAGCGTCCAGGAGCTTCTTACCGACGAATTGACTTGGATGTATTATCCCCAGAGGCAGCATTAGAATTATTCCGTAGCCTTGTTGGAAAAGAGCGCATTGACAAAGAACTAACAGAAGCAGAAGCCTTATGTGAATGGTTGGGTTATTTGCCCTTGGGTTTGGAATTAGTAGGACGATATTTAGATCTATATCCGAGTTCCACTATTGCTAAAGTTCAGAAACATTTAGAGCAAGAGAAATTAGCAGCTAAGGCGTTACTTTATCCAACAGAACAAGGGAAGATGACAGCCCCGTTGGATGTAGCAACAGCATTGGATTTATCGTGGAATGATTTACCACCAAAAGCCCAGCAGTTAGGATGTCATCTGAGTCTGTTTGCTCCTGCTCCTTTTGAGTGGTCACTGGTAGAGGCTTGTATTATCCAAGCTCAAGATCAGGAGGAATGGGGAAAAGCACAAGAAGAATTAGAAGAATTATGCGATCGCTTTCTAGTCAATCCTAATATGTTGGCATTGACTGAAAATAAAACCTATCGACTCCATCCACTAATTCGGGAATTCTTCCAGACCAAGCTCGCTCAATTACCAGAGGCTGATTCCTACAAGCAAAGCTTTTGTCAGGCAATGGCGGCTAAGGCAAAAGAAATTCCCAAGACACCAACTCGTGATCAGATTGCAGCAGTGACACCCGCCATCCCCCATTTAGCCGAAGCTGCCACAGTCTTCACTAATTGGATCAGGGATGAAGATTTACTATCACTCTTTACTGGCTTAGGAAGATTCTATGAAGGTCAAGGTAGCTATAACCAGGCTGAACGGTGGTGGGAGCTATGTTTAGACATAACCATAAGCCGCCTGGGTGAGAAACATCCCGATGTGGGCACCAGTCTCAACCATCTAGCAGAAATCTACTTTAATCAGGGGCGATACGATCAGGCTCAGTCCCTCTATGTCAAAGCATTGGAGCTCAGAAAAGAGTTACTGGGTGAAGAGCATCCTGATGTGGCCGAAACTTTCAACGACCTGGCAGTATTCCTCGAAGATCAGGGGCTGTTCGATCGCTCAGAATCCTTTTTCCTCAAGGCATTGGAGATAAGAAAGACACTGCTCAGTGAAGACCATCCTGATCTAGTCCTAAGTCTAAATAATTTGGGAAGAGTCTATGGGATTCAGGAGCGCTACGATCAGGCAAAATCCCTCTTAGATCAGGCATTGGAGATGACAAAAAAGTTGTTGAGTGAAGACCATCCTTATAAAATATATATTCTCAACAACTTAGGAGCACTCTACTCTGCCCAGGGGGACTACCATCAGGCAGAAGATTTCTATCATAAGGCATTGGAGATCGCAAGGCACCGCCTGAGTGAAAAACATCCTCATGTAGCTCACATTCTCAATAACCTAGCAAATCTCTACAATATTCAGGGGCAGTACGATCAGGCCGAACCCCTATTGCTGCAAGCATTGGATATTATAAAACCCTGCCTAGGTAAAAAATATCCTCATGTAGCTCACATTCTCAATGGCCTGGGTAACCTCTACAATCTTCAGGGGCAGTACGATCAGGCTGAAACCTTCTATCAGCAGGCATTGAAGATTAGACAGCACTGGTTGGGTGAACAACATCCCCATATAGCCGAGAGTCTCAACAGGCTGGCTGACCTCTACTATAGTCAGGAGCAATACGATCAGGCTGAAACCTTCTATCAGCAGGCATTGAAGATTAGACAGCACTGGTTGGGTGAACAACATCCCCATATAGCTGAGAGTCTCAACAGGCTGGCTGACCTCTACTATAGTCAGGAGCAATACGATCAGGCTGAAACCTTCTATATGCAAGCATTGGAGATGAGAAAGGGCTGCTTAGGTCAACAACATCCCCATATAGCTGAGAGTCTCAATAGGCTGGCTAACCTCTACTATAGTCAGGAGCAATACGATCAGGCCGAACCTCTCTATCAGCAGGCATTGGACATGAACAAGAAGTTGCTGGGTCGCAAGCATATCTATGTAGCCCACATTCTCAATAACCTAGCAAATCTCTACAATATTCAGGGGCAGTACGATCAGGCAAAACCTCTATATATCGAGGCATTGGATATGAAAAAGCAGTTGCTCGGTAAGAACCATCCAGATTTAGTCGTCAGTCTCAATAACCTGGCAAATTTCTACTATAGTCAGGAGCAATACGATCAGGCTGAAACCTTCTATATGCAAGCATTGGAGATGAGAAAGGGCTGCTTAGGTGAACAACATCCCCATATAGCTGATAGTCTCAACAGGCTGGCTGACCTCTACTATAGTCAGGAGCAATACGATCAGGCTGAAACCTTCTATATGCAAGCATTGGAGATGAGAAAGGGCTGCTTAGGTGAACAACATCCCCATATAGCTGATAGTCTCAATAACCTGGCAAATTTCTACTATAGTCAGGAGCAGTACAATCAGGCAGAACCTCTATATATCGAGGCATTGGAGATTGCAGAGCGGAAGTTAGGGTCAAATCATCCTAAAACGGTAACCTTTCGTGATAATCTGGAAAGGTTGCGTGATATCCGTAATAATCCCTAATTTTTGAATTATTTTAGGAAAAAATTGGCTATTTTGTGTGATTTATTCCTAAAACTGATCAGTTATCAAAAGAAATTATAATTCACAGGAAGCGATTGACCTTGGCCTTTAGGCCACGCTTCGCGAATGGTCACGCTACGCGATGCTCCTTTGGAGCCGCTAAAAGCGATTGACCTTGGCCTTTAGGCCACGCTTCGCGAATGGTCACGCTACGCGATCGCATTCTCAACCCAACAACCAAACAATAGCTCTGTTTACCAAATTCCTATCAAAAGCGCTACAATATAATATTACCCTATATTCATGCCTCTACCCACACCTCCCACACTCCCCACACCTCCCACACTCCCCACCCCCTATTTTCCCTAACTCAAAAATATTATTCCGTCAACACTTCTCATTTTTCAGTAAAGTGTAAGTATATAGACCCCAAAAGCAATTATTAAAAATTCTAGAACCATGAGTTTATCCCTAAAGCAGCTGACCGTTTATCTGACATTGCTGGGCTTGGGCGGAGGTGCAGGGGTTTTGGGTAGTCGCTATCTCATGGCAGAGCAAGAGGTAATCAGACGCCCACAAATCGTTCCAGCAGTATTACAACCATTCACGCCACAACGATCAACAGTTACACCCCAGAAAAACCTGAATTTCATTGCTAAAGCGGTAGAAAAAGTAGGTCCGGCAGTAGTGAGAATCGATGCCGCCCGTCAGGTATCACGGGATATCCCACAACCCTTCCAAAATCCCTTCTTTAGGCGCTTTTTTGGGGATGACCTGCCCATGCCACAACCGCGCATCGAGCAAGGCACCGGCTCTGGGTTTATCCTCAGCTCCGATGGACGCTTGATTACCAATGCCCACGTTGTAGAAGGCACAGAGGAAGTTAAAGTCACCCTAAAAGACGGTCGCAGCTTTGACGGTCAAGTCGTGGGCACTGACCCAGTCACCGATGTAGCCGTAGTCAAAATTGAAGCAACGGACTTGCCCACAGTCAACTTGGGTAAAGCTGAGAATTTGACTCCAGGAGAATGGGCGATCGCTATTGGTAATCCCCTCGGTTTAGATAATACTGTAACCGTCGGTATCATCAGTGCCTTAGGGCGCTCCAGTTCCCAAGTCGGGGTTCCTGAAAAACGGGTCAGCTTTATCCAAACGGATGCCGCCATTAACCCTGGTAATTCTGGTGGGCCGTTGTTGAATGCCACTGGTGAAGTCGTTGGGATTAACACCGCTATTCGAGCCAATGCCCAAGGCTTAGGGTTTGCTATCCCCGTGGAAACTGCGGAACGGATTGCCAATCAACTATTTTCTAAAGGTAAAGTTGAGCATCCTTACCTAGGCATTCAGATGGTGACCTTGACCCCAGAGTTGAGAGAAAAAATTAATCTCGACGAAAACTTTGACATTAAAGTCAACCAAGATGATGGGGTTTTAATCGTCCGGGTGGTGCCAGGCTCCCCCGCCCAGAGAGCTGGTTTCAAATCAGGAGATATCATTAAAACCGTTGCGTCGAAAGCAGTTAAAAATGCCACTGAGGTTCAGCAGGGTGTGGAAGCCTCAGAGGTTGGTGCCCAGTTAGAGGTGGAAGTGCTTCGTAACGGTAAGACTAAATTAATCACCGTGCGACCAGGGGCTTTTCCTATGGAAAATTGATGATAATAGAGGGAGTAGGGAGTAGGGAGTAGGGAATCGGGAATCGGAACCCACCCCTAACCCCTCCCAGGAGGGGAACGGGAATCGGGAATCGGGAGTCGGGGAAGTTGATTCAAGAAATAAGGCGATAATTATAATAAATGTGATAAGTGTGATATAATACCAAATCAAGATAGTTGAATGAATTGATTGTGACTAGGTGGGCAGTAGCTAGCTACAGGATTAGCAAGCTGAGTTAATCGGTCTGTGTACTGCCCACCCTACATCTCCTACATCTCCCGACTCCCTAATTCCTCTGCTCGTAAAAAATCAATAAACTGTCGTGCTGTTCTACCAGAGAAACCATTGGCTCGGATTGCCCACTGTAAGGCACGACGTCTGATTTCACTAGGCTCAAGGGGGATTTGGGCTAGGGTAGCTAGATGTTGGACAATCTTGAGGTAGGTTTTCTGGTCAGCTTTCTCAAAGGTTAGGGTTAAGCCAAAGCGATCGCTAAACGAGAGTTTCTCGTGAACCGTATCCCAACCATGGACTTCTTCATTGCTAGGACGGGGACGGTCTTCAAAGAATTCTCGAATCAAGTGTCGTCGATTAGAGGTGGCGTAAACCACAACATTAGCAGGTCGTGCCGTTAAATTCCCTTCCAAGATTACCTTTAAAGCTTTGTAGGAATCATTATCCTCTTCAAAGGATAAATCATCGATAAAGATAATAAATTTTTGAGGCTGGTCTCGCAATTGCTCGGTAATTACCGGTAAATCAATCATCTCTGATTTCGGGACTTCAATAATTCGCAATCCCTGCTCACCGTATTCATTTAACAACGCCTTGACCAAAGAAGACTTACCTGAACCGCGACTACCGTAAAGTAATACATTCAGGGCTCGGTAGCCTTTCAGCAGAAACTCTGTATTCTTGAGCAATTGCGTCCGCGCCAATTCATAGCCCACCAGCTCACTGAGTCTAATCGGATCTGGATTGGCAATACCAAGCAACTGACCCGATTGCCAACGAAACCCCTGATAGTCAGCAAAAAGTCCAGTCCCAAACTCTCGATAGTATGCTGCGATCGCTTCCAAACCATCAGCCCAATCCTCTAAATTGTTTAGTTTAGCTTGCAGCTCCCCTTGCCATCGAGTACGTTTATCACTCTGGTCAGCTCCCGACCTGGATTGACTTGACTCACAATTCCAAGGCACCAGTTCAACCGGTAAAACAGATGCTCTTTTGACCCACTTACAAAGTTGTTTACTGCTGCACTGATAGATATTTTGTAAAGCTTGTAAGTCATGACGAGCTGCCTCTACCAATGCTGGCGGTAATGTTTCTAATTCAGAACCTTGAACTTGCCTGGTAAAGGAATTATCAGCCCTCAGGATTTGCCTAAACAGATAATCTTGCCAACTTTGGTTTTTGTTAGCTAACCCTTGAAACCAGTCACCATAAGCTTTTAAACAACTGATGTCATCCACATCACTGTTCACCATAGCTTCTAATAGTTTCAAAAACGCTAAACCTACTCCTTCACTCAATACTGATTGATAAACTAGCAAAGATGCAGCTTGGTAGCGGAGGTATTGAATTGAATCAATCGTTTGTTTATCCACAATAGGGTTTTCAGTTGGGTAAGGTTTTTAGGGAGCAGGGAGTAGGGAGTAGGGAGTAGGGAGTAGGGAGTAGGGAATCGGGAATCGGGAATTCATAAGAGGCAAGAGGCAAGAGGCAAGAGGCAAGAGGCAAAAGTTTATTTAAGTTGGATTTTTTATGGTTTAAAAATGTCACATATAAACTACTTTAAATATTTACTAATTTGGCCAAAAGTACTGATAACCCTATTTTTAATAAACTCTACTAACTGACGACTATTCCCTCTAGCCCTTTGCCTTTTGCCTAGACTTTAGCTACTAATTTATCATATAGCAATCCGTGTCGTAATTGTGATAATTTTTTTCCCTATTCCCTATTTCCTATTCCCTATTCCCTATTCCCTATTCCCTACTCCCTACTCCCTACTCCCTACTCCCTAAAATCCCACAAACAAAAGGTTGATGAGCATTTTATCACTCATCAACCTTGATTAGACTTTGGCCAGGGATCAACTATAAGCTATCAGCTATCAGCTAATGGGCAAGCTACAGGAACAGTTTTTGAATAAAACAAGCTGACCGCTGACCGCTGACTGCTGATAGCTTACCTAAACCCCTACTTGCTTTCAGAAAACTCAGCGTCAATGACATCATCACCACCGGAGCTACCAGAAGCAGCAGCATCAGGACCTGGTGTGCCAGCATCAGTAGGCTGAGCAGCCCCCTCAGCTTGTTGATACAGGTTAGCACTAACACTGTAGAGAGCTTGTTGTAACTCAGGGGTCAGAGTCTTGATTTTCTCATCATCCTCTTGGCCAATTGCCTCTCGCAGGTCTTTGATCAACCCTTCGATCTTCTCCTTATCAGCTGCTGGCAATTTATCATCGAGTTCTTTAATCTGTTTCTCGGCCTGGTAGGTCAGAGAATCAGCTTGGTTCTTACGGTCAATCTTCTCGCGACGCTCTTGGTCAGCCTCTGCATTAGCTTCAGCATCCTTAACCATCCGGTCTACTTCCTGATCGGATAGGGTGGATGCACCAGTAATGTTGATCGACTGTTCCTTACCAGTGCCCTTGTCCTTAGCGGTAACATTCAGGATACCGTTGGCATCAATGTCAAAGGTTACCTCAATCTGAGGCACGCCACGGGGTGCAGGGGGAATACCATCCAATCTGAAGGTTCCCAGACTCTTGTTGTCAGAGGACATTTCCCGCTCACCCTGAAGAACATGGATTTCTACGTTGGTCTGACCATCCACAGCAGTGGAGAAGGTTTCTGACTTCTTGGTGGGGATAGTGGTGTTGCGAGGAATCAGTTTCGTCATCACGCCACCGAGAGTTTCCACACCCAAGGACAAGGGGGTGACATCCAACAGTAGGATATCCTTGACTTCACCAGCCAATACACCACCTTGGATAGCAGCACCTACCGCTACCACTTCATCTGGGTTAACGGTTTGGTTAGGATCCTTGCCAAGTACCTTCTTGACCACCTGTTGCACTGCAGGGATCCGAGTAGAACCACCAACCAAGACCACCTCATCAATGGCACTCTTATCGAGTTTGGCATCCTTGATGGCATTCTCTACCGGAATGCGGCAACGGTCGATTAAGTCAGAGCAAATATCTTCAAACTGACCCCTAGTCAAGGTCATATCCAGGTGCTTAGGCCCTTCTTGGGTAGCCGTGATGAAAGGCAAGTTAATGTCAGCTTGCATAACGCTAGACAACTCAATCTTGGCTTTCTCTGCGGCTTCAGTCAGACGTTGTAGAGCTTGCTTGTCCTTACGTAGGTCAATCCCTTCTGCGCTTTGGAACTCTTTGGCTAGGTGATCAACAATTTTCTTATCGAAGTCATCACCACCGAGGTGAGTGTCACCAGAAGTAGCTAACACTTCAAATACCCCGTCACCTACTTCTAGAATAGAGACGTCAAAGGTACCACCACCCAAGTCAAACACCAGGATAGTTTCGTTGCTCTTCTTGTCTAAACCATAAGCCAGAGACGCTGCGGTCGGTTCGTTGATAATTCGCAGCACTTCAACACCAGCAATCTTACCCGCTGCCTTAGTAGCTTGACGCTGGGAGTCATTGAAGTAAGCTGGCACAGTAATGACGGCTTGGGTAACGGTTTCCCCAAGATACTTGCTAGCATCATCAACCAGCTTGCGCAGCACCTGAGCTGATATCTCTTCTGGCGCAAATTGCTTTCCTTGAGCTGGGCTATCTAGCTTGACATTATCACCAACCTTGAGAGTTTTGTAAGATACTTCGGTAGCCTCGTTGGTGACTTCACTGTATCTACGTCCAATGAAGCGTTTGACTGAATAAAAAGTGTTTTCGGGGTTCATCACCGCCTGACGCTTAGCAATTTGACCCACTAAGCGATCGCCATTTTTGGCATAAGCTACGACTGAAGGGGTTGTCCGAAAACCTTCTGCATTAGCAATAACCGTGGGTTTACCACCTTCCATTACTGCTACACAGGAGTTTGTTGTACCTAAGTCAATTCCAACAACTTTTGCCATAAGAGTGTTCCGGGTGCCTATAACTACAAATACTGGTAGGGTAGGAGAGGATTAGAGAAGGATCCGTCAGATTGGTTCAAGGAATAACCGTTGCCAGTTTTTATACCATCGGTTGGATTACCATTATTTATACTGAACTTTATTTGCCAGTCTAATGAAGGGTGGTTTCCCGAACCTAAGATGGGACGGTTCTCTATTGATTGAACCTCCCCAACCTAAGAGGATGGGGATTCCCAGGCACAACCAACTAAGTGGCTGTTAACTCCATGGGCGTAACTTTCCCTCGTTCCGGGGGTAGCCGGGTAGGATTGATACCCAGTTTTTTCGTTTATTAACGCCATTGAGGGTAAAATTCATCCCCGACCTAAGAGGACGGGGATGAATTTTACCCTGGCCAAAGGCCACGCTACGCGAACAAACTCCCCTCTTCGATAACCGATTATCTACTGATTTTCTCGGTCAAGGGGCAGCAGGAAAGAAAAAAGTTATGGTTAATCAGCGCCATTTTCGATTAGGTGTGATAGTCGGAACATAGGGAAGATCACCGAAGTTGGGGAAGAATCCACCCAGAGTTCTGATTTCCGTCACGTTTCAATTAGGACTGCTATGGTCAAAACCCATGTCTGCTTTTTTCCTTATCCGTTTTTCTTGCCTTGCCTGTGTCTAATTTACGAAAATTAACTGCTGTTGGGATTGGTGTGAACCGTAAAAAATCAGTTGTGTTTGCCGTCTTGAGAGTAGTGGAGGAAACTGAAACCGGGTAGGGAGTAGGGAGTAGGGAGTAGGGAATAGGGGTAAGAAACTTGACTTTACCTGATAAGTATGATCAGCTAAGTATAATCAGCACTATAGTATCTTTAAAGCATCAATTATCTATTAATAAGGGCGATCACGACGGAAACAGCACCATTACCCATGGCAGTTCTATCTCCACAATTACAAAAACGGTTAGCGTCACCCCTTAAAATTGGCTCGGTTGAGGTCAACAGCCGGGTTTTACAGTCACCCCTGTCTGGAGTAACCGACTTGGTATTTCGTCGCCTAGTGCGTCGCTACGCCACTGAGTCGATGATGTATACCGAAATGGTTCATGCTAGCCAGTTAAAGTATCTCCGAGAATTGCCCAAGATTATGGAGGTAGACCCATTAGAAAAACCGATGATCTATCGGGTGCACATCTACTAGGCGCTGATTTGAGGAATGCTAACCTGCAAGGAGTAATATGTTAACAATGTCGCAAATTTCCCCAGGAGACACCCTAAACAGAAAGCTACTTCCTGTCGAGGAAGGGACGGAAATCTTAAATCGCCTTGCTACATCGAGTTCTGTAGTAACGATGAGTCGCATCAAAGGACCTCTGAGTGAAGAAATTCTTAGACAAGCTCTTGACCTGATTCAAGACCGTTACCCTTGTCTTAACTGTCGTATTGTTGGCTCGTTAGATAATCTCTGGTTTAAAACTGGAGGGGTGTCCAAGATTCCTTTGCGTGTGGTTGAAAATCTCTACAACGAACACTGGCAAGAGGTTGTTCACGAAGAGCTGAATCAGGGAATTGAGAGTGATAAAGGTTTGATGCGGGCAGTGCTAGTTCGTGCTGAGAGTGAAAATAGTGCGAGCTATCTGATTACATCAACCCACCACGCTATATCAGACGCCTTATCTTGTGTCCAATTGCACTCAGCAATTTTGACCTACTGCCAGAAAATTCACTGTGGGGAACCAATAAATTCAGTACTTCCCTTGCCCATACTCCCACCCATAGATAGGTTAATTCCTATATCAACGAGGGGATTCCAAGGGATTTGGCATAGATCATTTATATTATTACGAATAATTTTTAATCAGGTTTGGAATCGACCAAAAACTCTCAGCTTTGAAAAGTCCGTACCCATTAATTTACGCCGTTGTGGTATGGTGCAAAAATCCTTAGACAAAGGATTAACCCAACAGTTAATCAATCGTTGCAAAAAGGAAAAGACAACAGTACACGGTGCCCTGTGTGGGGCGATGCTGTTGAGTGCTGCTAAAAGCATCACAGCAAATAATAAAAAAAGGTTGTCTGTCAGTTGCCTATCCTATGTTGATTTGCGCAGACGCTTGGAACCAGTGGTCAGTGATGAGGTCATGGGGATGGTAGTTTCAGGTGTTACCTCATATCACACCTTACAAAGCAATTTATCATTTTGGGATTTAGCTCGGAATGTTAAAAAACAGATCAAATATCGTTTGAAGGGAGTGAATGTATTTAGAGTTCTGTTGATAATTACAGCCTTGACTAAGAAGTTATTTAGTAACTCTAATCGAGGCTCATCAACCGTATCTATAAGCAATATTGGCAAAGTTAATATACCTAATAGCTATGGTTTATTTACACTAGAATAAATCAGCTTTGCAGCAGCCAACAGAGCCCGTGGAGGAAGTGTATTGCTTGATGTTACAACCTTTAACGAAAAAATGATTTTAAATTTTATTTTTTCTGAGCCATCAATCAGTAAGGAGACGATGGAAATATTTACTAACAATTTCCTGTCGTGTCTTATGGAGGCTTGCTCAGCCAATGTAGCTTGACCCCTAAGGGAGTGCCACAAAGGCTAGTTGGACACCCGTGACAATGAGAGTTAAATAATCATAACTATTTATCAATTAATTAATTATAAAATTATTGGGAAACTTTATGATCCAAACAATTCAAATCAGTCAATCATCAGTGTTTCTTGTCAGTGGGGGAGCAAAAGGCATTACCGCTGAGTGCGTGATTCGGATAGCACAGCAACAACCATGCAAATTTATCCTACTGGGTCGTTCATCAATCATGACAGATGAACCAGATTGGGCAAAGGATTGTTTTAATGAATCTGAATTGAAAAAACGGATTATGAACAATATCCTTGCCCAAGGACAGAAGCCTACCCCCATGGAATTACAACGGGTATTTAAGACAATTGTTTCAAGTCGAGAAATTCACAAAACTCTCTTGGCAATTGAAGAAGCAGGCGGTCAGGCAGACTATATTGATGTTGATGTAACCGATGCTCTAGCCTTACAGCAAAAGCTGGCGACTGTGGTTGAGCGCATGGGTCCAATTACCGGTATTATCCACGGAGCAGGGGTTTTAGCGGATAAATTAATTGAAAAGAAATCGGAACAAGATTTTGAGAGGGTTTATGCTACCAAAGTAAAGGGTTTCCAAAATCTGCTGAGTTGTGTCAGCCCAGGTCAACTGGATTATTTAGTTCTATTTTCCTCTGTAGCTGGTTTTTACGGAAATATCGGTCAGTCGGATTATGCGATCGCAAATGAAATTCTCAACAAATCAGCTCATCTGGTCAAGCAACACCATCCCTCCTGCCATGTGGTTGCCATCAATTGGGGACCTTGGGACAGTGGTATGGTGACTTCCGAACTCAAGAAAGCGTTTGCTAAGCGCAACATTGAAATTATTCCGATCCCAGTGGGGACAAACATGCTAGTTAAAGAACTGGATAGTGCCAATCAGGACACGGCGCAAGTGGTGATTGGCACTCCACTGGAACCGATGTTAGGGGAGTTAAACCCTGAGTTACGAACCTATCGTATTCGCCGCAAGTTGACAGTGGACGCTAATCCCTTTTTACAAGATCACGTCATTGGCGGTTATCCAGTATTGCCAGCTACTTGTGCCGTAGGATGGATTATTAATACCTGTGAACAACTCTATCCCGGTTACAAATTCTTCAGTTACACAAATTTCAAGTTCTTTAAAGGGATTATTTTCAATCATACTCTGGCAAGGGAATATATTCTGGATTTGAAAGAAATTGCTAAGACCAATGACGGTTCAATAGAATTTGAAGCAAAAATACGGACGAAAAAAGAAGAAAGTAAAATTCCTTATCATGAGCATTATCGGGTTCAGATTAAGCTGGTCAGAGAAATTCCTACTGCTCCCATTTATGATAATGCTAACGTTGAGGAAGATTATAAAATTACTGAACAGATTCCATCATCATTATATCAAAGTGAAGAATCTTCCTTATTTCATGGCCCTTCTTTTTGGGGTGTGAAACAGGTTTTGAATCTGACTCCTACAAAAATTACTGCAGCCTGTGCTTGGTCATCTATTAGTGACCGACAACAAGGGCAGTTTACCATTCAAAATTTCAATCCCTACATCGCTGATCTTAAGACACACCCTACTGGAATTTTGATTTATTATTTTCATCAAGAGGAATTGTTACCTGCCCAATCGGAAAAATTTGAACAATTTGCCATGATTCCACCGGGAGAAACCTTTTATGTATCTACGGAACTAAAATCTAAAGTCAATAAAAATGTCATTGTTGATATCATAGCTCATAATCGTGAAGGACAAATATACTCCCGTTGGCTTGGCTGGAAAGGAACTATTTATCCTATTGGAACAAAGGGCATATAATTTTATAATAGAAATTAATTGAATACCCTCACTATACTTTTTCAAATCAACTGATTATTTTTTTTGTGAAAAATTATCTATGGATAAAATAGCAATAATTGGATTATCTTGCCTTTTCCCTGATGCCAAAACTCCAGAAGAATTCTGGCAGAATCTGATTAGCCAAAAAGATTCCACTTCCTTATTAACTGAGGAGGATATGGGAATTGATCCGGAAAAATTTTTTAATCCATTAAAAAATCAACCGGATAAAACCTACTCCTTAATGGGAGGATATATCCGAGATTTTACGTTTGATGTCACTGGATACAACTTGCCGTCAGAACTTCTGGAAGGGTTAGATCCTCTCTTCCAAAGGTGCCTGTATGTTGCCAAACAAGCACTACAAGACAGTAAGTATTTGAGCAATGACAGTGTGCTCTCAAAGTGTGGTGTAATTTTGGGTAATCTCTCAAGCCTTACTCCACTCTCGAATGAACTCTTTGGATCGATTTATCAGCACACTATCGAAGCTGCACTTAGGGAGCTTTTGCAGAATCAAAACTTCCAGTTGGCAAAATTACCGAAATCTGCCAAATTATCTCTGTATAATGGGATGAACTCTGGCGTGCTCTCAGCGTTAGTCGCCCAAGCTTTTTCTCTATCCGATATTAACTATACCCTAGACTCGGCCTGTTCCTCATCACTGTATGCTGTGAAATTGGCAAGTCATTACCTACTATCCCACAAAGCTGATTTGATGTTAGCGGGAGCCATTAGTCATGCCGATCCAATTTATGTTCGGATGCTATTTTCTGGTGTTCAGGGTTACCCTGAACATGATATCAGCCGACCCTTAGATCAATCTTCCAAAGGTCTAACCCCAGCCGATGGGATTGGTATGGTGGTGCTCAAGCGCTACAGTGACGCGATTCGAGATGGTGATCAAATTTATGCCACAATCTGTGGTAACGGATTATCCAATGATGGTCGGGGAAAGCACCTGCTGAGTCCGAACCCCCGAGGCCAAATTTTAGCTTATAAACGAGCTTATGCTGAGGCAAACATTAGTCCAAAGAGCATCGATTACTTAGAATGCCATGCTACTGGTACTTTCCTTGGTGATACCACTGAATTAGGCTCTGTAGATACCTTCTTTGGTCAGCATCAAGCATCTATGCTGGTGGGTTCTGTCAAATCTAATTTGGGTCACCTGCTAACTGCTGCTGGTATGGCTAGCATGATTAAAGTCATTTTGAGTATGTCTAAGGGTGTAATACCCCCGACCATTAATATAACGACTCCCCTCAGCTCTCCTAATAATGTGATTGCAGCGGAGCAAGTGGTTCGAGCTGCAACTCCCTGGCCAAACAATAAACCGCTTAAACGGGCAGCCATCAATGCCTTCGGTTTTGGGGGAAATAATGCTCATTTGATTCTTGAGCAATCGACTCAGGTCGAAGAAATTCCTGATTTTGAACCGGAAGCCTCTACACCGGTGCCCGCTACTAAGATGGCGATTGTGGGCATGGACAGCTTTTTTGGCTCCTGTGATGGCTTGGATGGGTTTGAGCGTAGTATTTATGATGGAACCCAGCATTTTATGCCCCTTCCTAACCAACGCTGGAAGGGAATCGACGAGCAAGAGCAATTGCTCAAGCACTATGGCTTTACAGATGGTAAAGCACCCTTAGGCGCTTACATCCAAGATTTTGACATTGATACATTACGGTTTAAGATACCGCCCAATGAAGCAGAGACACTCAACCCTCAGCAACTCCTAATGCTTAAGGTAACCGAGCGTGCTATCAACGATGCAGGACTAAGTGAGGGGGGAAATGTGGCAGTGATTATCGCTGCAGAAACCGAACTTTCTGGTCATCAGCTTCAGCAGCGATGGCATTTGTCTTGGCAACTCAAAGAAGGTTTTGTTGAGACGAATCAATCCTCAGCCTCCGAAGCTATCGATACCTTAGAAAGCATTGTTAAAGATAGCATCCACCACCAGGCAAAAACCAGTGACTATCTCGGTTACCTCGGTGTGATCACAGCCAGTCGTATTTCTGCTCTGTGGGATTTCAACGGGCTTTCCTTCACCCTCGGTGCTGGGGAAAATTCCACCTTCAAAGCTCTAGAAACGGCACAACTATTACTCGCTGCTGGGGAGGTAGATGCGGTTGTTGTGGGTGCTGTTGACCTAGCTGGCAGTGTGGAAAATGTTTTGTTGCGAAACCAATTGGCAAAGGTCAACACAGGAGTCAATACCCTCAGTTACGACCAAAACACTAATGGCTGGATGGTTGGTGAAGGGGCTGGTGCTGTGGTTTTAAAGCGTCTTGATACAGCCAAGCAGGAGCAAGACCGTATTTATGCAGTCATTGATGCCATGAGTTTGGTACAAGGCCGTGACCCATCAGACCAGGTCAATCCTTTCCCTCAACCGCCTCTGGCTGAAGCTGTCATACAAGCGTGTCAACAGGCTCATACTCAAGCAGACATCACACCTGGGGATATTGGCTATTTAGAGGTGTTTGGTAGTGGAGTAGCTCAGGAGGATCAGGCAGAGATTCGCGGATTAACCCAAGCCTATCAAACTGCTAAGGCTGATTTAAGTTGTGCCATGGGTAGTGTCAAGGCAAATATTGGTCATACCTATGCTGCTTCAGGAATTGCTAGCTTAATCAAAACGGCACTCTGTCTCTATCACCGATATATTCCAGGAACACCTCAATGGACTGGTCCTAAAATGCCCGAGGTTTGGCAAGGTAGTCCATTTTATGTGGCAAGTGCATCAAGACCTTGGTTTTTAGCGCCAGAGAGCCCCAAACGAGTAGCAGCAATTAACGGTATGGGAATGGATGGGACTTATTCCCATATAATTTTGTCAGAGGAACAGAGTCAGTGCGATCGCAACAGCAACTATTTGGAGCAAACACCGTTTTATCTGTTTCCCATGGCTGCTGATGGTCAATCAGAGTTACTCGAGCAGCTCCATAATTTACAACAAACTATCGAAAATAGTGTTTCTCTATCTACTGCTGCTCGCCAAACCTTTGCCACGTTTCAAAAACGTTCTCAGGCCGCTTATACCCTGGCAATTCTCGGACACAATAACGATGAATTAAAACGAGAGATCCAGCGTGCAATTAAAGGGATTCCCAAAGCTTTTGATACAGGTAAAGACTGGCAAACGCCTATGGGAAGCTATTTTACAGCTAAACCACTGGCTAAACGGGGTACCGTTGCATTTGTTTATCCCGGTGCTTTCAATTCCTATATCGGACTAGGTCAGAATATTTTTCGACTGTTTCCCAAAGTCTACGAGGAGGCAGATAAACATATCGCCAGTATGGCTGCGATGCTCAGGGAAAGACTTTTTTATCCAAGGAGCTTAAATTCCCTATCCAGAAAGCAACTGGAAGTCCTTGAAAAGCAACTGTTAGATGATTCCCATAGCATGCTCATCTCTGGAATGGGCTTTGTTAGACTCTTGACCATAATCATGAGGGATTATTTCCAAGTTCAGGCTCAATCTACCTTTGGGTACAGCCTAGGGGAACTTAGTATGATGATTGGTCAGTCGGTCTGGAGTAACTATGATCAAGCTATTGATGGCTTAAGCTCCTCTGAGATATTTCGCAGAAGACTGTCTGGTCCTAAAAACGCAGTTCGTGAGTATTGGGGATTACCCCAAGGCAATGATGATCAGCACAAACAAATTTGGAGTACGTATGTTCTGATCACTCCGGTATTTCAAGTTGTGGAATATCTCAAACATGAGAATCGCGTCTATCTTACTCATATCAATACGCCAAAAGAAGTGGTAATTGCTGGTGATCCTCAAGCTTGTCGGAGGCTGATTGACACTCTCAAATGCGATGCCTTCCGTCCTCCTGCCGATGATGTACTTCATTGTGACGCCATGGCTTCTGAATACCATGAACTTGCTAGACTGACCAGTTTACCTATCGGCAGCCAACCAGAGACTATTTTTTATTCCGCAGCCGAGTACAAACCCATTACCCTTGAGAGCCATGCCATTGGTCACGCTATCGCCAAGGGTCTTTGTCAGCCCCTCGATTTTCCTCGGCTAATTAAGCAAGTCTACGACAATGGAGCCAAAATCTTTGTGGAGGTAGGCGCTGGCAGTACTTGTTCTAGATGGATTGGTGAAAACCTCAAGGATAAGGAACATGTCACAGTTTCCCTCAATAAAAGAGGTTCAAACGACCATACCTCTATTGTCAAAGCCTTGGCAAAGCTAGTTAGTCATCAAGTCTCTCTAGATTTGTCTGCGCTGTATACTCAGGAACCAGAAAATGCTGGTCAGCGGCGCTCAATGTTTAAAACCATAACCTTGGGTGGGAGCCGGATTAAGTCCACCATTTTGAGCAATACTAACCAGGAAATAGTCGAAGCTCTATCATCAAACGTCCTAATTCATAAGACTTGGGAACAGCCACAGACTTTGCCCAATTTTGAAGCATCTGAACCCGTAACTTTATCAAACGTTCACAGTACTGTCCTAAACCATGAAAATAGTGCTAACCGTGCTTTTGAGCACAGTGTTACAAGCACCGAAAAATTAAACGATGACCAGCCTATTAAAATTCAACTGGAAAATAATTACAGTCTAGAATTAGCCCAAAAAAGTAACAATTTGATGCTGGGAGTAAACTTCAGCGAATTACAGAAAAATCAGTATGAAAACCTGAGTTATAATACATCTCACATCACCAAAAACCATGCTGCTTTTTTAAGGAATCAACAAGAATCCTTGAAGCAAATTGGCGACATTATTCAGCACCAAGTAACGTTTTCCAAGCAGTTGCTTGATTCTGACTCATAATTGTGTATCAACCAAATATGAAGCGCAAAACACTATTTTTATTGACTTGGGTATCTACCATCGTGCTAATTCTGTGCTGGGTGTTACCTACAAAAGCCTACAACGAGTTCTACGGAAATGGACTCCAAGCACACAGTACCGTTCATTACGAATTTACCCGCACCCTAGTGCGGGCAGCGGGTTTTTCGCCAGAATTGGCAGAACAGATTGCAGTTACCAATCAAGCTGTGGACTCAGTTAATTTTACAGGTTACAGCGGCACCAACGTGCGTCTCACCAATACCCTTCGCCAGGGTCAGTAAGGTTTATACTGGCACTTTCCCTAGTTTTGACATGTAACGGTCATGTAACTCTAATAATTAATTTTACAAAATCAGCTTTATTATAATGACTAAAACTAGCTCTAAGCCAATGACTGCTTTAGATACACCTCTAAGCAAAAAGAATAATAAAAATAATCAAATCGGATTTTTAAATTGTTTTTATGGTCAAAATCAAGGTTGGAAAGGGTCTTTGGATGGGATAGCATTTGATGATCGAGGAATTAAGGCCAAACTGCTAGATTTAGAAAAGTCCTGCTATATCGTTAGATCCCAAGGACAGATTGGCGTAACCCAAGAAGGCTACTGGTATCCTTCCGAAAATGGCAACAGCTCTCAAGTAGAACTGCTGATGGCAGTTCCACCAATACAAATTCAACAATTAGGCGATCCCAGTTTTTTATCCTTTCATGGGGTTAAATCTGCCTATGTCACTGGAGCGATGGCTGGTGGAATTGCATCTGAAGACATGGTCATTGCTCTCGGCAAAGAGAAAATTTTGAGTTCATTTGGTGCTGGGGGATTAAGTCCTTCCCGCCTGGAAGCAGCTATTAAACGTATTCAACAAGCCTTACCCCAAGGTCCCTACGCCTTTAATTTAATTCATAGTCCCAGTGAACCTGCGATTGAACGCCATGCTGTTGATCTATTTCTCAATTATGGTGTTAAAACTGTAGAAGCGTCTGCATTTCTAGATTTAACTCCCAACATTGTTTATTATCGAGCTGCTGGATTAGGACTCAATACAGCTAATCAAATCGAAATCAAAAACAAAGTTATTGCTAAAATCTCCAGAAGAGAAGTTGCTGCGAAATTTATCCAGCCTGCTCCAACACAAATCCTTAAACAACTCGTTGAGCAAGGATTAATCAGTGAGCTACAGGCAACTTTGGCAGAAAAAGTTCCCATGGCAGACGATATTACCGTAGAAGCTGATTCAGGTGGTCATACGGATAATCGGTCTTTGGTTTGTCTGTTACCTTCTATCTTGGACTTGAGGGATGAAATTCAGGAAAAATATGGTTATGAAAACCCGATTCGAGTTGGAGCTGCTGGTGGTATTGGTACGCCACAATCAGCCTTAGCTGCTTTCATGATGGGTGCGGCTTATGTTATGACTGGCTCTATTAATCAGTCTTGCCTTGAAGCTGGAACTTCTCAACATACTAAGGAAGTGTTGGCTAAAGCTGATATGACTGATGTCACCATGGCTCCAGCAGCAGATATGTTTGAAATGGGGGTAAAACTTCAGGTTCTCAAAAAAGGTACCCTCTTCCCCCTACGGGCGCAGAAACTCTTTGAGTTATATAGAAGCTATGACTCGATTGAAGCTATTCCTATTCAGGAAAGAGAAAAACTGGAAAAACAAATTTTCAAGAGAAAAATCGAAGCTATCTGGGAAGATACAATAGCTTATATATCCCAACGAAATCCTGATAAAATAAAACAAGCTGCTAATAATCCTAAGGTCAAAATGGCTCTGATTTTCCGCTGGTACCTAGGATTGTCATCTCGTTGGTCGAAGTCAGGGGAGAAAGGCAGAGAAATCGATTATCAGATTTGGTGCGGACCTGCAATGGGCAGCTTTAATAACTGGGTGCAAGGGTCTTACCTCGCTGCTCCAAATAATCGCAGTGTGGTTGATGTGGCTCACCACATCATGAATGGGGCTGCATTTTTACACCGAATACAAAGTTTAAAAATTCAAGGACTCCAAATGCCAGATTACTACAGTCAGTATCGCCCAGTTCCTCTTTCCTAAATTGTGAATGTTTAATTATTGATATTGTCAAGATTGGTAATTGGTAATTGGTAATTGGTAATTGGTAATTGGTAATTGGTAATTGGTAATTGGTAATTGTAATTACTCTTGAACGATTACCCATTACCAAAAACAAGTTGACTATGAACACTACCGCACAGTCCCCTACACCATCTAACTTATAGATTACGTAGATTAGGTAGATAGATTAATTAAATTTTTTCCTAAGGAGAATATGATGCTAAAAACCCATAAAGCACCAGAGAAAGGAAGTCAATTTTCAACTCCATCAGAAAAAGTTGTCCATGGTCGGAAGAATCTTAAGCTGATGGATGTGAATTATCGGCGTAACACTGAGTCGGATTACACCGAAAAGATAGACCAGTTGTCTAAAAACTTCGACTATAGCAGCAATAGCAATTATTACTGGGGTGAACCTGAGCTTTCACTGCTGTACGGTACCCCCCTTTATGAAGCGGCTTCACCCTCCCAACAAAAAGCTCTCAACCATATCTATTGGGCTTTGGATTACTATTTCATTGCTGCTACTGAAACTAATACAATCTTATTCAATGAAGTGACAGCAAATGCCTTCTTTCCCTTTGATGATTACGAAGTTCTCTGTCATGCGCTAGACCTTGAAACTAATCAAGAACGCTACCATATTCGTGCCTTTCACACCATTGCTATTAAGACAGAGTTAGCCCTAATGGGCAAAACACTTTTTCATTGTCCTAGGTCAACCAAACCTCAGGAAATGGATAAAACATTAGCCCCCTTCAAAGGGATGGGTGGACGTGCAGGCTCTGGTTTTGGAAGCCATGTGTACAACATTAGTCTCAGTAATTCTCCTTTTCTAGCGAGCCAGTACTATGTTGCCCGTGGCATCGGGAATTTAAATCTCAAAAGTCGGGAATCTACGCTTTCCCAGGTATATAAGAGATTAGAGAAAAATGGTGAGTTTATTCCCGCTCCCACAGCAGTTTCTCGCTATCATCTACTTGATGAAAGTTTCCACACCGCAACGTCTCAGTTAATGTCTCACGAAATCTATAAGGATTTCCCTGAGCCAAACGCCTGGGAGAAGTACATTGGTAACCAAACGATCCACAGCTTACAAACCGATGTGTTTAATGGGCTATCTACTACACTCCCTGGTACCTTTGCTGGAAATCTTATGCCTATGGTGTATAAGCTCTTGCAAACACCTCTATTTGGTATGTCTAAGCAAGAAGCACTACTGATGATGGAGAAGTGTTTCTGTCAGGAACATGAAGGCTTACATGTGGCAGCAAGATATCACCAGCGTCTTCTATCGGATATCCGCAAGTTTCTTGAAGGTCTAGACTATCTGTCACCTGTTAATCGCGAGATGCGTCTGATGGCTTCATCCGGTTCAGTTGAAAAAGCTGTCGCAAATAACATTCGAGAGTTTAAGAAGTTCTCGAGATCCGTTAAGCGTTAGGTCAAACTTCTGCCAGCTCCTGCTCCAGTAATTTTATACATGAAAGACCAAATTGTTGCTATGGTGAGTATTCACGTTGAGGATGATCAAAAAACCCTTGAGGTTGAACCTAACCAAAACCTAGCTGACATCTGCGATGAGCATCCCATTTCTCTACTTTTTGGTTGTCGGGAAGCATCCTGTGGAACCTGTCTAATCGAGGTAGTTAGAGGGATTGAAAACCTGTCACCTATCACAGCTGATGAGCAGGATTTGCTTGATGTGTTAGCTCCAGACAATCCTCATGCACGTCTAGCTTGCCAGTGTGTTGTGATGGGGGATATTAGTATCACTACTCTCAAGGGGTGAGGGAATGAACAGTTGAGGGGATGAACGGGTCAGGAAAATTCCCTTTCCACACTATTTTTTGTCTAAGCACAAGAACGGAGGGATGGAGTGATCACTCCATCACTCCATCCCTCCATCACTCCTTAAACTAGATCAGGACTTACGCACAGACTCCATGGGTAGGGTGGGCAAAACATTGCCCACCCTACTCCATCACTCCTTAAACCAGAGATCATTGTAAAAACTCAGGAGTTGAAAGGGGAGCATCGATTCGACGTTGATTAGGCTTCTCAAGCTTATAAATAATCGGTGGTTCTGGTAGCAGCAGATACCGCTTGCCCCAGCCATCATTAATATCCTCAGGTCTAGGTTCAGGTGGTTTCGTCTGACCGGTGGGTAAGGCAACGGACAGAACTTGACGTGCCTGGACATACCGTTGACCATCAGATGTATTGTTGATCAGGCTGCTTGCTAGGGTTATTCGCTGCTTCTTTAACTCCTCTTCTAGTTCCCAGAGGGACTCTTTGGGGGTGAGGGTGGCTAGGAAGGTTACTTCCTCTGCTGGTTTTAGTGATAACCCAAGTTTGGACTGATCCATTTGCCAGACTTCTTGAAACTGACCGTCTGGTGCAATTTGCCATAGTTTCAAGTCGGTCTGCCATCTTCCCTTCTTTACATCGACATTTTGATAAGCCAGAATTGAATAGATAAAATTTGCGTCTCTGTTGAAAGAGAGCTGTTGATTAGGGTGCAAATAGCGAATCGCTGCTACCGTGATCGGAATTTCCTCCGGAAGATTTGTGGTTCCTGCTACGGTGTAGATCCCTGGACGGTCTGATTTGGTCACCGTAAGCTGAAAAATTGCTTCGGGAGGTTGACGGAGTAATCGATTAGTTAATTGCCGTCCTGGTAATGGAATCTGGGTGCATCCAGTACTTAATAGTAAGAGTATAAAGATGCTAAATACCCTTTTCAACAAATGGGTCAGATTTTGTTTGACTATTTTTTTTGCCCAAATAAAAATAAAGGTTTTGTGCATAGCCGATACTTGCATAAAAATGTCATTAAATAAAATTTTAACAGGTTAAATTTTATTTTAATCAAATAAAACTGATTAAGGTTTACTCTGGTTAATTTTTATTTATTGATTTAATTTTTTTATGTTATGGTTTCAGGCGGCTATTTCAACCATATCTATTATTTAGATGATGAATAATTGGGCGTTAACTATCTCCTAATAAGCAATTATTTATTTTTTTTGTTGTATGAATTTGAGAGTGATATCAAGTCTATTAGCATTGGTATAATAACATGGATTAATTACCAAACCTTGTGATATAAAATTCACCCTAATACTTTGAACAAAGTAATCAAGATTCGTAATTATATAACCTACATAATTATCTATACCGAAAAAAAAACGGATAATATTTTATCTGCTGGTAAAACAACGTTTATTCCCTATAAATGTGAACTAAGCACAGTTATATTTAATTGATTGTGGTGCTCATGATAGACATAAATCAAATCCCTATTGCTATTGATCCTAATCAACCAAGTATGAGCGCCTTAAAGCGTTCGGTTGGGCTAAGTTACTTCTTATTATCCATTGCCTCGACTTCCCCCTTAGCCAAATGGGGTTTTATAGCCCCGATCACCCTATCACTTTTGTTAGGTGTTGCTAGTCTGAAAACAGAACCAGCCTATGCTCATTTTTCGGGGCTATGTCTTAGTCTTCCGGATCAAATTGTTTCGGAAAAACCTCTTAGCCCTAAGAGCGAAACCTCGAAACCATCACAGAATAACGTCTGGAGCAACACAGACCAAGACCGGCTCGACAGGTTCAACTCTACAAATTTGTCTGAAAAGGCCCAGGAGGACTGGGCTGTTAAGGATTCATGCACGAGGATGAGGGCTAGGTTTCAAGCAAACCCGAACAGCCAATACTACTCGGTTAGTAGCGGACAAGAATTTGGTTGTGGCTACACAAACGAAAGCTGCCTGAGGGACTTTGATAGGACTGTAGGTTTATCCAAGCAATATGACCCTAAGAACTTCCACCCCAGTGAAGATGATTGGGTATCGATTGAGCCTAAGAAGCTGGCACAAACCAACTTTGAGGAAGCACCAGAGCGTCAATTAATTCCAGAGATTGACCCTAAGGATGATAACCCGTTAGCTCCGACCCTAAACGTACAAGGTGCCTTGGTGAATCAGGAAGACACATCAGCGAGACTACGGCTGCAAGGAACTTATCCCCTTTCTCCCCATGCTTTGTTTGGTGCCACAGTTGACCTCACCACTGGGGAGGGCTTTTCCGACACCGAGGAAACGGGATTAAGTCTCAATGAACTTTACTTTACGACTTCTGTGCCTAGCTATTCTAATCTGCGCTTTGTGGTTGGTCTAATGGATTTGACATCTTATTTTGACCGCAATAGCTTTGCTAAAGATAGTACGACCCATTTCTTTAACCCGGTGTTTCAGACGAATCCTGCTCTGGCAGCAGCTGGTATTGCGTCTCGTCCGGGGGTACTGCTCAACTGGAATTTAACCGACAACCTGGAAGTAAGAGCTGCGGGCTTTTCTTCAGACCGAGACCTGGATGATTTTGCGTTTGATGGGTTTTCTTCAGAGCTAGCTTTCCGGGTAGGTACAGCCATCATTCGGGGGACTTACCTATCGGCTCGGGATGCTCAGAAAGATGGATTCCAGGAAATTTTTTCTTTGAACCGAGGGGATAACGAGTTTGGTCCGAAGTCCTCTGACCGCGAACAAGCTTACGGTATTAACGGAGAACTATATATTCCTGCCCTCAAGATGGGACTGTTTGGGCGCTATGGTTGGTACGAAAATCTTGATTTAGATAAAAGCGGGGATACCTACAGTGTGGGTCTGAACTTCTTAGATTTGTTTATGGATGATGACCGACTAGGGCTTGGCTATGGTCGGCAATTGTCTAATGATGACTTGCGCCGGGACCAAGGTAATAAAGTACCAGATGTTTGGGAATTGTTCTATGACGTGCGTGTTTCACCTAATGTGCGTGCAGGTGTGACTTTGCAAGGACGAGATGAGTTTTCAGATACAATTCTTGGTGTTCGAGTCAGGGCTGATTTTGATGTGAGTAATCTGTGGGATTGAGTGCTGAGTAATGAGTAATAGGTTTTTCAAGCTACTCGCTAATAGAATTGCTGACATAGATAAAACATAGACACTGATTCATCATTCATGCTTGATAGTTCATGCTTGATAGTTTATCCTTCATGCTTGATAGTTTATCCTTCATGCTTTTGACCAATGAATAACCATTCTCTTGGCAAAAAAAAATTATACTGGCAGCGTTGGTGGGTCTTTTTGATGGTTTTTGGGTTAGCAGGAGTATTAATCTTCAGCCCAGTTGAATCGGTGGTACCAGCGCTCCAAGCACAAGTTACTTCTGCTGTACGCCGAGGTTACGATCTGTTAAAGAAAGGATGGGTAGATAATGCGATCGCAACCTTTGAACAAGCTCTAAAAGGCTCTCCCCAATCGAAGGAAGGGAGGTTAGGTCTAGCGATAGCGTATCAGCGAGCAGGGCGAGATGCCGATGCTTGGGCTGCTTATCAACAAGTCCTAGCCATCGACCCAAACAATAAAGAGGCTCTGGAAGCGGTAGGAGAATTGGGAGGTTATCGTGCTGAATGGCAGGCGGATGGGATTGAAGCCCTAACCACTTTATTAAACCTAACTCCTAATGATACTGGTGTTCGTGCTCAGCGGGCTTTACTGCTGGGCTACCAAGGTCGTTTTCCGGAAGCCCTAGCTGATTATGAAATTGTGCTGGAGAGCAATCCTACACCAGAAATCATTGTTGGTGCTGCTCAAATCTATACCTACAGTGGTGACTATCAGCAAGGGCTAGAGCTATTTGATCGTTACCAAGCTAACGGTCAGCCGATTCCGGGAAATGCAGCGGGAGCCTATGCTCTGGCTCTACGGGAAACTGGGAATCCTGCTCAGGCGGTACAGGTATTGGAAGCTCAGCTCAATCAATTTTCCCAATTCTATGGCAATGATAGCTATCTACGGGCTGATTTAGCTCAAGCTTATCAAGCTTCTGGGCAACTGACAGAAGCTTTGTCTGTCCTAGAACCGTTGCGAGGGAGGGATGAGGCGGCTTTACCCTTAGCCCGGGCCCTTTCAGAAATTGGTCGTCGTGAGAGTCGCTCTGACCTAACCGAAGACGCGGTTACTCTCTACCGTCAGGTACTGGCCTCAAAACCAAAGCCATCTGTTGCTTTAGTCAGGGAAGTGGCTGATGTGATGAGTGAGGTACCAAGCCAGTGGGCCTCAGCTCTACAGCTTTATCAGCAGTTGACCGAGGAGCAGTCGAATAACCAAAGCTTGTTGGTGAAGTCGAATAACCAAAGCTTGTTGGTGAAGCAGATTATTCTAGAAGGTAAATTGGGACAGTTATCCGGAACTCAACGGCGACAGCGGTTGCTTGAGATAACCCAAACTCTACCGAGTGAACCAGCTCAGCAGCGAGATTTAGCCCAAGCTTTGTTGCGTCTAGACCCTCCTGAGCCAGAACTGCTGAGTGTTTACCAAGATTTGCTGGCTACAGGGGTAGATGTACCGTTTTTGCATTTCCGTGTTGCTCAAATTTTGATCAAGCAGAATCGACTAGCCCAGGCAACAAGTGCGATTGATAGTTACAGGGCAACGTCTACTGGTGGATCGGACCAGAGTACGGAATTATTGCTAGCAGAGATTGACCGTCGCCAGGGAAATCTTAATGCTAGTATCCAGCGGTATCAGAGAATTATTCAGAGTAATCCAAATAATAATTTGTTCAATGGTGCTTTGCGGGGGTTAGCGGGAATCTATATTGCCCAAGGTGATCCACAGAAAGCTCTGGTTATCTATGACCAGCTGGTATCTCGCGATCCCAATGATTTATTAGCCCAGCTGGGGCGTACTAGTGTGGCATATCAAACTAAAGGTATTGACCAAGAGGAAGCGGAAGGGGTACTCAATCAATGGCTACAGACTCAGCCTTCTATTGATCCACCGCCGGAATTGTTGAGTTTGGTGGGTGCTTTGCCTGCTGACCCAGCACGAGAAACCCTGTACATTACTCTACTAGAGGTCTCACCAGATAATGCTCCTGTACAATTGCGACGACTACAGGTTTTAGCACAGCGAGAGCCTAAGTTAGCTAAAGCTGAAATAGCTGAGTGGATTGCGGATAATCCTGATAATATTGATGCCTATTTTGTGCAGGGAGAATTGGCTATGGGATTGAAGGATTTGCGATTAGCTAGCAACGCTTACGAAGAAATTTTAGAACGGGAGTCTGATAACATTGGTGCCTTACTAGCTTTGGCAGGGATTAGCTTTACTCAACAGCACTATGCTAAGGCAACGGGGTTTTATAAACAGATACTAGAACTGGAGCCAAAGAATTTATCGGCTCGCCAAAATTTGGCTGAATTAAGTGTTGCCCAAGATTTTCCGTTTACAGCCCTCCAACGGTTTGAAGGACTCAACTCGGAAGAGCAAGAGTCTACAGGGAGAGCTAATCCTAAGCTCGATAATCGCATCCTGCGGCTGGAGGTAGATATTCTGAAACGGCGAGGTTTTCAGCCTTATTGGGAGCGGTACTAATGTAAGTATTCAGCAGTCAGCCGTCAGCGCTCAGCTTATTTTATTCAAAATCACCGATTGCGCTACGCGCATTAGCTGATAGCTGATAGCTTAAGTACTAATACCCTGTTAATTTAGTTTTTAGGGTTAGGGCAAGATGTTAGATTTTAGGTGTTAGCTTTTAGGTGTTAGGTTTTAGTCCTTATTAAAGCCTAGCACCTGATAGCATTTCGAGCACTACAATAATTGTTATTTGCTAGGATAAGTTACTTTGGTTCGTTCTAATTATTCAACCA
This sequence comes from Moorena sp. SIO3I8, assembly GCF_010692325.1. Classification (GTDB taxonomy): domain Bacteria; phylum Cyanobacteriota; class Cyanobacteriia; order Cyanobacteriales; family Coleofasciculaceae; genus Moorena. The sequence goes on along the minus strand of NZ_JAAHHW010000005.1, from coordinate 169,718 downwards.
AAATTACTGGAATTGGACTGGTTTCTAACACTGTCTGAGATACGGAACCGACCAGCACTTGCTGCCAGGGTTGATGTCCCCGTTTTCCGAGCACAATATCTGTTACTTGATGCTCTTGGGCTATGCGAACAATTTCTTCGGGAATCGAACCGGTTACGGTAATAAACTGATGCCGAATATCTAAGAGCAAGCGTTTGGTTTGGTTCTTTAATTGCTTGACTTCTAACTGATTTGATGTGGTGATCACATGTAAAACAATAACTTCCCCATTACTTCGTCTTGCTAAATCTGCTACTTTAGTTAATACGTGGGTGGCTAAACTGGAGGTATCGACAGCGGCTAGTAGGAGAGTATGAGAGGCAATGGTTACTTTGGTGGGGTCTACAGGGTCTTGGGATAAGAGTTTACGGGCAAAGGTGGGAATTGCCCAAGCCCCTAGGGGTGCGGTAATCAAAATTGAGAGGGCTGCGATCGCTAAAATTGTCTGACCTCCTTCTAGCCCTTGACTCAAGGGAATACCACCAATGGCTGCTTGTACTGTGGCTTTTGCGGAGTTTCCGGGCAACAAAAACAGTTTCTCTCGCCAAGTCCAATTACTGCCCAATGTGGAGAGATACCACCCGACCATCCGACCGATACATAACCCAATGGCTAGGATTAAAATGCCAGGTAACAGGGTTGTTTCTAATACCCGCAGTTGAATACTGGCTCCCATCAAGACAAATAGAATAATCTCTGCTACCACCCACAGATGGTTAAATTCTACTCGCAAGCGTCGTGCTAAGGGAGGGTCTAATTGTATTAGGAAAAATCCCATTGCCATGGTAGCTAAATAGCCAGAAAAGTATGGCATACTTTTAGCTAACACTACCAACAATAAGGCAAGTGCTGCGGTAATTAAGGTATCTTGGACGATAGTCTCGGTCCAATTTTGTTTGGTTAATAGGAAAATAATTAACTGAGCAGCGATATATCCAATTAAGATACCAAGGGCGACCTGGATCAGAACTTGCAGGGGCAGGAACTGGAGAGCATTACTGTTGATGGTTCCTTGTGCCAAGAAATTCACCATCAAACTGAAGAGTAGCAATACTAAAACATCGGATAAGGCACTCCCAGTTAGAATCACATCTGGTATCCCTTTAGCTACGCCCCAGCCTAAACTTTTGAGTCGCAGCATTCCTGGCACAATCACGGCGGGGGATTCTGCTCCGACTACACAGCCTAGGAGTAATCCAGTGGGAAAATCGAAATTAAACAGTATCATGGCAGCAACAGCTATTGCGATCGCTTCGGTGATGGCGGGCAAAAAGCCTAACCTTACCGCAACAGTTCCTTGCTCCATGAGTTTCTCAATATCCAATCCTAGTCCTGCCCGCATTAAAATGACCATAACTGCGAAGGTGCGTAGGTCATCAGCAATAACTAGGACTTGTAGTGCGATCGCATCCCCCACTTCTGGTCCGATTAGGATACCCACCACAATCATGCCAATCAAAGGAGGTGCTCCCAACCGACGGGCAAGTTGACCCCCAAAAAAGCCCATCAATAAGATCCAAATTGTACTGCCTAACATCCGAAATGTTCGCGCTCGTATATAAAATGTAATTACTTGTCGCTCAATTATGAAAACACAGTTGATTCGGATTGGCAATACTTGATATCAGTTGTTATGAAAATCCAGCCTAACCTTGCTATTACTTTGGCTACTTTACTGCTATCAGTTGAGGGGGCAATTGCTCAACCTAATTCATCATTTCCTAACGCTACACCACCGACTCCACTACTGTCGAACCAACAACGGGAGGAAGTGGAAAGGTTAATTAATGATCATCTAGAGAAAAGTTACACAATTCGCAATCAGATCCAATCGGAAGTTCATCGAACCTTTGACTGGACGATTAACCTGCTTAACCTTTTAATTACAGTACTAATCGCCATTCCTATTGTTACTAGTCTGGCAGTGCTATTGCTACGTCGTAGCATCATCAACCAATTAGTGTCTGAGACGCAAAAGCAATTCCAAGAAGAAGCTGAACAAAAAATAAAAGAGCAAATTGATGCTGAAGTCACTACGGAATTAAAACGACAAGTTGAAGCTTTTAAGCAGGAGCTGGAAACCCTTAAATCTGATTTTGTTTCTCAACTCCAGCATCTAGTTGTGGCTGCTCAACATGAGAAAGAGCAGATTTTTAACGAAATTTCTCGAATTACTCCGTCCATTATCCAAGAAGAATTTGTTGCTCCAGAAGTCCAACAAAAACTAGAAGAGCTAACTAAACAGCTGGAGTCGTTAAAGTCTGCTAATCCCCAGCTCTACTTAACGGTTGATGACTATATCAATCAAGGGCACGCTCTCTGGATTGAAAATCGCTATGAAGATGCGATCGCATCCTATGAAAAAGCGCTTCAGCTCCAGCCAGATTCCGATGTGGCTTGGTCAGGAAAAGGCCAAGCCCTGCAGAGATTAAAGCGATATGAAGAATCTCTCGCTGCCCATGCCGAGGCGATTAAAATTAATCCGAACAACTTTAGGAGTTGGTTTGGACAAGGTTATACTCTCAGATACATGGAACAGTATGAAAAAGCACTGATTTCCTATGATCAGGTTATTCAGCTCAACTCAGATTTTCATCATGCTTGGAACCATAGAGCCTATGCCTTGATCAAACTTGGTCGCTATCAAGAAGCCTGGGACAGTTTGGAAAGAGTACGGCAGGTAAAATCAAATTCATCTAATCTTTACTACAACGAAGCTTGTTATTATGCCTTAAACGGTGAGATTGACTCAGCAATTGCCAGTTTAGAACAAGCGATGAGTTTGAATGATAGACTTAAGTCTATCATTAATATTGATGCGGATTTTGACATGATTAAAGACGAGCAACGGTTCCAAGACCTAATTAATCCATAGATCTGACCATGGTATTTATATCTTCGTCTACCTTTGCTAGAATCTAGAGAGCAGGGAGCTAAATTATTAAAAACTAAAACAAGTTTATGGAAAGTAGTAAACTGCATTAGTAAACTACATTAGTCAACTGGATTAAACGTTTGATAGTTCCCTCCTAATGCTTCCACAACTGTGTGAGTATTAGTGATTAACATTTTGATGTAAGTATCAGCTTCACTACCTGGTACACCTAAGGAATCAGAGTATAATTCTTGTGGGGCTAACTTCACTCCAGCTTCCTGGGCCACAGTGTTGATCAAAGCTGGGTTGATCGTGGTTTCCGCAAAAATCGCCGGAACCCCAATTTTTTTGATAGCGTCTGCCAAACCCTTGACAGTCTGAGCACTGGGTTGTTCCTCAGTACTCATGCCAATTAAGCTTCCAGCTACTGGTATCCCATAGGCACTAGCATAATATTGAAAAGCATCATGAGTTGTGACTAGGTAGCGGTGCTTCTGAGGAATAGTTTGAATCTGCTGGAGAATCCAAGCATCAAGCTTTTTTAATTCAGCAGTTAGCTGTGCTGCATTCTTGGTAAATTCTTCCTTGTCCTCCGGTGAGAGTTCAATCAACTGATCCCGAATGGCATTCACCATTGCGATCGCATTTTTAGCATCTCCCCAAACATGAGGATCCGGTTCCTTCTTTCCTTCGTATTCAAAATCCAAGGGTGACACCACTTCCCCAACCGCAAAGCTCTTGATGTTAACCCCAGCAGACTTAATCAGCTTAATTAGTGCTGGTTCCAGATTGTAGCCATTGTATAAAATCAGATTAGCTTGTTCCAACGCAATAGTATCTGCTGGGACTGGCTCATAGACATGGGGATCTGCTCCGGGTTTTAGGATACCCGTCAGTTCAATTTCATCTCCTCCTACTTGTTTCGTCCAGTCGGTAATGATAGTGCTAGTGGTAACTACATTGGGCTTATCATCGCCATCAATACCACTCTGGTTTGTTCCGGTGGTATCACACCCACTGATCCAGACTCCTAAAATGATTACTACTGTCAGCCACCATTGGCGCTTTCTACTGTGAGACTGAATAATTACTCTCAACCGCTTCGCTCCAATTCAAAATTATCAATTCAAAATTCAAAAATACCCCACGAAGGAATTCAGGGGATTGAAACAGCGATCCAGCCCGGTCATGGGGGTTCCCCCCATGAGCAACTGGCGTTCCACGGGGCTTTCAAGGTGCGGACCCAGGTGACCCACACAGACCCATGCACCATGAGCAACTGGCCTGGAAACCGCCTCATGAAGGCGCTACATGGCTAACAAAGTGGGTTTGCAGCATAAATCCTATCATATTCTTTTCATTTTTCATGATAAACTATTTTCATATTTGTATCATTTTTTGTTTCCGGAACCCTCTATGCCAGATGCTGCCTCGGTTCATCACCTTGCTTCTCCTAAGAGGAAACACCAAGCTGGATATAGTAATCTGTCCCAGACAGGAACCATTACCCTAAGGCAACTGGGTGTACACTACCGCTTAGTAGAAGCACTCAGGGATATCAACTGTGAGATCAAACCAGGACGATTAACCGGAATTATTGGTCCGAATGGTGCAGGGAAAAGTACTTTGATGAAAGCCATGCTGGGGTTAGTTCCCACTGCCACGGGCTTTGCTATGTATCAGGGAAAACCGTTGATAGAAAAGTTAGAAAATGTGGCTTATATGCCACAGCGGACGCAAATTGACTGGACTTATCCCGCCACTGTCTGGGATGTTGTGCTAATGGGTAGAGTCCGGAAAACAGGATGGTTTCGTCGCTTTTCCACGGTATCCCGGCGGATCGCAGCGGATGCCATCGAACAAGTTGGCATGAGTGATTACCGCAATCGTCCGATTGGACAGCTATCGGGAGGACAGCAGCAGCGCGTCTTTCTGGCTAAAGCATTAGCTGAACAAGCAGATATATTCTGTTTTGATGAACCGATGGCTGGTATTGACAAAAAAACTGAAGCTGTAATTTTTACTATCCTCCATCAACTCGCCGATGCCGGAAAAATTGTGCTAGTCGTTCACCATGATTTGGGAGAAGCGATCAGGAATTTTGATGATTTGATTTTGTTGAATCGGGAGTTAATTGCTAGTGGCTCTAGGCAAGAGGTATTGAGTGCAGCTAATATGCAACAGGCTTATGGTGGTCAAGTCGTTTTTTGGTTAGATCCAGTTGCTGTAAAGTGAAAGAAGGCAAAAGCCATGCATGCTAAAGCTGATTTATGATAGCACAAAAAAATATTACTATTGCTCTTTTATACTGTTCCCTGTTCCCTGTTCCCTGTTCCCTTTTACCATCAATCTTATGTTGACATCTCACCTAAAAATGCTATATGTTAGAGGTTTTAATTGAGCCGTTGCACTATGGGTTTATGCAGCGATCGCTAATTACTGCGGTATTAGTGGGCATCGTTTGTGCCGCAGTTGGTAGCTACCTCATGGTACAGCGACTTGCCTTACTCGGAGATGCTATCAGTCATTCTGTACTACCGGGATTAGCGATCGCATTTATGATCGGTGCTGACATTTTTGTAGGAGCGTTTATTGCTGGGGTGGTTAGCACTGTCGTGATTACTTGGATCCGGACGCGATCGCAAATTAAAGAAGATGCCGCCATGGGGATTGTGTTTTCCGCTTTCTTTGCCCTAGGCATCACCTTAATTACCGTGATTCAGAAAGATAACAAAATTGACCTCAATCACTTCCTATTCGGTAATATTCTGAGTGTCACCAATGAAGAAGTGATCAATACAGCCATTATCACCGCGATTGTACTATCAATTATTCTCCTGCTGTACAAAGAATTAATGTATTATACCTTTGATCCCTTAGGGGCAAAAGCAGCAGGTTTACCAACCAACTTGCTAAACTTTGGTCTGATGATTTTGATTGCCTTGACCATTGTCGCTAGCCTCAAAGGAGTTGGAGTGATCTTGGTGCTAGCGATGTTAATCACACCAGGAGCAACAGCTTACTTATTAGTCCATCGGTTACACCAGATGATGATTTTGGGTTCAGCCCTTGGGGTAGTAGCTAGTATTACTGGTATGTACCTGAGTTATTTTTTTAATCTGCCTTCTGGACCAGCAATTGTTTTAGTAGCTTTTGGTTTATTTATGCTGGCATTTTTATTTAGTCCCAGTCAGGGAGTTTTAACTCATCCAAATACTCAGTTAGGACAATCACAAATTTGGCAGGAAATTAAGAGGTTGTGGCGTTGATATATGGTATGGGATTGTGGTTCGCGCACGGCCAAAAAGGAAGGCAGTTATGGTGAAGGAAGGGAGTAAGATTTAATCGGAGATGGTTTTTTCTTACTAATTATCTGGACATAATATCATTCATTGGTGAAAATCGCAACAAGGGAAAGAAGAGGAATATCACCTAATTATACTTCGGTGATCTTCCTCTCCTCATCTAACAATAATTCTGCAAAAAAATGATTTTATGCTCCGGCAAGCTTTGCTCTACCGCAGGCTTACAGAAAAACCCTAGTAGACAAACACCTCATTGAAATTGTCGTAGAGAGTACTAGCTTGAGTCGAACTCACCACAGCCAGGAGGTCTCCGCCGCTAAAGATTTCAGCACCATCCTGACCATCAACGATGCTCAGATGATAAGGATTGGCAACATCAAAGGTAGTTAGACCAAGCTGGAAGTTGTTGACGGTATCATATCCATTGCCGGTGTCGAGGACAATTCGATCCTCACCACCCCCTAGCCACAGGGTGTCGTAACCACTGCCACTGCGAATGTAATCATCGCCAGAGCCAGAATAGATGACGTCATTACCAGAACCACCATAGATTACATTATCACCCTCACTGCCGAAGATGGTATCGTTACCGCTACCACCGCTAATCAGATCCCGCTCTGAACCACCAAAGATTTCGTCATTGCCACTACCGCCGAAAAGGGAATTAACTCCCTCACTACCAAAGATCCTGTCATTGCCAGCCAAACCGTCAATGCGATCATTTTCGACAGTGCCAAACAGGTTATCATCACCTGCTGTTCCTGTGATATTATTGATAGAATTCATTGATGTTTCCTCCTTAATAAGGAATCCTCAGTTGCTATGTAACCCACACCTCGGCTGTATCTGAAGTTACATCTGAGGTGGTGTATGAGGCTGTATCTAAAAACTGCTGTGTTTTTCAGCCTCCAATAGTTAATCAAACTAAATTTGCCTTTTTTCTACAAAAGGTCCGATTTTTGTAATATTTTTTAACAAAAGCCCTGGGCAGACCAACCCTGATCAAAAATGCGCCTGAGTTCACTCAGACGCACTATGCTAATTAAAAAATGATTTTATACTCGGGTAAGCTTTGCTCCACCGCAGGCTTGCAGAAAAACCCTAGACAAACACCTCAGAGAGATTATCAATGAGAGTGCTAGCTTGAGTGAAACGCACCACAGCCAAGAGGTCTCCCCCGCTCGAGATTTCGGCACCATTAGCACCATCAATGATGTTCAGCTGACTACTATCGCCTGCATCAAAGGTAGTTAGACCAAGCTGGAAGTTATTGATAGTATCAAAGCCATTACCGGTTTCGAGGATAATTAGATCCTCACCACCCCCTAGCCACAGGGTATCGTTACCACTGCCACTATTAATCAAATCATTGCCAGAGCCAGAATAGATGATGTCATCACCAGAACCACCAAAGATTTCATTATTACCCTCACTGGCGAAGATGGTATCGTTACCGCTACCACCGCGAATCACATCCAGCTGTGAACCACCGTAGATTAGGTCATTACCATCACCCCCGAGAAGGGTATTAATTCCCTCACTACCAAAGATTGTGTCATTGCCAGCCAAACCCTCAATCTGATCGTTTTCGACAGTGCCGAACAGGGTATCATCGTTTGATGTTCCCGAAATCAGAGTGTCATCAATATCTAAGTTGATGTTGAGATCAATCAAGCCTGTGCTGGATGAAAAGCCATCAACAGCAATTTGGTAGGTTGTACCAGCGGTAACGGTAAATTGAACTGCGCTTTGAAAACTCATGCTATCATCATTACTGGCAATTTCAGTTAAGCTGTTAACTGCTGAACCAGTGTAGACTGCTAGGCTAGTGTCGTAGTTACTCCCAAAAGTATCAATGGTCACGATACCATCAGCGGCAGCTGTCCAAGACCACCAACCAGAATTTAACGGGCTGCTAATGCCTGCATGATCCGGCTCACCTGGCTCCCCAGTGAAACCCAGACTATTGCCTGTAGTACTAACTGATGTACGGTTTAACGATATCCGGTCGGCAAAGTTATCATTAGAAACGATTGATGCTCCCTCATCTAAGTTGATGTTGAGATCAATCAAGCCTGTGTTGGACGAAAAGCCATCAACAGCAATTTGGTAGGTTGTACCAGCGGTAACGGTAAATTGAACTGCGCTTTGAAAACTCATGCCATTATCATCATTACTGGCAATTTCAGTTAAGCTGTTAACTGCTGAACCGGTATAGACTGCTAGGCTAGTGTCGTAGTCACTCCCAAAAGTATCAATGGTCGCGATACCATCAGCGGCAGCTGTCCAAGACCACCAAGCAGAATTTAACGGGCTGCTAACTTCTGCATGATCCGGCTCACCTGGCTCCCCAGTGAAACTCACGTTAGTGCCTGTGGTACTAACTGGTGTACCGTTTAAGGATATCCGGTCGGCAAAGTTATCATTAGAAACCATTGATGTTCCCTCCTTAATTAATTAATTAATCGTAAGTTGCTATGTAATGCACACCTGGGTAGTATCTGAGGTTGTATCTGAAAACTACAGTGGTTTTCAGCCTCTAATGGTTAATCAAGTTAAATTTTCCCTTTTTCTGAAAAAAGGTAAACATTCAGCTCAGGCAAGGGCTGATATATAGTCAGCGTAGATGCCCCTAGGGCGTTAGCTGATGGCTGAATGTTTGAATTTATAGATTCAGAATAAGCGAAAAAATTGCTATTGATTATAAAATCAGCATAATTCTACGTATCGATTAGTTAAAGATGTTGTGAAATAAATTTACTTCACTTAGATAATTTATAAAAAGCTTTAATTGGATGATCATTTATGTCCTTTACAGCATTTACAGCGTTTTGCAATTCGGCCAGGTACAAATTATTGGGTTTTAGGGAGCAGGAAGCAGGTAAGAGTTCAGAGGGCAAAAGGAAAAAATCCTGTTTACCTGAGGTGAGACCCGTGGCGAATTTAATTATTAATGGTTCGAGCACATATGAGAGTTATTAAAAATGCTGTCTTTGCTTGTTTTTAGTGATAATTAATGCTTATAATTTTCAATTAACTACAAATCACTAATTACGAATTAAGAATTTAATGAGATCTAAAATGTGGGCTATAATCCTTCGATAAATCCTTGCAGCTCTTATTCCAAATCCTGTCCAGAAACTATCTGGGATTCTCTTGGGGCTTTTGTAATCTGTCCACAGTGATCACATTGACAGTGGTTATGAAAGCAAAATCTATCCCTTTTGCCTCTTTCCTCTTGCCTTTTGCCTTGTCAACACCCACGGTTTATGAGACTTATGCAAGAGGTCTAATATATAATTACAGCGCGATGAAAGAAGCTATCTAAGTAAGTTTTTTTCTTTGTTGGAGTTTTCTTTAAACAATTTCCGTCAGCTGTCAGCCGTCAGCTTAACATAAACCTGTTTAGGGATAATTTAATGTTGATAGATTAATGAAAATGTAAGCATATGCGCTACGCGAAAGCTACTTGATGTGCCGTAAGCTGTCACTCCTCAGCAGACTTAACTCAGATTAAACTAATGCTTACCTCTTTTCTTAAAAACCTATTCGCGTAGCGTGGGCGTAGCGCATTAGCTGATAGCTGATAGCTTACGAATTTCCGCTGTTTCACGAATGGGCAAGTAAATAGGTGATGCTTGCCAAGCTGGCACCAGCCATGACGATATTTTTTAAATAGTTTACATAGCGTTTTGAGTAACTGGTACTGAGTAATAGTAAGAAATAGATATCTAGGTATACACGAGAATAATCCAAATAATACCCTAAGATAGTCATGCTAGTCATTGAAAATAGCACAGCATAAATAATTGCACTGATTAGGATAACTTTGTTTTGCCGCAGGGACTGACTGGCTAGCAGTATAGTAACTACAAAAGCTGCTATTAATAAGGCAAATGAGTAAGCTTCAAACAGGTTTTTTACCCCTAGTCCTCCTGTGAGACTATTAATCAGCTTTTGACCTATGCCAAATAGGGGGTAGCCAAAATTTTCACTACCTTCTAGATTCTCTTGAGCCTCTAGATGATAGAAAACATAGATAGCCCACCCAGCTACTGGTATCCAAGCCCATAATAGATGTTGCAGCTGCCGACCTTTGCGTTCCCATATACTGGTTAATAAAATTGCCAACCACATTAATAGCATTGTCTCCCGCGTCAGACAAGCAGCTGCGATCGCTATTGCTGTGTAAATCGGTTTTTCATTGCGATAAAAATAGATAGCTGTTACCAGCAGCAAGCTACTGATTAAATCAGCTGTTGAAAGGGATAAAACCATCCAAACTCCTGGTATAGAAAGAACCAGGAGTGAGTGCCAAGTTCTACCACTATATCGTTTGAAATATAAACTACTCACAAATACTATGAGAATAATAGCTAGACAGTTAATCCCAACCATTGCGTAGGGAATTAGCTGGGGATTCCCAAAACCTAATAGATAACCTAGCAGTGGATACAGAATTCTTCTGTAGCGATATTGCGGAGGAGTAATGGCTTCTATTGTCCCTGAGTTTTCTAACCATGGATCGAGGGCAATACTCAGAAACTGTTGACCATCATATCCCTGCTCTCCCTGATAAATCAATACTTTCTGACTATTGAGATAAGGAGAAATAGGAAATAGTGACCCAATTCTGAAAAAGCCAGTAATGTTCCCTTCAAATTTTACAAAATAAAAGAAACTTACTATAACTAATACTAAAATAGCAGCCAATATTGTATGCCTAATCTCAATAGGCTGCCGATTCCATAATTGTTTCATGACCTAATATCATTTTCGGTTGAACACTTATAATTAGTAGATAATAGGGAACAGGTAACAGGCAACAGGGAACAGGGAACAGGCGATGATAAGGGAGATTACCTACAAGAAGGAAGCTCAGTTTTTTGATAACTGATTATATAGCTTTTATTGCATTTATGAGGTACGCTTCTCAACCTCAAAGTCCCCCTTTTTAAGGGGGATTTAGGGGGATCGCTTTGTACCTCATAGCTATAATAATTGCTATAGTAATATGATATAACCCGATATTCCCTTTCTTAACAAACACTATAATTGCTGATCAAATTAGCAAAAATTAAAAATGCGCCTGGTTAATTCCAGACGCAGGTAATCTTTGCAGCTGATGATAAAAAAAATTAAATGAAATGAAATTAACCGAGTGCTTCAGCACCACCCACAACTTCCAGAATTTCCTGGGTAATTGCGGCTTGCCGTGCCTTGTTGTAGGTTAGGGTTAGTTTACCAGTCAGTTCCGAAGCATTATCACTAGCATTACTCATTGCTGTCATCCGACAAGCCAGTTCACTAGCTGCTGACTCTTGTAATGCCCGTAGTAACTGGTTATTTAGATATAAAGGCAACAGGGCATCCAGGATTTGGACGGGGTCTTGTTCAAAGATCATGTCACGGGGGAAAGTCTCGGTAGTTTCCCTTGTGACTACCTCCCGTTCCACCTTGAACTCACCACCTTTAGTTGTTAATCTGAAGATTTCATCATCCTGTGATTCTAGTCCCTTAGCTGTTAGGGGTAGCAGAGTTTGAACCGCAGGTCGAGAACTAATCAATGAGACGAATTTGGTGTATATCAACTCCACCCGGTCTACGGTTTCAGACAGAAACAGGGAGAGGAGTTGGTCAGCAATCATAGATGCTTCTGATGCTGTGGGAATCTGTTCTAAACCGGTGTACTTGGCATCAATTGGCTGGTCGCGGCGCTCGAAGTACTGAATAGCTTTTCGTCCAACTAGCACATATTTGTAGCCAACCCCTTTCTCCTGTAGTTCCTTTGCACGGTTTTCGGCACGCTTGATCACGTTAGTATTGTAACCGCCACATAGTCCTCTATCCCCTGAAACGACGAGCAAGCCTACATTCTTGATTTCCCGTTCTTTTAGTAGGGGGAGATTGGCATCTTCAAACTGCATCCGGTTTTGCAAACCGTAGAGAACTTGTGTTAAGCGGTCAGCAAAGGGACGGGTGGCAGTTACCTGTTGTTGAGCACGACGTACCTTAGCCGCAGCCACAAGGCGCATCGCTTCGGTGATTTTCCGGGTATTTTTGACTGACTTAATGCGATCGCGAATATCTTTTAGATTAGGCATAATCTGTTCAAGGATGAAGGATGAAGGGTTAAATTTGTCTCGGGTTGAAGGTTGTTTGTCAGAATGCAGAATGCGCGAATGTAGAATTAAGAATTAAGAATTAAGAATTCTACATTCTGCATTCTAAATTCTTAATTCAAAAAGGTTGTTCGCCAAAGGCGTTCGGTGAAGGGTAGGTTGAAGGTTTAAGGTTTAAGGTTGACTGTTTTTTATAGAACCTGCAACCTACTAACCTGCAACCTACTAACCTGCAACCTGCAACCTACTAACCTGCAACCTACTAACCTGCAACCTGCAACGGAAACTAACCTGCAACCGAAACTAATCTTTAACCTGTTAAGCGGAGACTAGGAAGGTCTGTTTGTATTCTGCGATCGCTTCCTTTAGAATGCTTTCGGCTTCATCAGTGAGCTTCTTCTCCTTTTTGATGATCTCAACGTACTCTGGCTTGCTGGTTTTCAAGTACTCCCGCAGTCCCTGAGTAAAAGTTGTCACCTTATCAGTAGGCACATCATCTAGATAGCCATTGAGTCCAGCGTAAACGATTGCCACTTGCTCAAACACAGCTAGGGGGGAATTCTGAGGTTGCTTCAACACTTCCCGTAAACGCTGACCCCGAGCCAACTGAGCTTGGGTAGCGGCATCCAAGTCGGAGGCAAACTGAGCAAAAGCTTGCAAGTCGTCAAACTGGGCTAGTTCTAGCTTCAACTTACCAGCCACTTTCTTCATGGCCTTGGTTTGGGCCGCAGAACCTACCCGTGACACTGAGATACCAGGGTTAATCGCTGGTCTGACACCAGAGTTAAATAGGTCAGAGGAGAGGAAGATTTGACCATCAGTAATAGAAATTACATTAGTCGGGATGTAAGCTGATACGTCACCAGCCTGAGTTTCAATAATAGGCAGTGCGGTCATACTACCACCACCTAGTTCATCATTCAGTTTTGCTGCCCGTTCCAACAACCGGGAGTGGACGTAGAACACATCTCCTGGATAAGCTTCCCGTCCTGGTGGACGGCGCAGCAGTAGGGACATCTGGCGATAGGCTTGAGCTTGCTTAGACAAGTCATCATAAATCACTAGGGTTGCCTTACCGTTGTACATAAAGTACTCGGCAATCGAGGCACCAGTGTAGGGAGCCAAGAACTGTAGAGTAGCTGGGTCATTGGCGTTCGCTGCCACGACCACAGTGTAGTCTAATGCTCCTTTTTCCTGGAGGGTATTCACCACTTGGGCTACCGTAGATGCCTTCTGACCAATAGCAACATAGACACAAATTACATCTTCCTGTTTCTGGTTGATGATTGTGTCTACAGCAATAGCAGTTTTCCCGGTTTGTCGGTCACCGATAATCAACTCCCGCTGACCGCGTCCAACGGGAATCATAGCGTCAATAGCGGTGATTCCCGTTTGCATGGGTTCACAAACTGAACGCCGCGCAATAATCCCTGGAGCCATGGATTCCACCAGACGGGATTCAGTGCTTTGAATGTCCCCCTTACCATCAATGGGACGACCCAAGCCATCAACTACCCGACCAATCAGTGCCTCTCCGACGGGTACCTGAGCAATTTTACCAGTAGCAGTAACCGAGCTACCTTCCTGGATATTTAAACCATCCCCCATCAGCACTGCACCCACATTGTCCTGTTCTAAGTTCTGGGCAATGCCAACGGTGCCATCTTCAAACTCCAGCAGTTCCCCAGCCATGCACTTTTCCAAGCCATAAATCCGGGCAATACCATCACCAACTTGCAAAACCGTTCCAACGTTGGAAACGGCAAAACCTTGGTTATATCCTTGAATTTGCTGCCGAATAATGCTGCTAATTTCGTCTGGTCTAATGCTAATCATGATGTGTTTTTATCGTTAACTAACTAATTGTTTACTGTTAACTATTAACTGTTGACTGTTGACTGTTGACTGTTCAAGGTTATGTCCCAAGGGGTTAATCTTTAACCAACTAACCTACCCTAAAAGGTAAGCCTCAGAGAACCAACTAACTTACCCTACACCGACTACGGGGCGAACAACCAACGTGACGTACTTCAACTGGTCAGAGCCATACCGATGCGACGGAGTTGTCCTTTTAGACTGGCATCAAATATCTCAGACCCGACTTTAATGATCACACCACCAATTACATCCGGGTCAATTTTTGTATCCAGTTCTACCTGATTGGCTCCCGTGAGGGACTTAACTTTCTCACGAACTGATTCTTGCTGAGCTTCAGAAAGTTCTATTGCTGAACTCACCTCAGCCAAAACAGTTTGATCTAACTCTCTGAGAAGTTCTTGGTACTTCAGGCAAATGCCTTCCAAAAACGCAATGCGCCCACGGTCTACTAGAATCCTCAAAAAATTCATGGTGTAGGGGTGAAGTTGGTCCCCAGCAATTTGTTGCAAGACCCCGATTTTATCCTCAGCTCTGACCACAGGAGAGCCTAAAAACTCCTGCAATTGTGGCGATTCTTTCAAAAGACTCAGCAGAGTATCTACATCCTCACTCAGTTTGCCTTTGAGTTCGTTATCGGACTTAGCCAAATCGAGCAACGCTTCTGCATAAGGTTCGAGTACTTGGCCACTCAAAAAACCACCTTTCATGAGCCACCTCCCAACAGAGCGATGTTGCGGTCAATTAATTGTTGTTGAGCGGAATTATCTAATGTCTCTCTTAGTTGGGAATCAACCTTAGCCATTGCCATAGTAGCAACTCGCTGGCGTAGTTCGGCCATGGCTCGTTCCCTTTCCGAGTTCAAATCCTGAACTGCTGATTCTTTCATCCGTTCAATCTCTTGAGCCGAAGCGGCCAAAATTGCCTCTTTAGCTGCTTTAGCATTAACTTCTGCTGCAGCACGAATGTTTTCTGCCTCGACTTGGGCTTGAGCTAACTTCTGCTGTTGATCTGCTAAGGCTTCGGCTCCTTGTCTTTGACGAGCTTCTACTTCTTTAATCGCCTGTTCAATTTTTGAGCGTCGCTCACTCAAAATGTTTCCCACTAATTTGCTTCCGAAGTAGTAGAGTACTCCCAACAAAATACTCAGGTTGATTAGGTTGGTTTCAAGAATATTAAAGTTTAATCCAAAACCACCTTCTCCATGAGCTTCTGTTGCCAATAATACTAAATTCCCCATCATATCCGTTTACAATTGTTTTGAACGCATAATCTTGCTAAGCTATGACCTGTCCACCTACTCTCAAGATAATTATCTCAAGACAATTATTTCAAGACAATTATCTCAAGACAATTATCTCAAGATAATTAATAGTTTGAAATAGTTTGACAGTACTCCCACATCGCCAATCTCTTAGGAGTTTTAGTAAATATATGGGTCAGGCGGTCAAGACGCCACCATTTATCTTACTAACGCTGGCCCTAACAATTTTTCTAAAATTTGGCCAGATAGATCATCCACTTGTTGTTCGAGGGAAGCCATTGCTTGCTGTTTTTGTTGATCAATCTCTTCTTGAGCTTTTGCTCGTTCAGCCTGAGCTTCTTGTTGGGCTTCAGCGATCGCTTGAGCTGCCATTTTTCTGGCATCTTCTTGAGCAGAAGCGATCACAGCTTGAGACTGCTTCCGGGCTTGACCCAACTGTTCTTCATACTCTTTAGCCATTTCTTCGGCTTTAGACAAGCGTTTTTTGGCATCAGATTCCTGATTCCGGATGTATTCGTCACGCTCATCCAGCGTTTTTGTCAGTGGCTTATAGAATATGGTATTTAATACAACTGTCAAAACCAGAAACTGCAATGCCATCAGAGGCAGAGTAGCATCAAAATCAAACATTTTTTACAAATCCCAAATCGGAATAAAACCGAACAATTCACCTTATCAGACCTACCATGTAGAGACGTTGCCTGCAACGTCTCTACATAAAGTATCAGGTTCTAAGAAAATGGGTTAGCAAACAGCAGTACCAGAGAAATTACCAGACCATAGATAGTCAGGGATTCCATGAATGCCAAGGTTAACAGGAGAGTACCGCGAATTTTTCCTTCAGCTTCCGGCTGACGAGCAATACCTTCTACAGCTTGACCAGCAGCATTTCCTTGACCGATACCAGGGCCGATAGCAGCTAAACCGACAGCGAGAGCAGCAGCGACAACTGAAGCAGCAGCAATGATTGGATCCATGATGATTTTTCTTATCCGTGAGTAAAGAACAAAATAGAGAGCTACTAGTCAGAAGGATTCTCCGAAGGAGTGATCAATTCCAACTATTCCTAATTTAAGGCTACCGTGCCATTCCCATCATAAGGTTATCCCTTAATGTTCTTCGCCTTCGACTTCTATTGCCTCGTGAATGTAGGCAGCTGCCAAGGTAGCGAAGACCAGGGCTTGAATTGCACTGGTAAATAGACCTAGCGCCATAATTGGCAACGGGATAAACAGAGGCACTAGCAGCACCAACACGGCTACTACCAGTTCATCTGCCAGAATATTGCCAAATAAACGGAAGCTTAGGGAGAGGGGTTTGGTGAAGTCTTCTAAAATCTTGATCGGCAAGAGGATTGGTATTGGCTGAATATAGCCAGCGAAGTAACCTAAACCCTTCTTGCTCAAACCAGCGTAAAAATACGCCAACGATGTTAGTAAGGCTAAAGCAACGGTGGTATTGATGTCATTGGTAGGAGCCGCCAGCTCACCGGATGGGAGCTCGATAATACTCCAAGGAATGAGGGCTCCTGACCAGTTTGACACGAAGATAAACAAAAACAGTGTACCGATAAAAGGTACCCAAGGGCGATATTCTTTTTCCCCCAGCTGGTTTTTCGCTAAATCCCTCAAAAATTCTAGGGCGTACTCCATCAAATTTTGGATACCGCCAGGAACCATTTGGACATTTCGAGTTGCCGCAAGGGAAGCTACTACCAGAATAGCAATCACTACCCAGGAGGTGAGAAAAACCTGACCGTGTAATGTTAAATTGCCAATCCGCCAATAAAAGTGTTCACCAACTTCTAAGGAAGCAAGGGGTAAAGAATTCAGAACGTTTAAAGAATTTATCATTTCCATTCTGGAGATTTACCCAGATTTCTGTCAAGGGTGAAACGTCTGTTTATCCTACCAAGAAATCCGACTTAAATAAATCTTACTTAGAGGTAGGATTTAGTAGGCTTTGCAGGATATAGACGATAATTGCGGCTTTGTACGTCAGAAACCCTAAAAATATAGGAAGTATTTGTAATTTTTGCCATTGACTGGCTACTACAATTATCCCAATAAAAACCGCAAACCGAGCCATGCTCGGACGCCTATTTTGTTGGCTTAGCCGCTCTACGTCTTTAGCCAACATTCTCAAGTAAACCATACCAGTACACGCCCCGATCAAATAATTTAAGGCAATGTTGAGGGAGTAAACCAGCCACACACAGATGAAAATAATCCCTGTCGCGACTAGGGTGACCAACAACAGAGTTTGTTTGAGTTGGTAATACTCCTGCATTGACGAACTCGTTGAAGGGGACAAGTAACTTGTTTGCGTGTTTTCCTCCATGGTCAATGGTTTCTCAAGAGGGTCATCTGACAAGTTCACCGGTAGCAGCAAATGCTAGTCCAGTCATCTGGCTTGTTTTCACAAACCAGAGGTAATCATATCATGGGAAAGGTCACAATACTTAACAAATCTGGTAGAAAAATAACTAATTCCTCGGAAGTGCGGTATAAGTAAGGGTTTCGGCTGACAGGGTGATGATAAATGGGGCAAGGGATGGGTGCATGTAACCCATAGGTAGCGACTACACAAACTAAGCTTGCAGACTTAGGCTCACCACATCCATGATTTTCTGTGAGTCCTTGAGGTCCGCACTTGGTGTGTATAGCTCCACCCTTGAGGGGGCAGGGGGCTAGTGCTAGACGGTGATTGACTGACTTTACTCCTAAAACCCTTGATTTTAGATAGGCAGCGGTGGAGCGGTAGCTAAACCCAACATTGGCAATGGTTTTGTTGGGTTTCGCTATTGAGATCCTGATGCGATCGCGTAGCGGCTCGTACCGAGCATCGCGTTTAACGGAAGGATATCTCATTTGGCGTACTTCTTAAGAAGTATCTCGCAACTAGCGAGAGGCAACAAAGGTACCACCCAACAAAAATATTGGTTAAATATCACTGAATTGAACTCTATAAATACGGACATGGTCAGCAAAGCACTAGTATAGATTCCAATTTGTCGCTTCATGGCACTCAGAAATACTAGACTCATTACCAACAGCATTGGTAACTTAGCTTTTATCCCAACGAAATCAGGATGTGACAATGTAATTAACCCATCTAACGAAGGAGCATTAACATGTCCGTCTGGATTTCTAGTGGCTGAAAATAGAATCGATTTAAAGAACCCTTCTGCATTCCATAAAATAAATGGTAGTGACGTTATCCCAGGGATAACAAGTATTAATAACAAAGCGATAAAGGTATCCTTGACAGGATTCTCCTCTGATGATTGCCAAGCCCAAATCAGATAAAGTGGTAGTAAAAAGATAGCAATTTGTTTAATCGCTAAAGACAAGCTAAACATCAAGAAAGCTGTGGACTTGTGTTTCGGCAGTAACATCAGGGAAAGAATCAGAAAAAATATGGCTAGGAAATCTAAGTTAGCGTCGATACTCACATAAAGCGTCCATCGGTTCAGTAACCATAATAAAGCAGCAAACCAGCCAAAAATAAATAGGTTATGGTTATACAAATGATATAAAATTAAACCAGCAATCCCGATATTAACCATTAAAAATATCGGTCGCCATAGGGAAATCCAGTCTGAATAGTCTTGGAATCCTAATAATTGAGTTAATGCTGAAAGCCAATAAAAAAGGGGGAAATACGTAGCATACTTCTGATTTTCTCTCATATTTCCCGATAAGACTCTAGCGTAGGGATTTTCCCCCGATAAAATTCGCTTCCCTTCTACCCAGCTATAGTAAATATCGTGTCCCTCAGTGTTATAGTTCCAAACTTGCAAAAGTTTGACATTAATGACAACACCGACAACAGCGATTAAAATTAGACAGATAATTACTAAACTCTTTCTTTTACTCATCATCATTTTAATTCTTGGTTAATAAAAAATTGTTAATTAGTAATTAACAATTAACGAATAACCTTCAATGATAAGTATTCAATCGAACTTGAGCTCACGCTTTACTTTTTCAGGACGCCCCATCCCAGCTGTGATGGCATAACTTTGAGCCAACAACTGTAACCAAAGCCGTGGAGAACGCTTTTCAAGCCAGGGCTGTAACCGTCGAACTAGACTGGGAAACCAACCTTTGAGCAACCCGCTGACCAAGGCATTGCTAGTAAAACTTAAGTAACTGCCTACCCAAAGCAAGAAATCCTTAGCACCAGCCATTTCCAAAATCCAGGGGATGAGGGCAGGGTTTCGCCGAGCTGCTTTGAGTGCCAGTCGATTAAAGGTTAACCAACTGAAACGGTCTTTAATAAACGTATCTGGTACCTCCGGTGGTTCATCTGCCAACAACCCAAAAAAGGTATTGAGCATGGCGTTAATCCGTTGGGGTGGTAGATGACGACCTGTTGGTACCATCATCCCCTGGGAAAAGAGCCAGGTCACAGCAATATTACTTTGATAGGCGCGAATTTGATTTAAATCCTTAACACTCAAAAGATTGTGCCGCAAGGCAGTGTCCAAGAGATCGGTTAAGCGATAGAGGTTACGCACTAAGGAACCGAAGCCAGTGAACACCAAGGGGGACTGAAGGGAAGCAGCATCACCAATGGCAACCAGTCGGTCAAAGGCCACAATGCGATCGCGACTTCCCACCGTAAAATGTCCGGGAATATACCCAAAGGTTGGCTTCTTCCACACCAACTTTTCTATATCACATCGGCGGTACTCCGGTAAGATAGTAAAGAAATCTTCATACATTTCTAATAAAGAGCCGGGATTCTCAGGATGTATCTGATGGTAATGGAACAAATAAATTGTCAATTCCTCACCTGCACCAGGGAACAACTCCCAAATCAGCTGACGTCCCCGGGAAATATCCCCATGACTATTGAGAACATCACCATAATCGGGATCCCACACCTGAGGCTCAAAGCCCTCAATCACAGCCCCCACCGTAGGACAGACACTATTAAACGCCCTACCCCCATTGAGTTGCCAAGCAATTGGTGAAGCCGTTCCCATGGCATCCACCAACAGACGACCACTCACTTGTCGGTGAGATTTAGTCGGTAAGTGTTGCACTTCCACCACAACTTCCTCTGGGGTGATAGTTGCTTGGATAAACTCTGTCTCATCCCAGATTTCTCCCCCAGCACTCTTTAGCTTTTTCCCACACAGTTGCAAAAATTTGGCAGAATCAATGGCGATATTGAGCACCCTTGGCGTGTGCAATATCGCTGCTTTCAAGTGGGGTGGGTTGTTGCTATCAAAGAACTTATTAAATCCATCAACGTATTCCCTAGCAATAATCCCTTCAAACTCAGTTGGGGTAAATAAACCCAAATCAATCAGGCTTTGAAACTCATCCCGTGAAATATTCCATTCCCGGTTCATCCGCCCAAAGGTTAACCGCTCAATCAGCAATACCCGATAACCCCGCTGCGCCATTGTTGCAGCATGGATCACTCCCAAGGCACCACCGATGTAGATTACGTCGTACTTAGAGGTTGAAGGTTGAAGGTTAGTTGGTTGAAGGTTAGTTGGTTGTTCGCGTAGCGTGGCCTTTTGGCCAAGGTTGTTTTGAGAACTTTCAACCTGCAACTGGCCAACCTTCAACTCTTGAGAACTTTCAACCTGCAACTGGCCAACCTTCAACTGTTGGGAACTTTCAACCTGCAACTGGCCAACCTTCAACTGTTGGGAACCTTCAACCTGCAACTGGCCAACCTTCAACTGTTGGGAACTTTCAACCTTCAACCCCTTAAACACTACCTGCTTGGGCTGCTGGGGGTTACGAACCCCCTCACGCCAGCGCTTTTCCCACCAATAAACTCGATTAAGGTCATATTCTCCTCTAGGCATTTTCCGGAAAAAGTGCACAGTCTGAGGATAATAGGGTGCTAATGCTTCAAAGATGGATTGCTCAGATAACTCTACATCCGGTGGTTCTGGATAGTGGTAGGGGAATTGGTCCCGAAGACTTTGGGTCAGCTGTCTTAGAATTAGGTTTTCGCCGCTCAGGGGCTTTTCGGACCAACGAAAGGCTTTGAGGTAGGTGGTTCGCTGCACAGACCACACAAAAATCGAGATTTCTGGAATCAAAGATAGGGCAACTGTAGTCTTGTGATTAGAATTCTCATCAGGAGTAGTCTCCCATTGCAGACGGATACCATCTGGCGTGATTATCTTATCCCCGAGCTTAGGCTGCCATTCCTGTTGCAACCATTGGCACACAGTCTTTGTGTCTGGTGTAGGGATTTCTACGTACAGAATCTCTTTCATAGGGGTTATGTGATCACAAATTTCATTAAGAGGAGAGACGGAGGTAATCAGTGATGAAAATACGCTAAGCTTCCAAGTATCGACTTGTTTAATATTCGTAAAAATACTTTACATTGATTTCAGTTTAGTTATAGTCAAGGGTGCCCTTGTTTGTTAGGTATGAATTATCCCATTCCAGCTAGTCCACAAGAAATAGTCGCCCTACGTCAACAACCAGTTGATGAAGAACTGGTGGTAATGGCGATTGCTGGTGTCATTCACATTGCCCGTCAAGAGGGACAGTCCCTTGACGATTTAACTGCCGAAGTCTTAGCAGAAGACGATTGGCTTGATCACTCACAAAGAGTATTACTCAATGACCTCGTTGTCCAAGCCTGGGAGAGTCTGCCTGAATTGGAATGGCAGGCGTCTTAAACTCAAGCCAAGATGGTGATCGTAATTGCTACGACTCAAGCTATAACGCATCTACCTTTTTGATCATTGATTGCCATTGATTGGCAAATTAACCCCAGGCTGACCCATTCCTATTTTTAGAAAACTACTCCTGAGTCAAACTAGATCTTCAACAGAACCGATCAATTCCTATTCCCCTTGCCTAGTAGCTTGATCACGCTCTCGTAGCTGCAAGAGAATTTGGGCATGAAATTCCTTGGTGATGGGATAGAAGTAAGCGAGTGCTATACCACCAATCAAGAATAGGGTTGGCAATGGTCCAATAGCGATACGGATGGCTAGCAGTGCGGAATCGGGTTGGGTGGGGACTGGTTGCCCAGCAGTAGATGAGATGAATCCTGACCACTCTAGGACAATACCGACTAAAAACAGTCCTAGGGCTAAACCAAGTTTTTGCAGCAAAACCATGAAGCCATAAAATATCCCTTCCCGACGCTGACCTGTGGTCAATTCATCAAGTTCAATCACATCGGGCACCATGGACCAGGGGATGAGATAAGCCACAGAAACGCCAAAACCAGCCATAACAGCTAAACAGTACATTAAGGCCACTTGACCAGGTTGTAGCAAAAATAGACCAACTTGAGCGATAACCCAGATACTAGTGCCCATAAAGTAAGCGGTTTTTTTGCCCAATCGCTCACTGACCATCTTCCAGAAAAACAGCATTAATAACGCAGTACCTTGAACCGCAAGGGCGACTAAGGGAAAGGTAGACTCGGGCAATCCCATCCAATTGACTACGAAGTAAAGCAGGATAGAACCGATTAACTGGACACCTAACCAGGAACACAGGTAAATACCAATCACATATAGAAAAGGCTGGTTACTGAATACAATCCGCAGTTGCTCAAAAAAAGATAAGGAGGCTGAAGTGTCAGCTTCAGAGCGCTCTGTGAAAGCAGAGCTATCTTTCAGGTGGGGTTCTGGGGTAGAAAATATCAGAGTTATACCAAAGACGGTAATTAGTAAACCAAGAAGACTGAGAAAGATACCAGTGATATCAGGGTTGCTAGTGGCACCCAATAATTGGGCAGTCACTGGGATAATCCGGGCAATGCCATAGAAAAATGATAGGGGTCCAATTAGGGTGAGCAGAGTTCCTACAGTCTTTTTCTGCTGAGTTCCCAATATAGGCTGTGCACCTCGTTCTTGGATGCGCAGCACACACCACAATATCGGCACCACCGCCAGCAAGGTGGTGACTAACCCTAGCACTAGATATTGCTGACCACTATCACCGGCATAGGCACTAAAAATTAATCCGCCTAGAACTAAGGTTAGGATGCTGCCACCGATGGAAAAGGTAAAGCGAAAGCTGTTGAGGCTAGTGCGTTCGTTGTAGTCTTGGGTGAGTTCTGGAGTTAGGGCGGTGTAGGGTAGGTTAACTGCAGTGTAGGCAATGTTGAACAGAATAGCAATCAGAAGGTAGTAGCTAAACAGCAACCAGTTATTGATAGTATTGTTATTACTGAAGTGGGGGACAATCCACTGTAAGAAAAACAGAACACCAAACGGAATTGCCCCAAAGAGCATCCAGGGAATGCGACGCCCCCAACTAGAACGAGTGCGATCGCTCATAATCCCAACCATGGGATCATTGATGGCATCGGAAACTTTGCCAATCATCAGAATGCTCCCTGCCAAACCCGCTGGTAAACCAGCCACATTGGTTAAAAATGGCAGGAGGTAAAAGACTAAGAGATTGGCGGTCATGGCTGGACCCATATCTCCAGCACCATAAGCTAGTTTGGTGGTAAAGTTAAGCTTTTCGAGTCCACCGGAGACTTGGGCAGGATTACTGGCATCAGAACTAGAAACATCACTCATAACCGATAAGATAATTTAGCTAGGCAATGTGGTGATCGGGATTTTTTGAGTAAAACGAATCACTCATAAGCCATTTCTAACATTAGACTTCTTGTATAAGTAGGGAAATTCCGAACTTGGGAAATTCGGAACAACCGCTGGTAATGGTCGAATAGTTTTCGACTTTTGCTAATGGTCGATTCCCTGAACAATACCTAACCAATATCAATTGCGCGAACTATGTCAGAACTTTACGTCTCCTGGTCAGAGTACTATGAAAAAATCGAACGGCTAGCTGTCAAACTCTATCAAGCCGATTGGGATTTCAACCAGATTGTCTGTATTGCTAAGGGAGGATTACGGGTTGGTGATATCCTCTGCCGCATTTACAATCAGCCCTTAGGGATTCTGTCTGCTGCTTCCTATACCGGACCAGACAATCGGATCCGAGGACCGATTACGTTTTCGAGCCACCTGGCAATGACAACGGCAAAATTAGGTAATCGGATCCTGTTGGTGGATGATTTAGTGGATTCTGGTATTAGTCTACGAGAGGGGATTAAATGGCTTTATAGTCATTATGGTACAGAAATTGAGGAGATTCGTACTGCTGTGATCTGGTATAAAGCCTGTTCTGGGATTGCTCCTGATTACTATGTGGATTATTTGCCAGATAATCCTTGGATTCATCAGCCTTTTGAACCTTATGAGTCCATGAGTCCAGCTGATTTGGCTCAAACCTATTTAGTTAGAGAAGTGTGATCCGATCAGCACAGAGGGAGCAGAGGAACCAGAGGGGGCACAGAAATAATAGTTGAAAGTAACCTAGGACTGAACAGAAGTGATATAATATCGAGACTCGACTACCTTGCTCTACTCAAGCTAGCAGAATTGGAGATTTTCCCAGTAAATGCGATCGCTTTCTGGGGGGAAAGACTGGATAGTTTGGAAATTCTGATCCTAGAGGCAAGTGAGTACGATTTCGCTTTTCGCAGCACCCCAAGGGGCAATCCCATGGGGAATTGTGATTGCGGAAGTGTGATTGACTTAGCTATGACTCATAGCCCTCAAAATGCAATTTTAGGGCTATACAAAGGCAGAGGCTTAATTTGGCTTGCCTAAGGCTAGGCTAGCCATAAAAATTTATGGCTTCTGACTCAATCGTGCCGAATTGGCATCAGACTATTGGGTAGGCTATCACTGGATAGAGAGGTGACAAGCCATAATCTGATCTACGTAAATACTGGAAAAAAATACCTAGAACAAATGGAAATGTCAACAGTAGAACAAACAGAACAAACGGAAATGTCCACAAACCCTGAACCCGAAAATAAGAAAGAAAATAAGAAAGGGTTACGAGGAACCCCAGCCCAAGCTACAACTCGCCTGCTGCTACACTTGTGGGATCTAGGGGGATCAAAGCAGGAAGTGAAAAGAAAAGACTTAAGTGACACAGTGAAACTGAATAATGAGAGGTCTGGTGATTATACTGACATCTTTAAAACATTGGAAACAGATGGGACGATCAAGAAAACAAAAAAAGCCCGAATCGAGTATGTGTTTTTGACAGAGCAAGGCTTGGAAGTGCTAGACGCTGGCATCAAAAGCGCTGATTTTGAGTTTGATGGTAGTCTGGTCAGAGCCAAGGATGTCAAGGCTGTTCTAAATTGGATTAGAGAGAGAAGCTCAGTGGCTAAGGTCGTTGAGGCAGGCGCTGATGCTGGGAAAACTGGGGAAAATGCGATCGCTTCTTATGAAACCTTTGAATCGGTAGTCTTGGAGGTTTACGACAAGCTAAATCAGGACTATAACCTTGATGATCTCGTACCGATTTATCGGATTAGACGGGAAATTGGAGATAGTGTCAGTCGTTCCCAGTTCAATGAGTGGTTGTTGGAGATGCAAGCTAACGAGATTTTACAACTCCAAGGTGGTAGCTTACCGGATAGCGATCCATCCCAAATCGAAGATTCCATCACCACAGAAGTGAGTGGATTACGCTGCTATGCTAAGCGGCTATAATCCTAGGCTGGACTGGTTATTGTAATAAACTTGACTGTTTGTAGCGTTTCCTCACACCAAAATGACTAACAAAATGACTAGCATTTTATCATGAATAACAGTTCATCTCCCCTTGAACAACTCCAGAATGCCATTAAAAATGAAAACCCTTTTAACAAAGAGCTAGTTGTCAAGAAGCAAAATGTATGGAAAAAAGAATTCCCTCACGTTGATTCTATCAATGCTCTTGCTTACGGTGCTGTTTTTAAGGGAATTGAAGAAGTTCGTAGGGGGCAGCGTGACGTTATTGGCATTACCATCAAGGCTGAACCAGGGTTAGGCAAAACTCATTTGCTCAGTAGGGTTCGCCATAAACTTCAAGCTGATGGCAGTGCTTGGTTTGTCTATATGACCGATTACAATGACCTTAATCGGATCAAGCCGGAATTTTTGAAGACCCTGGCATTAAGTCTCAAGGAGGTTGGTAGCCAGGGGGTGACTCAGTGGCAAGAGTTAGCGACTGATTTAGCCAATGAAGGGGAGGAAAAACCTTACACATATCAGCAGTTAGTCAATGAAGTCAACAATGACTTGGCTAACAATTGTAACCTAATTAATAAACTGACTGATAAAGTTCTTGAAATCAAGACGGACATCGACAATCCGGATCTGCCCAGAGCGATTTTATGGACATTATCAAAGCAGCATGCTCCTTATGCTATTAACTGGCTGTCTGGGAAAAGTTTAGCCCAGAAAAAAGCTGACGAAATGGAGTTACCCAACGATTCGGAAGATGACAAAGACCATTTCGATATAACTTGTCAGATTTTAGACCTAATTAGTGATTACAATCCATTGGTGGTATGTTTTGATCAATTAGATGGTACAGAATGTGATGATGCAGGGTTTAGCAGAGCACAGGTTATTGCCAGCTTAGCAACAGATTTATACACTAGACTTAAAAGGGGTGTGCTGCTGACGGCTATGTATCCTGAAACTTGGACACATAAAATTAGAGCATTAGATTTAAATGATGGAGTTGCTGACAGAGTTGGAGAGCGAGAAGTTGAATTAAAGCCTCTAAATTCTGATCATATAGTTGATATAGTTTCCCTACGGTTAAAAGAGTTTTATGGTAAAAATGAACTAACTCCTCCTCAGCCGGTTTATCCCTTTAGCGAAGAAACACTGAAAGAATTAGGGAAACAACGACCAACAGCAAGAGATATTCTGAAATGGTGTCAAACTAACTGGGGATTACCTAATGATCAGCAAGTTTCATCCCATAGACCTGCTATAAATCCCGTTGACTCTGCTTATAATAACGAGTTCAAAAATATTGACAATGACGAGTATATGGAGGATGACCCTCAGCTCACTAACGCTATCAAGTTTGGCCTTAACCAACTCATAGGACAGATAGTGGCAGGAGTCACAATCGAAAAAATTGAAGCTCCGGTTAAGCCCAAAAATAAATACCTAGGGGTCAAGATAGTTGGAAAAGAAGAGGGGAATACGGTCAAAATCGGACTAGCGGTGATCCAAGCCTCTGTTGGAAACAGGGTAACGACTGGATTATCTCATCTTGAGGATTATAAAAAATATGATCTCACCCGTGGTTGTTTAGTCCGGTCTAAACCGATCAGTCGAAAAGCCAAGAAGGCTCAAGAGTGTTTGAATAACTTGAAGGCTCAAGGAGGAAAATCCGTAGAGTTGAAAACAGGGGATATTAAGCCTTTGATTGCGATTCGCGCTGTTTATGACAGTCGTGAAGACTATGAGTTGAGTGAAGAGCAGATTAAAGATTTTATCGCTAACAAAAAGCTAGCTATAGATAACCGATTACTTCGAGAAATTTTGAGTGCTCCATCGGGACAAATTCCTGAAGAGGCAGTGGATGAAGAGTCGGAAAGTTAAAGGATGATTAACTCAATGGATCTATATAGCAAAGGGAATAGGTAAAAGCGGATATGGAAATAGGGAGTAGGGAGTAGGGAGTAGGGAGTAGGGAGTAGGGAGCAGGGAGTAGGGAAAAGAAAACAAAATTATCACAGTTCCTACACAGATTATTATAGATGGTTTAGTTTTAACTGCTAGAGTTAACAAGACTTACATAGTTGACGATGCCAGGCAGGAATGAGATTGATTGATAGGAAGTGATCTAGATATCTACTAATGAGTCAGTAAGATAATGAGTCAGCAAGATTTAATTTCAATAGCCCTACTTTTACCGGCACCAGATATCGAAGCCTTAATCCAAGGGCGAATGATTGCTGCTATCCCTCAGATATTTATCCATCCAGGACTAAAATTTCTCCTATATCCGTCTAATATCTTAAGTAATAAGATATCAAGTAATAATCCATCAAGTCATTTCCTATCTCTTGAGCAGTATTATCGCCCTAGTTTTATAGAAATAGCTAAAAAAATTATAACGGAAGTGAATTCTGAGGAAACAGTTTTGATTAAGGCTTGGGCTAAGTGTGAACTTTTCCAACACCTGAATAAAACTGAATCCTTGGAAAACTTATCACCGTTAACGGTATGGACAGCAGCTGGATTACAAGCAAGACTTGAGAAACAGCAGCGTATTTTTCTGGCTTACTTACGGGTTTATCAGTTGCCTAAAGTGCTGGAAGTAGCTAGAAATGATAATACTAGTCAGCCCCTTGGGAAGTTTGTTAGTTTAGGTGATAATATTAGGGTTACTCAGGATTGGCCAGTATTAAGCGATCGCATTTTCAGCCAACGCCGACACCAGCTAGAAAATCGACTACCGCCACTGTATCCGGAATTGGAAGAATTACAGACTCAAATCGCTAACCTGGCGATTACTAACCCAGCTGCTGAAGCCCTTGACGAAGAGATAAAAAAATTTATAGGCTGGAGTAGCAACAAGCAGTTAACCTCATCTAATCCAGATTTACCTTGGATAAATACCATAGTAGCATTGGGAAATCGCAGCAAAGAACTGGATCAAGGTAAAACTAATTATCAAGCTGGCACAGATTTTGAAAATATTGTTCGTGATAGCCTTAATTTTCTCGGATTTACCATCGACCCTGCTCACAAAGGTGGTGCTGGTGGTTTAGATTTATACTGCTCAAAACCTTATCCCTTGATGGTTGAGTGCAAGGCTGGGAAAAAAATTACTAACGATACGGCAGTACAACTGTTGAATTTAGGAACGTTACGTTTAAAAAATCAAGAACTACTTAAGAAAACTACTAAGTTAATCATTGGCCCTGGTGAGCCGACTAAACAACTTATGGATGCAGCTATTGTACATGGTATGGCAATTATTAATCCTGACACTCTTCAGAAGCTGGTGAAACTCCAAAGCCAGTATCCCAATTCTGTTGATTTAATTATACTGAAGGATTACTTGATACCTGGTCAAGCTGATCAGGAAGTTGAAAAATATATTAATCATGTTTCTGAAAAACTGAAATTGCGATCGCATATTGTCCAGCTGGTGAAAAAGCTAATTGACGATAGAGATAATCACACGGTGGGAGTAGAGATGATCTATGGAGCCTATAACTTCTCCAATCCACCCCAGTCCTTGACCCAGCCAGAACTACACGAAATATTGATTGAGCTTTCTTCTCCCTTAACTGGCTACTTGGGGCGAATCAAGGAAACGGATAGTAAAAGTGATTGCTTTTATTTCCTGCGGGACTTGCCCATGGATTAATTAGTGCTTGATTAGGATAGTTTTTTTTAATTTGGTGAGGTGCATTTTTTGAGGGAGCAGGGAGCAGGGAGCAGGAAGCAGATAATAGGCAAGAGGCAAGAGGCAAGAGGAACCCACCCCTAACCCCTCCCAGGAGGGGAAGGCAAGAGGCAAGAGGCAAGAGGCAGGAGGTAAACAACAATGCGTACCTCATTAAAATTAAAAATAATATCGTAAAAATCTGCCGGTTTGTGTAACGTTTTCTTTCAATATTCAAAATTTCTGCTCGTGATAAATGCCTAAAGCGTGATCAAGCTACCATAGAGATAGCCTTAAGCATGGCAAAAATGAACTACTTTTAATGGCAAAGGATATCTACCACGAAACGGTGAAAACGGCTCTGATCAAAGACGGATGGATGATTACTAACGATCCCCTAGCATTAGCTGTTGGAGATCGAACCGTTTACGTAGATATGGGCTCGGAGAAACTTTTTGCAGCAGAAAAAGATAGGCGACGTATTGCAGTGGAGGTAAAAAGTTTTATTCGTCCTTCTCCTGTACAAGACCTAGAAAATGCCCTCGGTCAATATGTGCTTTATAGAGGGTTGTTAAAAGAATCAATCAACCATAGATATCGAACATTATATCTAGCGATTCGCAATGCAGTTTACTTAGATTTTTTTCAAGAGAAAATTGCTCGAATTGCTATTGATAACAATCAGTTTAATTTGCTAATTTTTGATGCAGAAGGAGAATAAATAGTCCAATGGATAGATTAGATGAGTATTCCAGATTAATTCGAGAAATTCTAGAGCGTTACGCTCGGATTAGTTACAGTCACGGCGATATTCAAAGTTATGCCATTGCCGATTGTCTGAACAATCATTTTATGCTCATGGTTGTTGGCTGGGATGGCAAACGTCGAGTCCACGGCTGCATTACGCATGTTCAGATTATTGATGGAAAAATCTGGATTCAACGGGATGGTATCGAAGATGGCATCACAGAAGAACTGGTCGCCGCAGGGGTTCCCAAATCAGATATTGTGCTAGGGTTTCACCCACCAGACGTTCGTCCCCATACTGGTTATGCAATCGCGTAGCGTGACCATTCGCGTAGCGTGGCCTTTAGGCCAAGGTCAATCGCGTAGCGTGGCCAGAGGCCAATCGCTTTTTTCACTGGTTATCAGCCACGGGTTATTTCGGACTCTCATATCAATCCCCCTTCGTCTCATTTCAAGCCAAACTTTGCCCTCTCTGTAATCCCTTGCCCTGTCTTTAAAACAGATGAAGGGATTGAAATTTTACTAGTTGACAATTGAATAAATAAAATGCTATTATCAACGATAAATGACTTAATTTAATATCTATACTATTGCCAAATAGCTAATTAAAAACACTGCTAGTTTTTCATAGTAAAACGGTATATAGTAATCAGATTTATCAAAAACTGAAATTGCGATTGGTCTACAGCCACGCTACGGGAACGCATTAGCTCATTGCTCAATGATAGTACATTTGTATTAAAGTGTTGCTTCCTAGCTCCTGTTTTCTAATCAGCATCCATTTGTGGTCTGAAAATTTTTAGCCAGTCAATTTTTATGCATTATTCTTGGGTTAGTAAGTAGTAAAGTAATGTCAACCATCTGCGCCCAAACTTAAGTCAATATCAAGCCATCGGCACTTTCAAGAGTCTGCATCTTGACCCAAAGTTGCCCCTCAAGACTAAAATCATCTTGAGCGATTGACTTTTTGGCTCCTTGCCCCAATGGTGAAATTGTGAACCCCTTGATGAAGAGCAATGAGTGAATCTGAAAACCCCAATAACCTTCCCCTTCCTGAGTCTACTACCGAAATGGATAACCAGGATACTAAGAAGCCAGATCAGCAGCAGACCGACCATAACCCAAAAATGCTCAGCTTCGCACCAGTACCTGATGATTTCACCATAGTATCTGATGATATAGATAATCTTATTGAACAGTCAATACTAGAACAGACTATAGAATCTCTCCTTACCACCATGGCATCATCAGTTACAGAAGCCGATAATGATGGCACTGATGATACTGATAACACTGATATTGACACTGAGATAGCTGATGTTTCTGAGGAACAGTTAGCCAAGGATGGTGAATGGTTTGCCTTAGCCCAAAAACTGCGCTTGGACAATCATCGCTTACAGCAGCAAGTGACCCAGCTGCAGCAAGCACTCCAGGAAAAACAGCAGGAGTTAAACGGACAAGCTAAGCAATTGCGAGAGTACGACAAACTCCTGTCCACAAAAGATCTGGAACTCAATACAGTTCAAGACCAATTAACCCGTTTGTTCCACACTCTAGAATCATCCCATCAATCCGGTCAACGCCAGCAAATTTTGGTTGAAACCTTATCAGAACAGTTACAAAGCTCTCAGGATCAAGTTGCCAGACTCGAACAGGACTATTCCCAAACCCAGCAGCGCTACAACGAACAATCTCATCAGCTGGTGCAATTGAAAGATACCTGTCGAGAACTTAGAACCCGTCTATACCGACAACAACAGCAAACCTTGCAATTTAAGGTAGCCTTAGAAAAGTGTCTGGAAATGCCTGCCTCTGAGAATTCTGTACTACAACAGCAAGAGAGTCGGAGCATCATTGCTCAGCAATCTCTGCTACAAAAAGCCCAGGCGATTAGACCCTGGTCTGCTGACCCAGAGTTATTTGCAGAAGAATTTATTTTTAGCAGTACTGGTAATTCTTCTGTCCAGTCTCAATCTACCACAGAAGCGTTATCGGTTGACAGCAGCCAACCTAACCAAACTGATCCTATATCCCCAGCAGATGCCTCGGGTCCAGGGCAAACTCAGGTAATCTCCCCTGAAAATGTGACAGCCAAAGAGATAGAAGTAGCACAACAGTTAATTGAGCAAATGTCTGCCCTGGCAGAGGAATTTGGGTTGTCGGAGTTGCCATCAGAGTCGGCTAATGCCAAAGTCGATGGCAGATCAGAACTAGAAACGACTAACTCAGATGAATCTGACCAAACCGTTGAATTGACTAGTGACCTTGAGCAAACCAGTAGGTCAGACCATACTCAGACCTTGGAGCCTGAAGCAAATCCATCGAGTCAGGAATTGCCAGAAGATATCATAGAGGCTGAGTCACAGTCAAATCAGACCAATGACGTATTTCCGTCTCAGGGTAAGTCGCCATCACCAGTACTCTATCCCCTACGTCCCTCCAAAGGGCGCAAATCCTTAGCGTCTATTGAATTACCAAGGTTTCCCCGTTATCGCTCTTCTTGAGGTTGACCCATAGATTAGGCTCGATCACACAATAGTTTCTGATACTGATATATTAAAGAATTTAAAGTTCTGTAACCTCTGGCGCAAGACTATCAAAACCCTGCGGTAAACTAGCCCTTGATCCTTAAAATTCCCTGTCGTTTGCCTGAAACGCCAACAAGCACGAACCTAGGCAAAGATAATCCTGGTGGAATCATCGGGAATATCCCCAATTTTCCCAAGGAGACAGGTCAGCGGTTTTTCCGCAATGTCCGATAAAAAAATGTAGGAGTTCTTAAATCAATGTCTCATAGCGTTAAAATTTACGATACCTGTATTGGTTGCACCCAATGTGTTCGGGCTTGCCCTCTAGATGTATTGGAGATGGTTCCCTGGGATGGCTGTAAAGCTGGTCAGATTGCCTCTTCTCCTCGTACAGAAGACTGTATTGGTTGCAAGCGGTGCGAAACTGCTTGTCCTACTGACTTCTTGAGCATCCGGGTTTACCTGGGAGCTGAAACAACTCGTAGCATGGGCTTGGCTTACTAACCATTAACCTAGCAATCTATCTGATGTTGACGGTTGACTGTTGATGGTCAACCGTTGACGGTTAACCGTCAACACAGGACACTCCACTGTTAGCACGGCTATAGTTTGAGTATTATGGTTACTTACTAAACTCAACACTATGTGTGGAATAGTCGGCTATATCGGTCCGCAAATCGCTACAGAAATTTTAATGGCAGGATTAGAGAAACTCGAATATCGAGGCTATGATTCTGCTGGGATTGCTACAGTCTCGGAAGGGGACGTTCATTGTGTACGTGCTAAGGGAAAATTGCACAATTTGCGGGAAAAACTGGTACAAATCGAAAACCAGGCGCGGATTGGCATTGGACACACGCGCTGGGCAACCCATGGTAAACCGGAAGAGTATAATGCTCACCCCCACATGGATATGGCAATGCGGGTGGCAGTGGTACAAAATGGCATTGTTGAAAACTACCGGGAATTGCGGGAAGAATTGATCCAGCAGGGACATGAATTCCGCTCCGATACCGATACAGAAGTTATTCCCCATCTAATTGCTGAGTGTTTACACCAAAATTCGGCTTCTTCCTCTTCCTTCTTCTCTCCTTTCCTAGAAGCAGTGCGGCAAACCGTGAATCGATTAGAGGGAGCTTTTGCCCTAGCTATCCTTTGTGCTGACTATCCTGATGAATTGATTGGAGTGCGGCAACAGGCTCCTCTGATTATTGGGTTTGGTCAAGGGGAATTTTTCTTTGGCTCGGATACCCCAGCATTGTTACCCCATACCAGGGCAGTATTGAACTTAGACAATGGGGAAATCGCACGGTTAACTCCCCTAGGGGCAGAAGTTTACGACTTTGAGGGTCGTCGGTTGAATAAGTTCCCCCGTACCCTCAGTTGGAATCCCTTTCAAGTGGAAAAGCAAGGATTCCGACACTTTATGCTTAAGGAAATTTATGAGCAACCAGGGGTAGTGCGCAACTGTTTCGAGCGGTATCTCAATAGTAATTGGCATGCTAATCCTACACAGACAGAGGCAGACCTGGCTAATTCCCCAGTTCAGTTAGGCATACCAGAGTCACTGTACGAGGATGTAGAACAGATTCAGATTCTGGCGTGCGGAACCAGTTGGCACGCTAGTTTGGTGGGTAAATATTTGTTGGAGCAGTTGGCAGGAATTCCTACCATGGTGCAGTATGCATCTGAGTTTCGTTATGCACCAGGTCCGTTAACTAAGAATACCCTAACTATTGGGGTAACTCAGTCTGGGGAAACTGCTGATACCTTAGCAGCACTGGAGATGGAAAAACACCGTCGCAGTGGATTAGACCCTCTGTATCAGCCCCGACTGCTGGGAATTACGAATCGACCAGAAAGTTCTTTGGCTCAGTTGGTGCCTGATGTGATTGATACCCAGGCAGGGATTGAAATTGGGGTGGCGGCTACTAAAACCTTTGTGACCCAGTTAGTGGCCTTTTATTGTCTAGCGCTAGATTTAGCAGATCGACGTAATACTCTCGCCCCTGAAAAAATTCAAGCAATTATGGCAGGCTTGCGGCAATTGCCTAATCAGATTGAGCAGGTGCTGGAAAGTCAAGAAAAGTATATTGAAGAATTAGCCCATGACTTTGCGGAAACCCAAGACTTTATCTTTGTAGGACGGGGGATTAATTTTCCGATTGCTTTAGAAGGGGCGCTGAAACTTAAGGAAATTAGCTATATTCATGCTGAAGGCTACCCAGCTGGGGAAATGAAGCATGGTCCGATTGCTCTGCTGGATGCTAAGGTGCCTGTGGTTGCGATCGCAATGCCTGGTACTGTCTATGAGAAGGTAATTTCTAATGCTCAGGAAGCTAAGGCTCGGGATGCTCGGTTGATTGGGGTGACACCGAGCAATGGCAAAGAGGCGATGGATATCTTTGATGATTTGTTGCCTGTACCAGAGGTGGAGGAGTTGCTTTCACCAATTCTGGCGGTGATTCCGTTGCAGTTGTTAGCCTATCACATTGCGGCAAGGCGAGGGTTGGATGTGGATCAGCCCAGGAATTTGGCGAAGTCGGTGACTGTGGAATAGATTTCTTTGTTGACTGCTGAACGGTGTTGCTTAAACCCAGGGACTAGTTAGGATTTGTAAATGCGATCGCATTTTGTGTAGGCATTTTGCGATCGCACTCCCTCCCTCAAATTAATCCAATTAGGACTTACCCATCACGTCGGTACAGTTGAGGAAAAACCATGACCGTTACCATACCCATCAAAGCTATCCAACTCACACCCGGTAGTGCCATTACTATAGATAACCTTAAATGGCAAGACTTTGAAACAATTCTTGACGAACTTGGGGAAAAGCGACGAGTGCGGCTGACCTACTATCAAGGAAATTTAGAAATCATGTCCCCCCTTGCTATTCACGAAAGACCCCACCGGATTATTGCCGATATTGTTAAAGGCATATTAAACCTACAGGGGCGCGACTGGGAAGATTTTGGTTCAACTACCTTTAAACGTCCTGAAATTGCTGGTGTTGAACCGGATACCTGTCTTTATATTCAGAATGCTCCTCAAATGCGAGGCTGTACTCACATTGACTTGGACATTTATCCACCCCCAGACTTAGCTATTGAATCTGATGTTACTTCGGCAGAGCCGACGCTACGCGAACAAAAACAACCTTTGAGGTTTATGCAGCCATTGGTGTTCCTGAAGTATGGATTTCTAGCAAACAACAACTTAAAATTTACATCATCAAAGATGGAAATTATCAAGAACAGTCGCTCAGTCCAACCTTTCCCAATTTATCCTTAACTACACAGATTCCTCAACTCGTAGAACAGGCAATTAATCAAGGAACAAGCAGAATGTTACGGGAATTAAAAAGTCAATTTTTTCAATCGAAATAAGTCTTACTTATTGCTAAGCAATTCCATCACACACCTCCCCAGCTGCCATCCTTTATATCCGTATATCGATTACCCACTATTGCCAATTATTCCTCAGGCACACAAGTCCCTACTAAACAAGCTCGATCCAAATTAACACCACTTAAAGAAGCCCCATCCATCTCAGCACAAAGCAAGTTCGCCCCACTGAGATTACTACCAGATAGATTAGCTCCACGGAGATCGGCCTCTTCCAGATTGGCTTCACTTAAGGTTGCCCCTTGTAAATCCGCCTGAGACAAATCGGCTCCCTTCAAATTGGCACCATTAAGATTAGCTCCTCGCAAATCTGCCCCTCGCAAATCCACCCCTTGCAAATTCACCCCCATCAAATTGGCACCACTTAAAAAAGCACCGGTAAAGCAAGCCTGACTCAACTTAGCCCCCATCAAATTAGCGCCGCGCAGATTACCACCCCGCAAGTCCGCACCACTCAAATCCGCCTGCATCAAATTAGCACCAAGCAAATTTGCCCGTAAGTCAGCAGATTCCAGTTTGGCACCGATTAAGTTAGCACCATCAAGACGAGCACCATTCAAATTACAGCCAGAAAAATTTACCCCCACAAGTGTTGCACCAGCAAGATTAATTTTTTCCAATTGGCTACCGGAAAGATCCTCATCTTCCAAATCTGCTCCTGGCAGTTGCTTTACTTTCCCCGCCCGAATTGCTTCAATTTCCATCAACCAGATAACCTTGGCCAAAAGGCCACGCGATCGCTTTCAACTGTTCATCTTTCACCCTACCCTACACCGGATCCCTGGGCAAGAACAACCTTCAACCTTCAACCTTCAACCTTCAACCTTCAACCTTCAACCTTCAACCTTCAACCTTCAACCTTCAACCTTCAACCCTCTAACCTTGGCCAAAGGCCACGCAATCGCGTTCAACCTTCAACTTTTATTCCTTCATCCTTCAACCGTTACTTTGTCCTCAGATAACGAATCAAGCAACCACATCCCTGAAGCTATTTTAGGCTGATTAGCCTGCAAACTCATACCCTGCTGCATTCCCATCACTATCAGTCCCAGGGTTTCCACCAGTTTAGGGTCAAAGGCTTCCCCTGACAATGCCTGACAGTTTCTTAGAGCTTGAGACAGAGCATCCTCCTCAGATTTATAGGTATTGAGTTGCTGCTGAAAATAAGCGATCAGCCTCAAAATCCTTGATTCCAAGGGAATGTTATCGTAAGCTAAGCCATCCGGTTGTCCTGAACCATCCCAGGATTCGGTTTGGTGGGTAATAATGTTAGCGACAGCCTGCAATCGAGGCATAATCCGTAACACCGATCCCCTCGGAAGAGATTCCTGCTTCTCGATCACCTCTTTCTGAGCAGCTGACTTAGGGGGTAGTTCTATCTTGACCCCCTGCAAGGGAGATAGACGGTGCAAGAGTGCTGCCAGACTTAAACGTTTCAGTTGCCATGCTGGTAAATCCAGCAACTGGCCTATAGTCTCAGACAAGCTTTTTACCTCAGCGCTAGCGTTGGGATTCACAGCATCCGCTTGGTCAATTAGCTGAGCCATACGCAAGAAAGCCTGCATTTCATTAGAAACCAGGTTATCGTCTAACACCTGAACATGGCTCGGGGAGGTATGGGACGGTAACTCTTGTTGACCTTTCTGAAGATAGTTCACGACCCGATTCACCACTGCCCCAATATAGTCTCGTGGCTTGGTGCTGTCGATCATCTTTTGAAGTTGTGCCGTTAAGCTAGCTTGCAAGTCTGGGTTATAGTTACCAATGTGAGCGATCGCAAACTCCACTGTCTCCCTGACCAAGTCTGGCTCAAATGTCCAGAATCCATAGAATTTGCGCTCTCGATCCTGCTCTGGCAGTCCTTGAGTGCCATAATCCGACTCAGATAATTCTTGACATAACACCATTGCTGTGTATGTCTCGGAAATAATAATCAAGTGCCACTCTTGAGCTACAGGATCGGAGGACTCTAAACTAACTAGGGCAACATTC
The DNA here is from genome assembly GCF_010692325.1 of Moorena sp. SIO3I8. Taxonomy (GTDB): domain Bacteria; phylum Cyanobacteriota; class Cyanobacteriia; order Cyanobacteriales; family Coleofasciculaceae; genus Moorena. Next base: position 131,336 of record NZ_JAAHHW010000005.1, on the reverse strand, counting down.
GACCGCTGACTGGTGGGATGTTCAGCAAAGCCAGCATCCGGTGCGGCCATGATCACCACCTGAGATGATTTCAGCGCTATATCGCCATAGCGTTCAGCTTCCTCAAGATACCATTTGCCCCGCTGGAATGCCGTAATCATTAGTGGAGCACTGTCAGACTCTAGGATAAAGTCTTCTAGGGCATGGCACAGCGATACTAAGGTATTTTTGTAATAAACTCCAAAGCTTAGAGGTTTTTTGGTGCCGCGATGGGCTTGTTCTAGTTTTTGTAATATCGAACCTGAGCGCATGGTTACTAAAAAATTGTTAATTAAATTTTGTTATTTAAACTTGTTAATTTAATTTTGCCATTATCCCTTTCTAGTTATTTAAAACTAGTTTTTTTTCTTGGTGTTTATTTGGTAATATTGGGGCAGTGAGGGCTGCTTCTAATGGAGCCACTCCTAGTCTTTCTTCAAGGATTTTCATCACTTCACGCCCAAAATCATTAGAATTTTGCCGCCAAGCTTCCAGACAAACTTCACCAAAGAAAGACCCTAGGGGTTCGGGATTCCATAGGAGTTTCTTGGCTGTCCAGGGCATCAGACTCATGGGATCATAGTCCCGGTTGAGGATAGTTTTGTCAAAGGCGTACTGTTCTAAATGGGTATGGGGTTGTAGACCAATGAAGAAGATGGCTGGTTCTACTTTATCCCTACCAAATATTTGCTCTAGTTCCCGGTGATAGGCAATAGTCTGACGAATGGTGTCAAAGGTTTCATCGATCACATTGAAAGAATAGTTGACGGAAACTAGGTCATTGAAGCCAGCTGCTTTTAAATCACGACAGTTTTGCAGTACGGTGCGTAGGTTATAGCCCATGCGCATTTTCCGCACCAGTTCCTGAGAACCACTGGTAATCCCGATTTCAAAGTAATTCATCCCGGTTTTTACCATCAGGTCGCATAATTCTGGGGTAAGATTGTCTGCCCGAATGTATGCTGCCCAGTTAATGTCACTCATACCAGAATCAAGGATTTTTTGCAACAGTTCAACGGCATCACCAATGAATTTTTTGGCAGGAATGAACTGAGCATCAGTGAACCAGAACTTGCGGATGCCTCGGTCATAGAGTTGCCGCATTTCTGCGACCACTTCATCTGCCGGGTTAATCCGTACCTGTTTGCCTTCTACAACGGTATATATACAGTAGCAGCAGTTATGGGGACACCCACGCTTGGTTTGAACTCCAATGTAAAAGTCGTTCTGTTGGAAGTAATAATCAAACCTGGGCCAGATGCTTTGAATATAGTCGTAGTTGCAAGCAATTTTTTCAATGGCAGTGGGAGACTCATGGATCATGCGATCGCGTGGCTTAGCTTGCCCTACCACATAACAGCGCTGATCATCGAAGTCCTGACCCCGGAGAAGTTTCGTGAGTAAGGTTTCCCCTTCTCCAACGGAAACGATGGTTCCAGTTGGCAGTTTATTTTCCAACTGCTCATAGAATACACTAACTGCTCCACCCCCCACAATCAGGCGAGCGTCTGGGTTATATCGTTTAGCTCGTTTGAGTCCTTGTTTGATTAACCCCAAGTTCCCCCACAGTTCGCCATAGTAAGAGGCAGCTAAACGCAGACCCCCCAGCGCTCCCCGTAATTTCACCAAGGGATTGCCAGCATAGTAAAACTCAAAGGCATTTTGGAGCGGGTTACCACCCCTACCACCCACTGGAGCATAGATTTGAATGTCGCGCCAGGAAAATACCAACAGGGTTGGTTTAAACTGGTCTATCTCAGTATCCAAGGCGCTGCCAAAGTCTAGGGGAGGTACAGTTCCCAAGTCAAAAATGCGCTGTTCTACATCCGGGAACTGTTTATGAACATGGTCAGCTAAATAAACCACCCCGATCGGAAAGATTGGATTACACGGAAGGCGAACATATAGTATTTTCTGTTCCATTGGTAACTGTTTATAGTAATGATTTTTTGTTATTATAAGTTTTTTTTATCAGCAAGGTTAGTTTGGGTTATTCTTGACCAATTCCGTTCGCGTAGCGTGGCCCAAAGGCCAATTAAGCTCAAGATTTCAAGGCAGATCTATACCTAGAGTTATAGCTAGAGTTATAGACAGATTTATCTACCGCCGTTTTCTCTACTTTGAGACTACGGCGGGCAGAACTTACCAAGGGTGGGCAACAATTATGAAATTGGTGTTTACATATCTTAACTTTACCAAAATTAGGGACTTACCTCAAGCGTATGGTAGTTTTGTCTATAGGGATCAAAAATCAGCATAAAGTAATCTAATAGAGTAAAGTCATATAATAGGGTTTATAGAGTGAGCATTACACCTGAATGATGCTGAATATCGCTAAAACCAGCAAATAATCCTAAATAATCCCAATAATCAGCATATTAACGGTGTTTTGTTGGTGATCGGCTGAGGTAAACTCCAATAATTAGTAGCCATGTTTACAGCTCGCCGGAATCATCAATGCTACCTTGGTGTTTGTAATAAATTAACCTTTAGAGAATTAATAGATATGACACAAGTTTTTGATCCTATTCCTTCAGATAGCCAAGATTCCCTTCTGTGCGGCTATGTGAACGCTACTAGCCAGATCCAGATTGCTAGAATAACTAATATACCTAACTGGTACTTTGAAAGAGTTGTTTTCCCAGGGCAGCGCTTAGTTTTTGAAGCACCGCCACAGGCTCTTCTAGAAATACATACGGGGATGATGGCAAGTTCTATTCTCTCAGATACCATCCCTTGTTACCGCTTATTGGTTAGCCAAAGTGGTAATGCTTATGGCTATGCTGTTTCCGCCCAATCAGCCAAACCTGCTGATATCAAACCACATCCAGAAACAGTTGATAGTCCAAGAGTGTTAGCTGAAAAATTGCCTAGGCTGGTTAGCGCGGTCTAGTTACTATAATCTATACTTTGGGGTTGCTTACAACAGGAGCAACCCCTTTTTCATTGGTTGAAGGTTGTTTGGTTGAAGGTTGTTTGGTTGAAGGTTGTTTGGTTGAACGCGAACGCGTGGCCTTTTGGCCAAGGTGGTTTGGTTGTCTGGTTGTCTGGTTCTCTGGTTGAACGCGATCGCGTGGCCTATTGGCCAAGGTGGTTTGGTTGAAGGTTGTCTGGTTGAAGGTTGTTTGGTTGAACGCGATCGCGTGGCCTATTGGCCAAGGTGGTTTGGTTGAAGGTTGTCTGGTTGTCTGGCCGTTCGCGTAGCGTGGCCGTTCGCGTAGCGTGGCCGTTCGCGTAGCGTGGCCAAAAGGCCAAGGTTGTTCTTACCCAGGCGTCCCTTTTCGGGTAGGTTTAGAGTTCAAGCTAAATAGGCTATAGTGCTAGACTTGTAACTTGTAACTTGGTCTGTAACCATAGCAAGGGTAATTCAAAAGTGAACAAGAACAGATCTTGAGATTCTGTTCCATCACCCCATCACCCCATCACCCCATCACCCCATCACCCTGTGAATCTCCCTTCTTTTCTCTGGCTCTGGAAAATTGCTGCTTGGTCAATGGGTTTATCCCTCTTTGCCTATGTACTCCTGGCAATCACCGGCAGCATTGCGTTTTATCAACGTCACTCCGGACGCCCACGACCGACTTGGTTACGCCCTTTGCACTACATCATTGGCTGGATCATGGTCGCTCTAGTCTTAGTTCTGCTGGGGATTGGTTTAGTAGGTACCATCGGCCATTACGGTCATCTAGGTCATTCAGCCCACTTAATAGCTGGATGGTCTGTGGTAGCACTGGTGTTGCTCTCAGCCTTTAGTGCTACCCAAATTAGTCCTCAACAACCCTTAGCAAGGGCTGTTCACGTTGCTACCAACATTGCCTTGCTAGTGGGATTTACCTGGGTTTCCCTGACTGGTTGGGAAGTTGTCCAGAAATATATTAGGCATTAGGCAATCGAAAGTTGAAAGTTGAGAGTTGAAAGTTGAAAGTTGAAAGTTGAGAGTTGAAAGTTGAAAGTTGAAAGTTGAAAGTTGAGAGTTGAGAGTTGAAAGTTGAAAGTTGAAAGTTGAAAGTTTAAGGTTATCTGTCAGCCATGGATAGCTTTACTTGGCCGATGGACGATTTTCAGAGCGATAAAAAGGCTTCTTGACCACAACGGCGGGATAGGATTTACCCCGGATTTCTACTTCCAGCTGCTGTCCAACTTTGCCCAACTTTCTGGGAACATAGGCTAGTGCGATCGCATTTCCTAAGGTTGGTGCTAATGTACCACTAGTGACAACTCCTACCACCTCACCATCAGCTAGGACTGGGTAACCATGGCGAGCAATCTGCCTTCCTTGCATCTGGATCCCAACTAGCTTGCGCTGGATCCCTGTTGCTTTTTGTTGCTCTAGCACCGAGCGTCCGATGAAGTGTCCTTTGCTATCAAGATGCACTAGCCAACCTAACCCAGCTTCTAAAGGTGTCGTGGTATCATCAATATCTTGTCCGTACAGTGCCATTGCTGCTTCTAGGCGCAGGGTATCTCTGGCACCTAAACCACAGGGAGTGACACCAGACTCTAAAAGTGTCAGCCACAGCTCTATGCCCACATCTGGGTCTAGCATCAGCTCAAATCCATCTTCCCCCGTGTAGCCGGTTCTAGCCATAAATGCCGGTTTCCCCAACACCGTTGCCTCTAGATGTCCAAAGGCTTTGACTGGTGCTAACGCTTCTTTGACAAATGGCTGAAGATGTGATATCGCCAATGGTCCCTGTACTGCGATCAACACTTTTGATGTTGAGAGGTCTTGTAAGGTAACTAAGTCAGCATCCAGGTGAGCTAACAACCAGTCTTTGTCTTTGGTGCAGGTTGCTCCATTAACAATCATCATCCCCCGCTGCTCCCCAGACTCCTCTTCACCTTGGTAGTAGAAGATAATGTCATCAATGATTCCACCATTGGGATTTAACAACACCGTGTATTGAGCTTGACCCGGTTGCAGGCGGGTTAAATCCGAAGGTACTAGAGACTGCAATTGCTCCCGTAGTTGCTTACCATGAAAAGCAAACTTACCCATGTGGGAGATGTCGAAAATTCCGACAGCAGTTCGTACTGCAGCATGTTCTTTTTTCAATCCACTAAATTGGACTGGCATTTCCCAACCCGCAAAAGCTGTCAAGCGGGCATTTTGTGCTACCACCTGGTCAAATAGGGGAGTGCGAGCCAATTTAGGGGTTTCGGATTGGGACTCTGGAGATGCTGGGGAATTTGCCACGGGTTTTAATAATGGTGTTCAGTTATCAGGTAAGTGTAACATCTATCTGGTATAATCCCATGGGTTCCCGTAGCACAATGTGGAATGGGCATCTTGCCCGTGTAGCACAATGTGGAATGGGCATCTTGCCCGTGTAGCACAATGTGGAATGGGCATCTTGCCCGTTACAATTTCGCGTTTTATTAACAACAGTTGGTAAACAGTTAGTAAATACGCCCCCTTTTAAATTGATCACCATTAAGCTACTATATTATCTTGGTAAAGACTATAGCACTCTCATGAACAAGAAACTAATTTGGTATATCAAATCTCAAGCTGGAGTTCTGCTTTTTCCCTTAGGCTTATGCTTATTTGGAGAAGCCGTTTCTAAAAGAATTGAAGGAGAGCCTTGGTTTTGGTTAGGAACCTTAAGCTTAGTTGTGATTAATGCCGGGATTGGTTTGATGATTGAAAGCGGATTGATATCCGGTTTTCCCAGAGATAACGTTGCCAAAGACGACTCAAAAGAGTCAGTCCTAAAGACTGAATAAAGGCTTTATGTAAGCATATGCGCTACGCCCACGCTACGCAAACAGCGGTCAGCGGTCAGTGGTCAGCTTAAAATCAACCTCTTTCGTGACTATTAAACTAATCCTTACCTGTTTTCTTTAAAAGACTTTCCTCCAATTAAACTAATCCTTAGCTGTTTTCTTCAAAAGCTGATAGCTGATAGCTGATAGCTGATAGCTGATAACTGATAGCTGATAACTGATAGCTAATAGCTAATAGCTGATAGCTGATAGCTGATAGCTGATAGCTGATAGTTGATAGCTGATAGCTGATAGCTAAATGCTTACACTAGTTTACCAAGGTAACTGGCTTCCATCCCAGGAGAAAAACTGTCCACTATCCCCTTTATCCAGCTTTTCAATCACCGCCAGTAGTTGATTAACAGTACGCTCTACTGGGAATAACTTATTAGCAGGTACATTTTTTTGAAAGGGTTTAGAAAGGCGCGTATTGGTTGTACCAGGATGTAACGTGACAACGATAGTTTGAGGACTTTTTCTACTGTATTCAATCGCCACCGTTCGCATAAACATATTTAAGGCTGCTTTCGATGCTCGATAGCCATACCATCCTCCCAGTTGGTTATCACCAATACTGCCAATTTTGGCAGAAATGCTAGCAAAAATACTGCGATCGCTATGACGGAATAATGGTAATAAATGTTTAGCCAGCAACACTGCTCCAATACTGTTAACCTGGAAGTAACGCATCAAGTGTTCTGAATTAATCTGTTTCAGGCTTTTTTCTGGTTGTAAGCTGCCGTCATGAAGCAATCCAACACAATTAATCACTAAGTGGAGTTTGTCTATCCCTACACTAATTTGTTTGACAGCTTCAGATACTTGCAACTCGTCGGTGATATCCATCGATAGACAAACTAATCGATTAGGATAGTTGCTTTCAAGGGCAATTAATTCCGAACTAGAATCACGGTTACGATAAGTGCCATAAATCTTGGTAAAGGATTCATCTTGCAGCAATTGTTTGACAAAAGCCAGACCAATACCTCCATTGGAACCGATAATTAAGGCATTGGCATTGTTAATTCTATCTATAGACATTTATTAGCGCTCCCCGTAGGGAGTAGGGAGTAGGGAGTAGGGAGTAGGGAGTAGGGAGTAGGGAGTAGGGAGTAGGGAGTAGGGGGCAGTGTAAATTAGCCTGAGTTTTCATGATATATTTGGAAATGCTATAGTATTAGATATCAGCTATCCCCTTAATTATAAAACTTTAGCGTTTAAAAGTCCCCACTGAAATATCAACACTAACTGGGTCTTCATTATCCACTAAGCCATCGCCATTTTCATCCCAAACAGAGGTCGCAAAAAACCCGCAACGAATATCGATTTCCTGCTCAGAAACTCTCAAAAATAGAGACCCCTGTTTGGTCGCGCATTTAAATTCTGCTTTCTGGACTAGCTCTGGAGCATTTCTGCGTAATTGAGGCAATACTTTCTGGCACTGTTGGTCAGAATTAGAGCAAACCAATGGCTTCACAAACGTAGAATCATTCGCTACTAACGGCAAAACCCCTAACCATGTACCAGTGCGATTGCCATTTCCTACGGGTTTATCCCAACAAATAAAGCTGACTCGCTGGGGTTCTTCTTGATTCTGAAAAACCTTTAAACTTAAACTTTTGCTATCACTACACTCCCTTTCCCATTCAGCTATTTGTTCTGGAAAACTATCGCCAAGGTCAGCTAAAACTTCCTGACATTGGCGTTCACCACAATCCCCTGCTACCTGCTGAGGCTGGGTCTTATCTGCTGGGGTTTCACTAGCACAACCAAGCACAAGCAGAGCAAATATCATACTAGAAATTGCTAATTGTTTTACTTTCATTTAAAAATTTATTTATAATTATTATTATAGCATTTTCTAGAAATTTTATTCCTTGCTCCCTGCTCCCTGCTCCCTGCTCCCTGCTCCCTGCTCCCTGCTCCCTGTTCCCTTTGCTATATAGCAATTTCAATGTAAATTTGCCATCCTCAATCTACAGAGCAAATCATTCAAAGCATCCTTAGCTGATGGTGCTTCTGGTAACCAACTAGACTCAGATGCTTCCTCTAATTTACTCTGTAGACGATTATATTCTCCCTCATGAAAATAAAAATTTGTATCTTCCAATACAGACTTTTCTACTCCTGCTAGCTTTCGAGCAATTAAATCTGGAATATAAGGTAACTGGAACACCTCATTGAGGTTAACCAAGTTAGTTTCTATTTCCCCAGTTTTCATTAAATGGATACCAGTCAACAGCACCCGATAGACATAAAGCAAGGGTTTGACGCGACATGGACTCATCTTTTGAAACAGTTTCCATTGGGTTCGGGAAAATCCTAGATAGTGATGGGCATGGTAGCGAGTAATGCATTGTTTTGCGATCGCTTTTAATTCCTCATGCTCCGGTGTAGTGTGAATAACTAGGGGTGAGTACAGCTGCTCTAAGACATAACCATTCTTTTTCAGCAGCATCTCAAAGAACTTTTTGATATCGTGAGTGACTAGATCCAGTTCTATGGAATCCCGAATTTCCGAGACTTCAATCGTTTCCGGTCCCGGGTCCAGTCCTATAACCTTCTGCACTGGCAGAATGTGACTACCACGCAAATCATAATCAGAATCTGGTGAAGGGAAACCATACAAATGGGCTCCACTGAGGGTAGCAAATAACAGTGGATGGGGTTGAGTAGAAATTACAGATAGTAGTTTTTGGTTTAAATTCATATACAGCAGTTTTCAATTGGGTGAGGTACATGTTTTTAGGAAGCAGGGAGTAGGGAGCAGGGAGAAGGGAGCAGGCAAGAGGCAAGAGGCAAGAGGCAAGAGGCAATAGTGAAACAATCCTGTGTAACTCAGGTGCGACCTGTGGTGAATTTAATTCTTAATGGGTCAAGCGCACCTAATAGTTAGGAAAAACGCTGTATAACTATAGCAATCCGTGTAATAATTGTGATAATTTTGGTTTCCTGTTGCCTACTCCCTACTCCCTGTTCCCTGTTCCCTATTCCCTATTCCCTGTTCCCTTTCCTATAAACCATACTTTGACGTGCTTTAATCAAAAACTGATTAGCTGCTTCATAATCCGGACGTTCTGGCAAATTAGTGTTGGCAAAAGCAGCATCAAACTCTTGATGTAAACTCAATCGCCAAGCAGTAACCTCCTGCCATGGCATTTCATCCCGACGGATGGCTAGGAGTTGTTGCCGATACTCCTCAACTTTCACTGGTACAAACCCCTCTTTCAAGACTGTGATCCCTGAGAGCAATAAACGGATTAAGTGCATAGCATGTTTTAATCGAACTGCTCCTTTAGTCCGAAAATCTTGCTCCATTTTCTTAAATTGGGACATCACATACCCATTATAGGTTTGGTAAACCAACTTAGACAGAAAAATATCTCGAATAGCTAGCAATTCCTTGGCTAGGGGAGTGGCTGTTTCCACTAGTGGTGTGTAGAGACATTCCAACACATTTGGATTAGCTTTCAGTGCCAAAATGATAAACTTTTGCAGCTCCCAGTAGCACTCCTGAGTCTCGTGGTTTTCTAACTGTTCCGGAATTCCATACAAAGACCAGTGAACCACAGCTGGTGGCAGGTAAATACCTCGTCTGTCTATATCAGAGTTTTCATCATCCAGACCAAATGCTCTCGACCCTACTACACAGCGGTAGATCACATGATCATATAAATTTAACTCTGTGAGTAAGTCTTCCGAGAGCTGTAACCCTTCTTTTTGGAAGTGTTTACGAATACTAAATTCATGGCGACCTAGGGTAACTTCCCTCTCATTAGGCAAACGCACCCGATAGGCATGAGAATCATCTGTTGGTGCCTTGACTATTACACCGACTGCTCCTTGTACACATAATGTTTCACCCGCAGAGTTTTTAGCAGCCACACGAGTTACCACTTGGGTACCGACTGGCAAGATTAGGTGAGGATTCATTTATTATAAGTTTTTTGTATCAACCCTAATATTAAAATATTATAGCATTCTTAAGTAAGATATAAAACTAGGCTTGATTGTAAATACGATTCAGTATTTTATCCAATAATTCTTTATTTTTATAATGATTATTGGTTTTTGCTTCTTCCACACTAATCCTGGCTTCAGCTATTAATTTATAATAGCTAGTTCGGGATTTAAAAACTACATTATATTCCTCAATTAAATAACCCTCTAATTGATCAAAATTACATTTATATCGTTTTTTTATCCAAGTGATAACTTCTTGTTTTTGTTGTTTATTTAAATAGCCTTTACCCCCTTTATAAGATAATTTTAATCCTTCTACACCCGCTGCATAAAAAATTTTTCTCCACTTACTAATGAAGCTCTTTGATACATTTAATAATTCGGATATTGCTTGATATTCCAAGCCTTGTATGGCAAATTTTACAGCTAGCGCTCTTTTTAATTCTCTTGAATCTGGATTACTCTTAATCCACTTATCCAACTCTCGGTTTTCTTTATTTGACATAGAGTTTTGCTCCCCTATTTTTGAAAAAAAAAATTAGTATATTTTATGATTCTTAACTCAACGTAGTAATAAGTTTAGTTAAATTAGTAATTATAATGATGAACAAATTTAAATTTGATTACCACCAATACCTACTCCCTAAAAGCCAGGGCTAAAGTCCCTAAATCAATTGAGGAGTGCTATATATTAATGGTAATACCTATCAGTATTTTTGTTTGGCGTAAATGTTTTTTAAGTGCTTTTTAACCGTATTGATGCTGATAAATAGCTGCTGGGAAATTTCTCGGTAAGTAAAGTTCGCTTTTTTAAGTGACCATATTTGCTCTTCCCGGGGAGTTAACCCATATTTGAGCGCATCAGTGCTAGCGGAATTTTGATAAGATTGATTTTGATCTTCTAGGGTTACTAAGAGGTAAGGATCTGGGGATAACTCTAACGTTAACCATCTAACCCTAACCCGAAAGTTAACTGACTTATCCACTTTAATTTCAGCTTCGAGAATTAGTTTGCGATCGCAAAACCACTCACGACTATCAATTAATGATTCGCAAACTCGCCAAATTTGGTCAGGGATAGAATTTATCTGTGACCTACCTTGAGTGATTTGAGAACACATTCGACGTCCACACTCATTGGCATGAAACCAATCTTGGTTAATAGTTAGAATCAGCACCCCATCCACAAACCCCTCAAGGATTGCTTGGATCAGTAATGGGGGTTCTGATCTTGTTTGTGCCATGACTAGCATTACCTGAATTACACATTATCCAGAATTCCGAATTTGCCCAGCCTTTGCTAGACACAGTTTTGGATCAGCTTTGGCTCAGCTGGTGATCACAACAGATGAGCCAAAATTGGCACTTGACAATTGGTATAATAAAGTATAATAATTTTGATTTCTCAGCTGGCTCTAGTTTGGATTATTAACACATCAAGTAGCAAAGAATTGTGAACAGGATTGTGAAGAGGTTTCCTGAGGTGCGACCTGTGTGGAATTTAATTCTTAATGGGGAAAGCGAACCTAAGTGTTGGTGGGATCTTGTCACTTACTTTAGGAGTATGTCTACTGACAGAGGCTCCGATCGCTCTTAGCGGAAGCAAAGCTTCATCGCGTAGCGTGGGCGTAGCCCATTAAGATTCTCTGGGTCGCGAGGATGTTTGAGAAGTAACACATGTTTGGCATCAGCGATCATTATCGGAAATCTGAGGGACTTTGAGCCACTTACCCCCTTGCTTTGGCGGGTTAGGGGGGTATGTACGAGTAGGCTCCAACACCTTTAAAATAGCCTCTTAGACCTGGAATATGCCTAAGGGCGTTTACCAGAGTTTAGCTGCGATTTCCTTGAGCTTAGCTATTGGTTTGATTCTAATATAGTATGCATTTTTATTTGAAATGTAAACAGCGGACCCGTCGAAACAGGGAACTTCGGATCAGGGAACAGGGAATAGTAGGAAAGAGCTCCAAAGAGTTTTTGATGTTATGAGACATCAGCAAGATTGTTCATGACCTATTTGTAAATCCTATAGCTGAGGTGAGATTTTGCCATCTTTACAAGCATCTCGACAGGGAAGACTAACAATTAAACAGTATCGAAACCGAAAGGGATGGACGATAGAGGATCACAGATGGCTGGTCGAGGCGAGTAAGATCTTAAATCCAGATATCGACTGGGCATCCTCGGAGTATGGGTTGCAAGAAATCTATGCTCCTGGTGTCTCCCTAGCTACTTGGAAACGCTTCTTGCAAGGAAAACCGATTAATGCCCAAGTTTTCCAGGTATTTTGCCAAGTTTTAGGACTTAACTGGGAATATGTAATTGAGAACAGCCTCCCTAAGTCCTCAATCCAGAAGACAACCGCTAAAATCCCCCCAAATCGAGTAGATTGGTCAGCAGCGCCGGATGTGCCAGTTTTTTTTGGACGTACCGAAGAATTAGCTACCTTAGTGGAATGGATTCTCAATGATCGTTGCCGAGTTGTGGCAATTCTAGGAATGGGTGGAATTGGTAAAACTGGACTCTCCCTGAAGCTAGGTAAGGGGGGAATTGGCAAAACTGATCAGTCCCTCAAGCTAGCCCATGGCATTCAGGATGACTTTGAGTACGTAATTTGGCGTACGCTACTGAATGCTCCTCCCATTATCAAAATTCTTGAAGAGCTGATCAAATTTCTCTCCAACCAGGTAGAAACAGATTTACCAGACACCCTAGATGCTCAACTATCACTACTACTTCACTATTTGCGTGAGCATCGCTGTTTGCTAATCCTGGATAATGTGGAGTCAATTCTACAAGGTGGTGAGAAGCCTGGGCAATATCGAGAGGGATATGAGCAGTATGAGCAACTGTTCCGACAAATTGGAGAAGTCTCCCATCAAAGCTGCTTGTTGATCACCAGCCGAGAGAAGCCCCACGCCATTGCCAGACTTGAAGGCAAAACACGACCGGTTCGTTGCCTGGAATTAAGCGGTTTTGATGTTGTAAATGGCAAGAAAATATTTAATTCCATTGCCTCCTTCTCTGGTTCAGATCAGCAATGGCAAAAACTGATTCAATTTTACAACGGTAATCCTTTATCTCTAGAAATTGTTGCCAAGCATATTGATGAAGTTTTTTTGGGTAATATTGGCGACTTTTTAGCAGAAGGTAAACTAGTCTTCGATGACTTTCGTGAAGTGTTAACCTGGCACTTTGAGCACTTGTCAGACCAAGAACAGGAAATTCTGTACTGGTTGGCAATTAATCGGGAAGCAGTTTCCCTTGCCCAACTCCGAGAGGATATCCTCTCACCAGTCGCTAAACAACAGTTACCAGTAACACTGCAATCCCTGCAAAGACGTTTACCTTTGGAAAAAAGTTCAGCAGGCTTTACCCTGCAACCTGTCCTGATCGAGTACATGACTGAAAAAGTCATTGAGCAGGTTAGTCAGGAAATACTCACAGATAAAATAGCTCTGTTTAATTCTCATTGTTTGCTGAAGGCTTTGGCAAAACAGTACCTTCGGGAAGCTCAATCCCTTCTGCTCCTCAAACCAGTAATCGATCGGCTAATCGCTAGTTTGACTAGTCAAGGTCGTCTGGAAGAAACCCTAAATTGTAGTCTTTCAAAGATAAGAGAAGACTTGGTGCCAAAGGTAGGCTATGTAGCCGGTAATATCCTTAATCTGCTCTGCCAACTTAAAACTGATTTAAGGGGTTATGATTTTTCTAATCTCACTATTTTGCAAGCTTACCTTCAGGGGGTAGAGTTGCTAGATGTAAACTTCGCTAATGCTACCATCGCTAAATCAGTTTTTACTCAACCCTTTGGTAGTATTTTGTCAGTAGCATTTAGCCCCGATGGCCAGCTTTTGGCTGCAGGTGATAGCATGGGCAAGATTCATCTGTGGCAAATTGCCGATAGTCAATACCGTTTAACCTTAAAGGGACACACCAGTTGGGTATGGTCATTGGCCTTTACTAGGCTAGATGATGGTAACAGTGAAGATACTCAGATTTTGGCTAGTAGCTCTGAAGATCAAACCGTCAGGCTCTGGGATATTGCTACCAGTCAATGCCTCCACACCTTGCGAGGACATAGGAGTAGAATATGGTCAGTTGCTTTCAGTGGAGATGGCACAATTGTTGCTACTGGCAGTGGCGATAAAACCGTTAGAATCTGGGATGTTAGTACCGGTGAATGCTTGAACATCTTGTCAGAGCACTCCCAGAGCGTAAGAGCCGTAGCTTGTAGTCCCGATGGTGCCATTCTCGCCAGTGGCTGTGAAGATAAAACTGTCAAACTCTGGGACTCTGATACAGGTGAATGCCTCAGCACCTTACAAGGACACTCTCAGCAGGTCAGGTCACTGGCTTTCAGCCCCGATGGAACTACTCTCGCCAGTAGTAGTGATGACAAAACCGTAAGGCTATGGAATCTTAGTACCGGTGAATGCGTTAAGATTCTGCGGGGACATACAAAAAGCATATGGTCAATCGGGTTTAGTAGAGATGGAACCACTCTCGCCAGTAGTAGTGATGACAAAACCGTAAGGCTATGGAATCTTAGCACCGGTGAATGTGTTAATAAGTTGTACGGACATACCAATGGCGTATGGTCTATTGCTTTCAGTCCAGATGGCGTAACCTTAGCAAGTGGTTGTGATGACCAAACTGTAAGGCTATGGAATATTAACACTGGTCAATGCCTCAACACGTTTCGAGGATATACCAATGGCGTATGGTCTATTGCTTTCAGTCCAGATGGCACAACCCTCGCCAGTGGCAGTGAAGACCAAACCGTCAGACTTTGGGATGTTGGTACCGGTGAATGCCTCGATACCTTACGAGGACATACCAATTTGATATTTTCTGTTGCCTTTAGTCGAGATGGTACAATCTTAGTTAGTGGCTCTAAAGACCAAACCCTCAGACTCTGGGATATTAGCACTGGTGAATGCCTCAACACCTTCCACGGACCCAAGTGGGTACTTTCAGTCGCCTTTAGTCCCAATGGAGAAATCTTAGCCAGTGGTCATAATGACGATAAAGTAAGACTCTGGGATATTAGCACCGGTGAGTGTTTCCAGACCTTATTAGGACACAGGAGTTTGGTCTGGTCAGTAGCTTTCAGTCCAGATGGCACAATTATTGCTAGTGGCTGTGAAGACCAAACCGTTAAACTCTGGGATGTTGGCACCGGTGACTGTTTGAGTACTTTGCAGGGACACCGGAATATCATCAAGTCCGTTGTCTTTAGTGGAGATGGCAGAATTCTCGCTAGTGGCTGTGAAGACCACACGGTCAGGCTCTGGGATGTTGGCACTGGTGAGTGTCTCAACACTTTGCGTGGACACACCCATCGCTTACGCTCAGTGGCGTTCAACCCTAATGGTAAACTGATCGTCAGTGGTAGTTATGATAAAACCTGTAAGCTCTGGGATGTTCAGACAGGTGAATGTTTAAAAACTCTCCATGGACATACTAATTTGGTATGGTCTGTTGCTTTCAGTCGAGATGGTTTAATGCTGGCCAGTAGCAGCAACGATGGCACAATTAAGTTTTGGGATATTGAGACGGGTCAATGTATCAAAACCCTGAGAGTGCCTAGACCCTATGAGGGGATGAATATAGCTGGTGTTACTGGTTTAACAAAAGCAACTATTACGTCCCTGAAAGCGTTGGGAGCAGTTGATTAGACTTCGTGGCAGTTGTCGGGAGTCGGGAATCGGGAGTCGGGAGTCGGGAGTCGGGAGTCGGGGGCGTTGCTTAATAATGGAATGATTTTAAGAGTTTTTAGGTGCGCTTTCCGCATCTAATTATTAAATTCGCCACGGGTCGCACCTGTGGAATGGGCATCTTGGTGGAACGGGCATCTGGCCGTGGAATGGGCATCTTGCCCGTTCCTTAGATTTGGGCATCTGGCCGTGGAATGGGCATCTTGCCCGTTCCTTAGATTTGGGCATCTTGCCGTGGAATGGGCATCTTGCGTGGAACTGGCATCTTGCCAGTTTCAATATATTTTCGGGCGGGCAGGATGCCCACTCTACGGATCTGGGAACGGTAAGCACTGCCCACCATAGGATTAATTTCAATCGTGCAACAGCTCAGTTCACCCCTACCTACTAGCAGATAATATTTTTTTGAGACACAAAGCAATTACTCCAAAGATCAGGATGAGCCCAACAGGTACTATCACACTATTGATTAAAGGGTTTTTACAACTGTTCTCCAAGGGTTTTATAATCTTGGATACAGCCTTACACTGCTTCGCTTCAAAATCCACTAAAGCTGTAACCGCTGTGCCCGCACCAACTACCGTTACTATATTTTGAAAAGTGCGATCGCGTTCTGCTTTTTCCAGCTCAATTTGACTACGGATGGCATTTATCCTGGTTTCTAGTAGCCGTAAGCCTAGCGCCATAGTATCATAGTCTTTAGTAACCTGCAATAAGTAATTTTGCTTTACTTCTTTACTAAACGTTTCTAAAAACTTCAGATTATTATCGGCCCCTAATTCTTGGCATTTTTGGTTGATGATTTCTAAACGGGTTTGATAATTGAATAAATTAATCTCGATAATTTGGTTTTGAAAATTTAGTTTAGGCAAATCTAGGGTATAATTATCCAAAGACTTTTGAATATCATCCAGTTTTGCGGCTATGGTTTGCTCCCTAAAGCCAGAAGCGTTTTGGTCATTGATAAGTCTCTGATTTGCTTCAACCTGCTTATAGAAATTGACCAATGAATTTTTGATTAAGCGACTTTGGCTGTAAGCCCATAAAATTTTGTTTCTATAACTAAACAGACCCATCCAATCCGTATACAACTCCGCTGCCTTTTCCATACTTGCTTGGTCAGGAAAGATCATAATGATTACATGGCAGTTGGCCTGATTCAGGGGTTGATATCGCCACAGCTCAAAAACTTCACCACCAAATAACCTGCCTTTTCCATGTAAATCTTGTGACCAATTCGCCCCTTTATCGAAAACATTATCACCAGATTTGGCAATGTCTTTTTCCTGTTTTTTATAACTTTCTGGTGTTGAGACTCCTTGTAAATCTTGTGACCAATTGGCCGCTGTCTGGAAAACCTGATAACAGGATTGAGCAATGTATTCATAGCTTTTGCTCGACGTTTTTGCTAACCATCCAGAAAGCATCCAGGTTTGCCCTAGGGTCGCCATTTCTCCTTGTAATCTCCATTCAATTTCGGCTCGGAGTCTGGCAAAACAGTCAGGGGTTTGGGGGTCAGTTTGATTGTTAATGGAACAATCAATTTGCAAGCCATAGGTATCATTTAAGCGGACAGGATAGTAGTACCCTTCTAGGGTATTGTTAGCTGTCGTAAAGTCATAGTACTTTTTTCTAGGGAGTAGTTCTAAATATTTGGTTTCTAGATCAGGATCGGAAAATTTACTATCGGCTGGGAGTTTAGCTCGGAACTTAGCTTGCTTTTCTTGCTTCTCAGCTTCAGTGAGGTTGAGAGCATCTCGTAAATCATATAAAAATAAATCCAGAGTTGGAAAGATTAGATCGCTCACTATAGCACTCTTTTCAATTGGGTGAGGTACAAATTATTATTTTAGGAAGCAGGGAGTAGGGAGTAGGGAGTAGGGAGCAGGGAACAGGTAACAGGGAACAGGCTAAAAATCCTGTGGAATGGGCATCAGGCGTGGAACTGGCATCTTGCCAGTTAATGCATCAGGCGTGGAACTGGCATCTTGCCAGTTTCATGGTTATTTTCGGGCGGGCAGGATGCCCACTCTACTCTGTATTCATTCGAAGACTGACCCAACGCCAATTTCTGAGTATAGCGTTGATCCTACTTACGAGCTACATTCAATTTTATTCCCCCATCTCCCCATCTCCCCATCTCCCCATCTCCCCATCTCCCCATCTCCCCATCTCCCCATCTCCCCATCTCCCCATCTCCCCATTTCCCCATCTCCCAACTCCCGAATTGGGTACTTTACTTTTTAGAAGTCCCTAAAAACTGTTTCAGTTTTTCCAAGGGTAATTGTTTCACAGCTGCTTCTGGCTGTTCTGTACGACTGACGACAATCACAATATTATTAATGTGTTGGTCATAGCCTGTAGGTGATGACTTAGGTTTATATCCTTTGATGACCCAGACACTACTAGTGGTATCGAATTGCTGGATTTCCGCTTCTGTTGGTAGATACTCTAGGGGAATATCGACCCTAGTGTTAATAAGTTGGGTAGAGTAAATTTGGTAACGTTGATTTAACTCAGGATTAGCTGCAATCATCTCTAGTAACTTGGGTTTGGTATACCTCTCCCAGGCCAGAGGTTGGGCATCGAGTTGATCGCCAATTTCTTTGATGCTCTTAGTCTCAGCTTGACTCAAGGGTGTGTCTAAATCAGTCAGAGCAAGTAAAAAAGCTAATAGGGTTTTGTTAGTATTCATCAGCCACTGCCACTACTTCAATCACTATCTTTATACACGAAAAATTAGCCTAGTGCTAAAATTATTGATAGTATTTTAACCTAATCAAAATTGACAACATTTCTCCAATGATACCAAAATGGGAAGCCCTAATCGTTGGCATTAACCGTTATCCAGAACACACCAACTTTAACGACCTGACTGTTGCCGCCAAAGATGGAAAAAATGTTGCTCAACGATTAAATGAATCTGGCTATGAACCGTTTCGGATTCAGGATTTACCCCTTGGATTGACTCAAAAAGAACCAGAGGAACTATCGAGCAGAGGCATAGTAAAATTAGAGGAATTAAGGTCAGCAGTCGCTAATCTGTTTAATCCTCCCGCTCCCAACCAAGCCCCAGAAACCGCCTTATTCTTCTTTTCAGGCCATGGCTGTAGACAAGAGGTGGATGGTATTGAGGAAGTTTTCTTAGTCACTAGTGATGCCTTTCCTGATGTGGGAATTTATGGCTATCCTCTGCGGGAGTTGGGTGAGCAAATCGCAACTAGCTCAGTGAAAAAGGTAGTGATTTGGTTAGATTGTTGCTACAGTGGCGAGTTACTAAACTTTATTCCAACAAAGAAAATTTACTGCTTGATTACTGCTACTCGTTCCTATGAACCGGGAGTAGAGATTAGCCATGAACAAGGAGTATTTACCAAGGCGTTACTGGCAGGGTTGAATCCGGAAAATCACCCGGATGGTATTGTTACTAGTCATAATTTGGCAGAGTTTATTGAGCAGCGGATGTCAATGACTTCCCAACGTCCTTTAATCGCTAACTCTGAACAAGCCATTCTACTGACTACCCTGTTTCCGAAACTGAGCTTTCAGGATAAGTGCCCCTACCGGTCTCTGTCTTATTTTACCGCTAAACCAGAGGATGCTCTGGTGTTTCACGGTCGCTCTAAGTTGACCGAGCAGTTAATTGGGCGAGTTAAAACTAAAGACCGTCTGCTGATGGTGTTAGGGGCTTCCGGTAGTGGCAAGTCTTCCTTAGTTAGGGCTGGATTATTGTATCAGCTGAAGTTAGGGCAGGCTATTGCTGGAAGCGATCGCTGGCATTATTTGGAACCTTTCACTCCTAGTGAAATACCTTGGAAAATGTTACAGGAGGTGCTGGAAAAGGGGGAGGGCGAGCAGAACCAACCAGAGAATTCTAGTAAAACTCGGGTGGTCATGATGATTGACCAGTTTGAAGAGTGCTTCACCATGATCAAGCCTTACCAACGCCAAGAATTCTTTGACCGTTTGATTGAATTAATCGAGAATACCAACAATCTAATTGTATTAATTGCTATGCGCTCTGACTTTCGGGGGTGGCTGCAAGAGTATCCTAAATTAGTAGAGAAGATTAATAGACCATTAATCAATGTTGAACACTTGAACTGTCAGGAAATTGAAGAAGCGATCGCTAAACCGGCGGAATTAGTAGGATTAAGGATTGAGGGCAGATTAAAACAGCAACTGATTAACGATGTGGAAGATTATCCAGGCAGCCTTCCCCTGCTCCAATATACTCTGACGGAATTATGGAAACAGTCAAGACAGCAGCAGGAAACGTTTTTACGGTTAGAGACTTATCAACAGTTAGGGGGAATTGAGGGAACTCTGGAAAAGAGAGCCAATCAGGTATTTGATAGTCTCTCACCGGAAGAACAAAGTGTGGCTAGGCGTTTGTTGTTGGAATTAACTCAAGTGGGAGATACTCTCGATACCCGTAGACGAATACGCCTCGGTCAGTTAGTCAATTCTCACCACAGTTTAGAACTGCTTGATGCTGTTAGCCAGAAGTTAGCCAGTTCAGACAACCGCTTGATTACCAGAAGCCATGAGGAAAATTCCCAGGATGTGGTTTTGGATGTAGTTCATGAAGCCTTAATTCGCCACTGGGGAAGGTTGGTGGAATGGAAGCAGACTTACAGAGAAGCAATGGTGGTGGAACGTAAGCTGGAAGCGGCGGCTCTTGAATGGCAGCAGAAGGGAAAGAAGCGTGATGATGTTGGTTTACTGTTGCAAGGGGGGAGGTTAGTAGAAGCCCAGGAGTATTTAAACGAGTATGGTAAGTTGGGCATGTTGAATGGGCTGGCCGAGGAATATATTGAGGTAAGCCGTCACAAGCACAAGCAAATCACCCGTAACCGCCGGTTAGTGGCGGGAGCGTTTATTGGTGTGTTGGTATTGGGGACAGTTGTTTCGACAGCTTTTGGGTTACAGTCTAGTAAACAGGCGAGAGAGGCAAGACGAGGTGAAATCGAACTCCTGAGTCAATCTTCAGAACTCTTGTTTACCTTAGAGCAACCCTTTGATGCTCTAAAAGAGAGTTTAAGGGCAGTAAGAAAACTCAACAAGGCGTATTGGGTAAAAGGTGATACTAGAGTTAGAGTGATCGCTAGTTTACGGCAATCTCTCTATGGAGTGAAAGAATTTAATAGCCTAGACAGACATACGGCACTTGTCCGGAGCGTTGCCTTTAGCCCAGATGGCGAAACTATCGCTACTGCTAGTTATGACAACACGGCGAAACTGTGGAATCGCGAAGGCCAACACCTGTACACCCTCACTGGACATAGCGCTCGGGCTTGCTGACGGACACAAGTGCTTGAAAAGCAAGTAGGGGAGGGGTTGGACAAAACAGAAAAATCTGGGTAAATGGGGTAGTCAATAAAAATCCCAATTATGACCCAGAAAAAAATCTACTCACAAGTNCTTCTAGGGGTCGGGTTTGCACCGCCATCCAGATGAATAGTTATAACTCTTTTTGGGGTTTTCCCCGCGAGTTACCTGAGTCATACCCCTCCCGGTGAGGGAGGCTCCTACTCAGAACAAGCCGCACTTAGCCAGAGAATCTATGTAAAGTGTGCTGCCATTAGATTCCTGTTGAAGTTCAGTCAGTAGCATGATTGCGATCGCTTCAATCTGTGGATTGCGAGTCCGAAATTCAGGCAGTAATTCTAGCCGATCGGGATTCTGTTCAAGGGTTTGGCTAGCTACGCTTTGAATAAACTGAGATTTAAGCCGAATCTGCAAGTAATTATCATCACTGTCCCACCGAGCAAAAAACGGTGTCTTGGCAGGGGTAATGGACATGTCTCCTTTTTTATACAGCCCTGTATAAGTTTTGCCTGCCTGAATTTGCAGCAACCGAACGGGACGAGGAGCAAGGGAGATAGAAAGGGTATGCTCATCATTGTAATGACAATTTCCCTCTCCAGCAGGATGTTGGAAGTGTTGGACTCGAATATTCTCCCAGCTTTGTGTTTGGGGAGACTTCTGGGATAAGCCATTTGTTTGAGGCTGTTGGATAGCAGGATTTTTCATTATCCAACTCCAGTGCGTCTAGTTCCGATTATAGTCAGCTTGGGGTGCTTTCCAGCAAAAACGTGAAAAGCGATCGCAAGATTGTGATAGTACCACAAGAACTAGACAGCTTAGCATCAATCGCCTTTCTAAGCTGTAAGGGTGATTGTTAAGCAGAAAGTATCAACAAGATGAATATACTTATTTTTGGTTCAACCGGTGGTACAGGTCGGCAGGTTGTGGAACAGGCCCTTGAGCAGGGACACAGGGTTACAGCATTTGCACGGAATCCCGCCAAGCTAGATATCAACCACGCAAATCTCAAGGTTGTTCAGGGGGATGTCATGGATGTCACTTCAGTGGAGAAGGCGGTCCAAGGTCAAGAAGCAGTGGTGTGTGTACTCGGAGCAGGTCAGAAGATGACAGGGACAATCCGGTCAGAGGGAACACAACAGATCATTCACGCCATGGAAAAAGCAGGAATCCGACGCTTTATCTGCCAATCAACCCTTGGAGCAGGAGATAGTTGGGAAAATCTGAACTTTTTCTGGAAGTATATCATGTTTGGATTCCTGTTACGACACGTGTTTGCTGATCATCAAAGGCAAGAGAACTATGTTCAGCAAAGCAGTCTAGACTGGACAATTGTTCGTCCTGGAGCCTTTGTAGATGGGAATCGCACTGGCAAATATCGACACGGATTTCCAAGTAACGATAAGACATCAAAACTCAAAATTTCTCGTGCTGATGTCGCTGATTTCATATTGAAGCAACTGGCAGATGAAAAGTATATTCACAAGACACCAAGTTTGTCGTATTGAAGTAAGCATTCAGCATTCAGCTATCAGCTATCAGCTATCAGCTATAGCGCAAGTCAGAAGTTAGAAGTCAGAAGTCAAAAGTAAGCTATGACTGAGTTTCGGAGTTTAGGAATGTCAAACATCTGAATGCTTAATGAAATATCAGCCAAAAACTGACCGCTGACGGCTGACCGCTGACCGCTTAGATATTAAACACTTTCACAAAACACGAAAATTCCCAGGAGACTTTATGGTAACTGTTCACAACTTCCGCTTTTCTCTAATGCTGTTAACAGCAATCGGCAGTAGTCTGGCCGCTGGCATCTTCTTCGCCTTTTCGACCTTTGTGATGAAGGCTCTGGCTCAGCAACCACCAGCACAGGGTATTGCTACCATGCAATCGATCAATATTACTGTGATCAATCCCTGGTTTATGCTGGCATTTCTGGGAACCGCTGCTGCTGGCACATTGCTGACTATTTCGTTACTGTTGCAGTCGCATCAACCAGGTGCTGTCTATTGGTTGGCCGGTACTCTGCTTTATCTGATTGGCACAATTGGCGTTACCTTCGCCTGCAATATCCCCCTGAATGATGCCCTCGCGATCGTCACGCCAGACAGTACTGAAGCTACAACCCTATGGGCAAGATTCCTGACGGATTGGACATTTTGGAATCACGTTCGGACGGTAGCAGCAGTTTTGGCAGCGATGCTGTTTACAATTTCCCTTTGCGTTCGCCCTTAGGCGGGCACGAAGTGCCATCGCAAAGGGCGATTTGGAATGACGGACCAAGCTACACTCATCCGATAGGGGAGTGTAGGTTGGTTTTTTATTGTCCTCAATACAAACAATCATGTAGCCTGCCAGGATAGATAATGGCATGTGCTTGGAAGTAGGGATGTTGCCAGGTAAGATGTCATTACCCCTGATTACTTACCAACTTACACCCTTGCGACTTGCTAGTATCTAGCGTCTAAAATAAAAGAAAGTAATCGATACTACAATTCCTCAAGAAACTTGACAGAACCAGAACCGCCAAAAAAATTAGTCATCAAAAGAATACCCTCAATTGAGCGCAAACCCCAAATCGCACTCAAGAGCGTTACTAATTCTGAGGGTGAAGTTTTCCAGTGCCAAGACCAGATTAGAATAAAAGCGCCTTGGGGAAGTAGAGCTACTGCCGAGATTACAGCCTTGTATCAGGATGAGAGTGGCAATGCTTGGGCGCAATATAAGCCCAATGAATCTGACCCGAAGTGGGATTGGGAGGGAGGCTGTATCCGTGCAGAGCGACTGAGAAAACCTTGAATCCTAGGTCTGTGACTGATTCGAGCTCTTATCTAGGATAAGGCTTGACCATCTTAGTCGCCCAATACACATGGAAAACCTCTGTGACTGCTCCAGCCCGTCGAATCGGCACTGTCCCTATTTCCTGCATATCCTGAAAATAAGCTCGATAGCTATCTGTCAACTCTTGAAATCGCTCCAGAGTAACGTATAGTCCATCTTTACCCAACCATTGCTCCGGCTGGAACCAGACCATAAAACCACGCATATCCTCTCCCAAGCAGGTAATTGGTGTAGAGGTCAGGGGAGTAATCGCCATCCCTACGATCCCACTGATATAATACCCATTACTAAAGACAAAGCTAGACTTTTGTAATGCTTCACTTAGGACAGGAGACTGAGCAAATCCTTGTCGCAGTTGCTGAATATCAATCAGTTCTGTAGAGGGGTCATCCTTGGGAGAGACAAAACCCCCCAGTAAAGCATAGTGACCGGATTTTTGCAGTGTTCCTGTAGTGATATGTAGCAGCACAAACAATAATAGGCTAGCTATTGCTATGGCTGAACCCTTTAGCCATCGGTCAACCCAACGGCGCGATCGCACTTTGTGCCCGCCTAAGGGCGAACGCATTTGCCACTGTTGCGCCTGTTGCCCTAGTAGTAAGGTTATCCCCCAAAATCCTGGCATCGGCCAAGTGGGCAAAATTTGGTGATATCCTGCTAAGAGGGTAAAGCCTAGAACTAGGGGTAGGGATACCCATAGGATCAATCTTGACTCCAATTTTGATGTCTTGCTATACCCGGTAAATTGAGCAAGTAGCGATCGCAAACTCACCCACCACATCGGCAATGCCATCGTAGGGAAAAGATAAGCTATCCCAGATAAAACTATCACTAATACATTTAGCCAATTGTAGCCCTGCTGAGGTACCTCTGGCTCTGGTTTAAAACGGGTGGATAAATGGAAAGTAAACGATATCCAATCATGCTGTATATTCCAGTACCAAATTGGAAAAATAGTTATGATAAATAACATTAAACCTAGCCATGCCCAAGGTGACAACAATGCACAACGATGACGTGGACTCGTTAAGCAAAAACCAACTAATCCTAATCCCAAAACAAAGCCATGATATTTACCTAGACAAGCTAAACCTACTAAAATACCTAGGAGTGCTAACCGATAGCTAGGTCGGTATGAATCATAAATAGGGGTTAGGGTGTGGGGGTTAGGGTGTGGAGTATTGTAATATAAACTATTGGGTTGACTAGAGAATTTTTTCCTTGAATGTTTCCCTCTTAGGGGAAAAAATTCGTAAGCAGCACATAACAAACTAGCTGACCAGAAAAATATCAGGGGACTATCGGGTAAGCTAAGCACACCAAAGCCAATTTGAAAAATCGGAATAATGGTAGCGATCGCTAACGTCAATCGAGCTGCTTTGGTGTTAAATAGATGAGTGCTAGTCAGATACAGTAGCAATAGGCTACCTGTATACAAAATCAGGGCACCCAGACGAATAGTGAATTGGGAAACCTCTCCCGTTATCCAAGTCCCAAAGCCAGTAGTCAGGGCAACTAAAACTGGGTGATCAAAATAACTCCAGTCTAGATGCAGGCTATAGACATAGTAATAGGCTTCATCAATACCAGGGTAAAGCCAGAAAGCAATGATACACCGAAACAGTAGCCCCCCTAGCAGCCAACCAAGTACAAATTGATGTTGAGACAACCTTTTCAGGGCGTTATGCATCATATATAGCAGTTTTCAATGGGGTGAGTTACAAATTACTGGCTTTTAGGGAGCAGGAATCCCCCGTAACCCCCCGCGCGTAAGGCAGGGCTGTTTCATTGTAAGCATTCAGCGGTCAGCGGTCAGCGGTCAGCGGTCAGCGGTCAGCGGTCAGCGGTCAGCGGTCAGTGGTCAGCTTATTTTATTCAAAGGTGCGCTTGACCTTGGCGAATTTAATTCGCCACGGGTCGCACCTAAAAGCACCGATTGCGCTACGGGCACGCTGCGCGAACAGTAGCGTGCCCGTAGCCCATTAGCTGATATAGCAAAAGTCAAAAGTCAGAAGTCAGAAGTCAGAAGTCAAACTCTTGCGCTTACTTAGGTTTGAGACTTTTGTCATGTCCGCGCCTGCCCTGGCGACTGCTATAGCTGATAACTGATAGCTGAATGCTTAGGTTTGATGCTCGTCAAAGATAGATAGGGAGATAGCAACTGTTTATAAGTGTTAATCCAAATCTAAATCCGTTACTGCTCCGACACTACTGGAAGAGACTAAGGTGGCATACTTTGCCAATACCCCTGTGG
The DNA here is from genome assembly GCF_010692325.1 of Moorena sp. SIO3I8. Lineage (GTDB taxonomy): Bacteria > Cyanobacteriota > Cyanobacteriia > Cyanobacteriales > Coleofasciculaceae > Moorena. The sequence goes on along the minus strand of NZ_JAAHHW010000005.1, from coordinate 105,449 downwards.
TATAACGGGGCTTGGGTGGTTGCCAACTAGCACGGCGTTGCTCTAATTCTTGATCGGACACATTTAGTTGTAAGGAACGCTGATGGGCATCAATGGTAATCATATCCCCTTCCTGGACTAATGCGATCGCACCTCCAACCGCTGCTTCTGGTGCGACATGACCGACTACCATGCCATAAGTACCTCCAGAAAATCGTCCATCGGTAATTAATCCGACCGAATCACCTAACCCAGCACCAATAATGGCTGATGTGGGAGCCAGCATTTCCCGCATGCCTGGGCCACCCTTTGGTCCTTCATAGCGCACCACAATCACATCACCAGAGTTGATTTTACCGGCCAGAATCGCATCTAAGCAGGCTTCCTCGGATTCAAATACTCGTGCTGGACCGGTGATTTGAGGATTTTTTACCCCAGTAATCTTTGCTACTGAGCCTTCTGTGGCCAGATTGCCTTTCAGAATGGCTAAGTGTCCTTGAGCATACACAGGATTATCCCAAGGACGAATTACATCTTGGTCAGCAGGGGGTTGATCAGGTACATCTGCTAACACTTCCGCTATAGTTTGGCCGGAAATGGTCAAAGCATCCCCATGGAGCAAATCATGGACCAACAGCATTTTCATCACTTGGGGAATCCCCCCGGCGCGGTGCAAATTGACAGTGACATAGCGACCACTGGGTTTGAGGTCACACAGGACTGGTACTTTAGCCCGGATGGTTTCAAAGTCATCAATGGATAAGGCTACTCCAGCAGCATGGGCGATCCCTAACAGATGCAAGACGGAGTTGGTGGAACCACCTACTGCCATAATTACTGCGATCGCATTCTCAAAAGCCTTTCGTGTTAGAATATGCCTAGGTAGTATTTGCTGGCGAATTGCTTCGACTAACACAAAAGCAGATTTCTCAGCACTATCGGCTTTTTCAACATCTTCCGCCGCCATGGTAGAAGAATAGGGCAAACTCATCCCCATTGCCTCAAAAGCAGAGGACATAGTATTAGCGGTAAACATGCCGCCACAGGAACCAGCACCAGGGCAAGCGTTGAGTTCCACCGCCTTGAGTTTAGCGTCATCAATCTTGCCAGCACTGTGTTTCCCAACCGCTTCAAAGGCACTAACTACCGTTAAATCTTCACCATCTAGATGTCCAGGTTTAATCGTGCCACCATAAACGAAAATTGCTGGGATATTCATCCTGGCAATGGCAATCATCGCCCCTGGCATATTCTTATCGCAGCCGCCAATGGCCAAAACTCCATCCATACTTTGGCCATTACAAGCGGTCTCAATGGAATCAGCAATTACTTCCCGGGATACCAGGGAATATTTCATCCCTTCCGTTCCCATGGAAATCCCGTCACTAATCGTAATTGTACCAAACATTTGAGCCATAGCACCAGCAGTTGTCAATCCCGCCTCTGCTCGTTTGGCCAAATCATTTAACCCCAAATTGCACGGAGTAATAGTGCTGTAGCCATTAGCAAGACCAACAATGGGCTTAGTAAAATCGTCATCAGTGAAACCAACAGCCCTCAGCATGGCTCGGTTAGGCGCTCGCTGAACACCTTGGGTAACCACTTGGCTTCTCAAATTCTCCGGCATGGATATGTTCCCCTCAAAGGTTAGAGTCTCTACCAGAGATTTTAGATTTAGCCATGAAATTTAGCCATAATATCAACTCTGGTTGAATACCCATCATCGGAAGTGTGGCAAGTTTGAGGAGTGTGGGAAGTGTGGGAAGTTTGGGAAGTTTGGGGAGATGGGGAGATTTTTATTAAGGGTATGACAACCGGATTTAGCTAGATTAGCTAAGGGAGTGCAGTTTCCTCGACTGGACGTACAATTGCTGATGTCTTACTTTGCTCTGGCTTAAAGATGGCATCAAGTGCCTCTTTTAGATTTTGAGCCATAATAATCTGGTTTTGATAAACCACAATAACTCGCACTAATGTTGGGAGACTATTTTGCTCAGCTTCTAAATACAATGGCTCAACATAGAGTAGCGATTGCTCGATGGGAATAACCAAAAGATTCCCCTGAACTGCTCTTGAACCTTTTTGATTCCATAAGGAAATTTGTTGAGAGATGACTGGATCTTGATTAATCAGAGCTTCAATTTGCTCTGGTCCATAGATGAGTTGTTGCTTGGGAAACTGATACAGGAGTAACTTGCCATATTGATCCCCATCAGAGCGACCAGCTAGCCAACCAATTAAATTATTACGACCTGTAGGTGTATAGGGGTGGAGCAAGATAAATTCTTCTGATTTCTCCTTGGGGAGTTTCATGATAATGTAGTAGGGTTCCACTGGTTGAGATTTACCAGCATAAATTTCCTGGGGAATCCGCCACAAATCCTCTTGGTTGTAAAAGACCTGGGGGTCAGTCATGTGATATGCTAGCAAGCGCTCGGATTGGATATTAAATAGATCAATGGGGTAGCGCAGATGAGTCCGCAGGTTGGTGGGCATCTGATCCAGTGACTTGAAGAAATTTGGTAAAATCTTACTCCAAGTTTGAATAATCGGGTCTTTTGGGTCAGCTATGTAGAAACTAACATCGCCATTGTAGGCATCAATAACCACTTTTACGGAGTTACGGATGTAGTTAAACTGGTTGTCACCTGGGTCGGCATAGGGGTAGCGATCGCTTGTGGTGTAGCCATCCACAATCCAGTAGAGATAATTCTTAGTGACCCCTGACTCAGCTTGAGAAGTATCAGCAATTACCAGGTAGGGGTCAGCGTCATAGCGTAAGAAGGGAGCGATCTCTTGAATCCGTTGCCGAATATTACGGCGAAACAGTAACCGTGTTTCGGGTGTGAAATTCCCAGTCAGTACCATCTGCCAGTCTTTGAGATACTGGGCAAACACTAACCGCCGCCAAAAGGAGTTTAGGGCAATACCACCAGTGCCATCGTAGGTGTTGTAAACGTTGTCGTCTCCACTGGGATAGTCTAATTCCTGAGTTTTGGTGGAGGTCATGATATAGTTATTGGTCAGTTCTCCGTAGTAAATCCGGGGTTGACCAATGGGGATACTATCACGAATTTCTGGAGAGGATGTATATAAGCTTCCTTTGAACCCTTCACCTCCACCAGAACCGATGTCTTTAATAAAGTAGTATGGCAGTCCTCCCTCTCCTACCTGATTCACAGCAGAGAGGGTAAAGCCATAGCCATGGGTATAGACTAAGTGTTTGTTAACCCAAGTTTGTGCTTGTTTGGGCACAGCATCATAGTCTAATTCCCTTGGAGCAATGAGTACTTGTTGTTTGTGAGTTTTTGAAGGTTTTATCAGGGTTGAAGGTTGTTTGGTTGAAGGTTTTCTAGAGGTTGAAGGTTGTTTGGTTGAAGGTTGAAGGTTATTTGGTTGAAAGTTACTTGCTTGTTCGCGTAGCGTGGCCTTTTGGCCAAGGTTACTTGCTTGTTCGCGTAGCGTGGCCTTTTGGCCAAGGTTATTGGCTTGTTCGCGTAGCGTGGCCTTTTGGCCAAGGTTATTGGCTTGTTCGCGTAGCGTGGCCTTTTGGCCAAGGTTATTGGCTTGTTCGCGTAGCGTGGCCTTTTGGCCAAGGTTATTTGGTTGTTCGCGTAGCGTGGCCTTTTGGCCAAGGTTATTTGGTTGTTCGCGTAGCGTGGCCTTTTGGCCAAGGTTATTTGGTTGAAGGGGGTTTTTTGAACTTTCAACCTTCAACTTGCCAACATTCAACCAGTCAAGATTCAACCAGTCAAGATTCAACCAGTCAAGATTCAACCTGGCAACATTCAACCTGCCAACATTCAACCTATCAACATTCAACTTGCTAACATTCAACTTCTCATCAACCTTCAACTTGCCAACATTCAACCAGTCAAGATTCAACCAGTCAAGATTCAACCTGGCAACATTCAACCTGCCAACATTCAACCTATCAACATTCAACTTGCTAACATTCAACTTCTCATCAACCTTCAACTTGCCAACCTTCAACTTTTCAACATTAAACCCAGCCTTCAACCCAGCCTTCAACCCAGCCTTTAACTGGTTTGGATTAACTTTAATGGTGTAGCGATCAAAATTGGCGTCGGGAAATTTGTAGTAAAGTCTCAGTTGTTGGAGCTGACGATTACTTTGTAATAAGGGGCGGGTATCCCACAGGGGAATGTTGTCGATGGTTAGGTGATTTTTTTCTAGATCGGTGCTGGTCAGATTACCTTGGGGGTTAAAGGTTTCAACTTCAACACTATCGAGGTCAAAGGCTGCTCTGGTCAGGGCAATAGTCCGAGCAATATAGGGTCGTTCTAAGGCTAACTCGTTGGGTTCGACTTTAAACCGTTGCACTGCTGCGGGTAAGATTACCCCAGCAATTCCCCATATCCCTAGGTATAAGCCGAGTATCCACAATGCTATTGGTATTTTGGTGGGCAGACGGCGTATCCAGACAATTGACCTCAAGAGTAACAACAGTGCGATCGCAAAGGCCAGAATGCTCAATCCTGTATTAAAGGGCAACTTGACTGAGACATTGGTATAGCTTGCACCGTAAGCCACACCACGGGTTGAATACAGTAAATTGTACCGGGAAAACCAATAGTGGAAGGCTGTGATTGCCGACACAGCAGACCCAAGGCCATATAGGTGCCGTAGTTGGTTTTGGGAAAATCCTGGAAATTTACCATCTGAGAGGCTATTGCCTGAGGTTAAGTAAATTAGCCATACCGCAACTAGACCAAAGAGAAATAATCCCCCTAGCCAAAAATCCAATAGTTGCCATACCGGTACACCAAATACGTAGAAGCCGATATCCTGTCTAAATAGTGGCTCGGTAGTGTTAAAGTGAGTGGGATAGAAATACTCTAAAATTCTGCCCCATTGTTCTGAGATCACCATCGCCCAGGAAAAACTTAGTGCTAGGGCGATCACTCTTAACCACAACTGAGTATTCACCATTAGCCCTACCATCACTGCCGATATCATCCCCAGCTGCCAAACTAGATGGCTTCTGGATTCCGATAAAAATAGCTTTCCGAGAGATACCCAACCCAAGGGTGACGGTAGGGGGGGGGTCGCTTCACTCAGAAAGGTGGCTGACAAGGTTTCCCGATTGAAATGCCAAACAGAAAAGGCCATTTTTCCGTAGTACAACAGCACCACCCCAACTAATACACTGAGTGCTAGGGCAAATGGCAAAAGCGATCGCAATCTGAAGGCTGGGCGTTTTCTAGAAAATTTTCCTCTTGGTCTGACTCCCGATCTCACTATTGGGGAGGGTGAGTTTAACTGTGTTTGGTTAAGGGTTAAAGATGAAGAGTCAAGAGTTTTAAACCCTTTTAGCCAGGTAATCTCGAGATCAGCTAAGTTTTCTGGATGCTTGAAATGGTTGGCTAACCGTAAATTGGTCAGCAAAAACCCCAATGATAGGCTAAAGACAATTCCCCACAAACTCAGCTGGGTCTGCAAATGCAGCAAGAAAGCGGATAGATAATCCACTTCGGTGAACCATAAAATTTCTGCTACCAGGTGAGATAGCAAATTCCAAGCTATCCATAAACCCAGTAGCCCAGTAACCCAGCGCAAGAGTTTGGTCATTGGTCTTTAGTTTTGAGTCATTACCAGGATAGCGTGGTTCCTCAAAAACCCAAGACTTTACGGACCTGGTGGGCAAAGTGCTGTTATCTATAATACTGATTTGAACCAAACTGTTTTTGCCCACCCTACAAGCTACAAGCTGCTAAATTGCTTGCTTGCCAGTATCCAAATTAAACAGCATTTGTAACGATTCCATCGCCAGGCGTCGGGTTTCAATATCTTGCTGTGCTCGTAATTGCACCATCGGGTCATGAAGGATTTTGTTAACAATCCCTCTGGTTAGGGCTTCGATTACTTCTTGATGTTTTTCGGCAAATTCTGACCCAAGACGGGATAGAGCTTTCTCTAGCTCTTGCTCACGGATTGTTTCGACCTTGCTGCGCAAGCTACTAATGGTAGAAACGGTTTCTAGGGAACGCCACCAGATGTCAAAGGCTTCCACTTCTTCGTATAAGAGTTCTTCTGCTTCCATGGCCATCTTACGACGGCTTTCCTGATTCTGTGCTACTACTGCTTTTAAGTCATCCACGTTGAAGGAGTGGACAGTCTCTAGCTCATCAACATCCGCTGCCACATTACGAGGCACAGAAATATCAATTAGCATTAAGGAATGGCTTGTCTGCAACACTCCTTCTAAATTCGACCGAGTCAGCAGTGGTTCGGTGGCACCGGTGCTAGTAAATACGATATCTGACTGAGCAACCACTGTCATCATATCTGACAACGAATCCAGTTTTAGATCCGCTTTGGGAAACGCTTTTGCTAACTCTTCAGCCCGTTTGGTGGAACGATTCAGAATTGAGATATCTACGGCACCTTTGGCCAGCAGATGTTTCACCAGCAAGCGCGACATCTTGCCAGCACCGATAATTGCTATTTTATAGGGGGTCAAAGAGGTGCCATAAAGGGTCTCTACCTTCTGCTGAGCTAACTCTACCGCTGCTGAGCTAATGGAGACCGCCCCTGTTCCAATACTGGTTTCCGTGCGAACTCGCTTACCGGCTGTAATTGCTTGTTTAAACAATCGATTCAGTAGACGTCCGATTCCCTTGTGTTGCTGACCAAGTTTGTGGGTGGTTTTGACCTGAGCTAGAATTTGCCCTTCTCCTAAGACTAGGCTATCTAGACCTCCAGCAACCCGCATTAAGTGCATGACTGCATCTTGATACAACAGAATAAATAGGTGGGGGCGCAACTTGGCTAGAGGAATGCCAGCTTTTTCTGTCAGAAACTGGCACAATTCTCGAATTCCTGCATCAGTTTCTGTGGTTACTATATAAACTTCCAACCGATTACAAGTACTCAGTATCGCTACCTCTTCTATATGAGGATAGCTACATAAGTGGGGCATCACAGTTTCTAACTGGGCTTCTGGAATGCTCAGTTTTTCTCTGACTTCAACCGGTGCTGTCTTGTGGCTCAGACCTACTACGGCAATGTTCATGGTTTTGATGGGAATGTTTTGATAGGAGTAGGGAATAGGGAATAGGGAATAGGGAACAGGGAAAAAATATTGTGTACTTTATTACGTTATATTGGTAATTTTTTATCGGTTTGTTGGTACAAATGTTTCCTACATAATGTTTCCTACAAATCCTTACTAAAACGAAGTTGAAGGAAGGGTTAAACTAGGTTTTAAACCTTCCTTCAAGCTTGAACTACTGTTGCGGTTAGGGCGTGTTTTCAAAGTTTTCCGCAAGATTATGATCCCCCCCAGCCCCCCTTAAAAAAGGGGGGAGCCATACTCAAAGTCCCCCTTTTTTAAGGGGGATAATGGGGGATCTCCGAGGCAAGAAGACACGCCCTAGGCGCTACAGGGGTAAGGATTCGGCTGATAGCTGATACGCGACACGCTGATAGCTTACCTACAAGGTTACAACCCTCTTCCTAAGAGTTAGCTCAATTGGATATACTTGGGCTGTTCAAACATATGGACGGTGTCCACAAATCGAGCGGTTTTGGACTGACTGGAAATAACTAGGCTTTGAGTCCGTGCTCCACCTTGGAAGAACCGAACCCCTTCCATCAGGGTTCCTGGGGTGATACCACAAGCAGCAAACAGTACGGTCTCACCAGAGGCTAGTTCCTGAGCATTGTAAACCTTATCGGGATCGGTAATACCCATTTCGTTGAGCCGGGCAATGTTGCTTTCCTTGCTCTCCCCAATCAAACCAGTTTTCACGATGGCGGGATCGTAGATTAGCTGACCTTGGAAGTGTCCCCCTAAGGCACGCATTGCTGCTGCTGAGATTACCCCTTCCGGTGCAGCACCGATTCCCATCAAGGCATGGATATTGGTACCAGAAAAGGCACAGGAGATGGCGGCGGAAACGTCACCGTCACTAATCAGTCGCACCCGAGCACCAGCTCCCCGGATTTCCTGGATCAAGTCCTTGTGACGGGAACGGTCCATCACAACCACCACTAGTTCTTCAATGGAGCGCTCTAGACAATCGGAGAGGATTTGCAGATTTTCCGTTGCGGACTTGTTGATATCCACATGATTCAATGCTTGGGGTGGTGCTGCCAGCTTCTTCATGTAAAAGTCAGGAGCAGCAAATAGACCACCTTTCTCGGAAATAGCTAGCACTGCCATTGAACCGTTTTGGCCATAGGCAACTAGGTTGGTGCCTTCGCAGGGGTCAACCGCAATATCAATTTCGATCAGCTCACTTGGGTTACAGAAGTCGGCAGCATTCTCTTGGGTGCAAATCCCAACTTCTTCACCAATGTAGAGCATGGGAGCATCATCCCGCTCCCCTTCTCCAATTACAATGCGACCCCGCATATAGATCTTGTTCATCCGCTCCCGCATGGCTTCTACAGCCACTTGGTCAGCAGTGTTTTTCTCCCCTTTACCCATCCATTTGGCGGATGCGATCGCAGCTTTCTCTACGACTTCTATAATTTCTAAGCCTAGTGTATTTTCCAAAGCGCCCGTTCTCCCAAAAGCTTGATGAGCTTATTTTCTTAATTATTTGTTTACAGTCTTTAAGTCTATCAGAGCTTGGTATCTCGTAGAAGGGAACAGGGAATCGGGAATCGGGAATTGGGAATCGGGAATCGGGAATCGGGAATCGGGATCGGGAATCGGGAATCGGGAATCGGGAATCGGGAACAGTGACTGAAACCCTTTTCCCTCCTTAGTTTCAAATTCCCCCCTTATTAAGGGGGGTTAGGGGGGATCACCCACACTGCCTATTTCTTGTTTGCCCCCTAAATCCCCCAATTCTGGGGGACTTTGATATCATTACTACCCAAAATTTTGGGGTTAGGGGGGATCACCCATCCTGCTTCTTAAACCAAGGACCCACCACCTGGATCAATCTGGTCAGTGCTCCCAATAACACTGCGATCGCTAAAATCATTTCCGCTGGACTGTCCCCATCCTTGAGCCAGAGTGCAGGATTTTCCATTAGGGGCTGTGGTTCTTCGACTAATGCTATGGTGTCAACTCCTTGATTATCAACGACTTGCTCTTTGAGGTCATTCATGGTATTGCTTCGATTACCTAACTGAATCCATGGTGACCTGGGGGTAGTGTCTAAAAGCAACAGTTAGGTTTAGGGTAGCTACAACCACCGTGTATCAAGGCTAGACTAGTTGAGGGTAGCTTCTGCAATTGTGGGAAAACCTACCCTAACCCTCAACTTTCTTTCTTGCCCATCCCCCAATAGCATGCCCAGACGTACTTTAGGTCCTACTGTTCAAAAAAGAGCACTACGTCTATTTAAAGCATTAGTTTCTTTTGCCCAAGACATCGCTAATCAGGGGAATCCCGATATTAAATTCCGTTGGATAGAGAAAACCTCAACTAATCCAAAACTAGTAATTGAAACTCAGACCAGATATTTAATCCAACTCACCAAGAACGATAACTATCCAGGTAGTCTCAGCAAGCATCAAGTGGTAGAAGCGTTGCAGCGGATGGAAGACTTCTTAGGAATTTTAGAAGACAACCGTGTCAAGAAAAAAGGAACGGAAGAAAGGCATTTCACCCTGACACTCTACTGCCAAGACCTAGCCACAAATCTAGAACTATTTAATCAAGAGTGGGACAATAAACGACCAGATAAATCCAAACAGCAACAACAAGCAACTGCTACTACTCCCAAAAGGTGCCAATCCCTTCGCCGTAAGCCAGGGGTTCCTTTCCAAGCCCCACCCCTACCACCTTACTTTATCCAGCGCCCAGAGGTAAGCCAATCCCTGAAGCAATCCTTACTGTCAGAGCAGACAGCTAAGACCGGAACTCTGGTGGTTAGCGCCATTTATGGTTTGGGAGGTATTGGTAAATCTACCTTGGCTGCTGCTATTGCCCATGATCCAGAGGTACAGACTCATTTTGGCGATGGTATTCTCTGGGCAACCTTGGGTCAGCAGCCAGATTTGCTGTCTTTCCTCAGTAGTTGGATCCAAGCACTGGGCGACCATGACTATAAACCCACTAATACTAATGCTGCTTCTAGACATTTACAAACCTTGCTGTTTGAAAAGGCTACGTTGCTAGTAGTAGATGACGCTTGGAACCCAGACCATGTGGAACCGTTTCGGATTGGTGGTGCTAAGTGCCGGGTGTTAGTGACCACTCGTGAAGCTCAAATTGTGGGAGTGACTCGCTATGATTTAGATGTGATGAGTCCCTCACAAGCCTTAGCGTTACTGGAAGACTATGGGGGTTCTAAACTTACGGGGTCAGACCGCAAACAAGCCCAAGCCCTAGCCACAACTGTGGGCTACTTACCCCTAGCCCTGGAGTTAGCGGCAGCACAAATAGCAGATGGTATTTCCTGGCAGGAGTTACTGACTGACCTACAAACGGAAATTGCCCGGTTGGAAACCTTAGATTTACCAGGTGCCCAAGAGGTTGAGGAAAAGCGACGCAAGCACTATAGCCTAGTGGCATCCTTTAATCTCAGTTTACGACGACTACCATCGGAAAAATTTCAGCAATTTGCCTGGTTGGGTGTGTTGCCAGAAGATGTCTCGATTACTCCGGCTTTAGGGACAACCTTGTGGGATGTAAGTCCACGAGAAGCAAGAAGAACCTTACAGTATTTTAAATCTAAGGCTCTACTGCTCTCTGGTAAATCCACTAATGGCAGTCCCACCTATCAGCTCCATGACTTAGTTCATGACATGGCCCGTCGGTTACTAACTGCTGAAGCAGCTACAGGGGGAGAGGGAAGCTTACCGGGTTTGGGATTAACCTGGCCCCAAGCCCATGGTCAACTCCTAGAGCGCTATCGCCAAAAAACCGAAAACGGCTTATGGCACACTCTACCGGATGATGGCTATAGTCACAGTTATCTGACCTGGCATTTAGAAAAAGCCGGTTGGGTAGAGGAACTACACCAACTGCTGCAGGAGGAAACAGAGGCTGGACGCAATGGTTGGTATGAAACCTGTGAACGTCTCGATCAACTAGGGGGCTTTGTCAAGGATGTGGCCAAGGCTTGGCAGTTAGCAGAAGACGCTTTTTCCTATTCACCAAATTGTTCCATTAGTTTGCAGTGCCGTTATGCCTTGATCGTGTCTTCTATCAATAGTTTGCTTGGGCATATTCCAGGAGAGTTAATGGCAGCCCTGGTAGAGAAAAAGATCTGGACTCCAGTTCAAGCTTTAGCTTATGTTCAACACATACAAGATCCTAGTAATCGAGCAGAAGCACTAGAAGAGCTAGCCCCAAAGTTACCGGAAACATTACTCTCAGAAGCCCTCAAAATTGCACGGGCAATTACCGATAAGTCAAGTAAAGCCAGAGCTCTAAGTGGACTAGCACCATATTTGCCGGAAATTTTACCAGAAGCCCTAGAAGTAGCACGAGCCATTACCAATGATAGAGACCGAGCCTATGCCCTGATTCGACTAGCACCACAATTGCCGGAAATTTTACCAGAAGCCCTAGAAGCCGCACGAGCCATTACCAATGATAGAGACCGAGCCTATGCCCTGATTCGACTAGCACCACAGTTGCCCGAAATTTTACCAGAAGCCCTAGAAGCCGCACGAGCCATTACCAATGATAGAGACCGAGCCCATGCCCTGATTCGACTAGCACCACAGTTGCCTCAAATCTTACCAGAAGCCCTAGACGCCGCACGGATCATTAACGATAAATCAGACCGAGCCATAGCTCTGAGTGAACTAGCACCACAGTTGCCGGAAATTTTACCAGAAGCTCTGGAAGCGGCACGGGCAACCAATCAGTCAGACCGAGCCAGAGCCTTGAGTAGATTAGCACGGCATTTGCCAGAAATCCTACCAGAAGTGATAGAGGCAGCACAAGCTACCGATGAGTCGAGCCGAGCCATAGCTCTGAGTGAACTAGCACCACATTTTCCGGAAATCTTACCAGAAGCTCTAAAAGCGACACGAGCCATTACCAGTCAGTTCAGCCGAGGCCATGGCCTGAGTGAACTAGCACCACAGTTGCCGGAAATGTTGCTCCCACAAGCCCTAGAAGCGGCACAGGCCATTACCGATAACGAAAACCGAGCTATATTACTGAGTAAACTAGCACCACAGTTGGGGGAAAGACTACTCTCACAAGCCCTAGAAGTGGCACGGGCTATTACCGATAACAGAGATCGAGCCAATGCCTTGAATGAAATAGGAGCACAGTTGCCAGAAATTCTACCAGAAGCCCTAGACGCAGCACGAGCCATTATCAATGAGTCGAGCCGAGCCTATGCCCTGAGTGAACTAGCGCCAAAATTACCGGAAATCTTACCAGAAGCCCTAGAAGAGGCACGAGCCATTACCGATGAGTCGAGCCGAGCCCATGCCCTGATTAGGCTAGCACCACAGTTGCCTCAAATCTTATCAGAAGCCCTAGAAGAGGCACGAGCCATTACCGATGAGTCGAGCCGAGCCATAGCGCTGAGTGAACTAGCACCACAGTTGCCGGAAATCTTACCAGAAGCCCTAGAAGCAGCACAGGCCATTACCGATGAGTTTATCCGAGCCATAGCGCTGAGTGAACTAGCACCACAGTTGCCTCAAATCCTACCAGAAGCCCTAGAATGGGCACGGGAACTTACCGATGAGTTTATCCGAGCCTATGCTCTAAGTATACTAGCACCACATTGCCCGCAAAGCTTGCTCCCAGAAGTGCTAGAAACAGCACGGGCAATTCAGTCTGAGTATCACCGAGCCTATGCATTCAGTGGACTAATCAAAAATCCTAACTTTTCCCTCCAAGAGGACGTTTCCCTTTGGCAAGAGTTTCTTCATACCTTGGCTTGTCACGATCGCTGGCGGTTCTTAGGAAACTTGGTTAATCTCAGTCCAACTATTATCTCTTTGGGAGGCAAAGAAGCTCTGGCTGCAATTGTTGAAGCGATTAAGGATGTAAGTCGGTGGTGGCCCTAGAGTGGGAAGTGTGGGGAGTGTGGGGAGATGGGGAGATTTGTATTAAGGGCTTAGTCCGACTTCTAACTTATGACTTCCAACTTCTGACTTGGGCGTAGGGCTATAGTGCGATCGCACCGATCAAGCGGCAAACCAGTACTGGCATGTGAGAAAATCGTACTCGTCAATAACAAATTGGTACCGGTTTTTAATACGCAAGTACTAGTGTATTAGCAACAAGTACTAGTTACTGAGAAACGAGTACTGTTAAGTGATAAACTAGTACTCGTTAGCGACAAACTAGTACTTGTTTGTTATACACCAGTACTGGTTTGTCGCTAACGAGTACTAATATATAACAAACTAGTACCCATTTGTTATACACCAGTACTGGTTTGTTATACACCAGTACTAGTTAACGAGAAACGAGTACTGGTAAGTGATAAACTAGTACTCGTTAGCGACAAACTAGTACTAGTTTCCAGTAAATGGGTACTCGTGTGTTAGATTTTAATACAGCACTACCCACTTCAGACTTCAGACTATTGGCTCTTGCCTCTTCCCTGCTCCGAAGTCCCTGCTCCCTAAAACTTAGATATTTGTATCTCACAAGTCTTAGAGGTTGCTATAGATTCAACACCATAGGATTAACCAACAATGCTGGATTTTCTCAATCCCATCCTAGGACGCAAGCCAGAACAGGTCAATAACTCACCGCTAAGTCTTTTCAGACTATAGCGGGAGCTTGTTAAAAGCTCATAGTTGACCAGTCTAAGTTTTCTAAAAACTACGTTATTTCTGAGTGTTCAAGTTCCTACCTGGGGATGCGTAGCTAGTCCCCAGCTCTAGAACCCAGCCGTTAAACAGGTGTAGTTGAGTTAAGCCAGTGCGATTGGGAAAGTACCGAGAAATAACTTTGACGAAGCTAACTTTACCCTAGCGATAGGAGGAAACACAGTTATGCGTGTCTTTGTACTTAACAAAAATCGACAACCTTTAGACCCATGTAAACCGGCGAGAGCGAGAATTTTACTCTCAACAGGCAAAGCCAAAGTCTATCGTCGTTACCCATTTACTATATTTTTGACGGAAGAAATAAAGGAACCAATCACTCACGAACATCAGTTAAAAATAGACCCTGGTGCAAAAACAAGCGGTCTAGCCATTGTCCAAGGAAAGCGGGTAATCTGGGGAGCCGAACTTACCCATAGGGGTTTTCAAATACGAGAAGCTTTAACCTCTCGCAGGCAGTTAAGATGCTCCCGACGCAATCGTAAGAATCGATACCGCAAGCCCAGGTTCCTTAATAGAACTAGACCAAAAGGTTGGTTAGCTCCTAGCCTGATGTCTAGAGTTCAAAATATTTTAACTTGGGTTAAAAAGCTAACTCGATTATGTCCTGTTACAGGTATCTCCCAAGAATTGGTTAGGTTCGACACTCAAAAGCTGCAAAATCCTGAAATATCTGGTATCGAGTACCAACAGGGTACACTTTACGGCTATGAACTTCGGGAATATTTACTTGAAAAATGGAATCGCAAGTGTGCTTATTGTGGGGCAACAGGTACTCAGTTAGAAATCGAGCATATCAAGCCTAAATCTAAAGGTGGCTCCGATCGAGTTTCTAATTTAGCGATCGCTTGTCGCCCATGTAACCAAGCTAAATCTAACCAAGATATTGAGCTTTTCTTATCCAAGAAGCCTAGCATATTGAAACGTATACTGAATCAAGCTAAACGCCCCCTCGCTGATGCGGCTTCTGTTAATACAACCCGCTGGAAATTGTACCACGAATTAAAATCAATCGGGTTGCCTATTGAAGTGGGCAGCGGCGGATTGACTAAATTCAATAGGTGCCGCCAAAGTCTTCCTAAAACTCATTGGTTGGATGCGGCGAATGTTGGAAAAGTTGAAACATTGATTATTGAAGTAACCCATCCTTTGATAATGACCGCAAAGGGGCACGGTACTCGTCAGCTCTGTAGAACCAATAAGTATGGATTCCCTATTCGTCATTGCTCCAGAATTAAATTTCACAAAGGCTTTCAAACGGGCGATATAGTTCGTGCTGTAGTAACCAAAGGCAAAAATATCGGTACCTATGTAGGACGGGTTGCTACCAGAAAATCAGGGTCTTTCAACATATCAACTAAATCAGGATTGGTGCAGGGCATCAGTCACAAATATTGCCAATTTATTCACAGGAAGGATGGTTATGCCTATACAAACTAAACCCTGTCCTCCCTTTCCTCTCACCGCGTGCGTCAAAGATTATAGCGGGAGACGACCGGGAGGCGGACAGATGAAAGCCAACGTGGAAATTTACACGTGGCAAGCCTGCCCCTTCTGTATCCGAGCGAAGCTATTGCTATGGTGGAAAGGGGTTGACTACACCGAGTATAAAATCGATGGGGACGACAATGCCAGAAACCAGATGGCGGAACGAGCCAACGGCGGTCGAACGGTACCCCAAATTTTTATAAATAACCAACACATTGGCGGTTGCGATGAGTTGTATGATTTAGACGCTAAGGCACAATTGGAGGCTTTGTTAACTCAGGCAGCAAGCTAATGGGAATCGGGAATCGGAAATCGGGAGTAGAGAGCGTTGCTGATTATGGGTATGATTTTGCCCCCCTAGGGAGTGTTTTCAAAGTTTTCCGCAAGATTATGATCCCCCCCAGCCCCCCTTAAAAAAGGGGGGAGCCATACTCGCTCGTCCCCCTTTTTTAAGGGGGATAATGGGGGATCTCCGATGTTCCCTATTCCCTACCTTGACAGTGAAATATTCAACTTAGTGCAAGATCGGAATAGAAGAGTTAAGGTTGATTGGTTAAGCTTTCAGGGTCAATAACAATAGTGAAACGTTTAATAATTAGTGCCTTAGTATTCGTGATCATGTTGGGAGTGGTAGCATTTCCTGCTGCTGCTACGGTCAAGCGCTATCAAATTAGTGAATCTCCTAATGTTGATCTGTCTTTAGATGGCCCTGCCTTTGACTTGGGTGGTGGTGGTCCTGATGTGGATCAAGCGATCCAGTGGATGATTAACGAAGTTAGGGATTGCAGCAAATGCGATCGCACTGTTGATGTGGTTATAATCCGGTCTTTTGGTGGCGATGGCTACAATGAACCGATCTATAACATGAACGGGGAATAATTAGTTTTGGGGAATCGGGAATCGGGAATCGGGAATCGGGAGTAGGGAACAGGGAACAGGGAACAGGGAATAGGCAACAGGGAATAGTAGGAAAGATATTCGAGTAGTTTTTGGTGTTATGATTAAGTAGTATTAGTTTTCGTGATATATCTAGTTTACTAATCAAAAAATACACCATAAAATGGTTACAATAAATCCAATATTTATGGATTTCAATTAATAATTGAAATTTTAAAATAGTAATAAACAATTAACCCTTAATCCTGATCTCCCCATCTCCCCATCTCCCCATCTCCCCATCTCCCCATCTCCCCATCTCCCCATCTCCCTACTCCCTACTCCCTACTCCCTAGAATGGAAGTACCTAACCCGATTGATAACTCCTATCTCATCCATCGCAAATGGATGAGTGTTGCCATAGAGATTGCCCAGAAAGCTGGTGAAGCGGGTGAGGTACCAGTGGGTGCCGTGATTGTAGACAGTGAAGGTAAGTTAATTGCTACAGGAGAGAATCGTCGAGAGCGGGACAAAGACCCCACTGCTCATGCCGAAATCCTGGCACTCCGTGCTGCTGGTCAACAGCTGCAAAGCTGGCATCTTAATACCTGCACTCTCTACGTTACCTTGGAACCTTGTCCCATGTGTGCCGGAGCGATTATCTTAGCACGACTCGGTCTTCTGGTTTATGGTGTGGACGATCCTAAAACTGGCAGCATTCGCACCGTTGCTAATCTTCCTGATAGTGCTTGTTCTAATCACCGGTTGCCAGTAATAGCGGGAATTATGGAATCCGTTTGTCGGGAACAGTTACAATCTTGGTTTACCGAGCGACGCAAAAGACAATAGCAATTCGACCTTGGGTGAGTTGCTGACACCCTTGGGGTTTTAGGGAGTAGGGAGTAGGGAGTAGGGAACAGGGAAGAAAGAACAGGGAAGTCGAACCTGGGCAAAAATTCTTTGTACCTCCGCAGTCTTCATGGAGTTGCTGATCTGACTCCCGATCTCCCGATCTACCGATCTCCCAATCTACCAACACTTCCAACACTTCCCTCTCTTTCCCTACTCCCTACTCCCTGCTCCCTGCTCCCTTACCCCTAAAACTGATTAACTTTAGCAAGTTAACTTCAGCCACACCATTAATAGCCTTCCTATAGATAGCTAACATATCAGGGCATGACACCACAAGAAGTGTCCTGTGAGTGTCAAATATTGAGTTCGAAACCACATACAGTAGAAGTGAAGGTTAAGGATTTAGTAAAAACCCTTGATCATTCATAGTTTAGCTCTACTTGCAGTAAGTAGGATTGACCAATGACAACAACGCTAAAAAGCACTTCTGATTATGGTAACGATCACGGTAACCCCATAAAAGCCATGTCTGTAGATTCTGGTATTTGCCACGGGTTAATTAACATTATCTATCCCTTAGCACGGCGTGTTGTCATTCCGTTTCATTTTGGTCAACTTACCGTAACAGGGCAAGAGAACGTTCCTAAGACAGGTCCTATTATTTTAGCTCCCACCCATCGCTCTCGTTGGGATGCGTTAATGGTTCCTTACGCCGTTGGTAAACCCGTAACCGGACGTGACTTGCGGTATATGGTCTCAGCCAATGAAATCTATGGCCTACAGGGTTGGTTGATCCGTCGCCTAGGAGGGTTCCCCGTAAATACTGGACGTGGAGGAATTAGCAGTATCCGCCACACTGTGGAACTTCTGAGTAATGGCGAAGCACTGGTAATGTTTCCTGAAGGCAATATCTTCCGTAATGGTGAAGTAAACCCCTTAAAACCTGGTATGGCTCGTATTGCCTTGCAGGTAGAATCATCTCACCCTGGTATTGGTCTCAATATTGTACCGATTTCTCTTAATTATAGCCAGCCTATCCCTAAATGGGGTTGTGATGTCACAGTTACTGTTGGATCTCCGATTAGTGTAGCAGATTATAGTACTCAGTCAGTTAAAAAAGGAGCTGCACAGCTTACCCATGACCTGCATACAGCGATGACCAACTTAGACAAGAGTTATCCACAAGACTGTTCCAAAAAAAAGCTCCTGTAGAGTACAGGAGCTGTAAAAATCACTTAGCTATTAGTTAGCTATTAATTAGCCATTAATTAGTCTTTCTTAGTCTGATTTATCATTGAGTTTTCACTCAATAAAATCACCTAGTCAAGGTCAGGCATACTAAGTACTGCTTCAGTTTCACGCTCAATACCTTTCTCGAATCCAGCAGCGGCAGCCCGTGCACGACCAGCGTGCCAGAGGTGACCAACTAGGAAGAAGAAAGCCATCACAAAGTGGAAACTAGCCAACCAAGCACGAGGGTTGACATAGTTGAAGGAATTTGCCTCAGTAATAATACCACCTACAGAGTTGATGGAACCGTTAGGAGCATGGGTCATGTACTCAGCAGCACGACGTAGCTGCCAAGGCTGAATGTCATTTCTGAGCTTGTTAACATCCAGACCATTGGGACCCCGTAGAGGCTCCAACCACGGACCTTGGAAATCCCAGAAGCGCATGGTTTCACCACCGAAGATGATTTCACCAGTAGGAGAGCGCATCAGGTATTTACCCAGACCAGTAGGCCCTTGGGAAGACGCAATGTTAGCACCTAGGCGTTGGTCACGGGCTAAGAATACGAAAGACTGAGCTTGAGACGCTTCAGCATTGGTAGGACCATAGAACTCGCTAGGATAAGCGGTGTTGTTGAACCACACGTAGCAAGAGCAAATGAAGCCCATCATGGACAAGGCACCTAAGCTGTAGGAGAGGTAAGCTTCTCCAGACCAGACAAAGGCACGACGAGCCCAGCCGAAGGGTTTAGTCAGAATGTGGAATACACCACCAAAGATGCAGATCAGACCAATCCAGATATGACCGCCGATGATGTCTTCCATGTTGTTGACACCAATAATCCAACCTTCACCACCGAAGGGAGCATCGACTAAGTAGCCGAAGATCACACCAGGGTTCAGGGTTGGGTTAGTGATCAAACGAACAGCACCACCACCCGGTGCCCAAGAGTCATAAACACCGCCGACGAACATAGCCTTGATCACCAGCAAGAAGGCACCCAATCCTAACATGATCAGGTGGAACCCGATGATACTAGTCATCTTGTTCTTATCCTTCCAGTCGTAACCAAAGAAGTTAGAATAACTTTCTAAGGCTTCAGGACCACGAACGGCGTGATAAATACCGCCAAAGCCCAATACGGCAGAAGAAATCAGGTGTAGGACACCAATAACAAAGTAGGGGAAAGTGTCAATAATTTCGCCACCAGGACCAACACCCCAACCTAAAGTAGCCATGTGAGGGATTAGAATCAATCCCTGCTCGAACACAGGCTTTTCGGGAATGTAGTGAGCAACCTCAAACAGGGTCATTGCGCCAGCCCAGAAAACGATCAGGCCAGCATGGGAAACATGAGCTCCCAGCAACTTACCAGAAAGGTTGATCAGACGGGCATTACCAGACCACCAGGCGAAACCGGAAGATTCTTGGTCGCGATTGCCCGCAACCATACCAATATTATTAGAGAGCGTTACCACGCGGTAGTACCTCCTCAGGGAACTCAAAGTTTTGGTGAGGTTGGTCTGCTGGAGCCATCCAAGCCCGCAGACCCTCATTTAGCAAAATGTTCTTGGTATAGAACGTTTCAAATTCTGGATCTTCTGCTGCCCGGATTTCCTGGGACACGAAGTCATAGGCTCGCAGGTTCAATGCTAAACCTACAATTCCTACTGCACTCATCCACAAGCCAGTTACTGGCACAAACAGCATAAAGAAATGCAGCCAGCGCTTGTTGGAGAAGGCAATTCCGAAGATTTGAGACCAGAAGCGGTTAGCGGTGACCATGGAGTAGGTCTCTTCCGCTTGGGTCGGGTTGAACGCCCGGAAGGTGTTGGCTTTGTCACCATCCTGGAACAGGGTATTTTCTACCGTTGCCCCATGAATGGCACACAGCAGCGCTCCACCGAGTACCCCGGCTACCCCCATCATGTGGAAGGGATTGAGTGTCCAGTTGTGGAAGCCTTGCAGGAACAGGATGAAACGGAAGATACCTGCTACTCCGAAGCTAGGAGCAAAGAACCAGCTCGACTGTCCCAATGGGTACATCAGGAACACGCTGACAAATACTGCAATCGGCGCACTGAATGCGATCGCGTTGTAGGGTCTGATGCCTACTAGACGCGCAATTTCAAATTGCCGCAGCATGAACCCAATCAGACCAAATGCTCCGTGGAATGCCACGAAGCTCCACAACCCTCCTAGTTGGAACCAGCGAGTCAAATCTCCTTGAGCTTCTGGTCCCCACAACAGCAGCAGGGAGTGTCCCAGACTGTTAGGAGGAGAGGATACTGCTACGGTCAGGAAGTTACAACCTTCTAGGTAAGAAGAGGCTAAGCCGTGGGTGTACCAAGAGGTTACAAAGGTGGTGCCAGTTAGCCAGCCCCCTAAAGCCATGTAGGCACAGGGGAACAACAGAATGCCGGACCAGCCGACGAATACAAAGCGATCGCGCTTGAGCCAGTCATCGAGGATATCAAACCATCCTCTGGTGCTGGGGGCGCGTCCTACTGCTACTGTCATAGATTCAAATCCTCATACATATAACGATTTGCAAGGATTCAAAATTGGGACGTTTTTACGTCTTTTTAGCGACACTCCCACCCTTCTAGAGGTGGATTTCCCTTAGAGTTCAGTGATTTTAAGTCACTTCCCTCTTACAGGATTGTCTTTTAACGGGATGCCACAGGCTATCAGGTTAGGCTGTGGTGACTTAATGTTTCTTAAACTATCACACAGTTTAACGCTTGACTTGATTCTCCCATAAGGAGACTGGGGTTACAAACGTTACATACAATAATAATAAATACCAAAAATTTTACAAAATTACACATACTCCTCAGATTTTTTTTATATTTGGTGTCAAAAGTTACATAATTTCCCTGTCTTGGTCAAAAATGTGATACAAGTTCTAGATGAGCTCCCTGGAGTATCCATAAATCAACTGATCTACTCTCGGACTCAGCACTATTGTCAAGTCAGATTTCTTAGAGGCAACCACATCTTCTCATGGCAGCATCGACCAACCAACTGGAAAACCTGGTACTTCGACAATCGGTTCTTGGCTCTCGCCGTTTGAGCAACTATTTAGTGGCAGGAGCTGTATCTATAGGAGGTATAGGATTTTTCCTGGCAGGGCTTTCGAGTTATCTCAACATGGATCTACTCCCGATTGGAGATGCAACCAACCTAATTTTTATCCCTCAGGGGGTAGCAATGGGGTTCTATGGTGTTGCTGCACTGTTGCTATCTCTCTACCTATGGCTAACCATTTATTGGGATATCGGCGGAGGCTACAATGAATTTAACCAAGAAACAGGTATGGTCAGAGTAGTGCGGTCTG
The DNA here is from genome assembly GCF_010692325.1 of Moorena sp. SIO3I8. Lineage (GTDB taxonomy): Bacteria > Cyanobacteriota > Cyanobacteriia > Cyanobacteriales > Coleofasciculaceae > Moorena. The sequence goes on along the minus strand of NZ_JAAHHW010000005.1, from coordinate 83,947 downwards.
GCTTTCCCGGTAAAAACCGTGAAGTCGAATTCAGTTGCCGTACAGAAGATGTCCAGTCGATTCGAGTAGACATCAAAGAAGGTCTAAATCCACGCCGAGTCCTCTACGTCCGCACTAAGGATCGCCGGGAAGTTCCTCTTACTCGTGTCGGTCAACCCATCTCCCTTTTGGAATTAGAGAATCAGGGAGCAGAGCTGGCTCGTTTCCTCGGAGTTCCCCTGGAAGGGTTGTAAATTGCCAATAAAACAAGATATAGTTATAGTAAGCATGAGTATGAATATCCGGCGCTGGCTATCTGTGATGTTAGTAGTGTTAGGTCTGGTAATAGTAGGATGCAGCAGCCCAACGGCGAACTCAACGGAATCATCAACTCCCCAAAACAAATCTACTCCTGCTGAGACCACCAGCAATCCCCAATTCAGCAATTTACCCCGACTAGACAAAAAAGCTACTGTTGAGCTGAGGGTAAAAGGCTCCCCGATTACTATTGAAGTGTATGGAAGCAATGCCCCGATTACAGCTGGCAATTTTGTGGATCTGGTTGACAAGGGTGTTTATGACGGACTAGTATTTCACCGAGTGGTAAGGGAACCTCAACCATTTGTTGTCCAAGGTGGTGATCCCCAAGGAAAAAACCCAAAATTTCCAGTAGAGCTTCTGGGCACAGGGGGGTTCATAGATCCACAAACGAAGGAAACTCGTTACATCCCACTAGAAATTAAGCCGAAGGGGGCAAAGGAACCGATATACAGCAAAACCTTTAAGGCAGCCGGAATTCCTGGTGATCCTCAGTTGACTCATACTCGTGGTGCTGTAGCCATGGCTCGTTCCCAAATGCCAGACTCAGCCTCTTCACAGTTTTACATTGCCCTAGCAGAGCTGCCTTTCTTGGATGGGGACTATGCTGTATTTGGCAAAGTCATTAAAGGTATGGATGTGGTAGACAAAATTCAGCAAGGCGATCGCATTGAATCAGTCAAGGTCACTCAAGGCATCGAAAACCTGAAGAAACCTTAAGATAAAGATAAACTATCTTTAAACGAATCCGTGCAGGTATGCGTTACTGGGATTGGATTAGTATCTGCTTTAGGTCGCCTCAAACCCAGTTGGCAGCATTTGCTAAACGGTGAGTCTGCTATTAGCTGGTATCAACCCTTTGCCAATTTATCACCTCTACCGTTGGCTATGATTGGTAAGACACCAGCTTCTATTGAACAGCTGACCTACCAGGTTGTAGCAGATGCTGTTGAAGATGCTAACTTAACCATCCCTCTAAAGGATTGTGGTGTGGTGATTGGTTCCAGTCGTAGCTGTCAGGCAGCTTGGGAGCAACTAGCCCAGGAGCAGATGACTAGTCATGGGAAACTCGACACCGAACCAGAGTATCCCGGATTCGATAGCTTAAATGAAATCTTAACTCTAGAGCATTGGTTAGACACTCTACCCCATCAACCAGCTATTGCTGCTGCCCATTACATTGGTTCCTTTGGGCCAGTCCTAGCACCAATGGCAGCTTGTGCAACAGGAATTTGGGCGATCGCTCAAGGATTTGAATTGATTCAAACCGGTCAATGCCAACGAGTCATTGCTGGTGCTGTAGAAGCACCAATTACTCCCCTAACCCTAGCCGGATTTACTAAAATGGGGGCTCTAGCAAAAACTGGTGCTTACCCCTTTGACAAGCAACGTCAAGGCTTGGTGTTGGCAGAGGGAGGTTCTGTATTGGTATTGGAGTCAGAGGATTTGGCTGATCGTCGAGCAGCGCCTATCTATGGAAAATTACTGGGGTTTGGCTTGACCTCGGACGCTTATCATGTCAGTACACCTAACCCAGATCGACAGAGTGCGATCGCAGCTATCAAACAATGTCTAGACCGCAGCCACCTATTTCCTACAGATATTGATTATATCCATACCCACGGTACCGGAACCAAACTTAATGACCAGAATGAAGCGCAGCTGATTCAGCAGCTATTTCCCCAAGGGGTGGCAATCAGTTCTACCAAAGGAGCCACTGGTCACACTCTTGGTGCTTCTGGAGCCATTGGTACTGCTTTGTGTCTAATGGCTTTAAAACACCAAGTCCTACCCCCTTGTATTGGGTTGAGGGAACCGGAATGGGATTTGGATTTCGTAACTATAGCGCGTCAGTGCGAAGTCAGGCAGGCGCTATGTTTTAGCTTTGGTTTCGGGGGGCAAAATGCAGTAACCGCCATAGGAATATCCAGCAATTGCCGACATTGAACCACAATAATATCCTATAGGTGATATCGTTAAGGAAACATTAAGTTTAATTAAATATACAGAACCAATCCTCAGAGGATTTAGGTTCCACCGACTTCATGCCGCAATTAGGAGCAAGCCATAATAGTTATGAAGCCCAACCAATCCCTTTCCTCTGACCAATATTGTGATCAGTCCAAGGATGACTATCCCCAGCACTTGGACAAGCCAGAGGAAGCTTGCGGAGTCTTTGGTATCTATGCACCAGAGCAAGATGTCGCTAAGCTGACTTACTTTGGTCTATTTGCCCTACAGCACCGAGGTCAGGAATCATCAGGGATTGTTACCTTTGATGACAAGCAGCTGCATGTCTACAAGGATATGGGGCTAGTCTCCCAGGTCTTTAATGAAGAAATTTTGGCTCAGCTACCTGGTCAGATAGCAGTTGGTCATAACCGTTACTCTACCACTGGCTCTAGCCACATCGCTAATGCTCAACCAGCCGTGGTGGAAACTCCCTTAGGACCTTTGGCTTTGGCTCATAACGGTAACTTGGTCAACACTATGCAATTACGTAATGATTTACTAAAGCATAACTCGAACTTGATGACCACTACGGATTCAGAACTAATCGCCCTAGCGATCGCGACAGAGGTTAACCATGGCAAAGGGTGGTTGGAAGCAGCAGTGAGTGCCTTTCAATCTTGCCAAGGAGCGTTTAGTTTAGTGATTGGCACACCCGCTGGAATAATGGGTGTTCGTGACCCCAATGGCATTCGCCCTCTAGTGATTGGCACCTTAGGTGAGAATTCTGGGGGCTACGTCCTAGCATCAGAAACCTGTGGTTTAGACATTATCGGTGCTGAGTATCTGCGGGATGTGGAACCGGGAGAATTAGTGTGGATTAATGACGAAGGCATTGCTTCCTTCCACTGGAGTCAAAAGCCAGAGCGCAAAGTTTGCATCTTTGAGATGATTTACTTTGCTCGCCCTGATAGCGTCATGGATGATCAAACTGTGTTTAGCTATCGGTTACGCCTGGGGCGTCAGCTGGCAAGAGAGTCAACACCAGATGCGGACATGGTGATTGCTGTACCCGATTCCGGTATCCCGGCAGCTATCGGCTTTTCCCGAGAGTCTGGTATTCCTTACGGAGAGGGACTGATTAAAAATCGCTATGTGGGTCGTACCTTTATCCAACCCACTCAGACTATGCGAGAAACTGGCATCCGCATGAAACTGAATCCCCTCAAAGATGTCTTAGTTGGTAAACGATTGGTACTAGTAGATGACTCCATTGTTCGAGGAAACACCAGCAGCAAACTTATCAAAGCGTTGCGTGATGCAGGTGTAGCTGAGATACATATGCGAGTGTCCTCGCCCCCAGTCACTCATCCTTGCTTCTTTGGAATAGACACGGATAACCAACAGCAACTGATTGCCGCCACCAAGTCAGTGGCAGAAATAGCCAATTATATTGGTGTGGATTCCCTTAATTATCTTAGTTGGGAGGGAATGATGCTAGCCACAGCGCAAGACTCCAACAGTTTTTGTTCTGCTTGTTTCACAGGTCATTACCCTGTTCCCCTTTCAGAAGAACTCAAGCGTTCTAAATTGATGCTGGAAGAGGTACAGGTTTGAAGGTAATTTGAAGGTAAAAGGTAAAAGGTGGCACCACACTGATAAAACGCTGAAGAAATTATCCTAATCCCTTTGCCTTTTACCTGCCCCCCGATCTTCGGGGGGATAAGGGCAGCCGTGATGATACTGTTGGCGACTTAGTAAATTGATTGAGGTTGCCAATGCTGATCATCCCCTAAAGTTAAGAAATTATACACCACCTCTGCTCACGCCCACCATTGTTCAATGCATAGGTTATGATTATCACTGAGTGATTAAAAACGATTATGGGTGAAGCAAAACGCCGTAAAGCAGCACTGGGAGAAGACTACGGGAAAGAAGCCAACATATTTCCATGGCTCCCGATAACTAAAAGTCAGGGTGAGCAGTTTGTTAAATGGAGCACTAGGGGAGCTTGGGCTGGTATTGTCTTTATGATTGTCTTCTGGCTAACGGTTAGATTTATAGGACCTGGATTTGGTTGGTGGCAAGTAAATTAACATCTAAGGCTCGCTAATCAAACGTAACTATCGGTTGCACTTCAACCGGTAGTTAGGTTAGTTAAAGAATTTCCATAAACATATAGAAACTACTAATGTATATCCCTTGACTCATGAAAATTGTGACAAGGGAGCCAATTTGCCTTGACCGACAGGTTTATTTTGGGATAGAACAAGGCAAGAGATTAAGGAAAAGATTTACAAGAGTCTATTTTTTAGAAAAAATCCCCCAATTTTATCCTGATTTATCTTGAAAGATGAAGATTAAATTTTTAAGAAAGAATATAAGCTCTAAAATCTAGGAGTGGTGTTTGGAGAACAGACGTGTTTATACGACTTGCAGAGGAGCACCGTCAATTTGTCAGAGATTTAGTAATGAATCTCCAGGCGTTGGCAATTGTACTAGAAAACCAAGGCTATTTAGCGTCCTGCTACACCTGTGGTGGTCAGATGAATAGCGCATCGTTTATGGTTAGCTTGGGGGACAATCACCTGATTCGATTTTTGGTTTCAGATTACGGGATCACTTGGACTGAAATGCGCGATGACCGAGAACTGATGAAGTTGGAAGGTGCTGAAGCCATTGGTCAACTACAAGATCTCGCCAATCTGGTTAAATACCGAATTCGTCCTTCAGAATCTCACCCTGCCCTTAAGTTACCACTGCCGTGACCTGAGAACTGAGTACGGGAAAAAAGGAATCCAACCAGGATTGCTAAACACAGATAGATGGCACAGTTTTATCCATATAATTCTGTCTATCTGTGTTTTGATCAACATCAACAGGGAAAGGGAAAAATTGATGGCTGGCTAATTGATGGCTGGCTAATTGATGGCTGGCTAATTGAGTGTTGAAGGTTAACTGTTGACTGTCAACACTCAACTGGAAATACTTCATCGAAAGGAAAAGCCCATAGATTGCTTTAGCAACGGCTAAGACCGACGGCTAAGAGCAGCATTGTAGACCTCTCATTTTGTTGGACTGACTTCCACAAATCTACTACAGGCTGAGGATAGTCTACCCTATTCTTAGCCCATAGCGCTTTTGCTCATCCGATGATAATGTCCAGGGTTGATGGACTTTCTTGGCAGGGACAGAAGTAAGTTCTGGTAGCCAATGTTTTACGTATTGTCCCTGGGGATCATAATCTTTGGATTGTTTCTGAATATTAAAATAGCGAAAACCCCGAGCATCATTGCCTACCCCAGCTGTGTAGTTCCAGTTGCCCCAATTGCTACACACATCATAATCAATCAACAGCGACTCAAACCACTCCGCTCCCATCTGCCAGTTTATCCCCAGATTCTTGGTCAGGAAACTGGCAACATTTTGTCTACCCCGATTGGACATAAAGCCTGTGGCTGTTAATTCCCGCATATTGGCATCTACTAGGGGAAAACCAGTCATTCCCTCGGTCCACAGGTCAAATCTCTTCCAGTCCACCTTCCATGGTATGCTTACTCCTTGTAATCCAGATTGGCGAAACACTCGATTACCATGCTTGGCACAGATAAATCGGAAATAGTCGCGCCACAGTAACTCAAAGACTAACCAATAGGTGGAGTCGTTTTTAACCCGTTGTGTTTCGTACTCCTGAACCTGTTGATAGATATAACGAGGCGATAGACAACCCAAAGCTAGCCAGGGGGAGAATTTGGAGGAGTAATCTGCTCCCAACATGCCATTTCGGGTTTGTTTGTAACGCTTAAGACAGTCTTTTTGCCAGAAGTAGTGATCTAGTCTGGCTAGTCCAGCTGCTTCCCCACCTTTGAACTTTAACACTGCCCGTTGATCAGGGACTGGTGGCTCAAGTCCCAAGTCAGCTAACTTAGGCAGTTCACCAACATCTACTTTAGGTAAGGGTGGTAGAGTTTTGGGAGTGGGGAAGGTGGGATAAACTGTGGAAGATTTCTCCACCTGCTTGCGAAATTGGGTAAATACTTCGGGAATGTGGGGAATACCAAAGGGCAATTCATCGATGTGGAATAGGGTAGTGCCCCAAAACGACTTGACTTTTACGCCAATTTGAGCAAGCACCTTTTTGAGGGCCGATTCGACGGCTAACTCTTCTGAGGTGACTTCCCGGTGATAGTAAACTGCTGAGATTCCTAGTTCTTTTGCTAAAGATGGGATAATCTGTTCGGGTAAACCCCGGCGCACCACTAAATTACTAGCAAGATTACTAGCAACAGATTTCCTGAGATTGGCAGGGTTAAGCGATCGCAAAGAATTCCGCAAGTCCGCTACACTTTCGAGCAAAAACTGAGCGCGAAATGCACCGGTTTTTGGGAAACCAAAGGAGGTAGTACCAAATTGTCGCTCATCAAAGCAGTACAGGGGGATAATTTGAGCTTTTTCCTGGACAGCTTGATAGAATGGCTCATGGTCATGGATCCGTAAATCGTTGCGATACCAGATCAGGATAAGTTTTTGATTCACAGTGGCTGAGGTCGGTTCTATTTCATTTTGCCAAGATCCACGAAAGCGCGAAAATCCCATTAGGCCGTAGCCCTTATGTCATCTGATGGTTAGGGGTGCTTTTTGAAGTTGCAGATTTTTGTAGTCCCATTAGATGGCATGCTGCAACTGCTGTAGCTATTCGCTAGTAGTGCGTTTTTCCAGTTTACCAGCTTAATCCTTGCTCATCAATTGTTCTACTGTGTCTCGGCGTTCGCGTAGCGTGGCCTAAAGGCCATCGAAAAACAGAACATAAAACCAAAACTAGATTTTGACAATCCAGGATTCAGGAATGCTCCTAAGTCTGGCAATTTGGCGCTTAGTAATGATGGCAAACTTCCTAGGCGCTTTAATGCGGCGAAATAAAACAGTGATTAGAGCCAAGAATTTGGTTTTATTGATGATTTGGTTGAGATGAGTGCTGTGTCATAGCGATAGCTGGGACAATGTCATCTAGTGTGATGTCGAACATGAGGGTGAAGCGAGCATCTGGTATTAAGCAGCGCAGTGCTTGCAGATGGGCTTCTGCTTGATTGCGGCGGCGAAAGCGAGCAACAACGATTCGCTGGCATTTAGGCAGATGGCGGATGATGCGCCAAGGAAATAGTTCGTCTTTATAGCTCATTGATGCACTCCTATTAATTGCTTGTTGTATTCTAGGTAAAGTTTTGTAGTCCCATTTTCATCGAACCGAGTGATGGGCTACTTACAGACTTAAATCCACAGACTTAATTCCAATACATGGTGTAATTATGTTAATTAAGTTATCAAGTGTCTATGCTTAAAATAAGCTTCTGATATAACTTGGGTGTGTAGGCGATGAGCCCAAGGAATGAGAAGCACACAGACAACACAAGGAGAATATAAAATCCGAGTCAACAAACATGCTAACGCCAAGCAGCATTAAGAAACTAGACAAATTGGCCAAGAGGTTGAAGAGCAGTCGCAGCGAGTTGGTAGAGCAGTTTGCTAGAAGTCAAGATGATCCTAGTCTGGTTGCCCAGACACAAATGCTGGAGGTGCGCGCCCGTTCGCGCCCCGCGTCGGCTTTGCCGAAAGACGCGAGCCTAGGGCGCGAGGTATTGCTCGCGCCCTAGGCTCGCACCAAAGCGCGAATTTAATAATTAGATGCGGAAAGCGCACCTAGGGTATTTTTGACCGAAAAATCTAAGGGCGCAAGCCCCTGGATTCTATCCCGGAGACGAAACCTTAGGAGAGTGGAGCCTTTATGGTTGGCAGGCTATGCATAAAAAGGTTAAAACTTATTGATTAAGGCTCCACTCTCCTTACGGTAACTTCAAACCATGGGGTTAGCCCGCAGGGAATTTATTCCCTAACCACCCAGGAACTTTTGTGCTAGAATATCGACTATAATAGAAAGCAAGATATCAATACCAAGGAGGTGATTTTAAGTGTTGGTTATGGAGTTCAAGGCTGTTATCAAAGAGCCTCAAAAGTTAGCAATAAATGAAGCTATTAGAACGGCTCGTTTTGTCCGCAACAAGGTACTTCGGTACTGGATGGACAATCGTGGGACCCGAAAGAAAGAACTCTATCGCTATAACACTCAATTAAGAGATGAATTCAAGTTTGTTAAAGACCTCAATAGTCATGCTTGTCAAGCCTCTGTTGAGAACGTAGAACGTGCTATCAAACGTTTCTTTGATAACTGCAAGAATCAAGTCCCTGGGAAGAAGGGTTATCCTCGCTTTAAGAAACATTCTAGGTCAGTCGAGTATAAGCAATCTGGATGGAAGTTATCCCCAGATAAGAAGTTCATAAAATTTACCGACAAGAAAGGCATTGGGCAAGTCAAGCTCAAAGGTACCTGGGACTTGTGGTGTTTCGACCAGAAGCTAATTAAGCGAGTTCGGATTGTTCAAAGAGCCGATGGGTACTATGTCCAGTTTTGTGTCAAAGTAGACAATTATGAGCAATTAGAAGCTACTGGTTTTACTGTTGGCCTAGACGTCGGACTAAAAGAATTTTATACAGACTCTGATGGACATTCCGAGCCTAATCCTAGATTTTACCGAAAAGGTGAGAAACGTTTAAGGTTTTATCAGCGTCGGGTTTCTCGAAAAAAGAAAGGCTCTGCTAACCGAAAGAAAGCCATTAATAGACTAGGCAGGACACACCTCAAAATAAGTAGGCAACGTGAAGAACATGCCAAGAGACTGGTTAGAAGTTACCGCAAGAAGAGTGCAGCCTTTATAGTTGGTAGGCTATGCATCAAAGGTGACAGGTTTTGTTGTAAGGCTGCACTCTTCTAAGGTTTCGTCTCCGGCAAGTTGCGTAATCCGGTCTAACGACCTGGTCGCCTATGAAGATCTGAGGGTTAAGAACCTGGTTAAAAACCACTGTCTTGCCAAGTCTATCAATGATGCAGGTTGGTATCAGTTCCGGGGTGCGATTCGTTAGCTATAAACCTTATCCAATAAGGATTTGGAGGATTAGCTGCTTGGTTAAATGAACCATGACAACTTGATAACCATGGTGGTGAAATTCCACCCCTCGTGAAATCCGAGTGACAGGGGTAAAGCTACCGGTTGGAGTAAACTCAATTTGTTTTTCAACAAAATAAGTACCCAGCAACAGTGCTATGACACCACTGAACGCTTCATGCTCTTGGGAAACTGCCAATATTTCTACCTCACCCCTGTAGTAGAACAGTCGAATTCCTGGGGAGTTGACGAACCCCGCTTGAATTGATTTGAAGTTATGCCAACTTACCCCGGAGTGGACTAGCCGTTGGTCTTTTTGTTTATCTACGACATAGGTCATGGCGATTATTCCTTATCAATGAATTTGCGATCGCAAATTCATGACTACCATCTTTGTAACCATTCAGCTGACAGCTGAGGGCTGACAGCTGACGTATCTTTCCTTACCAGATTAGCAAGATTGTATCCTCTTCAACTATTGAACATTTGTAACCTTACCGAGACGAGTAAAGCGAATTTCAATCCTGCGCCTAGTTTGATCATCCTTTAAACTAATCGGAGCAATTTGTCCATTAGGTAAAATTAACTGAGCTGCAGAATAAGCCCGAAATTGCAGCCCCTTGAGCCGCCCTTCCTTAGCTTGAATCTCACGGAGTAATTGCACAACTGCCAAAGCTCGCATCAGTCCTAAATCAGCATTAGATCCTGGTCTAAGTTGACTGATAGAGGAATTTTTATTAACCACATTCCCAATAGTTTGGTCGATATTGCTACCACCGAGATTAGGTTGACCATCGGTGTGACCAATTAGTTCTACTACATTGATTTCATAGTCCTTGGCATTGCTTTCAATAGCAGGGACAATTTGCTGCCGAATATAATCCTTCATCGCTGAGGGAATTTCCGCACTGCCGGAATCAAATCGGTAATTCCCCTGATCTTTGATTACAATAATCGGAGGTGTATCTGGTGGTTTTGGTGCTGCAGCAATCTGTACCTGCAAAGACCTAACCTGTTGTTCTAGTGCCTTTTGGCGGTCAGTTGAGCGCTTTGCCCTAGCTCTCCAAACCGCCACCCCACGCTCAAGTTGATCAACCCGAGCTGCCTTAGCTCGTAATTCCGCATTCTCCCTTGCCAATTGCACCACTTCATCTTCACTTCTGGTGAGATCATCAATGGTTGATTCCAAGGAACTTTGTGCCAGCACAGACTTCAGGATAGAGAGCAACAAAAATAAGATCAGGATCATGAAGGCATTAGACATTAAGTCTGTAAAAGCTGGCCAGAGATTTATCTCTTCATTCCAATCATTATTTCGTGAACGACGCATTTTATCAATTCTCTGTCAATCTTATAATTAGTATTAGTCATTTGCTGTAAGCATTCAGCATTCAGCATTCAGCTTATGGGCTACGGGCATATGCTTATATGGGCAAATTCCCAGACTTTCAATTCTGATTATTCTCGAACTATTAAATTCTCCCTAAAGAGGTTTATTTTAAGCTGAACGCGCACGCGTGAGCTTTTAGCTGACGGCTGACAGCTGACGGCTGACAGCTGACGGCTGACAGCTAACGATTTGCCAGGTTTATCGTTCACTGCTCAAACGCCTGACTAGCTCTCCTACAGTCATATCTTGGGTTATGCGAGTTGAACCATCGATTTGATTGGACTCATTCAGTTTTTGGCTAATCTTAGCAATTTCCTGATTAGTGTTATTAAGATGATTGACAACTTTTTCAAGATTGTGTCGCATAATTTCATAATTATGCTGGTCAGTATTAGCTTGCTGAGTAAGACTTTGATCAAGGCGATCGCCTAAAGCCTGAATTCCCAGACTTACTCCTTCGGTATAGCTTTTAACATTTGACACTAACTTAGCCAATTCAGCCTGAACGTCACTCAAGCTATCAGTTCGAGAAACAATCCGTTGCTCTAATTGATCAAGCCGAGCGATCGCTGACTGAAATCCCTGTGCTCCTTGCTGAAGTTGGGGGATAATCTTCCCTAGGGCTTGTTGACTGTGATGATGCTGTTTTACTACATCTATAGAAGATTGTCTGAGGGCACTGATTTCTTCTGCCAATTTTACCAACTTAACCCCATGACGTTGAAGTTCAGCCATTGCTACTCCCATCCCTTGCACTGATTGCGATAGCATACTAGCTGACTCAGAGAAACTGCTTTGGGTTCTAGTTAAATCTACTGTAGCCTTAGATAATTTTTGAGGAAACTGGCTATGCTCAAAGGTTTGAGCAACTTGGGTAAATTGAGCAGCAGCTAGCTGAAATTCCTCAGCACTTCTGGCGATAGTACTAGCAGCTTGGAAGAATCTATTGTAAGAATTTTCGGCTAGTTTAAGCACTTGAGTGTTAGCATCAGCAATTTCTTGCACTTTTTCTCGTAGTGATGATTCCACTGCTTCTCGAACAGTCTGACCAAATCTCGCCAAAAAGCTTTCAAAGATATTGGACATCCCCTGAACCAATACATCCAGGCGTGTTTGCCCTGCTAAACTCGGCTGATAAATATTATCCAAGTAATCTTCTAAGTAACTAATTAGATTGTTTTTCGCTAGCCCTGTATTGAAGGCGACGTTAACTACGGTTAAGACAGCACTAAAAAAGATAGCGGTTAAGCTAGTGGTAAAAGCAATTCCCATCCCTTCTAGGGGTTGCTGTAATTGGTTAACTAAAGTATTGATATCGGTAGCATCAGATTGACTGATTGTTTGACTCAGTGCTAACAAATTGATGGTGATGCCGATAAAGGTACCTAGTAAGCCAAAGGATAACAGTAAGCTAGGCATAATCCGACCAATGTAATCAATTTGGTCACAAGATATGCCAACAACTTTCTCGTGGCTGTAGGCTTGGTCAATTAATGCGCCTGTATTGACCTGCTCTAAATGTCGGCTAGCATCTGAGAACCGTCTTTCTAGCTCCTCTACAATTCTGGGTTTTTTCCCACGAGGCTGTCCATGGATTAGTCTTCTTACTCGCTTCCCTAGGGATAAAAGATGGGTATGGAGAGCAAAACGTAGTAAAATTACGAATACTGATGGGATTACCACCAGTACTATAGTCAGGGCAATTAAGTAATCCGGTATTGGTAGCATAGCAGCAGCTGGGGAACTCTACAGGTGAGATGGTAGGTAGCGCAGCATCCTCAGGATGCTAACCCCTTTCTTTATAACCTAAGGATACCCATACTTATCTCAAAGCATTGATGTGTCACTACGAAATAATACGACGTTCTTGAGTGTTAACACTGAACACTCAAGGGTGCATCTCCTAACAGTTGTTTGAACCAGCAGTGGTGCGTTACGGGCAGCAACCTAACCAAGGGCTAGAGGCCAAATATCAAGGCTCCCCTAACACACCCTACGCAACTCAACACTCAACACTCAACGCAATTGTTCTATCTGCTCTTTTAACTGCTCAGTTTTATCCAATAAATCAGCTTGGGTCATAGTTTCTTGTTCCCCAGAGGCCAGCCATTTCAAATTCACGGTGTTGCTCTGAGCTTCAGCATCTCCGATCACTAAACAACCCACCGCACCACTGCGGTCAGCTCGCTTAAACTGTTTACCAAAAGCACTTCCACTCAAGTCCAGTTCTACAGCTAACCCAGCTTTGCGCAGTTGCTGAGCCAGTTTCAATCCTTGAGCTTGAGCTACTTCACCTCTGGATACTAGATAAAAATCTAGCGCTAGGGCTGGTGAAGCTTGCAGTTGTTGCAGCAAAATCACTAAACGCTCCAAACCAATCGCCCAACCAACGGCTGGAGTTTTATTTCCCCCCAATTCATCGACTAATCCGTCATAGCGACCACCACCACAAACCGTTGCTTGAGCGCCTAAGTCATCAGAGATAATTTCAAATGCAGTGTGGGTGTAGTAATCCAACCCCCGCACCAAGCGAGGATTAAGCTGGTAACTAATCCCATTATCCTTCAACAACTGCTTTACCTGATCAAAATGACTTTGGGACTCTGAACTTAGATAGTCTAATATACTCGGAGCATCCTGAGCAATCTCTTGAGTGCGTTTGTCTTTACTATCTAAAATCCTGAGGGGATTGCGAGTTAAACGGTCTTGAGAATCTTCGTCCAACTCATCTTTGTAAGGAGTAAGGTAATCTACCAGCGCCTGTCGGTACTTTTGACGGTCTTCGGTACTACCGACAGAATTAAGGTCAAGTTTCAGGTTAACTAGACCCAAGGTATTTAGGATATCTTTTGCGATCGCAATTACTTCTGCATCTGCCCTGGCATCACGAGAACCAATCACCTCTACCCCCAATTGATGAAACTGTCGCTGTCGTCCAGCTTGGGGATTTTCATAGCGAAACATCGGACCAGTATACCAGAGGCGTTGTACTCCACCAGCAGCATAGAGGCTATTTTGAATATAAGCTCGCACTATTCCCGCTGTCCCTTCTGGACGTAGTGTCACGGAACGAGGAGGGGTTGCCCGGTCGTTGAAGGTATACATTTCCTTCCCTACCACATCAGTAGCTTCCCCAATCCCCCGTTCAAACAGTTCAGTGCGCTCAAAAATGGGAGCACGAATTTCTCGATAAGCCGCTCTATTGAGAATCTGTTGTGCGATCGCTTCTACTTGCTGCCAATATCCAACTTCGTCTGGCAGGATATCCCGTGTTCCTCGTAAAGCCTGGATTAAACCCATTAACGTTTTGCTTCCCCATCATTTGAGCTAGTGTCCACCATCGGAAGTGTCTTCTTCCCAGGCACCATAGCGATTTTGATAATAGGACAAAATTTGCTTGACCCGTTCTCTTTCTACTTTATCAGCAGTCTCGCCATACTCAATCCACAATCCACCAACCTGACTCTGATTGTAATCAAACTGCTGGGATGTTTGGGGTAGTAAATCAGCGTCTACCCCTGTCACTTGCCGTAAATGGGCAGCTACCTCTCGATAAACTGCCAAGGGTAAACCAGCACAACTAATTTGATAACGCAATAGTTTACACTGCTCCATGATCCTAGGGTACCTTGTATTAGGGATTAAGTAGCAGAACCATTAACCCAATTCCTAACACCTTTAGCTATCAGCGTGTCGCGTATCAGCTATCAGCCAAAGGTCTGTGGCAACGCTACGGCAACAGTTTATGCCCATAGCGTACGCTACTAATACTTTTTCATAAAATCAGCACAATTAGTAGCGTCAGCCAAGGCCAAAGGCTTTTGGGCCACGGTACGGGAATGGCTGATGGCTGACGGCTGATAGCTGAATGCTTACCTAACACCTAACAGTTAACACTGTACCCTGAGGTTACCTCAAGAAGCTGATCCTGAGTTTTCGCCAACTCGTCTAGACACTTCAACACCATTTTCTTCCAGAATCACCACTGGATCTAAGCCTCTATACATTTCAATTCGCTTTACTAGCACTTGTCCGCCTAATATAAACTGTCCAACTTGAACGCTACGACTAGGCTCATTAGGGACATCTAGGATAGCGTAATAGACACCCCTACCATTATCAACTACCCCTGTGACACTAACATTATTGGCCAGTTCTGGTTCTGGTAGGATTGGCAGTTGCAGATCAAATTCAGGAGGGATAGGGGGGATACCATCCTCGGCAACAGAGCTATTGTCTGGTTTTGAAGCAGGTTTAGCAATGCTAGTCTCTGTAGGCCGAGTGTTCTGGGGCCTTGGCAAAACATTTCCTCTTGATGAGCCAGGAGACTTTCTAGGGATTGATGAGCTTGGAGGCTTACGGTCGGGCCTGGTAGCTCTTGAGGGGCTGGGACGGCTAGCTCTTGAGGGGCTGGGACGGCTAGCTCTTGAGGGGCTGGGGGGTACCGCTACACTACCTCCGGTTCCAGGACGCGATCGCAAAGCCGGTCTTCCTGGTGGAGGAGTCAGAGGTTGTACCCTCGTAGGGGAGCTACTTGGTCTGCCAGGATTCGGCACAATCTCCACCTCTGGTTGCACTGAAATTGCCGCAAACGGGTCAAGACGTCCCTTATCAATCCGATTTCTTACTTCATTGCTTGGCAAGGTGGTGATCAATGGTGGTATTGGTATTACCTTTTCCTGCTCCGGTGTTTCCGGAGATTTAGGAGCAAATTCAGCTACAGGAGGAGAAGGTTTGGTGCTATCCGGGGAAGCCACCGGCGTCGGTTTAGGGGTAGTCGGCTCCCCCTGTTCAGTGTTTCTACCCGGTTGACAGCCTCCTATCAGCAGAGCCAGCACACTCACCCATACGATGCATGATACTTTACCCATGACCACCTAAAAATAACGCTTTATCCGAGCATACCCTTGAAGTTATCGATCTGTGGCACCAACTTCTTTAAAGATCGGATTTTTTTGGCAAACTTCCAAAACTGGAGACTCTAAGCAAAAGGCTTTGGGCATGCTATGGGCAATAACACCCAATCCAAGAAGCCCAAAGCGCGTTTCAGCGATGACTTAGCTATCAAGTCCAGTTACTTTGCCAGCTGTATATAATTGTCTATAATTTTAGATTATTATGCTTCACCAAATAATAGTGTTAAAATTAATCTTGTGTCGGTTTCATTAACTTTTGCAACGCTTCCAAGCCTTTTTTAACGCGGCGGGATACCGTTACTACACTGATGTCTAAGCGTTGTGCTACCTCTTTTTGGGTCAAGTCATGTAAAAAAACAAATTCCAGCACTTCACGAGTGCGCTTTTCCAAATGAGCTAGGGCTTGTTGAATGCGGATTTGGTCTTCCTGTGCCAGCTGAAAACTGCGATAGCGAGGATCTGGCACTAACTCACCCAAGCTGGTGTTTCTGTCCTCTGAATCTCCCACTGGTGTATCTAAGCTCAGAGGTTCCCGATTTTGATGAGCTAGGGTAATTTCTTGCCATTCTTCTAGGGAGATGTTTAATGCTGCTGCTATTTCTTCTTCTGTCGGTTGCCGATTTAACCTTGCTCGTAAATTTCGAGTAATTTCCACAGACTTTTGCCGTAGTGCTAGCCAGCGTCGAGGAATGCGAATTGAATAACCCCGATCTCGTAAATAGTGCTGAATTTCACCACGAATGTAGGGGATAGCGAAGGAACTAAATGCTATTCCCTTGGTGGAATCAAATCGTTCTATGGCACCAATTAAGCCAATACAGCCAACCTGAAGTAAGTCTTCGTAGCTTTCATGACACTGATTGACCCAATGATGAGCTTCTCTCCTCACTAGTCCTAAATTGAGAGCAACTAGCTGATTGCGAAGTTCAGAGGTCTTAGATTGCTGGTACTTTTGTAATAATGTTAAGCTTTGATACTTAATATTATGATTAAGGTTAGTCGCCATAACAAAGTTTAATGTGGTAGATTACAAGTAGATCACAAGTAGATCACAATCGGCTATCAGACCCCTAACTCATCCCAATTCTCCTGGATGGAACAAATTTTTTATCCTGGTAATGGTTCAGGTCGAATTGGTAATGGTTGTGGGATTACCGGTTGAAAATTTCCCGGATCCAATCCCCGGAATATATTATCTTGCATCCCTTTTAGAGAAAGGGGCTCAGTTTTATTGGCGTGAGTTTATGCTGCAGTTTGGTTTGATAACATAGGTAATTTAGTTAATCTAGTTTATTAATATCCAACCACTGGCCTGATCATAATGTTATTGCTTTAATTGTAGATTTCCCATTAAGTTTGTTAAAATAGTAATTTACCCATAATCCCGAATTACAAAGGATGAAAGTTTATTAATAATACATACAGGATATCGAAAACGCCACATTTCGATCAAAAAAGGGGCATACGCCCCTTAGCAATTAACGTTTTTGCCAATTTCCCATTCTGGGAGTCAGTGGCTTCCAAGACTCAAACCAACGTCAGCTATGCTTGTTTTGGTTGAATGCGAGCGTAAAATATCCCCTGAACTTTCACTTCTTCTGGCTCATCAGCACCTAAGTCAGTATCTGAGGGTTGTTCACTTATGAATGTACCAGCAATTTCCCCACTCTCCCTATCTACTTGAGCTATGCGCAGCTCAATGGTGCCTTCGCCCACATCTGCGCTCTTAACATTGGCAAACTCTTGGCTATCCGCTTGAGATGGCAAAGCAACCGAATTATCATAACCACTAGCCAGACCTCGACCTTTGGGATCTAGGAAAACAGCACCCCGATAAGAGGGGACGTAGAAATCGCCAACAAAGTCGGTGGAAGCATTGATACTCTCCAAACCAGGCTCAGTTGTGGCAACCAATTTTTTAATGGTGAACAGGAATGGGACTTGCTCACCTCCAGGCAACTGAATAGTGATGGGTTGGAAATCTATACCATCCTTTTCCAAAAACTTCAGACTACCATCTTTTTGAAAAACTAAGTCTCCTCGCACTTGAACCAAGCTAGAGGTATAACGGGTCAATAATTTGCCGGGAAGATATTCTGCCTCTTTGCGCTTAGTTCCTTCTTCCTTGACAAAGAAGGTGGTTGGCTGTACGCACATATCGACAATCTCATAGGACTGGTCGGGGTCTACAGGAATAGCACCCCGAGTCATTTCTGACAGCTGTGGACAGTTATTCGCTAAACCAGTATTTTTAATCTGGTCATAGGTCAGTCCTTCGATACTTTCCAAGCTTGCTATATCTGGAGAACAGGAAGCTGTAAAGACCCCCAGACATAACGCCAGGAAGGCACAAATCAAAGCACGATACTTCATAGTCAATCTCAATCGTCAATAATCAGATCTAAAAATGTATGTTAGGTTGGTTCTGGAATTGGGTTGCTGGTGCAATAGGAGTTAAACAGCTGCTGCCCTCTAGGCATTGACCAGTATTATCCACAATTCACACCACACCCATGTTATAAGTCGGGCTACACACAAACTATCGGGAAGCTTGTTATTTGGTTGAACTACTGCCATTGGGGCATAGGGCATGCAAAAATGGCACCGATTCCGTGAGCCTCAGCTGTTCTTTAGAGCATTGTACACGGGAAGAGCCGCCTTTACTGCGACAGTTATTTGATGGAATGGATCGGGATAAAGATTTGGATTCAGAGCAATTACAGGCTAAATTACTAGAGATTACCGCTGATATTCGTTCTTTGGCAAAGAATTACCAAGGTGATAACTTAGCGCTGTTGGCTATACTCAGGGGTTTAGAGGAAGTCCATGGCGAGATTCGAGACGGGTTCTTTCAAGCCTCATTGCCCGATACTCGCCAGAAACTATATGATTTGCTAAAGGATATTGAAGAAAAGGGTGGTTGGCCCTACATTGAACGCATGAATCTAATCTCTGTACTTAAGAAGCTGCCTTAGTCAGCCCGACCTAAGCAGGATATCAGCAACGACCACTAGGAAACTGTTGCCCTTGTCGGGGGATGATTGATCGAGATTTAGAACAGAGGGAAGAGTCCGCAAGAGGGGTAAAACCTGACTATATCCCGCTTACATTTAGGAAAAACTTTGGTTGCTGAGCAACTCATCAGTGCTAGCCAATGGTCCAACGTCAATGGTGGTAGCCAATACACCCACTGGACAAAATCCCGAAAGAGTGACTTAAGTTAAGTAATTACTATCAGTACTACTAGATGACGACAAAATGGCGACACAAGCCAGCTCAGGCTTTGGCGGGTCACCAAGACACTAACTCTTTCCAATGCTAGGATTTTGCCGTCAGAGTATTAAAATTTAAGTAACTATATACTACTATTATGGCGATTGCCGGAGATTCAATTAAATTTGGGACAGACGGCTGGCGAGGTATCATTGCCGCCGATTTTACCTTCGAGCGCTTGGCAATAGTTGCCCCTGTTGCTGCTCAAGTTCTGGCAGATGCTTATGGGGAAACCACGGGTAGCCAAACGATTATAGTGGGTCATGACCGACGCTTCATGGCAGAAGACTTTGCCAAAAAAACCGCAGAGGTGGTTCAAGCTGCTGGTTTTGATGTCTTACTATCTAACAGTTATGCTCCTACACCAGCATTCAGTTGGGCAGCCAAGTCCCAAAATGCTTTGGGAGCTTTGGTAATTACTGCTAGTCATAATCCTGGCAATTACCTAGGCTTAAAAGTGAAAGGAGCGTTTGGTGGATCAGTTCCTCTAGAAATAACTAAACAGATTGAAGCCAAACTTTCTCAAGCACCAGCTACACCTAAGAAAGAGGGGAGTATAAAGACCTTTGACCCATGGTCAAGTTACTGTGATGCTTTAAGACAAAAGGTTGATATTGCCCTGATTCAACAGCTGATTAGTCAGCAGAAACTGACTGTATTTGCCCATGTCATGAATGGTGCAGCAGCAGGAGGCTTGAACAAGATTCTTGGGGTACCCATTATCGAAATTAAGGCCGAACGGGATCCCTTATTTGGTGGCAAATCCCCAGAACCTTTACCCGGTTATCTGTCTGAGCTATTTGAAGCGCTCCAGAATCACCAGCGTCAACCGGGTGTTGAATTAGCGGTTGGGTTGGCATTTGATGGGGATAGCGATCGCATTGCAGCCGCTGATGGTGAGGGCAATTTCCTTAGCCCCCAAATCCTGATTCCTATCCTGATTGAACATCTAGCATCACGACGTAACTTTAGTGGTGAAGTGGTCAAAACTCTTAGTGGTTCTGACCTAATTCCTAGAGTGGCAGCACTGTATAATTTGCCAGTTTATGAGACTGCTATCGGTTATAAGTATATTGCTGACCGGATGTTATCCACTCCTGCTTTGCTAGGGGGTGAGGAATCCGGAGGCATTGGCTATGGCAACCATATTCCTGAGCGAGATGCTCTATTATCAGCACTGTATATATTAGAAGCGATCGCTAAATCTGGAAAAGACTTAAGTGAACTCTACAAGAGTCTGCAAGAGCAAACTGGCTATGCTTCTGCCTATGACCGGATCGATTTACATCTATCGGGGATGGAAGTGCGATCGCGTATACAAGAACAATTACAAACCGAGCCTCTCCAAGAAATTAATGGTCAGGCAGTGGTGGATTGCCAAACCACAGATGGGTACAAATTCCGTTTAGCTAACGACAGCTGGTTGCTGATTCGCTTTAGTGGCACTGAACCCTTATTGCGACTCTACTGTGAAGCCGCTACCCTTGAACAGGTAACTCAAACCTTAAACTGGGCTAAAGATTGGGCCAGTAAGTTTTAGAGTTAAATTTGGGATTAATGTTGGATTTTGGATTGGCTAGTTTTGGTTGGGTTATTGAAAATCTGGGCTTTGGTGAGTAAGATCGCAATCGGGCATTAAACGCTGCTTGAGCTGTATCGAACTGACTCTGATTGCTAGTTAACCTTTCATCAAACAGAAAAACAACAAACTAGGGTTAGCCACTTAATTTATTGAGTGGACAGCGAGTGCGCCGGGATAAATCCAGGCAATTGTGTTAGAATAGAATGGTAAGTAGGGACAAGGTTGGTCACGTTTATATTTTGCTAGTACGGTGAAATTCCGGCCAGGAAGAGACGGGGTATATCCTACGACTATGGTACAGGCAAGTAACGCAGCAAAAAGTAGTGATTTATTGCCCTAATTTGTTGGTACAACCACTCCGAAAGCTAGTTAAATTGAAAGTAAATCCACAGGTTAACTGTTTGAGTTAATCCGAGGGAGGTAGGGCAGTGTTGAGTCTGCCAAACTATATAGACTAGGTTACTCTAGGCTTTAGTATAGTAAGCGTCGTGGAGCGCGGTTTCAACCCGCGTAACGACATCAGCTTAGAATCCCTGTGTTTTCAAACCAGGGAGAACTCAAAATCTGACCTTGTTGCTTTGAGTAATCCAAAATCCCAACATCAAACCCCAAATTTGCTGCCAAAATTGCTGGTTGTAGCTACAGGCAATCCTGGTAAGCTGCAGGAGATGCAGACATACCTAGATTCTTTGGACTGGGAATTGCAGTTAAAGCCACCAGAGCTAGAGATTGAAGAAACTGGAGATACATTTACTGCCAATGCTTGTCTGAAGGCATCAGTAGTAGCCCAGGCAACTGGGCAATGGGCAATTGCTGATGATTCCGGTTTGCAAGTCGATGCCCTAGATGGTGCTCCAGGGATTTATTCTGCACGCTATGGCAAAACCGACCAAGAGCGAATTGAGCGGCTACTGGGGGAGCTAGGTTTGGAAGTGAATCGGCAAGCCCAGTTTGTTTGTGTAGTGGCGATTGCTCGTCCAGATGGTGCGATCGCTCTCCAAGCGGAAGGGATTTGTCGGGGGGAAATTTTGCCAGCTCCTCGGGGAACTGGTGGCTTTGGCTACGACCCAATTTTTTTGGTTCCAGAGCAGGGGTTAACCTTTGCTGAGATGGAGCCTCAGATGAAGCGATCTTGCTCTCATCGTGGCAAGGCTTTTGAATTACTACTACCTCAGTTGAAACAGCTATCTTAACTAGCGTGGCTAAAACCGTCAACTCCCTATAAAAATCGACTGAGGCACGCTAACTCGGTAAACCGTGCCTCAGCTCCCTTGGTATATTGGTATATAGGGTATTTAGACCGCTTCTAGATTTTTTTCCCCAGTACGAATTCTGACCACCTGATCGACGGGGCTAATGAAAATTTTACCGTCGCCAATTTCACCGGTGCGAGCTGCAGCGATCACTTTGTCTACGACCATATCGACTTGATCGTCTTCTACAACAATTTCCACTTTGAGTTTTTGTAGGAATTCAACCGTGTACTCTGAACCGCGATAACGTTCAGTCTGACCTTTCTGGCGTCCAAAGCCTCGAACCTCAGACACTGTCATTCCGACAATGCCAGCGTTGACTAGGGCAATTTTGACTTCGTCCAGCTTAAATGGCCGGATGATGGCTTCTACTTTTTTCAAGTTCCTAACTCCTCAGTTGTTCTGCTATTCATTTGTTATATGAATAGCATGACACTTTATCTGACTGTGGATGTGGAAATTTTTCTAAATGCTGATAGGGTGACTCTGAGGTGTTGATATCGATTCATCAACCGCGAAGACGACTGGGTTTTCTGTATTTATCTATTTATTAGCTGCACAGGTAATTGGTGACTGCCCACCGACTCATGCTCCCCTGCTTTTCTGCCGCACGCATCCTTCCCGTCTTTGCCGTTTATTTACTTAACTATACCTTGAGCCTGTGGCAAAATTGAGGTAGGCCCATCTATTCACCATTCCCAGCATGACCGCAAGCACACCCACCCTGGCAACCAAATACGAACCCAAAACCACCGAAGCCAAGTGGCAAAAATACTGGGAAGAAAACCAAGTTTTCAAAGCTGACCCCAATCACCAGGGTGAACCCTATTGCGTTGTTATCCCCCCACCTAACGTTACTGGGAAGTTGCACATGGGTCACGCCTTCGAGAGTGCTCTGATTGATACCCTCGTCCGTTACCACCGGATGACAGGACGCAATACCCTGTGGCTACCGGGAACTGACCACGCTAGTATTGCTGTACAAACCATTCTCGATAGACAGCTAGAAGCTGAAGGCAAAACCCGCTATGACTTGGGACGGGAAAAGTTTCTTGAACTGGCTTGGGAGTGGAAGGAAGAATCAGGTGGCACCATCGTTAACCAGCTGAGGCGTTTGGGGGTTTCGGTGGATTGGTCCCGGGAACGGTTCACTATGGATGAAGGCTTATCGAAAGCGGTAATTGAAGCCTTTGTCCAACTTTATGATCAGGGACTGATTTACCGGGGCGAATATATGGTCAACTGGTGTCCAGCTTCCCAATCCGCTGTCTCAGATTTGGAAGTGGAAAATAAGGAAGTAGATGGGCATTTGTGGCATTTTCGATATCCCCTTACTGATAGCAATGGTTTTGTGGAAGTAGCTACGACTAGACCAGAAACTATGTTGGGAGATACGGCGGTTGCAGTTAATCCTAATGATGAACGCTACCAGGATTTAATTGGTAAAACTCTAACCTTGCCAATTATGGGACGAGAAATTCCGATTATTGCTGATGAGTTGGTTGATCCAGGGTTTGGCACCGGTTGTGTCAAGGTAACTCCTGCCCATGACCCTAATGACTTTCAAATGGGTCAGCGTCATAATCTGCCATTCATTAACATCATGAATAAGAATGGCACGTTAAATGAAAAGGCTGGCCCTTTCCAAGGACAAGACCGGTTTGAAGCCCGGAAAAATGTGGTGAAGCAGCTGGAAGCAGAAGAGCTGTTGGTTAAGGTAGAGGACTACAAACATACGGTACCCTATAGCGATCGCGGAAAGGTTCCTGTTGAACCCCTAATCTCAACGCAATGGTTTGTCAAAATTCGCCCCCTAGCTGACCGAGCCCTAGAGTCTCTTGACCAGCACCATTCACCAGTATTTATCCCGGAACGTTGGACTAAGGTTTACCGAGATTGGCTGGTGAAATTAAAAGACTGGTGCATCTCCCGCCAACTCTGGTGGGGACACCAAATCCCGGCTTGGTATGTGGTAAGTGAAACCAATGGCACAATCACTAGCGAGACTCCGTTTATTGTGGCTCACCATGAAGCAGAGGCTAAGAAGAAAGCAATAGCAAAATTTGGAGAAAATGTCAAGCTAGAGCAAGACTCAGATGTGCTGGATACCTGGTTTTCTTCAGGATTGTGGCCATTCTCGACTATGGGGTGGCCTGAGGAGACCAAGGATTTGAAGACTTACTATCCCACTACCACCCTGGTAACAGGTTTTGACATCATTTTCTTCTGGGTTGCCCGCATGACCATGATGGCAGGACATTTTACGGGTCAAATGCCGTTTAAGAGTGTTTACATCCACGGGCTAGTGCGGGATGAGAACAATAAGAAAATGTCTAAGTCGGCTAATAATGGTATTGACCCCTTAATCCTGATTGACAAGTATGGTACGGATGCCGTGCGCTATACTTTGGTTCGGGAAGTGGCAGGTGCAGGTCAAGATATCCGATTAGAGTATGACCGCAAGACGGATGAGTCAGCTTCTGTAGAAGCATCCCGCAATTTTGCCAATAAACTGTGGAATGCAGCCCGGTTTGTAATGCTAAACCTTGATGGTAAGACTCCCGAAGAGTTGGGTCAACCAACAGTAGAGGCATTGGAATTATGCGATCGCTGGATTCTTTCCCGTTTTCATCAAGTGGTGCGTCAAACTAGGGATTATCTAGATGGTTATGGCTTGGGAGAAGCGGCTAAGGGACTTTATGAGTTCATCTGGGGTGATTTTTGTGATTGGTACATTGAACTGGTTAAATCTAGGCTGCGTCAGGATGCCAATTCTGCGTCGCGGGTTGTGGCACAGCAAACTCTAGCTTGCGTTTTAGAGGGTATCCTAAAGCTACTCCATCCATTCATGCCCCATATCACTGAAGAAATCTGGCACACCTTGACCCAGAAATCTGGGGAGGTGTTGGCGCTACAACCTTATCCTATAGAGTACCTAGATGGTCAAACTGGGGAAGAGGAACTACAGACAACGGACAGCGAACTGCTAACCGATAATACATCCGATTATCCTGATGCCCAATCACCGAGGTCAGGAACATCTTTGTCTAAGGAAAAGGAAATCTCTAAGCAAAGTGTAGCTGTATTGTTTAAAGTGCGAGAAATTTCTAGGAAGTTGTTCGAGGACTACAAAGAACCGATAATCGCAGCAGGGTTGGTTGTCGGAGGAATTATTGCCCTGAATATCCTCACAGCCTTCGTGGGTGCGCTCAATCGCATTTCCTTAGTCTCAACTAGTTTAGAACTGATTGGTCTAGGATATGCCATTTGGTTTGTTTCCCGTTATGTGCTCAAGGCTGAAAATCGTCAAGAGTTATCTCAAAAAATTCAATCCATCAAAGCAGAAATTGTTGGCCAGGAAGACACTCAGCAATCTTCGGAATTGAAGGAAATCGAGTCCAAAATGGGGATTATTGATGGAAATATCAAACAGGGAAAAGATATTAAAGATATAGAAGATATCAAAGATATAGAAGAGGGAGACGTTAAAATAGACCATGACCTTTCGTCAATAGGCAATACCCACTCTTCAATATCCCCAAGTTCTCTAATTGACTCAGAACTAGAGCAAAGGTTTGAGCTGCTGATTGGTACAATCCGTACTATCCGCAACCTCCGGGCTGAGGCAGAGATTAAACCAGGGGTGACCGCACCTGTTATTCTGCAAAGCAGCAACAGTGACGAACGTCAAATTTTGGAGGCGGGTCTTGCCTATATCAAAGACTTAGGTAAGGTCAATCAATTAACCATCACTCCAGCCTTGGACAAAGAGGTTAAAAATACCATGGCGGGTGTAGTCGGTACTGTCCAGGTGCTAATTCCCCTAACTGGTGTGGTGGATGTGGATGCTCTACGGGCTAAGTTAGAAAAGAAGTTACGTAAAGTAGAGGCGGAAGTCAAATCCTTGTCTGGGCGTCTGGGTAATAAGAACTTTGTGAGTAAAGCTCCAGAAGCTGTGGTTAAGGGTGCTCAAGAGGCTTTAGCTGAGGCTAAAAAGCAAGAGTCTATTTTACGCGATCGCTTAAATAGACTTTAAACAAATTTCAATCAAACCGATAATGCTACACCTAGCTCAAGTTCAAGACAATGATGATTTTGGCGGGCTCCAATTGCAACTACTTGCCCGCCAAAACTCTGATCAATTCTGGGAAGTCATTGAGCCAAGACCTGTGGCGTTTAGTAATTCCCAAGCTTTTAAAGAAGGTTGCTTAGTCTTAATCGATCTGGCTGAAACTCAAGAGGTGATCACTATTCAATCTGCCACCGATTGGGTGTTAGATTTAGTCAAGAAGTATTTAACAGCTGAGGTTAAGTCTACCTTTTTAGAGGAAGAAATGAAACGGGCTGAACAATGGCGGCAAGAGCTAACCTTGAAAAGCCAAGGGTTAGATATCCGCGATTTAGAAGTAGAAGCACGTCGCGAAAAAATTGAAGCCTTAGCAGAAAACTTGAAATTGGAAAAGCAACAGCTGGAGCAAAAGGTAGCCCAATTGGAGGCTCAAATTGATGAAGCTGGTAATGAGTAAAGGGAATAGGGAATAGGGAGTAGGGAATAGGGAATAGGGAATAGGGAATAGGGAATAGGGAATAGGGAGTAGGGAATAGGGAAACAGAAATATGTATTAACCGTTACTTCGACTTTTATAACCAGGAAACTAAAAAAGTAATTTGTCAAGTAATTCGTAGTCATCCCCCATTATACCCGTGAGGGTTAACGGGGGATGACGATACTACCAAAACATCCTGAAATGTTAGAGCCTCCCTTTTCTTGCATAGAGGGTGAAACTCAGAGACTGGATTTATCCAGTCGTGTCCATCTCTTTTCTTATCCAATTTTCCAGAAATTCCCCAACACTAGTATTTGACTCTTTAGCTGACAATTGAAGCCACTTCCACGCAGCCCCGGTAAGCCAAACTGTATGGGGCTTTTTTAGTTCATCATGATGTACGGGTATCCCCCTCATCCTTTTTTTTGTTTTCCGCTCATTTGTTGTTGACATGTTTAGAACCAACGTCTATACTGAAGGTATTCTAACAAACCAAGGAGGTGATGACAAATGTATAGGACGGTTTCAGTAAGAGCTGACTTCTCAGACGAGGATAAAGCTTTCTGGGTGTTCCAATGTGAAAATGCTAACAACTTATGGAATTGTGCGACTTATTATTCTAAACAAAAGCATTACAAATGGTTAGAACAGCAACCAGAAGCTTATACAACTTATTGGAAAGATGAAATTCTGCGTTATGGCTGGAAAACTTACAAGTGCAGCACCAAATACGCAGAACTTTGTAGAGAACTGAAAGATAACCCACATTACAAGGCCATGGCCGCTCAGTCGGCACAACAAACCCTTAAATCTGTAGCCGAGTCAATCACAAGTTATAACCAACTTGTCGGTCTATACTACAAAGGCCAAGTAGATAGACCAAAACTTCTTAGGTACCGAAAGAAAGGGGGATTGGCTGCTGTTACTTTTCCTAGACAGGCTCTCACTTACAAAGAAGGTCTGTTTTGTCCGTCAATAAGTAAAGAAAGCAAACCAGATCTGCTTACTAAAATTACTTTGCAAGCTCCAGATTTCATTGATCCAGATTGGGTCAATGAAGTAACTGTTCGCCCATATCTGGGGCAGCTGTGGATCGATTGGGTAATTGATGACGGAAAGAAACCGGTAGAGAGTAACCCAAATCTTGATTACTCACAGGCATGGAGTTTTGATCACGGTGGCGATAATTGGCTGACCGGAGTTTCGACCCACGGAAAAAGCCTAATCATTGATGGTCGTAAGCTTAAATCAATGAACCAAGGGTATGCTCGTTTGGTTGCAAAGTATAAAACTGGTAAGCCCGAGTTTTATTGGGATTCCAATCTCGATCGTGTCCAACGGAAACGAAACAACCAGATGCGAGATGCAATTAATAAAGCCGCCAGGTTTATTATTAACCGTTGTCTTAGTGATCGCGTAGGAAACTTGATAATTGGCTGGAACGAACGCCAAAAAGATTCAATCAATATAGGAAAGCGGGGCAATCAGAACTTTGTAGTTATCCCAACAAAAAGATTAATCAATAGACTTGAACAACTTTGCCCTGAATATGGGATTAAGCTGACAATTACCGAAGAAGCGTACACCAGTAAAGCGTCTTGCCTAGACAAAGACAGCCTTCCAAATTATGGTGAAAAACCCAAGAACTGGAAACCGTCAGGGAAAAGAGTGAAGCGTGGATTGTACAAAACTTCTTCTGGGTGCCTGATTAACGCTGATTGTAATGGAGCGACTAACATCGCTAGAAAAGTAGCCACACAGCTAGGTATTGATCTAGCCAAGGTGAGTAGGGAATTTTTGACAGTTCCACATCGATATGACATTTTCAAATCCCTGAAAAAATCATATCGAACGAGGTTGTTACGTAGCACGGTTTCAACCTGCCACGTAACAACCTCGTAGAATCCCCCGTGTTTCAACCGGGGGAGATGTCAACAATGAATTTGACTCAAAATATACCGCAAGCGGTCATAATCATCCTTAAGTAAGACACTCAAGGTTCGTCCGGCCTTGACTAACCAGTCGCGGTCAGTCTGACGAAGACGATAAACTTCCCTAATCACAGCTGCTGTCAGTGGGTCTACTGGGGCACCATTGACTTCCAAAAGTGTTCGCAAAAAATCCAACTGTTCACTAAAGTGAATAACCTCTGATGGTTCACACTGGTAGACAGGTTGATGAATTTGCGGTGGACGGGGTGGAAGATACTGATAGACTCGACCGTGATGGTTGCTAAAACCATTAACACCCTCTTCGGAAGACATAAACCCAACGATGGCAGCACGAAACTCAGTTTTGAGCATGGCAAAAATCTGAGGCTGCTGCTCACGTAATTCTGCCAGTGACAATCCTAAAGCTGTTGCTCGATGAACCGAGTCAATCGGGCTAGTCGTAGCATAATAAACTACAGCAAAAATTTGATTACCTGACTCATCATCTACAGATTTTACCCAGCTGCCAAAGGGAGGCATGACCGGAAAGCTTAGATCTTCTGGCTCTAAACATTGAGCTAGAAATTCTGTAGTTGCTGTTTCAATCACCTCAGCAAGGTGATGTTCTGAGCGATTGCTGGGAGTAAACTGGGGTAAGGGAAGGCGCATGGTTTAGGGATTAGTCATGATTAGTGATTAGTCATTAGTTATTGATCTCTTTGATCTATCCCTGTCCACTAACCCTTTTTACCAATTTTTGGTTTCACCTCTTCGATTTCCGACAGCTGAAACGTTACTAATTTATCCCAGTTACCTCCTTCAAACAGCACAGCTGCTTTACCATCACTAACCCGCTGTACTAGCCCCTCAAAGCGATAATAGGTATCGTCTACATTAATTACGCGAACTATAGAACCTGGAAAAATCATGAGTGCCTAAAAACTTAGATTTCCTTTACTAGGATAGGAGCTATTGGACTTATTAGTCATCCAGTATCTTATAACCCATAACTCATTGAAACTTCAATCGCTGTCGATAATTGGCCACTGCTTGGGCTAACCCTAGGCCAAGAAAGTTGGTTAGTAGGGCTGAACGACCGTAACTGAGTAAAGGTAGAGGAATTCCTGTGATGGGAGCTAAGCCAATAGTCATCCCAATGTTGATCACGGTTTGAAACACAATCATTGAGAGCACGCCAATTGTTACCAGAGAGCCAAAGTTGTCTTTAGCATTCTGAGCAATCAGCACCAAGCGTAGGCACAACCACCACAAGGCTAATAAAATACACAAGCAACCTACAAAGCCTAGTTCTTCACCAATGGCTGAGAAAATGAAGTCAGTATGCTGTTCCGGGATAAAGTGGAGTTGAGTTTGAGTTCCCTGGTTGAGTCCCCTTCCCCAAAGTTGACCAGCACCGATACCAATCCGAGACTGAATTAGGTGATACCCTCCTCCTAGAGGGTCTAGATCGGGGTTTAAAAAGAGCGTTAATCGGTCTTTTTGATAGTCCTTCAAAAGATTCCAGAAGACTTTTCCTAAAGGTCCGACAACTAGGTTAACAACCAGGGTACCCAAGGCTCCCAACCAGCGCCAAGGGAGACTGAGGAAGGCAATCAGTGTAATCACAGCAGCCCAGGTATACCATGCAGGTGAAGATATACTGAAGACAATGGCTGACACCAGAGGGGAAATCAACACGACCAACCAGGCGGGATTGGCATTTGCCCAGTAAAGCATACTCAAGGTAATTGCCCCAAACACCAAGGATGTTCCGAGATCAGGCTGCCCAAACACTAATGCCCAAGGTAATATAGTGACTGCTAAAGCTGCTATTACTGCTGGAATGGTAGTAGCTGGTCGTTTGTGCAAGATGGCAGCTAGAGTAATAATCAACCCGATCTTGGCAAATTCTGAGGGTTGAACATTAAACCCTCCAATGGTAACCCAACGCTGAGCACCTTTAGCACTAGCACCGATCATCATTACAGCAATTAAGGACAGATTAGTGATCCCGTAAATTAACCAATGCCATTGGATCAGGGATTGATAGCGAGATCGGGAAATGAATAGAGCGAAGAACAATCCAATACTACCAATGAGCAAGTGGGAGAGCCAGTAGTTTTCAGGATTGTCGATGGCTGCAGAGCGAATCATCACTGCCCCAAAGAGGGTCAGCCCCACAGTCAGGAATAACAGTTGCCAGTCTAATTCCTGCCAGGGGGCCCAAAACAGCCGCCAACGAATACTATTTCTAATTCTAAATTTATTAAATTTATTAATTTGTACCATCAGTTATGAGGTATGAGCTATAGCAAAGGGAACAGGGAATAGGGAATAGGGAATAGGGAACAGGGAGCAGGGAGCAGGGAGTAGAGAATAAAAATTCTCACAATTTATTTAGGGTTCCTATATTAGCTATGAGCTATTAGGTATTAACCCTGAGAAAATTGTTAATGGTGATTTTCCATTTTCTATTTTTGAGTTATGCCTTTGTTAATTAGAAAGGGCAGCAATGGAAACTTTGGCAGCAATCTGAGATGCGATCGCTACCAGTGCTTTAGCGGAGGCTGACTCTGGATTCCCCACAGCGATGGGCAATCCTTGATCTCCTCCCTGCCGTAGGGAAATTTCTAGGGGAATACAACCGAGCAAGGGAATACCTAGTTCTTTTGATGTTTTTTCACCTCCTCCAGAGCCAAACAGGTCATACTGACGATCGGGCAAGTCTGGTGGGATAAAGTAACTCATATTTTCTATGATTCCCAACACGGGGACTCCCATTTGCTCGAACATTTTCAACCCTCGGCGGGAGTCTAACAGAGCCACATTTTGGGGTGTTGTTACAATTACGGCTCCTGCCATCGGTACTGCTTGGGCTAAGGTTAGCTGAGCATCCCCAGTTCCTGGTGGCATATCCACAATCAGATAGTCCAATTCACCCCACTCTACCTGATAGAGGAACTGGCGAATAATCCCATTTAACATTGGTCCGCGCCAAATAACTGGCTGGTCTGGATCAATTAGAAATCCCATGGACACTAGCTTGACACCGTGGTTGAAGGCTGGCTCGATCACATCCCCCTGTTTTCCTTTCTGAACCATCACTTTGGCATCAGCTAATCCCAGCATAGCTGGAGCATTGGGACCATAGATATCAGCGTCTAGGAGACCGACTTTAGCCCCCAACTGAGCCAAAGCAACTGCCACATTTACCGCAACAGTACTCTTACCGACGCCCCCCTTACCACTGGAAATGGCTAAAATATTTTTTACCCCCTCAATACCAGTGCGGTCAGGCAGGGATTTTTGCTGAGGTGTTTCAGCGGTAACATTGACTACTACCTCTTCTACTCCCGATAGCTGTTTTACTGCCTTCTGGCAATCCTCTACAATAAATTCCCGCAAGGGACAGGCTGGGGTGGTCAACACTAAGGTAAAACTGACTGTACCGTTGTCAACCTTGACATTGCGGATCATATTTAATTCCACCAAACTCTTCTGGAGTTCGGGGTCTTGTACTGGTCGTAATACGTCTAAAACTGAATTTGTATCAAGCATGACAGATAGGCGGGCATAGCGTGTGTGAGCTAAGGCCACGAGTTAGGGGCTACGGTTAGATTGTAGAGCTTTTACGAGGCGCAGTGATTCCCAATCAGACTAAGAAAATAGACCATTGAGGCGATCGTTACCAACTGTCTCCAACTATTTTTGATTATTTTTATATTTGACTCACAGCCTAACCCTTAAGGGGGGTTAGGGGTAATTCCTACTCCCTGAAAACTGAAAACTATGTACTTAATAAAATCGTAAACCCCGATAAAATCTCATGTCAATCAATACTATAGCGTTAATTATACTTATTAAGTACATTCAAGTTTATTATCCCTGTCTTGATGCAGTCGGTGATGGGTGAAACTCCTTCATGTCATAGAACCTGTCACTACTCCCTACTCCCTAAAACCCACCGGCTTAAGTACCTCATGGGATTGATACATACTATAGGTGTTGCCCCCCAGTTGATAGTGAAGAGAAACTATCGCCGAGGCCGACTTAAAATTTTGTAAAACTACAACTATCCCTTGTGATAGCTAGATTACAGCCCGATCGAAATCGCAAAAGTGCTCAAAAATTTTGTCGCTTGCACAAACTATGTTATTCTACAAGAGGTCTAAATGCTAGGGATAAATATGGACTTAACGAGAGACCTCTTAAAGGAAGTTGTCTGGTGGAGCTGTGCTCCCAGTCCGGTCTCTGATCACGATGATTCCGATTATCCTGATCAACCATCCCTAGCCAAAATAAAGGAGTTCGACTTTGGAAAACAATGTTGTCATGGGGTTTATCACCCGATGATGACTAAAATTTTTCCAACTCTTCCGCACTAGAGGTTTCTCTTGATAGGAGTTGGGCTGATAACTACTTTCTAGCCCTCTAGACATCAGAGATGTCAAAAGTTGTCAACAACAAGAGGTATTTATTTTGAAGACAACCATTGCTGAACCCAAAAGTGCCAAGGCAGTTAATAGTTTTGATGCGATCAAGGAAGCCCACAAGCTTTCTGGAAAGGCTGAAGATATCAAGCAATACTACGATCAATGGTCAAGGGCCTATGACCAAGATGTTGAGAATGAAGACTATTGTGGTCCGGATTACATTGCTGCCTATTTGGATTTGTTACCCAAGCAGGATGGCAAGTTTTTGAATTTACGGAATCCGGAAATCGAAATTTTAGATGCAGGCTGTGGGACAGGCCTTGTCGGTATGGCGTTACGTCGCAAAGGCTATCAAAATGTTGATGGGTTTGATTTGTCCCATGGCATGGTTGAAGAAGCTGAAAAAACCCAGGCTTATCGCAATTTAACCGGGGGATGCGATATGACTAAACCCATCGAAACCTACCCGGATAATCGCTATGATGCTGCGATTAGTTGCGGAGTTTTCACCCTTGGTCATGTGCCTCCCACAGCCCTCGAAGAAATGATTCGCTTTACTAAGCCGGGGGGATTAGTGGTTGTGAGTACTCGTAAAAGTTATTACGACAGCACAGATTTTCAAGAGGTTTGCGATCAACTCCAAGCTGAAAACAAGGCCAAGCTTGTCAGCTCCATTATTGACGGCCCTTACATTGCTGAAGAAGGTGCTCACTACTGGGCTTTTAGGGTTTGCTAAAGGCTGAATGGTAAGCGCAGCAGCATAGGTGGCGAAGCCGGTAGGTTGGGTTGAACAATGAAACCCAACATGATCGCCTTAGTGGGACTTAAACGATAAAAAGACAAAAATTAGGGTATAATGTATGATAGAAGAACGTTTCACGTCGAAATTGCCCCCATGAGAGAAACTAGCCCCTCTGCGATGCCCCCGAGCTAAAGAAAAATGGTGCAAGCGTTTCGATGATTGCTTCAAAACGAAGGCTCAAAAAACCGGGTTTAGACACGCTCATTGGGGGATTATTAGGGGAAAGTGAGAGGAAAAACCTGACACAGATGGCTGATAACGCGATTGGAGTAGTTTATAACCGATTACACCATTTCTTAACCGATGCCCCTTGGTCAGGGAGTCAAATCAATGAACGCCGTTTAGAGTTGATGAACAAATGTTCTCTTTCCTCGGATCAGTCGGGGATTTGCATT
The DNA here is from genome assembly GCF_010692325.1 of Moorena sp. SIO3I8. Taxonomy (GTDB): domain Bacteria; phylum Cyanobacteriota; class Cyanobacteriia; order Cyanobacteriales; family Coleofasciculaceae; genus Moorena. The sequence goes on along the minus strand of NZ_JAAHHW010000005.1, from coordinate 50,180 downwards.
GATTTTGGACGACTCAGGACTCGCGAAAAAGTGGTAACTTGACGCTTCGGAGTGGGAAGGCAATATATCGGAGAAATCGGAAAGACAGACAATGGAATAGTCTTAGTAACAACCCATCTTTACGATGGCAAAAAAAGCTTACCATTAGACCATTAGTTGTATCAACACGCGACTTCCTTACCCAATGGAAATAAAGATGAAGAATTTAAGAAGAAGCCCGATTTAGGGATAGAGTTAATTGACCGGAGTTTAGCCCGAGGATATCGTCCGGGAATCGTCCTAATTGATGCGGGGTATGGCAATAACACAACCTTGTCTTGATGCAGTCGCTCATGGGGGAAACCCCCAAGACCGCGCTGCATCGCTTCTGAAGAAACTGGAAGAAAGGAATCTAAAGTATTTAGGAGGAGTGGCAAAAAATGCGCCAAAGGCGCACGCTACGCGAACGGAAATTAATTATAAAAAATGAGTTAAATATTGAGATAGAAATACGTATAGACGAATTAGCAAAAAGCCTATCCAAAGAGGAGTTTGAGGAAGTTGAACTCAACGAACGATAAATCGAAAACCGTTTGGGTGGCAACAGTGAAGGCTCAGATATCTGGTCTAGAAGGAGAAAGGACAATGGCTATCGTAATGAATGCTAGTTCTTGGGAAGAAGCAACAGACATTGATTATTTGAGCACCAATGTTGATTCAGATAAAGTAACAAAACAGTGGGGAGTAATGACCTACTCTCAAAGAAATTGGGTGGAAGTATTTTATCGGGAAGCAAAGGGTTGGCTAGGGTTGAAAGAATACCAAGTCAGGGATAAAATAAGTCTAGTTCGCCATTTGATACTAGTATTTTGTGCCTACACTTTTATTCTTTGGCATAAGTTAACTGGGGGATTACGAAGGCGATGGGCGTTCCAAACCTTGGCCAAAGGCCACGCTACGCGAATGAATACTTTTACAGAAGCCTTGGAGGCTTTTCGTACAGCTATGTCTTTTCGTTTCTTTGTTCGCGTAGCGTGTGCAAAGCACATATGGGTGACTCACAATCGGCAGGTGTTTGCTGCTTATAAAGCCAGTTTAGGCTTCATTTGGGGTTGATTTTTGTTTAAGTCCCACTAGAGGTTTCTCTTGATAGGAGTTGGGCTGATAACTACTTTCTAGCCCTCTAGACATCAGAGATGTCAAAAGTTGTCAACAACAAGAGGTATTTATTTTGAAGACAACCATTACTGAACCCAAAAGTGCCAAGACAGTTAATAGTTTTGATGCGACTAAGGAAGTCCACAAGCTCTCTGGAAAGGCTGACCATCTTAAGCAATACTACGATCAATGGTCAAGGGCTTATGACCAAGATGTGGAGAATGAAGACTATTGTGGCCCGGATTACATTGCTGCCTATTTGGATTTGTTACCCAAGCACGATGGTAAGTTTTTGAATTTCCCCAATCTGGAAATCGAATGTTTTTGCGAGCGACTTGATTATACCATGATATGTTAACTGTTGACACAGCTACAAGTGGTGCCCGCAGTCAAGGGGGTAAAACCTATGGAAAAGAAGCTCTGAAATTGGGTGTAGAGCAGATACTTTATGTTTTGGGTTAAGCAATCGCGGTGTATGAATAGTCATCCCCAAAGTTGACAAATTGTTAATATACCCGAATGTAAATTGCTGATTAGTGAAACTGAAAAACTAAGGAAAAAAATGTTGAAAGAACAAGTCAATCAATATACTGGCATTAGCGAATATTACGATCTTTTGATGACAGCAGGTTATTATGATTACGAAGCTCAAACCGATTCTATAGCTCACATATTAAAATCATGTAATTCTGTTCTGGAATTAGGCGTCGGAACCGGATTAGTCGCTGAAAAATTAATTGAAAAATTGCCTGAAATTGATTTTGTGGGAATTGATTTCACTGAAAGTATGTTAATCCAAGCACAAAAACGCCTGCCAAAAAACATTGATTTACGCCATGAAAATGTATTAACCATGGATTTGTGCAAAAAGTTTGATGCAGCTTTTTCCAATGGAGGAATTTGGTATTTTATTGACAACCATGAAAAAGACTATATTTTTTGTAGCCATTTACCAAAAATACAAAATATTATCAATAGTTTCCATAATGTAGCAAATCACTTGAACAATCAAGGAAGCTTAATTTTTAGTGTTCAAGGTGTTCATCAGGATTATGAATAAAGTTTACCCGATGAAATAACTTATAGTCAAAAAATATTCCCACTTCCTTATGATAAGTTTGATAAACACTATAGTTTTCATCGAAATAAAATGCTCTTGGCAAAGCAAACTTGTAAATATCAGCTCTTGCCAGAATCAATGGCTCAAATATTATTGCATGAATGTGGTTTTGAGTTTCAATATATAAGTCCCTGTAAGCAATATCATGTCTATAAGAAAGTCATCTAAGCAGGCTTAAGCTGTTCAGCATTTAGATTGGGATACCTCAATTAATAATCACAGGAAACAGGTAATAACCAATTTAAATGCACATCAGCTTATAATTAGAATATCAAAAATAAATTTTTTTTGTTTGGACATAAAAAAACATGAATAAAATAGGCTTTATAGGTGTTGGTAACATGGGAAATCCCATGGCACGAAATTTACTTGAAGCAGGTTTTTCTGTGGTTGTCCATGATTTACGTCCGGCATCAGCAGAAAACCTGATAAAAAAAGGAGCAAAATGGGCAGAATCACCAGAAGTCGTTGCTCGTCAAACAGATGCAGTGATTACAATGTTACCCAATCCTGCAGCAGTGGAAAGCGTTCTTTTGGGTGAGAAAGGACTATTAAAAAGTTTAAGTCCCAATTCAACTTGGATTGATTGTACGACCAATTCTCCCACCTCATTCCAACGAATTGCAGAAGAAGCTATTTCTGTGGGGGTTAAGGTACTGGAGGCACCCGTAACCAATGCAGTAGATGGGGCAGAAAGAGGAGAATTAATCTTTTTCGTTGGTGGTGAGCTTGAGGTATTTGAACAAGCAAAGCCTATTCTTGAACCCATGGCAGAACAAATTTTTTATGCAGGAGGTTTAGGAACGGGAAATATAACTAAGCTAATTACTAATATGCTCTGGTTTATCAATGCTTGTGCAATCGGAGAAGCACTTGTTATTGGAGAAAAAGCTGGTATTCCACTTACTAATTTATCGGAAATGATTAAAGCAAGTGCTGGCAACAGTTGGGTTGCACAGCATGATATTCCATCTATCTTTGCAGGACATTATGATCCATCCTTTACTCTTAAACTGTGTGTCAAAGATTTGCGGCTTATTGATGAACTTGCTCAACAATACAATATACCTTTAATGATGGGAAATCAAGCTAGAAGTATTTTTCAGTCTGCCCAGGCAAAATATGGTCACGACAAAGGAGAAATGTCTGTGGTTAAACTGTTAGAAGATATTGTAGGAGTATCTTTGCAAATTAATCAAGTAAGTAAGGATTAAGCTTTAAAATATAGATAATAAAGAAGGATGAATGTGACCCAATTATTGGCGCTTTCATCCAAAGCATAAAATAATAATACGTGAATTAACGACAATGGATAAAATATTAGCTCTGTGGGCATTGCCACGATCAACGTCTACTGCATTTGAGCGTATGATGCGAGAAAGAGGGGATTTTTCAGTACATGACGAACCTTTTGGGTTATCTTTTTACTACAGTCAAGAGCGTCGTAACACTACCCGTTATCCAGAAGCGGAGTTAAATCCTGAAAATAGTTTTAATTCAATCTTAGCAAAGTTAAAGCAAGAAACTGAAAATAAGCCCGTTTTTATTAAAGACATGGGCTACTATGTTACCCATATAGCTAACCCGGAGTTTTTGTCTAATTTTGAGAATACTTTTTTAATAAGAAATCCAGAAAAATCTCTGCCGTCACTTTTTAAAAATTGGCCTGATTTTACCTTAGAAGAAACTGGATATGCTGAACTAAATAGGCTGTTTGAAACATTGAATGAAATGAATGGAAAAGTTCCAATATTAATAGATTCAGATGATTTAGTCCAAAAACCTGAAGCAACGGTGAAGGCTTATTGTGAGGCTGTGGGTATCTCTTTTATTAAAGAAGCTCTAGCATGGAAAGCTAAGCCTCAACCTGAAATCAATCAATGGGAAGGTGGATGGCATGATTATACTCAATCTAGTCAAGGATTTAAAGAACGAGAAAAAAAAGATTATGCCAAAATTGAAGACCATGAACATTTAAAGCAAGCTTATGAGTTTTGTTTGCCTTACTACCAAAAGCTCTACGAACAGCGCCTTTGTATTTAATAAAAATTCATAAAAAAAGATAGATAAAAATTTTTGACATTTATCTAATTAACAAAATTCAAATACCTCAATGCTTAAAACTCACTCAGGCAACGAAGAACACAAACGCCTCTACAACATCTGCTTATAACATGGTTTTTTATATTTGAAGTATCATGGTATTTTTGCCGATTTAGTTAAACAAACCATCGACAGAAATCGTAACTTTTTCCAGTTGCCAAAGGACATTAAAGAAGACTACGGACAGGATAAACAAACCGTTTATCCCAACACGTCTAGGGGCTACGTCCCCCTTTATGGCGAAACCCTCCATGAGGATGTTGGTCCTGATCCCAAGGAACTTTTTGACCAAGGCAATCGAACATCCACCTTCAGACAAGCCGTTTACTGGCCCCAGCTTGATTCCTGATGATACTGTAGCCCCTAGTTTTGCGGCATCCCACTATCAGCTTCAAGGGGAAATTATGACTAAAATTGTTCCCCACCTTCTTAGGGCACTGGCTGTTGCTTTGAACCTTGACCCGGATTGGTTTGAGCCTTATTTTGATGATCCAATCCTGATCCATCGAACTATTTACTACCCCTCGGAAAGTGGTGTGGCAGGAAAACATACAGACAACGGTATTTTCACTGTGTTAATCCAAGAATATTTTCCCACTCCTTCCCTGCGGGTTTATACTAAAAATGCCTGGATTGATGCGGTCTGTTTAGAAGATGCTTTTGTGATTAATTTGGGGGATATGTTGCAACTTTGGACAAATGGTTTGTTTGTGAGTACTCCCCACGAAGTGATTCATACACTCTCCAGGAGTCGGATTTCGATTCCTTTCTTTGTTTATCCAGATGTCAACGCAACGTTTGAACCGATCGGAACCAATAAAAAGATCAATGCTACTGACATTATGCTGAAAAACTTTAATTCAATTTGGGTGAATAAAACAGGGGCAGGTAGGGCTAAAGAATTAAAGTAATCAGGATTTTGTAGATAAGTTATAGGGATAATAGCTGACTTGTCGCCCCCTCAGCCTTGGTTCACTGGTTGACCATACCCCCTAAACCCCACCCGCGACACCCGGTCTTCTTTTTCCCCTTCTTGTCCCCTGCTTGAGCGAACCCATGTTTTGCGAACCCACGTTTTGCGATCGCATTAATCTTTATCTGTACAATCCCATCTCAATCCTCAAATAGCTCTTTATTTCCTTAAAGGTGCTGACTTGAGTCAATTTTGATATAACCAAGACACAAAATCCCCCTCACCTTCAAAATCCAACAACCTGAGCAGGTGACAACAGGGTCAATTTCTATAGCGCTTGTCATAATCAGGAGCTAAACAGGATTTTTTCCCTCTTGCCTCTTGCCTTCCCCTCCTGGGAGGGGTTAGGGGTGGGTGCCTCTTGCCTGTTGCCTATTATCTCCTTCACCCTTGATCAAGAATTAATAGCTAGCAATTTTTGAAAATTGGTATAGGGTACCTAAATCAATTGTGATAATTTTTGATGCCATATTCCCTACTCCCTACTCCCTACTCCCTACTCCCTACTCCCTACTCCCTACTCCCTTTGCTATATAAGCTATCGTGGTGATTAAAGACTCGCAAACCAGCGACAGATTGCCATGAGAAAATTTTTGATACTGTGTCTGTTTGTAGTAGGGCTGGGTTTTGCCCTGTTTAACTTTAAAGGATTGGCAAATCAGGGGAATTTTGAGTCGATTGTGATCGACTTCCGGGAAGATATACCAGCTGCTCAACTTAATGAGCAATTGCAAGCGATCGCAAAAGAATACGAGGTTAATCCCCAACTCAATAGTGAATTTTCAGCAGCAGATCACATATATATCCTAAAGGGAGATAAACAACTGCTGAATACCCTGAAACAATCAGGACTATCCCAAGCAACAGAATATATTGAACCGAACTATACCTATAGTGCTTTCGAGGTTCCCAATGACCCTGACTATGGCAAGCAGTGGAACCTGCGCAGCATTAATGTAGAATCTGCCTGGGATGACACCAAGGGTAGTGGCGTAACAGTAGCAGTGATTGACACCGGGGTCAGCGCAGTCCCGGATTTGAAAGATACTGAATTTGTTGAAGGCTACGACTTTGTCAATGACCGGATTGAAGCATGGGATGATCAAGGTCACGGTACTCACGTAGCTGGTACCATTGCCCAATCTACCAACAATGGTTACGGTGTTGCCGGAGTTGCTTACGAAGCTACCCTGATGCCCCTGAAGGTATTGGCAGCTAATGGTGGTGGTACAGTGGCTGATATTGCAGAAGCGATTCGCTTTGCTGCTGATCATGAGGTAGATGTGATCAACATGAGTTTAGGGGGGGCTGGTGAAAGCAATCTGATGGCAGAGGCAATCGACTATGCCTATCACAAAGGTGTTGTCCTAGTGGCTGCTGCTGGTAACTCTAACCAAAATGCTGCCGCTTATCCTGCCCGCTATCCCCATGTTATTGGTGTTTCTGCCCTTGATTCCGCAGGTCTGAAAGCTCCCTACTCTAACTTTGGTGCTGGGGTAGATATCTCAGCCCCTGGTGGCAGTGAAAATGGTAAGATTTTGCAAGAGACGATTGATGGAGACACAGGCAGCCCTGTATTTGCTGGCTTCCAAGGCACCAGTATGGCATCGCCTCACGTAGCTGGTGTGGCAGCTTTAATCAAAGCTACTGGGATTCAAGACCCTGCTGATGTATTGAATGTACTCAAGCAGTCCACCCGAGCTATAGAAGATGACCCCCTAAACCACTATGGTGCTGGACAATTGGATGCTGGTGCTGCGGTTAAACTGGCTCTGAAAGGACAAATTACCTTCCAAGACTTCTTCCGCTGGTTACGGGATAACGGCTATCTCAATCCTCGCTTTTGGATTGACGGTGGTGTGATCGCCCTCTGGCCGAAGATTGCTATGGTACTAGGTTCTTACCTGCTGGCCTGGTTCTTGCGCAATTATTTTCCCTTTACTTGGAGTTGGTCTCTTGCCACTGGCTTAGTAGCCGGGAGTTCAGGATTATTCTTCCTGAAAGGTTTGTATATATTTGACTTACCCCAATGGCCCTTCCGAGTCATGGGCAGTTCGATTCCAGAATTGGGTAGCGCTATTGGCAGCAGCAGTTTTCTCAACCCTCTATTTGCCAGTGTTGTGATTCCATTTATATTAATCGCGCTACTGTTAGGACATCCGCAATGGAAGTGGTTAGCAGTTGGTTCAGCTCTCGGTGTGGCCAGTTGCCTAGCTGTGAGTGCTGTGGTTTCACCTGAGCTAATCTGGCTTGGAGGCGGGGTTTTGTCTCGGGTGTTCCTGATTGCCAATGCCTTGCTCTGTTTTGGACTAGCTTATTTAGCCGTTCAAGGGGAGAAACAATCAGCATGACGATCAGCATCACAGGCGTGATTGAGCGCAAAGACATCGGGTCAGGAGCCTGGGCACTGGTTTCTGACTCAGGGGAAACCTACGAACTCAAGGACACTCCCGCACAGTTAAAGCAATCGGGACTGAAGGTCACGGTTACAGGAGAGGTGCGAGAGGATGTGATGACCTTTGCGATGATTGGTCCGGTTTTGGAGATCAAGTCTTTTGAGTTACTTGATTGAGGATCTTATCTCTTAAAGGAAGACAATCAGGACGTAAGTATTCAGCTATCAGCTATCAGCCGTCAGCTGACGGCTGATAGCTGACATCAGGACTTACCCATCAAGACCCTTAAAGCCCGCTTTCTAGTTATAAATTAAAGGCTGAAATCCCTGTAATTATCGTCGATAAGGGGGTTTGTGCATTAGTCTTGACAAGTTAAGATGCTCCGGATCTCCCTATTTCCCGATCACCCCATCACCCATCGACCCTAGCTCCCTAAAAGCTATGGTCAAAAATCATCTACCGATGGGGTGAAATCCCAAGACTCGGTAATTACCGAGTCTTGTCAAAATCTTTACAAAAACCATAATAAAGCTCAAACAATACACCTAGAGCTTCTCCCTAAGACTGACAAACTGCTTAATACCAAGGATTAGCCACTGTTGACCTGAATTAGCAAAGTTGAGGGTCAGGCTGACTAAAATGCTCTGCAGACAGTGATGAAACCCCAAAGGAGTATCTTGGGGAAAATTTCAGATGTTAAGCTAGTTGGTAACACGCTTATCATAAGTATCGATCAACCTAACCCTAATCCTTTCTCCTGGAAACCTTACTGATTCAGTACATCCACTGCTGGGTATGAGTACCAATTACCAAAGGGGAAATTAGCTGGTTGCCAAAGCAATTTCACCTGTTTTAAGTGCTTAAGACTGTGTCTTGATGCAGTCGCTCATGGGGGAAACCACGGCAGTCGCTCATGGGGGGAACCCCCAAGACCGTAATGGTGCGTTTTCCGTAGGCGAATTAAATTCGCCACGGGTCGCACCTCTGCCTCCCCAAGACCGCTTAGGTGCCCTTGACCCGTAATTAAATTCGCCACGGGTCGCACCTCTGCATCGCTTAATCAGTTGGTGTTTAGAGGAAAAGGAGCAAGCAAACTAAATCTATAGAGATGGCTAGATATAGTTGGTAACACCTTACCACCCAGTGAAAAAAAATCCCCAGCTCACCAAAGTGAACCGGGGGTGTCAATCAGGGTGCATCTACCATTTCACTTTTCCGAGATTGGTGATAGCAATCCGGAAAAATCTGGGTAAAGTGGCACCCAAATGCTGGAATTAGGAAATTTTCTGATTCAAAACAATTAACAGAGTATGCCTTGGAAACCTTAAATAAAAAACGGCATCAATACCATGAGCCAACAAGAATTTTCCCCTAAAGGAATACTCCTCAATAAGCAAATAGTAAACAAATATTCAAGAATTTTTAAACCTTCAGCCAAAGCTCGTCACTATGAGCAAAATTGATCCCTTGAAATTGAGCAAAATTGGGCAACAGTGGCACAGGAATTCCATATCTCCGTAACCCCCTTAGGAAAACATGATGATTATCTGGTGCGCATCGAACGAGTGGCACCGGGAGTCTCATTGGCAGAAGAACAAGTCAGTTGGCCGGTAGAAGAATGGTTAACCCAGGCCAAGCAACTGATGAATGACCCCCTATTTAGTGTCCTGCAGGGTAGGGCAGCTGGGGTGGATGGCAGTTTGGCCATGCCATCTTGGGGAGAACCGTACTCTCAATCCTCTTTAAACTTAGTTGCCTTGGGTCAGGAGCTATACAATGCCCTATTTAAAGGAAGCTTGCGGGATAGCTGGATGATGGCGCAAGCGATCGCTCAAAATCAACGGTCGGTTTTGCGGCTGCGTCTGGGATTGAAAGGCACAGAATTACCCCGCCTACCTTGGGAAGTCCTCCATGCTGGGGATCGCCCCCTAGCCACAGGAACTGATGTGGCTTTCTCCCGCTACCAGATGACCAAAGGCTTGATTAGACCAGTTCCGAAGCCTTTGTCTCCACCGAATCAACCTCTGAAAATTTTGATGGTGATCGCCGGTCCAAGTGATCAAGAAAGTTTAGAACTCTTACAAGAAGCATCTCACCTCAAAGAAGAACTCCGCCATCTTTCACCCAATGGACCCCCAGCGATTCATCTGACCATTCTGGAACAGCCAGGACGGGAACAGTTAACCCAAGCCCTGGAACAAGGAAAATATCAAGTCTTCCACTATGCTGGTCACTCTAACCTAGGGGAATCAGGTGGTGATGTTTACCTGGTTAGTAAAAAAACTGGTTTGACAGAGACCGTAAGGGGTGATGATCTAGCGGGATTGTTAGTTAATAATGGTGTCCAGCTGGCTGTATTCAACTCCTGTCGTGGTGCTCATACAGCTGTTTCAGATAGCCAGGAAAACGGTAACGATCAAAATCTCGCCCAAGCACTGGTTAAGCGGGGTATTCCTGGTGTTCTAGCCATGGCAGAGCGTATTCCCGATGAGGTAGCCCTGACCCTAACCCGATTATTATACCGTAACATCAACCAGGGTTATCCCATTGACCTAAGCCTCTCGCGAGCTAGACAAGGACTGATTTCTGCTTATGGCTCGAACCAGCTTTATTGGGCATTACCTGTTCTCTATCTGCATCCGGAATTTGATGGTTTCCTGACCAATGATGACCAGAGTTATGACCGAACTCAAATATTTACCCTGCCCGATCCTCATGAGACCTCTGTCGGGTTAGACCCAGAAGAGGCGTTTTTTACGCCACCAACAGAATCTGATCATACCACATTCTCAGAATTTGAGGAAGAGTCAGCTCTTGTCTCTAGGGGAGAAGCTGAGTATGACCATGAAAGTCTCACTGGTGTACCACAGGGTTTAGAATCCCATGAACTAGAAGCAGACGATCCCGCTGCTTTCATTAAGGGATTGCTGGATCAGCTGAATACAGAGGCTCAGGGTGGGGAATCAAAAATAGCAGCATCGAATTTAGAGGGGTTATCGGAAAACCCTTACTCAGACACTGCTCAGAAGAACTTACCAGTCCATACCCCAAGCCAACTCCCTGCTCCTAGGAAAGCTTCAGCCGCAACCCTGACAGCGGCTTTGTCTAGCGATGGTTCAACCCAATTAGCTCCAAAGCCTGAGGATACTACGGCAGAAGTTGAGGCTAAAAAGGTCACTAATCCTAAACAGAAGGGTTCAAGGTTACCAGGTTCACCATTGTGGATCGGACTAGGAGCAACGGGAACTCTTGCCTTAGTACTTTTGGGCGTTTGGTTTTTCCAGAAGCCTCCTGGTTCTGAGGTAGGGACACAATTACCACCAGGTTCGGAGACACCTGGTGATTACCCAACTTTGACAAATGCTAAAACCAACATCGTCACAGCGATCGCAATTGAAGCATTCAGTAAGGGTAATATTATTCGAGGAACCGAAGCTGTAACGGCATTGCTAGACCGGGGTGCATTACCCGATGCTTCTGCTGCCCTTCAGGAAGTTCCCTCAGAACAATTGAATCAGTCAATGGTGAGTTTCTTAAGAGGTCGTCTGGCATGGCAGTCGATCCAGACCCGCTCCGATGAATACAGTCTTGATGATGTCAGACGTTATTGGCAAAGAGCAGTCAAACAAGAACCTGACTCTTGGACTTACCGTAATGCCCTAGGGTTTGCCTATTACGCTGAAGGCAAATACGAGCGAGCTAACCAAGCTTGGTATGACGCATTGTACAGGAGTAGCAACAAGAAATCTACAACAGTTGGATCTGGAAAATCCACCAATTCCCAAAAATTGAATACCTATGCTGGCTTAGCGCTAGGGTCGTGGAAATCGGCTCAAGAACAAAACGGATCTAAGCGGGCGAGTTTGTCCCAACAATCCCTCAAGCTACGGCAACATGTGCTCACCAACGATCCGATTAACTTCCAACCTGATGCCTTGAGCAAGAACTGGCTTTGGTCACAGCAAGCGATTAAAGATTGGCAATCCCTGTTAGAGGTTAGAACTTCTAACAATTGACGGGTTTTGCGTCAACCGTCAAGAGTGAACAAAGGGCAAATTAAGGGCAAATTAAATCACCACTAGCCTCGGCTGATTACTGATCCCGCATCAAGGAAGACAGAGAGCGGCGCTTACGCATATCCATCATGTTGGCAAGAGTCTCGTCTTGAGCATTGGTCTGATCAGTAGGCTCTGGTGGCAAAACCGTTACCTCGGTCTGTTGGTCATCGCTACTGTTTTGTGATGGTGGTAATAATGGTACTGATTTGACTGGTTGTTGTTTGCGAGTCGCCTTACGGCGTCTAGAATTACGGCGTCGCCTTCTACTGCTGACACTAGATGTTATCGGTCTTTTCGGTTTCGTTTTCCGGCTTGAAAATTTTAGAGCCTGAGTAAGCAATAAGCAACCGCTGGCGCAGCCTATAGCAACAACACCAAACAAAGACAGTGGCACAGCCTCTTTTGCCGCTGATGCCCGCAGTTGGGCCAGAGCTGGTTGTGGATTATTGGCTTCTTCTTCAATCGGTCCAGGATCAATCAGACCCATAGTTGCTATGCTACCGGCTAAGACCATAACAACCCAAAGCCCAACCCAAACAGCAATCTGATGATTGTATATTAGCGTTTGGATGGACTGGAAATAATCTTGCTTTTGAGCCTGATGACCAGATGGTTTAGACATCGACGCTCACGATTAGTTAAAAAACACGCTGACGGCATTTTAGCATGGCTAGTCAGTTCGACCAATGTCTTTAAGGAGGTTATTGGTGACACTACAGCGTAAATCCCAGTTTCAAGAGTATTTAACCCCTGAGAGTACTAATGAGACTACTACTGAGATCTCGACTCAAAATCCTACAGATTATGGTGTTAAGTTGATAGACTCATCCTGTTCTCCAATCCCTAAGCATAACCAAAACCATAACCAAGATCACAAGACCTCTCAATCTTGGACAATTGAGAAAAGTGAGGAGCTTTATCAGATCCAAGGCTGGGGAGAACCCTACTTTGCCATTAACACTGCTGGTCATATCATGGTGTCCCCTAAAGGCAATGGGGGCGGCTCGTTGGATTTGTTGGAACTGGTAGAATCCCTGAAGCAGCGCAACTTGGGACTACCATTACTAATCCATTTTTCAGATATTTTGGCAGACCAGATAGAGCAATTAAACGCCTGTTTTGCCCAAGCCATTAGTCGCTACAAATACCCTGGTCGTTACCAGGGAGTGTTTCCAGTTAAATGCAACCAGCATCGACATGTGGTAGAGGATGTCGTGTATTTTGGTCAACCTTATCAATTTGGTTTAGAAGTCGGTTCTAAACCTGAATTGATGATTGCTCTAGCAACATTGCTCACTCCGGATTCCCTAATTATTTGTAACGGCTACAAAGACCGGGAATATCTTGAAACTGCGCTTTTAGCTAGGCGATTGGGACATAATCCGATAATTGTCCTAGAACAGCTAGAGGAAGTGCAGCTAATCATTGAGGTGGCGGCTTCGTTAGGAAGCATCACACCAGTGCTGGGGGTGCGAGCCAAACTGAGTACACAAAGCATGGGTCGTTGGGGAAACTCTGTAGGAGATAAAGCTAAATTTGGTCTGAAAATTCCAGAAATACTCCAAGCCATTGACCAGCTACGGGAGGCTGGGATGCTTGAGTCATTGCAGCTGTTGCACTTCCACATCGGCTCTCAAATCTCTGCCATTAGCGTAATTAAAGATGCTATTCGCGAAGCCAGCCAAATTTATGCTGAGCTGAAGGGATTAGGGGTGAATATGCAGTATCTAGATGTAGGTGGTGGCTTGGCAGTGGATTACGATGGCTCGAAAACGAACTTCCATGCCTCCAAAAACTACAACATGCAGAACTATGCTAATGACATTGTGGCTGCGGTGAAGGATGCTTGTGAGGAACATCAAATTCCAGCACCAACACTGATTAGTGAAAGTGGTCGTGCGATCGCATCCCATCAATCAGTCCTGATCTTTGATGTTTTGAGTACCAGTGATGTCGAATCTCAATCCCCTCCACTGACAACGGAACAAGACCATCTAATTATTCGGAATCTTTGGGAAACTTACTGTACTATCGACCTTGAGAACTACCAGGAAGCCTATCATGATGCCATCGAGCTTAACCAAGAAGCAAAAAGCCTGTTTAGTTTAGGCTATCTGAGCATTACTCAGCGGGCTAAAGCCGAGCAGCTTTATTGGGCGTGCTGTCAGAAGATTCGGGAAATTATCAGGACACAAGACTATGTTCCCGATGATCTAGCAGACCTGGAAACGATCATGGCATCAATTTACTATGTCAACCTATCAGTCTTCCAATCAGTGCCAGATTGCTGGGGAATTAACCAGCTATTTCCGATTATGCCCATTCATCGGTTGGATGAAGAACCAACCCAAAGGGCTATCCTGGCTGACCTTACCTGCGATAGTGATGGTAAGATTGACCAATTTATTGACCTGCGGGATGTTAAATCGTTGCTGGAACTACATCCTTTGCGCAAAGCCGAGGAGCCAGAGAGAATTTCCAATTCCAAATCCCAAATCCCAAATCCCAAATCCAAAGAACCCTACTATTTGGGTTTCTTCCTAGTCGGTGCCTACCAAGAGATTATGGGGAATTTACACAATCTTTTTGGTGATAGTAATGCAGTTCACATCAAATTAAGCCCCAGAGGGTATGAAATTGAACACGTGGTTAAGGGAGATACAATCACGGAAGTTTTGGGTTATGTGCAGTATGATGCTGAAGATTTGGTGGAAGGTATGCGCCGCCTCACAGAACAGGCGTTGCAACAGAACCGAATTACTTTGGCAGAATCTCAACGGCTGCTGCAAAATTATGAGCGGAGTTTGAGGAGTTATACCTATTTGAGTTCCTAAGCTCAGGAGTTACCCAGTAACTCGAATTGTTGGGTTTCCTACAACTTATAGGGTTTGGTGCTCAGTTTTCGGTAAGTTCTGCTGAAGAAAAGCATTTCATTGTACTCCCTACAGCCAAAGCGATGGATATATGATTGATGGCACAGACAAGCGCTAAGGTAATCTTTGCCATGAATCCTGAACCATGAACCTTGACAATAAACAATGTTTATCTTTAAGTTAGAACCGTCGTGAAGTGCAAGTTTTATCGAGTGATTTGACTAACATGCCCACCAAAGAAAATCGCTTTTTGCAAGGGCGTAAAATCGCTCCGGGTCCGATTACGGCAGGAATCCCAATCACAGAGTTGATCGACCAGACGTTTCTAGCCTACAATTCCGGTCGATTACGAGAAGGCTGCCAATTATTGGTAGAGCGGATGTTGCAGCCCAACGTAACGGTGGGTTTAA
Organism: Moorena sp. SIO3I8; assembly: GCF_010692325.1. Classification (GTDB taxonomy): domain Bacteria; phylum Cyanobacteriota; class Cyanobacteriia; order Cyanobacteriales; family Coleofasciculaceae; genus Moorena. The sequence continues at coordinate 35,110 of NZ_JAAHHW010000005.1, read as the reverse complement.
GTTTGACAGGAGCATTAACCCCCGCAGGCTTAGGAATGGCCGCAGTTATCCCATTGATGGAGGCAGGGTTTGTCGATTGGATAGTATCTACGGGAGCCAATCTCTACCACGACGCTCACTTTGGCATCGGATTGGAACTCCATCAAGGGCGGCACGATATTAGTGATGTGGTATTGCAGAAAGAAGGAGTTGTCCGGATCTATGACATTTTCTTCGATTATGACGTGCTGCTATCAACGGATAAGTTCTTTCGTCAGATCATTGAACAGCCTGAGTTTAAGGATCAAATGGGAACGGCAGAGTTTCACTACCTCTGCGGTAAGTACATTGCTGCACGGGAGCAGACATTGGCACTGGAAAACCAATCCCTGCTGGCGGCAGCTTATCGGTTAGGAGTCCCTATCTATACCTCCAGTCCTGGAGATAGTTCGATTGGGATGAATTTAGCAGCGCTAGGGTTGCAGGGCACCGGACCAGTCATTGATGTGTCCTTGGATGTGAATGAAACCGCAGCAATTGTGCTGGCAGCTAAAAACAATGGGGGAGCCAGTGGGATTTGGATCTTGGGAGGTGGCTCGCCGAAAAATTTCATGTTGCAGACGGAACCGTATCTTCAAGAAGTCTTGGGTATTGATGAGAAGGGGCATGATTACTTTCTTCAGGTAACTGATGCCCGCCCAGACACAGGGGGTTTGTCAGGAGCAACTCCATCGGAGGCGGTCTCTTGGTGCAAGCTTGATCCACAAAAGTTATCAGAAACAGTAGTGGTTTATTGCGACTCGACTATTGCTATGCCCCTACTGACAGCTTACTGCCTAGCTAAGGTAGCGCCTCGTCCTCTAAAACGCCTCTATGACCAACGGAAAACCTTACTGGAGCAGTTGCAAGAGGCACATTTGGCTACCCAATCTACAGCAGTCAGGTGAATTAGGATTTATGGGAACAGCGGATCTCGGAACAGGGAACTTTAGGAAAGAGCGATGCATCACTACTCCCTACTCCCTACTCCCTACTCCCTAAAACCTAGAACTTTTTACCTGACCCAATTGATAACTGCTATAAAGTATTCCTATACCTAGTTAAACAGGCAAGCTTGTACAAAATTCTAGCGCCAACATTACCATCCCACTCATCCCCAGAGTCTCCAGGAGCAACTTCGCACAGATCAAAACCAATAATAGTTTTTCCAGCTTTGACTAGCGATCGCACTAAATACATTGCCTCGTTATATTCCAATCCTCCCGGCACAGGAGTACCTGTATTGGGACAATAAGAGGGGTTTAATCCGTCAATGTCAAAGCTAATATAAACTTTATTCGGTAAATTAGCAATAATTTCCTGGCACTGGGCTGCCCAGGTTATACCTTCGTAAGCGTTAGCTTTGAGCTGCCAGTCATCAAACACTACAATCCGGCGATCGCTATGAGCCCAAGACATTTCCTCTTGACAAACATCTCGGATGCCAACCTGAACTAAACGATTAATCTGAGGTAGGGTCAGAGCATTGTACATGATCGAGGCATGGGAGTAAGTAAACCCTTCATAGGCTTGCCGGAGATCGGCATGGGCATCAATTTGTAAAATGCCGTATTCCTCGTGTTGCTGTGTTAGGGCTTTCATTAACCCAAAAGGAACACTGTGATCGCCACCGACGATGGCAACCAACTTGCCTTGCTCCAGCAGTTCCAGTGCCTGAGTGTAAACCCAGTTGTTGAGTGCAGCACAGGCTTGATTAACGATGGCTAACTGTTTTGCGATCGCATCATCATCCACATTGCCACCAGCTTCTAAATACTGAATAATCTCTTTAGCTATCAACCTCATGGCACTATTTTGGTCTTGGATAGCTGAGTTAATCGGTATAGTTCCACAACTTGTTTGCCAAGCTTGGGGTACATCAAAGTCGTACCAATCTAACTGTACGGAAGCTTGTATTATCCCTTGGGGACCGTTTGCTGCGCCCTCTCGGTAAGATGTGGTCACGTCCCAAGGAACAGGCAGAAACACGATTGATGCCTCTTCAACCGAATAGGGCAAGCCAAAGAAGCAGCCATTGGGCACAGTAATCTCATTAGGATTAAAAGTGGCTTGATTCATGAGCCCTTGGTTAATTTTTCCTATTCTACCCGAACCTCGTCCCTACGGGAATCCTGGTATTAGGGATTAGCAATGCTTAGATTAGGCACACTTACATTAGGTACTAAAACCCTTAACCCAAGCCCTAACCCCTAATCCCTAACACTATTACCATCAAAACTAAATTGAAAAATTACTAGCACTATGGTAGATATCAAAGAAATTCCCCTAGAGCAAATCCGCCGTCCTCTACCACGACAAAATGATCCAAACAAGGTGGCGGCGCTAATGGAATCAATTGCCAAAGAGGGTTTGCTCGAACCCATTGATGTGTTAGAAGTAGATGGGCAATACTATGGTTTTTCCGGTTGCCACCGTTACGAAGCACACCAGCGTTTAGGAAAAAAAACCATTAAGTGCCGCGTGCGTCGCGCTCCTCGGTCGGTCTTAAAACGGCATTTAGCGTGAAAATTAGCAATTTTGGGACAAAAATAGGTTCATACCTTGGGTGAATTCCCAAGTAAACCCTAATTGCTTAAAGTTAAGGTGTTTAAAGCTTACGGTCACCACTAGTTTTTGCTAGGAACCTTGAGGAGAATACTATGGCAACGATTGTACCTGTCAATATTGGTATTGATGAACAAGACCGCAAAGAGATTGCTGAGGGATTGTCTCGTCTGCTAGCGGACACTTATACCCTATACCTGAAGACCCATGCTTTCCACTGGAATGTTACCGGACCAATGTTCAACTCCCTACACCTGATGTTTGAGCAACAGTACAATGAGTTGGCTTTAGCAGTGGATGCGGTAGCAGAGCGGATTCGTACCCTAGGCTATCCTGCTCCTGGCAGCTACAGTCAATATGCGCAATTATCGTCCATCCCAGAAACCAGCGATGTTCCGGATGCTGAGGAAATGGTGCGCTTGCTAGTGGAAGCCAATGAGGCAGTGGTACGAACTGCACGGTCTGTTTTCCCAGCCGCTGAACGTGCTAACGATGAGTCTACAGCTGACCTGTTGACCGAACGAATGAGCATACACGAAAAAACGGCTTGGATGCTGCGCAGTATTTTAAAATAAGCTTGTAATTATGTACATAGATCCCCCCTAGCCCCCCTTAAAAAAGGGGGGAATTAGATTCAAAAGTCTCCCTTTTTTAAGGGAAACGGGGGATCTGAATCAGGGATTAACAAAATTGACATGCTCCCAATATGAAGGATGAAATAGTTCAATTTATCGGTTGTTCAACAACTGGTATGTTTTGCTCTATATGTATTCATCCCTAACTATTTATCTTTGTTCCTTTCTCTTTCATACTTTATCCTTTAGGTGAAGCGGTCAATACTTAGGAATTGGACTGAAAAACAATTGGAGCGCTAAAGTGTTCCTGATCAAACGAAGTAACTGCCTTGGGTAATCGAAGAGTAAATCTACTACCAACACCTCGTTCGCTGTATACTTGTAAGCTACCGTGGTGGGCTTGAGCGATCGCATAAGCAATTGCCAGCCCTAATCCGGAACCTCCTGTGTGACGAGAGCGATCGCAATTTACCCGATAAAAGCGATCAAAAATTCGCCCTTGGTCTTCTGGGGCAATACCAATCCCCGTATCTTCTACCTGGATCACCGCCTGTTGGTCGCTCTTGTCTAAAATAACAGTTACTTTACCACCCACAGGGGTGTATTGGATACCATTAATAATTAAATTAGAAACTAAGCGATAAAGCTGCTCAGAATGACCCACAACCTCCAGAGGAGTTTGCACTCGCACCGAAGATGTCAACGTAATCTCGGCAGCGATTGCCAAGGCTGCTAATTCCTCAACTAAATCGCTAACTAGGTCATTGAGACAGCATGTCTGGTTACCCACAGATGCCGGTTGTCTATCTAAGCGAGACAACAACAACAAATCCGCAACTAACTGACTCAGCCGCTGATTTTGACGTTCAACAATTTCCAGAATGTTTCGTGCTTCTTGTTGATCCAAGCTGGGCATCAAAAGTGCTGACTCAACCGTTGCCAGTGTGGCAGCTATCGGTGTCCGTAGCTCGTGGGCAGCATCGGCGGTAAACTGTTGAATCTGTCTGTAGGATTGGTAAATAGGTTGCATCGCCAACCCTGCTAACCACCAACTGCCACTGCCCACTAAGATCATTGCCATTGGCAGACCTAATCCCAAGATTAATTTTACCGTATTGAGGTAGTTGTTGAGGTATTGGAGAGAGTGCCCCACCTGCAAATATCCCCAATCCCGCTGATCTTGAGTATGTAGCGATAGAGAAATTTGGTGATAGGAGTTGCCCTTACCATCGGAAATGGTTTGCCAAGGTGCTTGATTAAACACCTGGGGTAATCCCTCTGGGTAACTTCCTGCAACGGCAATTAAACGTCCTGAGGTATCAAATAGGCGGATGTAGTAGTGACCTTGGCTAAGAGCACTGAGGATGTGGCGCTGGGAACTCACCAGTGGTTTAGAACAGTTAACTCCAACGATACACAGATTCGGTAAAAGTTCCCCAATTATCGGCTCTACCTGTCCAGGTTCCTTGAGTTTCCATTCGAGACTATCATGGAGTGTCCCCGCAACGGATTTTAACTCCCGGTCTGAAGTGACTAAATGGGTATGAACGATCGCTCTGTAAACACCAAATCCCAACAGGCTCAAAATAAACCCCATGACGATGGCATAGGAAAGTGCTAATTTCCCACGAGTCTGGTTAAATAGCTTATTTCGATTCATTATTTTTTCAAATTGAGACGATATCCCAAACCATGCACAGTTTCAATCGGAATCCTGGAGTTGATTGATTCAAGTTTCCGACGTAGCAGGCGCATTTGAGCTGCCACTACGTTACTAATCGGTTCTGCATTCACTTCCCAAAGTTGATTGCGAATTTGGTTGGTGGTCATCACCTGATTCGGATGCTTCATGAAATACTCTAAGAGCTGGAATTCTTTATTCGTGAGTGGAATGTCGAGTTTCTCACCGTTAGCAGCAAGACGATGAACCGTTCGGTTACCATAGTCTAAAATAAGCTCACCCACCTGGAGTTGTTGGGGCTGGAGTAGGGGTGTTCGCCGGTGCAAGGCTCTAACTCTTGCTAGCAACTCTGCCATTCGGAACGGTTTCACTAAATAGTCATCGGCTCCCGTATCCAAACCCATCACTCTATCTTCCAAGCGGTCTTTTGCCGTTAGCATCAAAATAGGTAAGGGATTATTACGATAGCGTAACTGACGCAGTAACTCTAGTCCCGATAGCCCTGGCAGCAACCAGTCGAAGATAGCTAGGGTATATTGGGTTTCGTGGTTATTTAAATAACCCCAAGCGTCAGTGCCGTTAACAACCAAGTCCACCACGTACTTCTCTATATTCAACGCTCGCTTAATTGCAGCACCCAAGTCTGGCTCATCTTCAACTAGCAGTACTCTCATCTGTCTTTTCCCGCTGGATACTTTGTCTATAGTAGCGATATGCGGGAAAGAAAGCGGGGCAACGCCTAACTTTCCTTGGATAAATTAGCTTAAAGCTGCACGAACCTATAGCTAATGTATGTCAATCCTAATTATAAAACATAGATTGATATAAATATATGTAATCAAAATGAAATTGTGACAGCCATTAACAAATATCAAAAAATCAATTTCCGGCGTTGCTGATTTTGGGTATGGTTTCGCCCCCCTAGCCCCCCAATTCTGGGGGGAACAAAACTATCAAAGTCCCCCAAATTTGGGGGATTTAGGGGGCTTTAACAAAACCAGGTGATCGCGCATTCATTCCTTAATTCAGCAACGCCCAATTTCCTACTCTCAGAAGCTGAAGGCTTACCAAAGTCCTAAAAAAAATAATTTCATTGATACCTAACATTTCATCCTGATTTCATATTTGCTTGTGATACTTAATCAAGACGACAGCAAATGACCATCCTGACATCTTAGGTGTCTGGGTGGAGGCTATGGTGACTACTTGCACCCTCTGCTGAGCATAAAAAGCACTGATCCATTATGCACAAGACAGAAACAATCCTGGCTTCAACGTTTACCTTTTTGCTGGTGATAGCGATCGCACCAGTTGCTGTTTTCGCCCATGCCGGGCATGGCAATGAGTTCCAAAGCGGAACCGAAGCCACCAGCAATCCCGAAGGAATTAAGGTAGATGCCACCACCGCTAGTCAAATTGGGATTAAACTCCAATCCGTCTCTAGGCAGTTTTTGGATATTGGGATTAAAACCACCGGGCAAATTGAAACCCAGCCCAACCAACAGGCGCAAGTAACAGCGCCGATTCCCGGTACAGTTGCTAAACTTTTGGTCAAACCAGGTCAGAGGGTCAAAAAAGGTCAAGCGGTTGCTGTCATCTCTAGCTTGGAGTTAATTGAATTGCGGGTTGAGTCTCTCGACAGACTGACTGAAGCTAAGGCAACATTGGGAGAAGCTGAGGCAAATCTCGAACTAGCTAGGGAAAATTTAGAACGTCAGCGTCAAATTGCTGCTGCTGAAATCGATGAAGCTGAAACTCAGCTAGCAGTAGCCCAAGAAGAGTACGATAAAGACCTAGCATTAGCAATCGAAGGTGCTCTGGCTCGACGTCAGATGCTAGAGTCGAAAACTAAGCTAGCAGAGGCTAAAACCTTACTGAAAAGAGCATTTAGCCGTCGGGAAGTTCTGGAAGCAGAAGCAGAACTAAAACGGGCTCAAACAGCGGTTAAGGCTGCCAAATCTCGGGTTCAACTGAGCGATACTACCTACAAAACCCGACTGCAACAACTTAGTAATTCTGCTAATGAGCAAGGAAAGGTAACGGTGCTTGCTCCAATTTCCGGTACAGTAGCGCAGTGGCAAGTAACCTTGGGTGAATCCTTTGAAGACGCAGGTGGGCAACTGATGACGATTGTTAACAATAATCAAGTCTGGGCAACTGCTAATATTTATGAAAAAGACTTATACAAGGTAAAAATAGGCCAAGAGGTCAGATTAGAAGTTTCTAGTCTGCCTAATCAGACTTTTATAGGTCAAGTTAGCCAAATCGACCCGATAGTGGCAGGTCAGACACGAGTAGTGCCAGTGAGGGTAAGGTTGGATAATCCTGGAGGGCAACTAAAACCAGGAATGTTTACTCAATTAAAGATTTTTACTGATAAAACCAGTGTAGCTACTTTAGCGATTCCTCAAGATGCTTTGGTGGATGCTAATGGTAAGCAACTGGTTTATGTAGAAAATGGTCAGAACTTCTATGAACCTGTAGAACTTACTCTCGGTTCAACTTTTGGGGATTTGGTGGAAGTCAAGAATGGTTTATTTGAAGGTGACCAGATTGTGGCTGAAGGGGGGGTGATGTTGTACGCCCAATCCTTAAGGGGTGGCTCTAAAGCTGATCACCATGAACATGATCATGAACATGACCAGGAAGGGCATAATCATCAGGCAACATCCACTAACCTTAATGTTGCTAGCCTACCCTGGTGGTGGGTTTTTCCTGTAGGAGGGGTGATTACAGCTGGTGCTTTTATGGTGGGACGCCGCACTGCTTCACAATCAAGACCAGCACCTATAGAAATTTCAGATGAACCGACCAATAATAACTATCATTCCACTGCTGATGTAAAAGCAAATGGGCAGAGCAATGCAGATGGCTATTTAGATTCAGCTATTCCTAATAGTTTCGCAAACAAGCAATAATCAGCAAGACTATAGGTAAGACCAAAATGCTCAACTCCATCCTGAAGTGGTCTATTGCTCGACGCTGGCTAGTTGTAATTGGCGCTATCATCGTCACAGTTTGGGGATTTCGCATTGTTTCCCAAATGCCCTTAGATGTATTTCCCAATTTTGCTCCTCCCCAAGTTGAAATTCAAACGGAAGCACCGGGATTGGCTCCAGAAGAAGTGGAATCTTTAGTCACAATGCCTGTCGAAAGTGCGATCAATGGCATTCCTGGATTGACTACAGTACGCTCGTCTTCGGGAGTAGGCATTTCCGTAGTAAAAGTTATCTTCAAATGGGATACTAATATCTATCAAGCTCGCCAGTTAGTAACTGAACGGTTACAACAAGCTGCTGCCAGATTACCCGAAGGAGTAGAATCACCGCAAATTTCTCCCCTTTCCTCCCCCATTGGAACCATTCTCTCCTACGCTTTTACCATCGACGAAGATGTAGAGACGCCAGATGTCCCCTCTAAAATTGACCTAATGGCTGTGCGTCGATTGGTTGATCGAGATATTACCAACCAATTATTGGCCGTAGCAGGGGTAACTCAGGTAATTGCCTATGGGGGAGATGTGCGTCAGTATCAGGTACTGGTTGACCCTGCCAAGTTAACCGCTTTTGATGTTTCCTTAGCAGAAGTTACCGAAGCAGCAGCAGCAGCAAATACTAATGCGGCGGGTGGCTTTCTGATTAGTCCAGACAAGGAACTATTAATTCGAGGCATTGGACGAGTTGAGTCAATCGAGGATTTAGAACAATCGGTGGTAGTAGCACGTAATGGCACACCAGTGCTGCTTTCTGATCTCGCTGATGTCCGCATTGGTGCTGCCTTGAAGCGGGGTGATGGTAGCTTGGATGGGAAAAAAGCGATTGTGGTGCTAGTTAACAAACAGCCCCTGGTTGATACTCCTACTGTTACTAAAGCTGTAGAAGCAGCAATGGAGGAAATTAAAGGGGGTTTGCCGGAGAATGTCAAGGTTACTGTTACGTTCCGCCAGTCCGATTTTATTGATTCCTCAATTAAAAATGTCAGGAATGCCCTACGCGATGGCATCATCATTGTTTCTATTATTCTGTTTCTGTTCTTGATGAACTGGCGCACTGCCATTATTACCCTCAGCGCCATTCCTCTGTCTTTGCTGATTGGGATGATGCTACTCAATCTCTTTGGTTTGGGAATTAATACCATGACTCTGGGAGGACTAGCTGTAGCAATTGGCTCAGTGGTGGATGACTCAATTGTGGACATGGAAAATTGCTACCGGGGATTACGAAAAAATCAGCAAGCAGGAAATCCTATCAACCCTTTACAGGTGGTTTATAACACTTCAGTGGAAGTGCGAGTGAGTGTGCTGTTTTCTACAGTAATTATTGCTGTAGTCTTCGCACCAATTTTTACCCTTACTGGTGTTGAAGGTCGTATCTTTGCACCGATGGGAGTAGCCTATCTAGTGTCAATTTTTGCCTCTACATTTGTAGCCCTGACCCTGAGTCCAGCTTTGTGTGCTTTCTTGCTTGCTACTGTACAGTTACCAGAAGAAGAAACTTGGGTAGCGCGGTTTTCCAAGAAACTATATCAGCCATTAATTCGATTTTCTATTCATGCTCCCAGTCTAGTTTTGCTAACAGCAGTAGCAGGGTTTGTCGCTTCTATAATTATTTTTACCTCTCTAGGACGAGTCTTCTTACCAGAGTTTCAGGAGCGATCGCTTGTCAATGCTTTCACTCTCTATCCCGGTGTCTCTCTGGACATGACGAATCGCGCTGGTTCAGCCATGCAGCTAGCTCTTCAAGATGACCCCCGGTTTGACTCAGTGCAGTTACGTTCAGGTCGTGCTCCCGGTGATGCTGATGCTGGTAGTGTTACTCTGGGCCATTTGGATGTGGAAATTTCAGAGGAGGGGATGAAAGACCGAAAAGCAACAATTGAGAAACTCCGTGAGGAATTTGCTAAGTTACCGGGGGTAGCCCCTAGTATTGGTGGTTTTATTTCCCACCGCATGGATGAAGTCCTCTCAGGAGTCAGGAGTGCGATCGCAGTCAAAATTTTTGGTCCGGAACTTTCGGAATTACGAACTATTGGTGCTCAAGTTCGAGATGGGATGCAAGATATTCCTGGTGTGGTGGATCTAATTCTTGAACCCCAAATTCCGATCAAACAGGTGCAAATTACGTTTGACCGCGCTGCTGCTGCTCGTTATGGTCTTAGTGTTGGTCAGCTTTCAGAAATTGTTGAAACTGCTCTCAATGGTAGAGTTGTCTCGCAAGTACTGGAAGAGCAACAGTTATTTGATTTAGTAGTATGGTTGAAAGCCGAATACCGCAATAATCTTAATACCATTAGCAACCTGCTAGTTGACACTCCCACGGGTACTAAGATTCCTCTTGCCCAAGTTGCTCAGATTAGTTATGGTAAGGGACCCAACACCATCAACCGCGAAAATGTTTCTCGTCTGATTGTGGTCTCAGCTAACGTTGCTGATCGAGATTTAGGTAGTGTAGTTGAAGAGATTCAAGCCAAAGTCAAGGAGAAAGTACAATTACCTTCCGGTTACTTTATCCAATATGGAGGACAGTTTGAATCAGAACAACGAGCATCTCAAAATTTACTAGTATTCGGTACTCTGGCACTGATTGTGATTGCTGTTTTAATGTACTTTGCTGTCAAGTCAATTTCAGCAACAGTAATGATTATGCTCAATCTGCCTCTAGCATTAACTGGGGGAATTTTTTCCGTTGCCCTCGGTGGTGGTATTCTCTCTGTTGCTTCCATGGTAGGGTTTATCACTCTTTTTGGTGTTGCTACCCGCAATGGTTTACTTCTGGTAGATAATTACAACAATAAATTGGCTCAGGGAATGCCTTTAAAGCAAGTAATTATGGACGGTTCAACGGAACGATTAGTGGCAATTTTAATGACGGCTTTGACTTCAGCGTTAGGGATGGTTCCTCTCGTAATTGGCACGGGGGCAGGGAAAGAAATTTTACAGCCATTGGCAATAGTTGTGCTGGGAGGATTGTTTACGTCTACAGCTTTAACCTTATTGGTATTACCAGCTTTGTATGCTCAGTTTGGTCGCTTTTTCAGATCTAAACCAATCACTCCAGAGATTTCACCTGAAGAATTAAATTCATCTTTTAAAAGTGGTTCAGTGGTGGGTCAATAGTGACAGGGAGCAGGGAGCAGGGAGCAGGGAGCAGGGAGCAGGGAGCAGGGAGCAGAAAAGATTGTCTAATTTATAGCTATAAAAAATGCTATAGTCAGTGTACATTTTTTTACTCAATATTAAAAAAAAATACTTTTAAAGGAGTAAAAGTATGGGTTCGTGGTTGCGGTCAAGTTTAATTGTTATCTCTAGTGTGGGATTGATGTTTATAGCATCCTGCGGGAATAGTACACAGGATACTAATAAAACTACTTCTTCAGAGACAACTGCAAAAACTAATGAAGTTCACTCTTCCAATGATGGTCACAATCACTCCCACACTAATGGTGATGGTTACTCCCAAGGTGGTCAAGTGATTGAATCTGGCTCTTATCATTTAGAGTTGTTACCTATTGTAGAAAAACAGGGAATTCACTTAGACTTTTTTCTACAAAAGGGAGAGGAACACAAAAGTGTATCTAATGCTAAAGTCAAGGCTCAAATCCAGTTACCAAATGGTGAGCAAAAGAATCTAGATTTCAGTTATGATAAGGCTGGTAAACATTACGCCGCTTTTTTACCAGGGAAAGCAACTGGGGAATATAAGGTAGTTATTCAGACTGATATTAACGGTAAAAAAGTCAACGGTCGCTTTTCCTTTAAACAATAAATTTTGAATAACTTTTGTGGGTAAAGAAATCATGAATCGTTTGGTTAGCGCATTACTAGTTAGTTCTACTTTATTTCTGGCTCAAAGTTGTTCAACACTAGGGCAATCTGGAGATGCATCTGTTGAGGGAGATAAACACCATGGTCACCATAATCACAATGAGCATGGTCATAACCATGGTAGCCATGGTCACGGAAATAAACCATCTGTAAATACTAAAGCTATACTAACGACTCCCTCAACAATTAATTTAGATAAACCAAATAATTTGGTAATTGATATTCAAGACTCTGAGGGAAATGCTGTTCCTGATTTTGAGGTTTTCCAAGAGAAATTAATGCATTTAATTGTAGTCAGTGATGATCTTGATTTTTACGATCATATTCATCCTGATTATAAAGGAAATGGACGCTTTGAAGTTGAAGCTAATTTTCCTAAACCTGGTGATTATACTCTTTTTAGCGATTACAAACCAACCGGAAAACCAGAGCGAGTTTCGGTAGTAAAAGTAAAAGCACCAGGAACTAGTTCATCTATAACTGAGATAGAAATTAAAAATGCAAAAGTCTTTGGCAAGACCAAGGTTGAGCTGAGTTTTGATAAACCCAAAGTTCAGGCTAATGAAGAAGTGATGATTAGCTTTAACTTAAAGAATGCTGCTAATAATAATCCGGTGAATGATTTACAACCTTATTTGGGAGAAGCTGGTCATTTAGTAATTGTTAAAAAATCAGAATCTATAACAGCATCTGATTACATTCATGCTCACGCACTTCCAGGTAAAACTACTGAACCGATACGTTTTGCTACCCAATTTCCTGAAAAAGGCACATATAAAGTGTGGGGTCAATTTAAGCGTAATGGTGAGATTGTAACGGCTGATTTCTGGGTAAATGCACTTTGAGCAAATATCTAATTTGGTCAGCAGTCAGCACTCAGCCTTTGGCCAGGGCTGATAGCTGATAGCTGATCGCACTTACCAAGAATCACAATCAGGGATATGATGATTACTCTATTGGAGTTGATCAGATTTATACATCTTCTCCTGTTATCCTTTATCCTTGATAAGTCAGCCTGGAAATGACCGAGTCTTCCTATCCCAATTACAGTGAACAGTTGCGACAACTTATGGCAAAAGTGGATATTCCTAGTTTTAGGCAACTAAGTCTCAGAGCTGATGTTTCGGAGTTGCAACTGAGGCGTTTGCGGAAAGGTCAGGTGTCGCAGATGCAGGTAAAAACGCTGCTGAAACTTGCTCAAGCGTTGCAGGTGTCGGTGAATCAGTTACTGGTTATGTTTTTGCCAGATTCTGTTTCTACGTTACAGCAGGAAGACTCAACATTCAAGCAGGAGTACCAGCGTCTGGAACAGCAGTTGGAACAGCAGCGCGAGACTTTAATGCAAGAGTTTCAGCAATCTAGTTTACAAGTGCTAGAATCCTGGCTAGTGCAATGGCCCACTGCTGCTTATGCGGCACAACAGAATGAGCAGTTACCAGCTGTGAGATTATTGCCCCTGGTAAAGCCAGTGGAACAGTTGCTAGAAAAATGGGGTGTGGAAGCGATCGCATCTGTGGGGGACGAACTCCCTTACGATCCACAACAACACCAACTCATGTCAGGCACTGCTCAACCAGGTGATCAGGTTAGGGTACGTTACACTGGCTACCGCATTGGTGATAAGTTGCTGCATCGTGCTAAAGTTAGTCCAGCTAATATAGCAAAGGGAGTAGGGAGTAGGGAGTAGGGAGTAGGGAAGAGGGAATAAAAATTATCACAATTACTACACGGATTGCTATAGTAGTAAATTAACAATTAATTAAATTTAGTCATTATAAAATTGTTAATTTCTAGTTTAGATTTTCCATTAACAATTTTATATTTTATATTTGTCAGCTGTTTCTTTTAAGCTGATGTTAATTTAAATTGGTTATTACCTGTTCCCTGTTCCCTGTTCCCTGTTTCTTTTGAGTAATTTAGATATCCCAATCTAAATACTGAACAGCTTAATTAACTGCTTTGATACCATTAAGACGCCCATCTTCCATATTAACAATCCGGTCAGCAATATCGAGAATTCGATTGTCGTGAGTAACCAGTAAAATTGTACATCCTTGTTCTTTAGCTAACTGCTGCATTAAATCCACCACTTCACGACCGGATTTACTGTCTAGTGCTGCTGTTGGTTCATCTGCTAAGAGTATCTTGGGATTACCCACTAAAGCACGAGCGATCGCGACTCGTTGTTTTTGTCCTCCAGAAAGTTTATCTGGGTAGTAATTCACCCACTGACCTAACCCCACTGCTTCTAATATAGCTACTGATTTAGTAATAGCATCTTTAGTAGAAAGTTCTGGGTGTAGTTCTGCTGACATTTGCACATTTTGGCGAGCTGTTAAACTCTTGAGTAAGTTATGAGCCTGGAAAATATAGCCAATATGACGCCGCACTGCTATCAAGCGACTTTTATTGGCTCCCAGCAGTTGTTCTCCTAGGATTTTGAGACTACCAGATTGAGGCGATCGCAATCCTCCGATTAGGGTTAGTAATGTCGTCTTACCCGATCCCGAAGGACCAGTCATCAACACAATTTCTCCTTGGTGGATGTCTAGGTCAATATCAAACAAAACCTGTTTCCGTAGAAAACCCTTACCAAAGTAATGGTTGAGATGCTTAATGGATACAACTGGTTCGTCCACCATGACAGTTTTCGTTCCTACCTAGTTATTGGTTATTGATTATATAGCTGTTTTTCAGCTAGTAAAGTACAAGTTTTTGGCTTTTAGGGAGCAGGGAGCAGGGAGCAGGGAGCAGGGAGCAAGGAGCAGGGAGCAGGGAGCAGTAAAGTCGGAAGAGGAAAGAGGTAATTTTTTTTTTGTACTTCATTAGGGTAAAAAGCACTATATAGGGATCCGTGTAGGAATTGTTATAATTTTTGATGCCATATTCCCTACTCCCTACTCCCTGTTCCCTGTTCCCTGTTCCCTGTTCCCTTTTTTATTAGCAATAGTTTAAAAAATATCAGCGGGATCGGCTGCTTGGAGTTTCCCAATCGCGATCGCACCGGAAATACAACACATGATAATCGTCAGAATCAACACTGTTACTGCCCTAGCTAGACTCATGGCTATGGGTAAACTGGTAGCATTTTTCGTTAAACTATACAACCCTAAGGCTAGTCCATATCCAGGAAAATAACCTAAAATTGCCAGAATTATAGCTTCTTGAAAAACGACAATCAATAGATAGCTGGTTTTATAACCCATGGCTTTAAGGGTAGCATACTCAGGCAAATGATCCGCGACATCAGTATATAGAATTTGATAAACAATCACTGTACCCACGATAAATCCCATCGCGCTACCGAGGGTAAAAATAAAGCCAATAGCTGTACTGCTTTGCCAGTAAGCTTTCTCCCAATTAACAAACTCTTCCTTGGATAAAACTAGAACATCCTTGGAAAGTTCGCGCCTCATCTTCTCTACAACTATCTCCACATCTAACCCTGGTTCTAATTCAATCAAACCGATATCAATCAGTCCTCTATGGCGGTCAGGGAAAAGGCGGAAAAAGTTTAAATCACTGGTGATCACATTTCCATCTGCTGCAAAGGAAGCCCCTAGGGTGAATAAGCCTCCTACTCGAATGCGACGTTCTTTGACTTCAGTGGTTATCTCTTTGCCCTGATTAAACTCTTCCGCAATAGGTCCATATTCAGGTCTGGAGCTGTCATCGAACAAAACGACATCTGGCATTTTAATTGTATCCAGATTGCTGGTTACTCCAGATAAATTGAAGACGTTGTCAGTAGGATTAAACCCAATCACAAGCACACTACGAGTTTCACGGGTTTGAGGATTTTTCCAGAGACCAAAGTCCATATATATCCCACGAATCGATTTGACCCCATCAAATGCAATACTTTGATACAACCTGCGACTAGGAAAACTTTTCATAGCGATTGTTGCTTGGGACTGGGGACTAATCAAAAAAATGTCACCTTGTATGCTATTATGTAGTGTCACATTACTGGCAAACAGGGCATCCCGAAAACCCATTTGCATAAACATTAAAATATCGGCAAAAGCAATTCCTGCCAGTGCCACCAGCAGACGCATTTTTTCATGGCTCAATTGTAACCATGCTAAAGGTATTTTCATGATTGATAGTTACTAGTTAATGACCATTTTTGAATTCAAAATTAAAAATTAAAAATGAATAGCCTTATACTTTGTAAGTGTTTCCACCGGATACAAGCCCACGAATTAATTTATAGGTTAGTTTTTAATTTTGAATTGATAATTTTTAATTGGAGCGATAGCGATTGACTAATAAGTAGTAACTATTTTTACGATGACTTGAGAGTTAGTTAAATCAGTAACCGTCTTGCTGTCTTCTGGATTGAGACGAATATCTACTTCGACAACTCTGGCATCTACGTCAGCAGCTGGATCAGTGTCAAGAACATCCTGTTTGTCAATTTGTTGCCCAATTCTAACTACAGTGCCATTGAGTTTACCTTCAAATGCCTTGCTTTCACTAATAATAGTTACTTTCTGCCCTAGCTTGACTTTACCAATATCACTTTCGTAGACTTCAGCAACAACCATCATTTGGTCAGTTTGCCCTAGTTCCACAATTCCCTTTTCTGGATCGATGGTTTCTCCTGGATAAGTGTTAATTTTCAAAATTTGACTATCTAGTGGAGAATGGACGTAAGCAAATTTTAATTCTGCTTCGGCTTGCTTGACTTGTGCCATAGCCATTTCTAGCTCCGCTTCAGCCTGTCTAATATCTACTAGACGTACTTCTTTTATCTCTTCGAGGGTAGCTTTGGCTTCGTTAATCTGTGCTTCTACCACAGCTAGGGTCTGGTTGCGGTTGACAATAGCTTCTTTGAGTTCTTCCCTGAGGGTGCTTATAGTTTGGCTGCGGTTGGCTATGGCTTCACTGACGCTCTCTTGGGCGGTTTCTACGCTTAGGCGGCGGCTGTCTAATTCGGAAATTGCGATCGCACCGTCTCGTTCTAACTGCTCATAGCGCTGAAAATCTGCTTGCACATTCCTTAACTGAGCCTCTAATCGCCTGACTGTGGCATCTTTCTCTTGTTGTGTTTCTTGCAGCTGAGTCTGTAAACGGTCAATGCGAGTTTGTAGCGCCTCCTTCTGCCCCCGATACTCTGCCTCTAGTCGTTTAATCTTAGCCTCCTGAGCAGCAATGGTGCCACTTTTAGCACCGGCTTTGACTTTCTCCAAGTTCGCACGGCTTACTTTAACCTCCGCTTTGGCTCGTTCTAAATCCGCTTGTAAGCGATCGCGATTTTCCATGATGGCAATCAATTGATTGGCACCTACTCTATCCCCTTCCTTAACGAGTAACTGAGCCACCCTTGGTGCTTGAAAAGTTGTTGGAGCAGCTAATTGAATAACTTCCCCCTCAGGTTCGAGACGTCCTAGAGCAGTTACAGCTCGGATAGCTGGGGTTGTACTGGGGGATGGCACTGGTTCTGGCGGGCGCTCACTGACCATTTCCAAACTATATCGGCTAGCGACCACAGTTGCCAGAATCCCAACACTAGCCAGTACAATCACCCAACGACTTAGGGGCTTTGATAATCCCTGATCTTTTATCCCAATCTTTGGCTCCATGACTCCTCCCGTTAAATCAACTTCTGTCGGTTATATGAGCCATAACTATCTCTTTTGTGCCATATTATATGGCTCCTTACTATTTAATTTATCATAACGGAAATACAATTACGAGCACCGGTAAAAGATTTTTTGAGCAATCCCTCATTACTGGGTCAGCTGAAATTCAGCAGAGTGCATAGCAGGGGTTCCCGCTCGCAACTTTGCTAAAAGTTTAACGAAGGTTTTCTTTTCTGCGCCAGTCAGGTTAGCCATCAAACCTGTCACCCGATTAAAGTGGTTGGGAAGCATTTCCTTCAAGAACTGCCAACCGTTTGGGGTCAGCTGAACCATCAGCATCCGTCGGTCATCTGGGTGGGGCTGGCGTTTAACTAACCCTTGACGTTCGAGACCATCGAGCAGACCTGTGATCGTCCCACGAGTAACACCAGCCTGTTGAGCACATTCGGAAGGAGTCAACCCTAACTCACCAGCTTTGTGTAATAGCATGAGTACGGTAAACTTACCGATTGATAACTCGTAGCGACCCAAATGAGTGTCAATCGCTTCGTAGATCTCAGTGGTAGTTTTCAGGAACGACAGACAAGTAAACACTGATGCTATATCTAGCTCAGGGTACTGTCTCGCCACATTTAGCAGTTCCTGCTCTGAGGGAAGGTCACGTTTAGTGAACATAGTCTATCCCATTAAAAAAGTTTGCCGACTTATTATTATCGTGCCTTACTATAGTATTTCTCAAATAGGTGAGGTATACAAGTTGTGGATTTTACGTAACAGGGAATAGGGAATAGGGAATAGGGAATAGGGAAAAGGTAACAGGTAACAGGTAACAGGGAAAAGGTAACAGGTAACAGGTAACAGGAAAAAAATCCTGTGTACCTCATTAATATGATAACCGCTATCATCCATTGCTCCATCCCTAAACTAATCAGCAAACTAATCAGCTTTACCATTCATTAAGTATCAAGATCCTGGCAAGTCAAATAGTACGGAGGTCATATAGTTCTCTGCCCATTCAACACCAAACGCTTTTTCAAGCACCCGCCGGGTTTTGTCATTCTGCCGCTGCTTGCTGCAATAATAGTGTTGACCTGCAATAATTTCTGCTTGCTTTTCTCTAGAGACCGGTAGGGCATTTGCAGCATGGGCACAGTGAATCTGTAATAAATCATCCACCCATGCCAGGAACTGTGCTTCTTCTTCTGGACCATTGGGACGCACAAAAATGCAAAATTCTGAAAAAATGTCCGCCCAAGGTGGTAAGTCACGGGGCTGTTTAAACTCAGGTTTTGGTAGGGTCTCTAAAGAACAGTGATAGGCTTCTGGTAAGGTACGTTTAGGGTGGAGTGGAGAAAGGTCTGCGATCGCAGCGCTGATTTGTCCTCTAGCTGCCACCACATCACAGCCAAACATGGGCAAAGCATACTCTGGACGAGGAAACATTACACAGTGTAAAATGTCCAACATCTCACCTATTTTTGCCAATTCCAGGTGCATTTTCCGAAACTGACGTGTTTGATAGCAATGGTTTTCGATAGTCAGTTTCTCTCCCTCAAGCCGTCCTTCCACGTAGCCTAACTCGGCTGGTAAATCATAGGTCGAAAGGTCGAAGTAGCGCCGCCAGTTCGATTCAATACAGTCCGCCAGCTTAGCGCACAGAGGGTTTTGTTGGGTTCTTAGGGATGGCGTGGAAGTGGTTGACATTCCTTAACACTTAAAGGCTATGGGTAACATTGAGGCAACAGGCTTGCAGACAAAAGGGTTGGATGGGTTCTCCCCCCATTATCCCCCTTAACAAGAGGGGTAGGCAAAAGATAAAAGGCATACAAGACTTGAAGTATCAACCATTGCATTGATTGTAACCTTTGCAAATGGTAGATTTTTATACTTTATCTTTCCTCCTTCATCCAACGACCTCTATCTTCTCACCTTATCGGTGACTATCAATTGGAGCAAGACATCCTAAGTATGGACTTCGGATAAGCTTAGGATATCAGCTTGCCATGGGCAATCCTTTAGCGCTACACAAAACTTTGTTACTGCTGGGATTGGATCTAGGATTTTGTTTGCGATTAGCCCGAAGGGCTACGCTACGCGAACGCATGGAATTCCTTCCTAGTACCATGGACTAGGGGTGCATTGCTGAGGGGCGGGATGAATATGAGTGGGGTGGGCATCCTGCCCGCCCGAAAATGACTACATTGAGTCGGCTACCTAGATTGAGCTAGGTTGATTCTGCGCCTAGTAAAACCATAGAGTAGATTAGCTAGACAATTTTTTGGCTTTGCTGTGAAGTAGGATGGGCTAAGTGCTATCAAGCAGTTCAAGGTTAATTCTAGGTTAAAAGGAGTTTGGAGGAAATTGATATGTTTGGTTTAGGATGGCCGGAAGTAATGATTATTGGCGTTGTGGCGGTTGTGATTTTTGGACCGAAGAAAATTCCTGAAATCGGCAGCGCCCTAGGGAAAACCCTCAGAGGCTTCAAAGACGAGATGAATAATCCGACATCAGACGCTAAGGAGTCACAAACTGAGCAGAAAGATTCATAATTAACAAAACTTTCAGCGCTTGATTCATCCTACTTCGTTGTCCGCGATTAGCCCGAAGGGCTACGCTTCGCGAACGCATCTAACTGCTGCCAGTCATTGATAATAATTTTGCCTCCCCGCTTGTAGGTAACCACTGAATTGATCGAATTTATCTTTTTGAACAAACGCACGCATTCTTCATAGGTTATACCTATACTGCGAGCAATTTGATAGTACGGAAGGTTGACATTTAAGGAGTCTCCCTGAGCAACAGACTGAGTTCCATAGCGAGTTGCATAGTATTGCAGTAGACGCACCAGTCGTACAATTGCCCTTTCAGAAATTAGCCCATGTACGGTGTTATGAATTTGTTGCAGGCGTTGGTTAAAGACTTCCAGGATTCGCAACGCCACTTCTGGGGTATGGCGAATAGTCTCTAACAGGGCCTCTCGTTCTATGGTTAGCACTAGGGAGTCCACCTGACAAATAACTGTTGCGGGAGCAATACCATTACCAAAAATTGCCGGAGCTGCAAAAATATCCCCCTCAGGGATGATGCGCAAAAGGCTTTCTTTACCACTCGTCCCGGTTTTTTTAATTTGCAGGGTTCCCTTGATTAAGGCATAGAGTTGGCAGGGGAGGCGATCGCCCTCGTAGATCACAATCTCATCCCGCAAATAAGTCCGTACTTTGGTATAAGGCTGAAGATTCTCTAGCGCTGAGGTTTCTAGGTCTTTCAGCACCCAGACTTGAGCTAATTGTTCTATGGATGAGACCATGCCTACCAGTCCTTTGAGAGTGTTTGATAGTTATAGTATTTCTCAATTCGGTAGGGAGCAGGGAGCAGGGAGCAGGGAGCAGGGAACAGGGAGCAGGGAACAGGGAACAGGGAGAAGAGTGTGGGGAGAGGGGGTAGTGTGGGGAGAGAGGGGAGAGCACAAGAGTGTGTGTGGGGAGAGGGAGGAGAGGGAAGAATTAGTTTGAGATTAATTTGGTATCTTTAAATACTTTTTTTCTAATGGTCTTGATGCATATCCTCATCTGACTCCCCATTTCCCCATCTCCCCATCTCCCCATCTCCCCATCTCCCCATCTCCCCATCCCCCCACACTTCCCTCCCTTTCCCTACTCCCTACTCCCTACTCCCTTTGCTTTTACTTCCTTTATGAGCTAGCTCAAGGACAGCCCTAACTATTTCTGTCACAGTAAAACTAGCAACGAGTTCAGAGATATAGCACTACGCATTAAGGTGTTTGACATTGATACAAGCTGAAACGCTCTTTTAGTGAACTTTTGCCTCTTGCCTCTTGCCTCTTGCCTTGCGCGTAACGCTATATTTCCAAATCTTAGAACTTCCTAAATTTGTGATGAGGAAAGGATAATGGTTAATGCGATCGCTAAAGCAAACACATCGTTTAGCACTTCTCTACAAAAATTAGCTGACTATCCACATACAGGGATGATTAGCAAAGTTTTGCTCAAGGATAACAATTGCCAATACACCCTATTTTGTTTGGCAAAAGGTACAGCAATTGAGGAGCATACTTCACCTCGTAATGCGGCCATCACGGTAATTGAAGGGAAAGGAATTCTGACTTTAGACCAGAAAGAGATTACCTTAGAAGCAGGAGTCTTTATCTTTATACCTGCTAAAGCACCTCATAAGTTACAAGCCCAAGAAAATCTTAAATTTCTGCTAACCCTCTCGGAACAGCCCTTACCGGTGAATCAGGTTAGCCAAGAAACCATAGATATCATCAAGTCCACAGCCCCCCTCCTCAAAAAGCATGGTAAGCAAATTACTACTCGGATGTATGAAATCATGTTTCACAACCATCCAGAGGTAAAAGCACAGTTTGATATGTCAGCTCAAGCTAATGGTTCTCAACCAGCAAAATTAGCTACAGCAGTCTATAGTTATGCTACCAAAATTGATAATCCGGAGGATTTAAAATCAATGGTTGAGTTGATTGCCCATCGTCATGTAAAAACCAATGTTAAACCAGAACAATATCCCATTGTGGGAGAGAGTTTACTACAAGCGATGAAGGATGTGTTGGATGAAGCGGCGACAGAGGAAATGATAGTAGCTTGGACAGAAGCTTATCAGATATTAGCTGATATTTTTATTAACCGAGAACGTCAAATCTATCAATCATTATAGCAATCTGGGAGTCGGGAGTCGGGAACAGGGAGTAGGGAGTAGGGAGTAGGGAATATGAGAACTGCTATATTGCCGTTAGTTTAAATTCCCAGCAGTCAAAACCTGCTCAACGGTTAACATCAGCTCAGGAAACGTAGGTGATGTTAACCGTTGATTTCCAGTTGCCGTGGAACGGGCATGTTGGTGGAACGGGCATGTTGGTGGAACGGGCATGTTGGTGGAACGGGCATGTTGGTGGAACGGGCATGTTGGTGGAATGGGCATGTTGGTGGAACGGGCATCTTGGTGGAATGGGCATGTTGGTGGAACGGGCATCTTGGTGGAATGGGCATCTTGCCCGTTATCAATATTCCCAGGCGGGCAGGATGCCCACCCCACTCCTATTCATCCCGCCCCTCAGCAATGCCAAAAATCCTGTGTACCTCATAGCTATAAGAAACGCTATAAGCACCTCAAGTAGCGTGGCCAACGGCCAACGGCTGACTGCTGACTGCTGACTGCTGACTGCTTACGAAAAATGATCCGAGTTGAATATAGCGGTTTCTATCCTAATGAGGTACACAGGATTTTTTCCCTGTTCCCTGTTCCCTGTTCCCTGTTCCCTAAAACCAAGGACTCTGTACCTCACCCAATTAAAAACCGCTATATTCCTAAAAATATTACGATATATTTCATTGTTGAATATTCCTAAAAATGTTACGATATATTTCATTTTTAGGGATTTTCTCTCTTTTGTTGTTTTTCATGTTAGGGTTATTTTGGTGGCAGTTATAAGTATAGAAAACCTATTGCCCTATTCCATAGTCTTCTTGTCAATATTATCCTCCAATTATTAGGCGGGATAGATACTACCTATGTTGGATCATGTTCTCTCGTTTCTTAAGGAACAACTCAACAGCTACATCCGAGTAAAAACCGGGGGTCAGGCTTTTGAGGTCTTATTTCTTCAGGATCGCAACGGGAAAGAAGTTTCCTTAGAAGAGAATGCGATTACTACCTTATTAGTCAACTTAGAAGAAGACTATACCTTTCGTTCTGGTGCCGCCTATGAAAGGATGCCTAATCAGGGGGGTAACCAGCAAAACAACCCTAATCTTTACCTCAATTTATACGTTCTCTATGCTGCTAATTTTACTAATTACCGGCAATCTTTAAAGTTTTTATCCCTAATTATCAAATACTTTCAAAGTCATCGATTATTTGATTGTCGTAACTCTCCAACCCTCAGTTCGGAGATCCAAAAGTTGACCATAGAACTGGTTAATTTGCCTTTTACTGAACAAAGAGAGGTTTGGTCTGGTTTAGGCATGTCTTATATGCCTTCAGTCATTTATAAAGTCAGAATGGTTGTCTTTGCCGATGGGGATACGGTGGAAATTGGCTCTGATGTAACTGAGAAGGAAGTTAGTAGTTCAAGAATCTAGTATCGCCGCCAAACTAAAACCCAAGGGTCATCTAGATTATGCTTTATAAGCCACTCTTTGAATTAAGTATTCTTCACGACTATTATCGGGATAAAGTCTGCCCGGACTTAAGTGTTGAACCAACACCTGAATGTAGCAGGATACTTAGGGGTCATCGTCTGATTGTTAAGAATAAAGTTAACGGAATAGTGGTCATTGCCCCAGTAGTTACGGAAGATTCAGAAAATTCAGAAAATTCAGAAAATTCAGAAAATTCAGAAAATTCAGAACAGAAACCCTGGATAGAACTTGCTGATAATTTGCGATTTACTTTTCTATTGAAAATCAAAAATCAAGATTTTATTGAATTCACAGATATTGAATTCACAGATATTGATTGCATATATAGTAAATGGAAATCCAGTATAAATGCTATTTTGTTTCATGTTAGCAATGAAAAAAAGAATGAAATCAAAGTGTCAGAGGATAAAAACTATACTAACTTCTGTTATCTAAAAGTGCCCAGGGGACAGAATATTTTAGCCATTGTGGATATTTATAATAACTCTTCCATGCCTAAAGATTTGAATGAAGTGAGGGAATATAAAATCATCTTTAAAGCAAAAAAACAACTGTGGTACTATTACTTGGTAACTAATGTAAATAATAGCGATGAATTCTTGATTGAAGATAAAGAGACAACCAGGAACCCAAAAATTCAATTTATACCTTGTGTCGAGTCTGAAGATACAGAGTCAATATTTTCTGCCCTTAACCAACAATTTCCTAAATCTCAACAATATTGCTTTAAATCATGTTTAGAAATTGCTTGTCAGGAAGCTGGGATAAAAAATATTCAACTTTTAAAAAAGAAAAAGACTGAACTTGGCGATCCCTCTGTGTGGATTGATCATTTACCTAATCCCCCTAATCAGAACGGAATTCAAGTCATTAATGCCCTGAAATACCTATAAAAATTGAAACGTAAGGATTGAACCATGGTAACGTATAAAACTCCCAATGTTTATGTCGAGGAAATTTCTACATTTCCCCCCTCAGTCGCTGAGGTATCTACAGCGATTCCAGCTTTTATCGGTTACACAGAGAAAGCTAAACGAGGCAGTGAAGATTTAACCAATACACCCACTCGAATTAGTTCACTGCTTGACTATGAAACTTTGTTTGGCAAAGCTCAAGCAAGTAAATTTGTAGTAACAGCAAACGGAGATGGTATTGCTAGCATTGAACCTCCTGAATTCAAGTATTTAATGTATTATGCCTTGCGGATGTATTTTGATAACGGTGGGGGCAGTTGTTACATTGTTTCGGTGGGTAATTACAACGGAACTAAAAAAAATAATGATTTTAGAGCAGGCTTATCAGCTTTAGAAAAAGAAGATGAACCCACTTTAATCATGCTTACCGATGCCGCTAATTTAAGTACTGAAACCGATTATTACGATCTTTGTGGACAAGCTTTGATGCAATGCAATAAATTAAAAGATCGGTTTGCAATCTTCGACGTTATGAAAGATAAAGTTGATGAATTCCGAGATGGAATTGGTACAGCATATTTAAAATATGGCGCAGCTTATTCTCCCTACCTCCAAACATCACTCAACTACTATTACACCGATGTTTCTGTAACTGTATCAGTCCTAGACATACGCTTTGAATACACCACAGACCCTAAAGGTATTCTAGTCACGTATACAGGGAATAAGGAAGATCAACCTAAAGTAGCTATTACTACTAGTACAGGTACAGATCAAAAACAAAATATCGATTTTTCGCTCGACCGTAATACTAAGACTCTAACAATAAAACTCAATGCAAGCAGTGCAAAAGGAAAAAACATCATCGCCGAATGGAAAAAATGGAAAAAAATTCCTGAAAATAGCAATGGTAATTCCTTCAATATAGAGCAAAACGGAGATGGTAGTGACGATATATCATCAGTTGTCAATCCAACACCTCTCGAAGCCCTACATCCCAAGGTGTACAACACAGACCTTAATGGTATTTTAGTCACTTATGTCGGTCCGGAGAACGATGAACCCAAAGTAGCTATTACTCTTGACAAGAATCAGCCAACAGATGTAGACTTTGAAATTGACAGTAACTTGACTCTAACAATAAAACTCAAAAGAAACACAGCAACTGTAAAACAAATTACCGACGCATGGAAAACATGGAAAGCTGGAAATAGCACTGATAATAATTTTGAAATAAAGCAAAGCGGAGATGGTAGTGCCGATATATCATCAGATTCAGAAAATTCAGATGGTAGTGCCGATATATCATCAGATTCAGAAAATTCAGATGGTAGTGCAAAACCTCTCACTACCCCTCCTCCTCTAGAGTATTACAAAACTACTAAAACAGATTTGTATAACAAGGTTAAGACTGAACTAGGTAAACAGCGAGTCGTATTACCTCCAAGTGCTGCTGTAGCAGGGGTATATGCCAGGGTAGATCGGGACAGGGGAGTTTGGAAAGCACCTGCTAATGTCAGCTTGGCATCGGTACTTGCGCCTACGGAAAAAATTACCAACGAGGAACAGGAAAATCTTAACGTTGATCCCACCGCCGGTAAATCCATCAATGCTATTCGTAGCTTTACCGGAAAAGGAACTTTAATTTGGGGAGCAAGGACTTTAGCGGGTAATGACAATGAATGGCGCTATATCCCTGTGCGCAGACTGTTCAATCTGATTGAAGAATCGATTCAGAAAGCCACTGCATTTGTGGTCTTTGAGTCTAACAACACCATCACCTGGCTGAAAGTGAAGTCCCTAATTGAAAGTTATCTAGAGGGATTATGGCGACAGGGTGCCCTGGCTGGTAGCACTCCTGAACAAGCTTTCTTTGTTAATATCGGACTGGGTAAAAGCATGAGAGCACAGGACATTTTAGAAGGACGGATGATTGTGGAAATTGGTCTGGCAGCAGTCCGTCCGGCTGAGTTCATTATCCTGAAATTCTCCCATAAATTACAGGAAGCATAGGGGGAATTCAAAATTCAAAATTCAAAATTCAAAATTGTAAGCATTCAGCGGTCAGTGGTCAGTGGTCAGTGGTCAGTGGTCAGTGGTCAGTGGTCAGTGGTCAGTGGTCAGTGGTCAGTGGTCAGCGGTCAGTGGTCAGCCGTGAGCCATTCCCGTAGCGTGGCCATAGGCCAATAGCTGTTCGCGTAGCGTGCGCGTAGCGCTTAAGCTGATAGCTGATAGCTGTTCGCGTAGCGTGCGCGTAGCGCTTAAGCTGATAGCTTACCTTATCTAGCGGTTTTTAGTCTAATGAGGTACACAAAATTTTTGTCCTGTTCCCTCTTATCTTTTCCCTGTTCCCAGATCCGCTGTTCCCTAAAACCAGAAACTCTGTACCTCACCAAATTACAAACCGCTATAACAGTCAAACTAAACCTAAAGTAATTAAGGAAACATAAATCATGGCAGACACAGTACAACAAATCAAAGATACTTATCCAATTCCGGTATTTTATTACCGAGTCACCATCGATGGAGATGATTCCCACGCTTTCTCAGAGGTATCGGGATTAAGCATTGAATTTGAAACGATTACTTATCGAGATGGCCTGAGTTATAAAGATGGGCCAAAGTACATGCCAGGATTGGACACTCCCATTAACCTAACCCTACAGAAAGGAATTGTCAGAAAAGACAGCTATTTATTTGAATGGTTTAGCACGATTAACCTCAATACCGTCGAAAAGCGAGATCTTAGGATTGACTTGTTAGACGAGTCAGGTGAAGCAGTTGTCTCCTGGGAAGTTGGAAATGCTTTCCCTAAGAAATTAGATGCACCGTCATTTAATGCCACTAGCAATGAAGTTGCTATTGAAAGTTTAGAACTAATGGCTAATACTCTCAAGGTTAATAACCCTCCATTATAATCATTAGAGTTCCCGGCAATGGTCGGTAACAGGGAACAGGGAACAGGGAACAGGGAACAGGGAATCAAGAATTGAGAATAACACTATCGGACAAATAACTATTTTTACAAGAGGTCTATAGCGGTTTATAACCTAATCAGGTACACAATATTTTTGACCTGTTCCCTATGTTCCCCTCCTGGGAGGGGTTAGGGGTGGGTTCCTCTTCTCTCTTCCCTGCTCCCTGCTCCCTGCTCCCTGTTCCCTAAAACCCAATAATTTGTACTTCACCGAATTGAAAACCGCTGTAAGTTATGGCAGATAATTTCCCCATTCCGGAACTTACTTTGACTGAAAATCCCCCGGTTGGATTTAATTTTATGGTCGTCTTTTTCATTGGTGGAATTCTGCCTAATCCCTTAGATATTCGCTTTCAAAAGGTATCGGGAATTTCTGCGGAAATAAGCACAACAGACATCCGTGAAGGGGGTGAAAATATTTTCAGACATCGTTTGCCTAATCAGGTTACCTATAACAATCTGGTTTTAGAACGAGGAATGGTGATTGGCTCTCCTCTGAATGTAGAGTTTAACGTTGCTATGAGTACCATGAAATTTGCCCCCAGCAATGTCTTAGTCATGTTGCTTGATGAAAACACTGTTCCTGTTTCTAGTTGGTTATTTAAGAGAGCTTATCCAGTAAAATGGTCAACATCCGATCTAGATGCTAATGCCAATGCTGTGGTTATAGATACGATGGAATTAGCCTATGTGAGATTTCAAAGTGTGAGGATTTAGCTATGCCAGTGGAAATCAAAGAATTAATTATTCGTGCCAACATTGTGGATAATAGTGAGTCTAAGCATGGAAATAGTGAGAATGGACATAGTTATGATAATACTTTAGCTCCCCAGATGGGAGAAAATTATGAACAAAAAGGTGAAATAATTGCTGCTTGTGTGGCCCAGGTACTGAAAATACTGGAGCGGAAAAAAGAGAGATAAGGTAAGGAACTGTGGGGAGGGTGGGGAGAGGGGGAGATAGGGAGATGGGGAGATGGGGGAGATTTTTATAGCAGAAGTCAGAAGTCAGAAGTCAGAAGTCAGAAGTCAGAAGCGGTGCGACCCTGGTGATTTCTAATCACCATCAGAATGCGCACCAAGAGAGTCAAACTCTTGCGCTTACTTAGGTTTGAGACTTTTGTCATGTCCTAACTGCCCTGGCGACTGCTATATTAAAGGTAATGGTAATAACATGAGATAGCGTTTCTCATAGCTATGAGGTACACATTCTTTTTTCCCTCTTGCCTATTGCCTATTGCCTCTTGCCTCTTGCCTCTTGCCTATTCCCTGTTCCCGATTCCCGATTCCCGATTCCCGATTCCCGATTCCCGATTCCCTGCTCCCGATTCCCGATTCCCGATTCCCTATTCCCTAAAACCCAAGAATAATTTATACTTCACCCAAATAATCATTATATGATCAAAAACCCTTTTAAATTAGAAAAGCTGAAGATTCGTGTTTATAAAGATGGAAAACGGACTGGAAAGGGAGAAGATACCTTTGAAGTCATGTTTAATCCGGAATCCTATTCCTTACAATACGGGAATGTTTATCAAAAAAAACAGGGACTTAATACCAGTGGACGCGAAGCAAAATATACTCTCAGCAAACCCGAAGAATTGTCCCTCAAGTTAATTTTAGATGACACAGGGGTAGCAGATGATGGAGGTTTTGGGTTTGCCGGAGCTTCATTAGTTGGCAATCTTTTAGGGACGAGAGATGTTGACAAGCAAGTAGACCGCTTTCTGAAGCTAACAACATTTATGGATGGAAAAATCCATGAGCCTAAATATCTCAGAATTGAATGGGGAAACTTAACTTTTGATTGCCGTCTCCAATCTGTTAATGTTAAGTATACACTTTTTAACCGTAGCGGAAAACCGATAAGAGCTGAGTTAGATACAGTTTTTATCGAGGATATAAAAGATTCCAAGCGAATTGCACAAGAAAAGAAAAGCTCACCCGATCTTACCCATACTAGAACTATAAAAGCTGGAGATAAGTTGCCTGTGATGGCTCAAGAGATATACGGTGAATCGGCTTATTATATCCAGCTTGCCCGTGCTAATAATCTCAATAACTTCAGAAAGTTAAAAACCGGAACAACTATCAATTTACCGCCAATAGAGAAGTAAAAAATAATGAGTGGTGTTGTCACAGCAACAATTTTGAGTAAAGGTAAAAAAATGAACTCTGAATATAATGTCATGTCGATTGACATTATCAAAGAGGTGAATAAAATCCCGATAGCTCAAATTATTTTATTAGATGGTGACGCGGCAGACCAAGAATTTGCTATTAGCAATACAGAGTTTTTTAAACCAGGCAAAGAAATTGAAATTAAGCTTCGCTATGAAGGGGAAAAACAAAAGGAAGCAACAGTGTTTAAGGGAATTATAGTTAGACACTGTGTTCAAGCCGATCGCTATAGTTCTCTGCTCACTGTTGATTTAAAAGATGCAGCATACAAACTAACCACCCAACGAAAAAGTGCTGTGTTTCGAGATATGACAGACAAGGATATTATCGGCAAAGTCATCAACACTGGGGGTGGGGGGTTAAAATTCAAATCTACTGCTGTAACTAAACCAAAGCATAAGGAAATGGTGCAATATTACTGCACTGACTGGGATTTCATTTTATCTCGTGCGGATGTCAATGGTCTGTGGGTTTTAGTTGATGATGGCGAAATTACGGTTAAAGAGCCCTTACTAAAGGGGAAACTAAAACATACCTTTGAGTATGGCAAAGATGAAATTTACCAGTTTGAAATGGAAGCTGATATTTGCGATCAGAAAGCGTCGGTAGAAAGTACAGCTTGGGATATCAAAACACAGAAATTATTACAATCACAAAAAGCGAAAGAGTTTTCTACCACCCAGGGTAATTTAAAAGGAGATGAATTAGCCAAAACCATTGGTGCAGATAACTATCAATTAATCAGTTTAGCTCCCTTAGATGACCAGGAAGTAAAAGCTTGGGCAGATGCCAAGTTACAAAAAAGTCGTCTGTCACTGTTTAAAGGTCGCTTCAACTTACCTGGATTTGCTGATATTAAACCAGGAGATATGATAAAAATTGATGGAATAGGAAAGCGCTTCAATGGCAAAACTTTAGTAACGGCTATTCGACATCAATTTAGTAGACAAGGCTGGCAAACCTATGTACAATTTGGCTTGTCAGCTAGCTGGTTTTATCAACAAACTAATGACATTATTGATACACCAGTGGCGGGATTGATTCCAGCTATCCATGGGTTGCAAATTGGGATTGTGGATAAGTATGAAGCGGATCCAGAAAAACAGTTTAGGGTAAAAGTCAGAATTCCTTCAATTGAAAAAGATGGTATTGTTTGGGCAAGATTAGCCTCTGTTGAGGCTGGTAATAAAAGGGGTATTTTCTTTAGACCAGAAACCGGGGATGAGGTTATTCTCGGTTTTATCAATGATGACCCTAGACAAGCGATAATTCTGGGTGCGGTGCATAGTGGTAAAAATGCTTTGCCCCCTGGTTTGACAGTAACCAAGGAAAATAATAAGAAAGGAATAGTTACCAAAAACTCCCTAAAACTTATATTTGATGATGAAAATAAGTTAATCGAAATTAGTACAGGCAATGGCAATACCTTTAAATTATCCGAGCAGGATAAAGGGATTAAATTGGAAGATGAAAATGGGAATACAATTACGATGGATAATCAAGGAATTAAGATAAAATCAAGTAAAGACCTTGTGATGGAGGGTAACTATATCAAGATTAAAGGCTCGAGGGTGGATATTAATTGAGGCAAGGGTGGGGCGGGGGCGCGGGGAGATGGGGAGATGGGGAGATGGGGAGATGGGGGAGATTTTTATTAAGGGTAATTATCCTGAGATGATACAAGAGGCAAAAGGCAAGAGGCAAGAGGCAAGAGGCAACAGTCCGTAGGGTGTGTTAGCGATAGCGTAACGCACCATTGTACGAACTTTGGTGCGTTACACTAAAAGCTAACGCACCCTACAAATCCTACAAATCCTACTGCTAAAAACAACCATGTCTCAAACCATATTAAAACCAAAAAATCCAATTCCACCCCTTGAAAGTGGAGATCTACTTACTCAGGTTGAATTTGAACAGCGTTATGCACAGATGCCCAATGTCAAAAAAGCGGAATTAATCGAAGGAGTTGTTTATATGGCATCACCCTTAAGAATGACCCAACATGCTAATCCCCATGCTCGTATTATGACTTGGTTGGGTACATATTGGTCAGCTACACCAGGGGTAGAAGTGGGCGATAATGCGACTGTACGTCTAGATGCAGACAATGAACCTCAACCGGATGCTTTACTAAGACTAACGGTAGATGGACAATCAAGGATTAGTGAAGACGGCTATGTAGAAGGTGCGCCAGAATTAATCGTAGAAATAGCAGCTAGTACGGCCTCTATTGATTTAAATGATAAATTAAAAGCTTACCGACGTAATCAAGTTCAAGAATATTTAGTTTGGCGGGTTTATGACGGAGAACTTGATTGGTTTCGGTTAAGGGAAGGAAAATATATAAAACTAAAACCGAATGATAAAGGCATTATCTGTAGTGACTACTTCCCTGGCTTATGGTTAGCCCAAGACGCTTTACTAACTGGAGACTTAGGCCAAGTATTAGCCATTTTACAGGAGGGATTAAAATCACCAGAACATGAAAATCTAGTAAATAAATTGACCGATAAGGGGAAGGTTGACTAGAACTTGAGGCAAGAGGCAATAGGTAATGGGTAATAGGTAATAGGTAATAGGTAATAGGTAATAGGTAATAGGTAATAGGCAATAGGTAATAGGTAATAGGCAAGAGGCAAGAGGCAAGAGGCAAATGGAAGAAAACAGTCCGTAGGGTGCGTTAGTGACAGCGTAACGCACCAAAGTCAGGGAACAGGGAACAGTCCGTAGGGTGCGTTAGTGACAGCGTAACGCACCAAATTCGGGACAATGGTGCGTTACGCTAAAAGCTAACGCACCCTACAAAGACACATAAGGCAAGAGGCAAGAGGCAAATGGAAGAAAACCGCTCTTTTTTAGGGACAGGATGGAGTTTTCCCCCGACATTTAACCGGGATACTGGAAGGGTGGAGATGGTTTCTGATCACGAGGATATTGTCCAAAGTTTGGAAATTATCCTGTCAACCCGTCCAGGGGAACGGATTATGCAGCCTGACTTTGGTTGCGAATTGAGTCAGTTTCTGTTTGAGGAAATTACTCAAGGGTTAATTACGGGAATTCGAGGCACGATTTCTGATGCTCTTTTGAACCATGAGCATCGTATAGATGTGGAGGAGATAAATATAGAGGACAGTGAAATAGACGGATTGTTGTTAATAAGTATTACCTATACCGTGCGAGTCACTAATTCTAGGTTTAACCTGGTTTATCCTTTTTATCTTAATGAAGCTCAAACGGTTTGAGTTCTTGTATAGCGGTTTTCAATTGGGTGAGGTACAAAGAACAGGGAATAGGGAACAGGGAACAGGGAACAGGGAACAGGGAACAGAGCTTGTAGGGTGGGCTGCATGTCGATGATTCCAGATCAAATAGGGAAGTGGCTCAGCATTTGCCCACCCTACGCCACTCCCCGCGCCCCCGCCCCGCACTCCCCGCGCCCACTCCCCTATTGCCGCTGTAAGGCATGTAAACGAAAACTTAAGCTAACATTTATTTAGAGACGTTTTTCCTGATAAATACTGAAATTAATGACTTATCTATTAACAGAGGCTTTTCAGAAAGCACAAAATTTACCAGAAGAGATACAAGACGAACTGGCTCATCAGTTAATCGAAGATATTGAGAATGAACTTAAATGGCAAAAAACATTATCACAATCTCAAACCTCTTTCCTAGACGAATTAGCCCGTAAAGCATTAAATGAATCTAAGATAGGGGAAACGAAAGTTATGGGTTTTGATGAATTATGAAGTCAGAATTAACCAATGACTTTGTAAACTGTTTTGGAAAATTACCAGAAAAAGTAAAGCAGACTGCACGAAAAAATTATAAACTTTGGAAACAGAATCCCAACCATCCAAGTTTAGAGTTTAAGAAACTTCAGACTCAAGAGCCAATATACTCTGTTAGGGTGGGAATCGGTTGGCGTGCTGTAGGAGTTATGAAAAAGACAGATACAATAGTTTGGTTTTGGATTGGCTCTCACACTGAATATGATAAGTTACTTAAAAAGTTATAATGTGATTGCCGCTAGATAAAACTTACAAAGAAAAAGACTGACCCAAAAAAAACCGAAAATCAGGCATAGCACAATGGCAAATTCGGTCACGAAAAAAGTCTCATCAAGGCAAATACCTGACTTAGGTCAAAAAAAGAGCAACAGCTTGTAGGGTGGGCTGCATGTCGAGGATTCGAGATCTTATTGTGATTGGATCAGCATTTGCCCACCCTACGCCACTACCTACGCTTCAGGTTTGGTGGGCAAATGGACCCGATTCCAGATCAAATTGTCAGAGGTACAGCATTTGCCCACCCTACGCCACTGTTCGAGCGGGCAGGATGCCCACTCTACCTATTCCCTATTCCCTATTCCCTGTTCCCTGTTCCCTATTCCCTATTCCCTATTCCCTATTCCCTAAAACTCCCCACAACTAAAACCACCCTTCTATCTCTTCGTTTGTCAACATTTTCTTCAATTTAAGATATTCCCGTTTTGTGGCTTCATAGATATGTTCCATGTTCACGGGTTCATCGGCGGCGGCGGCCAAAAAGGCGGCATTTAGGGCAATATTGCGAATATTTCCGCCAGCTACATTGAGTTGACCCAGTTTCTGGTAATTTAAGTTTTGGGTTGGTGTCTGGGCAGGAAAAATGCGCTGCCAAATTTGGGTACGGATTTCGGGTTGGGGAAAAGGAAACTCCACCACAAAGCGAATGCGGCGGGAAAAGGCACTATCGAGGGCGCTTTGGAAATTGGTGGTCAAAATAGCTAACCCTTGATAGGCTTCCATGCGTTGCAGCAAATAGCTGACTTCGATGTTAGCGTGGCGGTCGTGACTGTCTTGAACTTGGGTACGCTTACCAAACAGGGCATCCGCTTCGTCAAACAGAAGAATAGCACTTCCGGTTTCTGCTGCATCAAAGATCCGCCGCAGATTCTTTTCGGTCTCACCAATATATTTACTGACAACTCTACTTAGGTCGATGCGATAAAGATCCAGGCGAAATTCCTTAGCTAATACCTCTGCTGCCATGGTTTTACCAGTACCGCTAGCCCCGTAAAATAGGGCGCTGATGCCCAAACCCCGATGGCCTTTTTGGGCGAAACCCCATTGCTGATAGACTTTATACTTGTGTCTGAGATGAGTGGCAATATCCCCAAGAAGCAGCCGTTGTGGGGTTGGTAATACCAAATCGTCCCAGGTAGCCGTAGCATTGATAGGTTGCGCTAAGTGATCTAATTGATTACGGGCATTATGGCGGCAGAAATCCCATAATTGAGTAGAGTCTTGAATTTTGAATTTTGAATTTTGAATTTTGAATTGATCACAGGCAGCTTGAATAGTAGCATGATTGAGGTTAAACTGTACCGCGATGCGCTCAAGTTGACCGTTAAGTTCTGCTGCTGCTGACCCTATATGGCTTTCCCACAGGCAATATTTTTCCTCGTGGCTCAATGGGGGGATGTCAAGGTTAACAATAGTCCGCTGACAGTCAATTTTTCGGTCAACTTGAGCGCATCGCGGTACAGTTTAACCTCAATCATGCTACTATTCAAGCTGCCTGTGATCAATTCAAAATTCAAAATTCAAAATTCAAAATTCAAGACTCTAC
>NZ_JAAHHW010000499.1 GCF_010692325.1 Moorena sp. SIO3I8 | reverse complement strand
TACGATACTAGCACCCTTTTGTCAAGGGAGTATGGGTGAGAGTGGGACTCAATCATGGGGGTTGACTCCCGAGAAAGGGTCATCAATCCCCACATCCCTATAGTTTTGCTATGCTTTTGGATTAGAGCACTCGTTAAGGCTTAGAGGCTTTACAGTCTTCTTAGCAGGTTTGGGCTTAGGAGTTCGCCGATAACTCTTAAACTGACTAATCCCAGCACTGGCAGATTTAACCACATCACTATCTGGATCCCTTAATGCCCTTTCAAGCAAGGGTATAACTTTTTCAGATTTAATATTACTCAGGGCTTCAACAGCAGACTGTCGCACGGATGGTTGGGGATCTTGAATCAATTTTCCGATCAGCGGTATGGCCTGTTGAATTTCGGCTCTGAGTCCTTGAGCAGCAGCAATTTTACCCAAAGCTGATGCAATTGATCCACGAATAAGGCTTTCAGGATGATTGATGTAGTTACTTAACTGGGGAATATCGCTGGCTTGAGCATAATTTCCCAAAGCAGTTATGGTTTCATCCAAGTCTTGATCAATTTGGCTGGGCTGATCAGTAATACTAGGGGTTTCTGTCAGCATTGGTTGCTCTGGCTGACTCGGCTCAGGCAATATTTCGTCCTCCAAGTCTTGATCAATTTGGCTGGGCTGATCAGTAATACTTGGGGTTTCTGTCACCATTGGTTGCTCTGGCTGACTCGAATCAGCCAATATTTCGTCCTTGACAACTTGTTGAGGCTCGTCTTGATTTGTTTCTGCCTCTTCTAATAATTCGACTAATTCATTACCAGTTTCCGCTGAACTTTCCTCGGTTTTCTCTAGGTTCTTAACCTGGTCTGGTATTGGGGATTTATGAGCTTGTTCTAATTGAGCAATTTTTTGATGGGCTAACTCTAAATCAGCCTGATATTTCGCTTCCAAAGATTGCAGCTCGTTGCGAAAATTAGATTCAAGTTCTTCCTTTAACTCATGGGTAGCTTGTGTCAATTTCTCTTGATATCTTGCTTCCGAG
>NZ_JAAHHW010000498.1 GCF_010692325.1 Moorena sp. SIO3I8 | reverse complement strand
CTCTGAATGTGTGCAGGAGTTAATGCAAATTAACCGCCATAAGTTGCCTAATTATCTAAAGGGTCTCAGGGCTAGATTGCAAGTTCTGTCTGCCTTGTAGCTTTCATGTCGCCCCGTCAGCCGATTCCCGATTCCCGATTCCCGATTCCCGATTCCCGATTCTCTCCAATAACAACTTTCAAAAATGAAAAAATACCTAACTACGTTATTGCTGTTGCTAACATTATCCTTTGCCTTTGCTCCTCCCGCTGTTGCTTTCTCCTACTGCCGCACTAAAAATAACAACCGGATTTGCATCCTTAGCATCAAGCGGAGTGCTAAGTATCCATGGGAATATCGAGCATCAGTTAGTGTTAATGGCGTTGCTACTCCTATAGAAATATATAATTGTCGCAATCGCATTAGAGTTAAGAAAGACAGAACTGTTGTGCCATTTCAACAGAACGGTCCAGGGGAACTTATTTGTAGTATTTTGAAAAAATAGTATAAGAAAGGGAACAGGGAACAGGGAACAGGGAACAGGGAATAGGGAATAGGGATAATAGACTATTTCAACTGTTTGACCCGGTGGTGCGTTACGGGGCGGACTATTGCAACACTGGTTACGAGGCGGAAAATGAGGGCAAGTCCGCCCCTAACACACCCTACGCACTCTAAATTCTAAATTTTAAATTCTAAATTATAGCTAATCAAAATTGCAATTTATATCTAACTTGTACCTCATTAAACACGTAGTCGTAACTCAATTCAACTGAGGAAGTTTGTCCCAAATCATAAACGGCATCGAAGGTTGGGTAAACCTGTAGATCAGCTAATCCGATGGATCTCCCGACATTACTGACTTTTTCTTCAACGGTGAATAAAATATTTTTGATAATTGGTCGAACAACATACTGAGTAATCACTAACTCAGCTATTTCTCGTTCGTTGCTGTTAGCGATAGTCTGAAATTGGGTAATAAAACTGTTACCGAGCAGAGCGATAATTCCACTTTCACTGCGGGGAGGAGTACTGCTTAA
>NZ_JAAHHW010000497.1 GCF_010692325.1 Moorena sp. SIO3I8 | reverse complement strand
CTGTTTCAGTTTTTCCAAGTGTTATTCTTTCACAGCTGCTTCTTGCTGTTCTGAACGACTGACAACAATCACAATATTATTAATTTGTTGGTCATAGCCTGTAGGTGATGACTTAGGTTTATGTCCTCTCATTATCGTAGAGCTAGGTTTATTGACTGGCTGGATTTCCGCTGTTGTTGGGAGATAGTCTGGGGGAATATCAACCGTAGTGTCAAGTTGGTTGTAATAAGTTTGGTAACGTTGATTTAACTCAGGATTGGCTGCAATTATCTCTAGCAGCTTGGGTTTGGTATACCTCTCCCAGGCCAAAGGTTGGGCATCAAGTTGATCGCCAATTTCTTTGATGCTCTTATTATCACCTTGACTCAAGGGTGTGTCTAAATCGGTCAGAGCAAGTAAAAACGCTAATAGGGTTTTGTTGGTATTCATCAGCCACTGCTACTACTTCAATCATTATCTTTATACACGAAGGATCAGCCTAGTTCCCGAAATTGTGATAGTATGTTACCCTAATAAAAGTTTCAGAACCTCGCTCCAATGAGACCGCAATGGGAAGCCCTAATTGTTGGGATTAACCGTTATCCAGAATACACCAACTTTAACGACTTGACCGTTGCGGCATTAGATGGGGAAAATGTCGCTCAACGATTAGAGCAGTATGGCTATGAACCGTTTCGGATTCAAGACTTACCCCTTGGGTTGACCCAAAAAGGAGCAGGGGGACCATCCAGCACAGGACTAGTAAAATTAGAGGAATTAAGGTCAGCAGTCGCTAATCTGTTTAATCCTCCTCCTCCCAACCAACCTCCAGAAACCGGCCTATTCTTCTTTTCAGGCCATGGCTGTAGACAAGAGGTGGATGGTATTGAGGAAGTTTTCTTAGTGACAAGTGATGCCTTTCCTGATGTGGGAATTTATGGCTATCCTCTGCGGGAGTTGGGTGAGCAAATCGCAACTAGCCCAGTCAAACAGGTAGTGATTTGGTTAGATTGTTGCTACAGTGGCGAGTTACTAAGCTTGCTA
>NZ_JAAHHW010000496.1 GCF_010692325.1 Moorena sp. SIO3I8 | reverse complement strand
CAGCAGAAAGCTGAATCGCTTCTCCTAGTTTTCCTAATTCTACATACTTTTTCCGATCAATAGCATTAGTTGATTTTTCGGGATTATCTGTCTGTTGTTCTTCTTGTTTAGTCTTAATTAGTTTACCTTCTTGGATATCATATAAACGTTGAATATTATCATAGGTATAGAGTAAGTCTTCAGCACGACTAGTGGAACGAATATAACATTCTTTGAGGGGATAACCCAATTCATAAGCAATAGAATAAGCCAGGCGAGTTTTACCACATCCTGGTTCACCTTCTAATAATAAGGGGCGACGCAAATAAAGGGCATCATTGACCGCTTCGGCAAGGTGTTTAGGGGCAATATAGGGTTCTTTTTTGATTGGTACATCTTTAAATATTTGATTATTGTCAGGATCTATTAAGGGTTCATATTGTCGGTCTTCTCCTTGACCATGATATTGTCGTTGACTTAAGGTATTCATCTATAATTATCCTTGTTGATTGAACGATTAATTAGGATTTGTCTAAGCAAAAGCGTTAAAGTTAAACACAATTAGCTGATTGAAGTTCCTCGTTGTAGTTCAGTAATAATTTCTTCAAAAACCCGATAAGTACGAATTAAATTACCTTGATGCAATTGTAATCGATTAAGATATTGATTAATTCTAGCTTCTTGTATGTGTTCTTTAAGATGACCTCGAAACCATTGACAAAATTGATTTATTTTAAACGTTTGGGGGACAGTAAGAGTAATAAATTCATTAATAGCTTGTTGCTTATCAACATTAGCATTAGCAAAAATAATAATCAAACAGCAACTTTTATTAGTTAAATATGGATCACATTTTGTTATTATTTCCTGTAAAAAACTATGTGTAATAAAATCTAACTTGTCTGTGTCTATAGTGTAATTCCAAATTATTAAAACAATATCTAAGGGGTAATTATCATAAAATAAATCAGTTATGTCGTTACATATATTATAAGTTTTTAATTGACTATCTATTGTGGTTTCAATTGTCCCATAAGTGTCCGATA
>NZ_JAAHHW010000495.1 GCF_010692325.1 Moorena sp. SIO3I8 | reverse complement strand
TTACTTGCTGGAAGAGTGGCAAACTCGCTTTACTCCTCAGTATGGAGCGGCATTTTTGGGGGCAGCAGAAGGGGCTTACGGTTATGCCCTGGCTCATATCAAAAAGCAACGGAGAGAAAAGGATGCTTATGTGCAGCATCGGATTGCTAAATCAATGATGAACATTGAAACCATGGACTTGTGGCTGCGAAAAGTGGCTAGGTTGTGGGAAACAGGTCAACACCAGCAGGCCAAAGAAGCTGGTAACCGCTTTCGTTATTTGTCAGAAAAATTGGCACTGGAGACCTTGGAACACTGTACTCGGATGTGTGGTGCTCGTGCTATGATTCAACCGAGTCCTTTGGAACGGATTTATCGCGATTTATCCTTCTATACCTTGCATGATAATTGCGATCGCGTTTTGGCCTCAATTGGTCAGGAAGTACTGGGACAAGAAAGCGATCGGGCGTTTTTTAATTCTTCGGGGAACAATCAGGGAAAGTCCTAGAACAATAAGGGCTTGCCCTTATTGTTCTAATTGTTCTGAAAAAAAAATAATCACAAAAGCATAGTTTGGGTAGTGCAGCAAGGTTTGGCTGGTAAATTAACGCCTGGCAATATTCTTTTGTTGATTCAGCTTGTTGATTCAGCCACAATAGCACTGAACTGTCTGGGGTAACCTTGCCAAAGGTGATACTCCCAGAAGCTTTTGTGTGGAAAAAGAATCATGATTTGGGATTAGCTGACAGGAACTTTAGATCCCCCATATTGAGTATGAAATCTATAGTAGTTTTGCTGAGTTAGTTATGGATAAAATTGCAATTTTAGTAACCCATAGACTAGCTTCTGTCCCTTTAGCCGATCCGATTATAGTGTTGAAGGCTGGTAAATTACTTGAAATTGGTACTCATCAATAACTTACCTTAGTATGACTAAATCTTCCCTCCCTCAAAGTCAAAACAGTACTCAAGATACCGCAGGAAAAGAACAAAAAAGTAGTCAACTAGACTTTCTAGCCAAGGATACTCTTATCGCTCTGACTATAC
>NZ_JAAHHW010000494.1 GCF_010692325.1 Moorena sp. SIO3I8 | reverse complement strand
ACGCTACGCGAACAACCTTCCAACCTTCAACCTTCCAACCTTGGCCAAAAGGCCACGCTACGCGAACAACCTTCCAACCTTCAACCTTCTAACCTGCAACCTGTAAAGTCTAGTCATCCCAACATGGGGATAGCTACAAAATTCATCAACAAACTTACTAGAATCACCCCCACTATATTTAAAAATAATCCTACCTTAACCATGGTAGAAATTGGAAAATATTCCTGAGAGTAAACAATTGCATTGGGAGGAGTTGCGACTGGCAGCATAAAGGCGAAGGAAGCAGAAATTGCGGCGGGCCACATCAACAAAGCAGGTGAGACATTTATAATCGGTGCAGCAGTAGCTAAGATAGGCATGATCAGAGCTGTGGTTGCTGTATTCGAGGTCACTTCTGTTAAAAATGTCATAAATAGACAGATGCAAACCACCATCAAAACCGTTGAAATTCCCTGCAATCCGATTTGTAAATTATCCCCTAGGAATTGAGACAATCCTGACGCAGCAAACCCTTTAGAAATTGCAATTCCACCACCAAATAGCAGCAATATTCCCCAAGGAATTTTTACAGCGGTTTCCCAGTCTAGGAGGTTGATTTTATCCCCCGTCTCTGTTTTCACAGGAAGTATAAACATGATCACAGCAATTAGGGCAGCCACACTGGAATCATGAACAAAGTTAGCCACCCCCAGATAGCTTGCCCAACCAGTTAATGTAAAGGAACCGATGGTGATATCTGCCCTAAAAATCCACAACAATACTGTTAACCC
This sequence comes from Moorena sp. SIO3I8, assembly GCF_010692325.1. GTDB lineage: Bacteria > Cyanobacteriota > Cyanobacteriia > Cyanobacteriales > Coleofasciculaceae > Moorena. The sequence goes on along the minus strand of NZ_JAAHHW010000494.1, from coordinate 261 downwards.
AAATAAAATAGCAACGTATTTTTCTCCCTGAGACATTTTACCCAGTTTCTGGACTTCTTTGTCTGGACTATTAAAATAGTATGACGATAAACTGTTATTATCAAGCTTGACTGTAATTTTAGTTAAATATATCCAAGTTAAAAAGATAAATATCAAAACAGCTGGCACTCCCACCATCATCCATTGATAAAATGTAATGGCGGTATTGTCTGGAAAGTTTTCTTTTAATTGTGCCAGAAATATCAGGTTAGGTGGAGCCCC
>NZ_JAAHHW010000493.1 GCF_010692325.1 Moorena sp. SIO3I8 | reverse complement strand
TGAATTAGGAATCGTAGATTGAGCCATCCCATTTAGAGCTGAGATCACTAAGATAGAAACACCAAAACTAGACACACCAAAACCTGCCTTTGCCTTCAGGGGGTACGCTTTTAGTGGTGGCTGCCACATGCCATAGGGTGGCCGTAGCGCAATCGCCATCAATCTCCTTTTTAGATAAACAATCATGAAAGTAGCGAGTGGGGGGAACCCCCAAGACCGTAATGGTGCTTTTTCCGTAGGCGAATTAAATTCGCCACGGGTCGCACCTCTGCATCGCTTTACGTAAATTCTTGTCCACTGTTCCCAGATCCGCTGTTCCCTGTTCCCGACTTCTGCAAGAAGTCTATTCTACACACTCGCGACTCAAAACTAGCCGTCCATCTGCCAGTCGATATACCTTTTGAGGTTCTACAATCGGATCACCGATTTGCCAAGGGCGATTCGGTTGGGTGCTGGAGCTAGAGCTACCATCACTGGGTATGGTGCGCACTGTGCCAGTGGCAAAGGGTGAAATGGTACCACTTCCCGGAGCAGTGGGTTTTCCACCGCTGCCAGTAATGATCAAGCTACCTGGTTGCTCTCGACTACGAAAAATGCAGCTATTGGACAGTAAAGTAGTGGTGTCAATCTGATTGACTGGTAAGAAGGTCAGGCTGTTTTCGATCAGGCTGGCGTTGATAGTGGTGCCAACCCGTCCTCCATCGAAAACCAGTAACAGTTGTGTATTAATATTCAAGGAACCTGCATTTCCGGTTGAGTCTTCGAAAGCTTCAACAAATATACCGCTGGGAAAACTACCATCGGGGGATTTACCACGGACTTGCACCGGTTCCGAGGCATTGATGGTCACATTACCTCCATCTCCTTCTCCAAAGGTAACGGCGTTAACCTGTGCTCCATCCTTAAGCAGTAAACTTTGTGTATTAATATTCAAGGAACCTGCATCTCCGGTTGAGTCTGGATTAGCTTGGGCAAATATACCGCTGCCAAACTTACCATCGGGGGATTCATCAATGACTTGCACCGATTCCGAG
>NZ_JAAHHW010000492.1 GCF_010692325.1 Moorena sp. SIO3I8 | reverse complement strand
CTCAAGTTGATCGTCCCTACCGACACAGTAGGGAGTGCTACGATTAGTGATGTCAATGCGATGATTTCATGTTATGTGTTTTTTGTTGAGGCATTCCTTGATAAATTTCTTGACACCAAGATAGAGCAGACTGTTTTGAGACTCTGGTTTGCATAGGTCAATATGGTGCTTTGCTATAGCAACCGGCTTCACTCCTTCAATGGCTGGGTTTGCACTATCTTCGTCTACAACCAAAATCCCTTTTACAGGCTGGGTTTCATAATAGACTTTTGTAGCAATTCCTAGACTCCGAACGTTTTCTCTATACCACTCATTTAATTCCCGTAACTGAGGGTGATGAGCTTTTAATTCCTCTACACTGACGGTGGTTCGTGCTAAAACACCAATATTATTAATTAAATTAGCGAGATGAGACCCAGTGTGGGGAGTAGCCAGAAATACTATGCCTTTAGTCTGCTCAATAATCCCTTTATAGTCATCAAAATCATTAGCACTACGAAGCATTTTTTTGACTAAAAGCCCGCCCATACTATGAGTAATAAATATTAATGGACGCTTACCCAGATTGCAGCTATCTAACCACCCTAATAAATTACTAGCAAGATCGAAGAGCGGCATACTGCTATTGCTTTGCCAGTTTGTCGCTTTCGCGTCATACCCAAAAGACCAGATGTTAAGGCATAGCTGCTCTTGTCCTAACCAAACTGGCCAAAAATTATCATCATTGATTGCATGCTGGTGATGCCACGTGCCTCTGGGATCACCTCCCAATCCGTGAACAAACACCACATCCATACTGGTTTCTGAGTCCTCGCACCCTGAGATTTTGATCAACCCCCTCGAATCGCTTACCAACCAATTAGCCTCCAGTTAACTCTATAGCCTTAACCAGTAGATACAGACAAACCTATTTTTATTTATTCTAATACAAAAAAATCCAGGTAATCGGGAGTCGGGAGTCGGGAGTCGGGTAAAAAGTTATCACAATTTATTACTTTACCGATTTAATTTTTACGGCGATATCGTGAAAATTAA
>NZ_JAAHHW010000491.1 GCF_010692325.1 Moorena sp. SIO3I8 | reverse complement strand
TAGGGAAATTCCTTCTTTAGATAAATACGCTTTTGCTAGCAGTATAGCTAGAGAAAATTTATACTCTCCTTCCCGATTTGAAGTTCCTAGTAAACTGCGCCTGATGTGTCCGTCAGCGTCAGGTATCACATCGGCAAAGCCAACTTGTTCGGGGGGTAAGGTGGGTGGTGGATTAATGGTATTGCCATATTGGTCAGGTAAGGCTTTTTCAATGCCAATCACTGTTTTGATAGCCTGAAATGCTGCGACTAAGTCAGTGTAACCAGGATCAACGGGTAAATCTCTGACGATGTCAATACCAATAGCTCTAGGCTTATAGGTTGCTAGTTTTCTCAGCAGTGATGCTAAGTCTCGATCGGGTATGGGATAGGTACCTATGCCTTGGATGTCTTGTTCATTAATACCAACAATTAGAATTCTTTTATCAATAGATTCCCTAGGACGCCAACGGAGAAAACTATCGAGAGCAATCAATTCTAGACTTTGCAGGACGCCAGTGATGCGAAATAGGATTACTAGTCCGATCACGACTAGTCCTGGAATAAATCCTACCCGCCAGGTTTGAATTTCCTCCTCAGTAAAACGTTTCATGTCTCAATCGATTAGACCGACTTCTCTTGCCCGCTTCTCGGTTTTAATGCGAATATTTTCACCGGGTTTTGGATAAACCCCTAAAACGTCTTGAACTTTAGTCCAATAGTTACGCACGGTGCGCTCGGAGATTTGCATCCGCTGAGCAATGGTTCTATCCTGTAATCCTTCTTCAAAGGCTAAGGTTAGAACGTCTAGCCATTCGGATTTGATTTCCAAGCCATTTCGCATCGCTTTGGGGGTGTAAATCAATCCCTGAAGTGACCAGTCAACTTTAATTAACATTTCTTTTTGGGGCAGGCTTTTATCTACGATGGTAAAGCCTCCTTCATGTTCATTAATAGCAGGTTTTAAACGGATTAAGGCTTTGATATTAGCGCTTTGAACAACTATATTGAGGGTAGGGTATAGTTTCATTAATGTTTTGAGCAGTTGAATTCCGGT
>NZ_JAAHHW010000490.1 GCF_010692325.1 Moorena sp. SIO3I8 | reverse complement strand
CGATTGTCTTATGAATAACCGCTTACGTCAATTTTATCAATTTTTTTTAAATAATGTAGTCTTAGCTATAGTGGTAGGACTCTTAACTAATGCTATTGGAGCTTGGATAGCCGAATTATTTAATGATCACGAATCGGTTAAGCAGTATAAAGCTCTGAGTATGTTAATTTTTATACTATTTACACCCATAGCTAGTCAGTATTTATTTAAAAAATTAAATTTACAACTGAATAAAATAGCGTCATTCCATGTTTTTTAAACAATACTTGAAGCTAGCTTCAATAAAGTTCGTATTCTTGATGAGTCACAATAGTACAATTAGATTTAGGATATGCTAAGCATAGTAAAACGTAGCCTTCATCAATCTGACTATCATCCAAGAAAGATTGATCGGACTGATCGACAGACCCCTTCAGGAGTTTGCCTGCACAAGTAGAGCAAGCTCCTGCACGGCAACTGTAAGGTAAATCGATACCTTGCTCTTCAGCTGCATCAAGAATGTATTCATCTTCATCACATTCAATGATTACATCTAGACCTTCTTCCTCATTGAGGAATCGAACTTTATAGGGAGGTTCTTCGTTATTTGATAATAATTCACTAGGATAAAGTGTATTCTCTTCTTTTTTTTCTTCTTCTAGATCTGCTATTAACTTTGCTTTGTTTTCCTTGATTTGATCTAAAGATATCTGAATAGGTAGACTATTCCATGATATATAGAAATCTGAATAGGGCATTGTTTGAGCGCAATGCCAGACGACCTCATAACATGCTCGAAAACGAGCTATATCATTAACTTGAACTTCTTCGTTCAAATACTCCTTCAAAGTTGAAACAATAAATGAAAGTAAGTCATCTTGAGTTATTGTCTTTAAAGCCCATTGACATTGAGTAAGTATTTTAGGGACTTGACTTGTGCGAAGAAATTCAACCAAAATTCCCACAGTATCTATATTAGATATTCCAGTTCTTTCTAAACTTTGAATAGCATTACCAAGAATATATTCATCTTCACTGATAAGTAAAATAGCTGTTA
>NZ_JAAHHW010000049.1:9827-44460 GCF_010692325.1 Moorena sp. SIO3I8 | reverse complement strand
TATCAGCTGTAATCTCCAACTGAGGCTTGGTATCAACTCTAGCCTTCGGCGATAGCAACAAATTACGATTCAACTGAGCTGCATTGGTCAACTGGGCTGCTTGAGGAACAGAAACCTTACCATTAAACACCGCATGAGCACTACCATCTATAATGCACTTTTGCAGCTGATTACTGATCCCATTGGGATGATTCAACATCACCGCACTATGAGTATCTGCCAACTGTTGCTCACTAATCGCGGTCAAGCCATTTAGAATCGTTTCGGTCCCTTCACCCATCTGAAACACCTCCAGAGTATGGCGAGATAACTTCCCCCCAAAGGCTACCCCATGGGAACTATAAAAACTATTCCGAGCTTGTGCGATCGCACTCTTACCGACATGGAAAGCCTGGTTACTTTCCCCATCAACCCGGATATGAGTCACTCTGGCATTCTCCCCAACCCATACCTCGGTCACGGAATTGGTCAAATAAACACCCTGGGCGCTATTTTCCTCTTGACCTTGCCAATACTCTTCAACTAAACTCAGCTGACTACCGGCCTCCGCCACTACCAAACAACGGGGCTGAAACAGCCTAGGCACCCCATCAGCCATGGAAACAAACAGCAGATGAATGGGAACCGTCACCTCAGTATTCCTAGGCAACCAGATCACCGCCACATCAGTCAAACCAGCGGTATTGAGCAGGGTAAACACATCGGTTGCCCCCTGCTGCTTGCCCAAATAATCAGCAATTCCGCTCTGATACTCTGATGGCAACTCGGCCAAATTCCCCACAAACACCCCTTCAGGCAACCCAGCCAAAGACGATAGCTCGGGGGCATAAATCCCATTGACAAATACTAATCGGCTGTTAACCGCCTCTGGCAAAACTACCGGACTAATATCAATGGTGCTTGTATCAACAGCTACAGCACCCTCAAAGGTCTCCTGCAACAGTGGCGACAAATCCGTAAACCGCCATTCCTCATCTTTAGTGGTGGGAATCGCCAATTCCTGAGCAATCCCCCTAGCGTGGTTACTTAGCTCTTGTAACCAATCCATCTCAACTGGATTATCCTGGCGACATTGCTCTAGCAGTGCCGACAAATAAGAAACCTCCCGTTTTACAGAAACTTCCATAGTCATCAGACACTCACCTCAGCAGTCTCGTCTTCTAGCACCCAGTCATAACCACGGGATTCCAACTCTAGAGCCAACTCCTTGCTACCAGTCCTGAGGATACGGCCATCTGCCATCACATGAACAAAATCCGGCTCAATATAATTCAGTAAACGTTGGTAGTGAGTAATCAAAATCATCGCATTCTCGCTACTTGCCAATTGATTCACCCCATTGGCCACAATTTTGAGAGCATCAATATCCAAGCCAGAATCTGTTTCATCCAAAATCCCCAGCTTAGGTTCTAGAAGTGCCATTTGGAGAATCTCATTCCGCTTCTTTTCTCCTCCAGAGAAGCCTTCATTGAGACTACGCTCTAGAAAGCTGGGATTCATTTTAACAATTTCCAGCTTTTCTTCAACTAAATCCTCAAAATCAAATGTATCAATTTCTTCCAATCCCTTGTGCTTTCGACGGGAATTGTAAGCCACCCGCAAGAAATCCAAATTACTGACACCAGGAATTTCCAACGGATACTGAAACGCCAGAAATACTCCAGCCAAAGAGCGTTCCTCCGGTTCCATTTCTAACAGATTTTGCCCTAAGAAACTTACCTCGCCTCCCGTTACATCATAGGCAGGATGACCGGCTAATACCTTAGACAAAGTACTCTTCCCAGAACCATTTGGCCCCATAATCGCATGGATTTCTCCAGCTTTAACTTCCAGATTCAATCCCTTCAGAATCTGGTTACCATCCACATCTGCCGTCAAATCCCGAACAGACAATATTATTTCACTAGTTTCACTAATCATTTCGACTTGATAATAAATGCTTTATCCCAGAAGTGTTGTTATAAGGTTATCAGCTTTAAGGTTTAAGGTTGAATGTTGAATGTTAGCAGGTTAAAGGTTGAATGTTAGCAGGTTAAAGGTTGAATGTTACTAGGTTTAAGGTTTAAGGTTTAAGGTTGAATGTTACTAGGTTTAAGGTTTAAGGTTTAAGGTTGAATGTTACTAGGTTTGAGGTGGAAGGTTATCAGGTTGAATAATAGTTGAATTTGATCAGCTTTAACTTTGAACATCTTAATCTATAAACCTTGGCCAAAAGGCCACGCGTGCGCGTTCAACCTGCTAACAACCTTCAACCTTCAACCTCCCAACCTTCAACCTTCAACCTCCCAACCTTCAACCTTCAACCTCCCAACCTTCAACCTTCAACCTCCCAACCTTCAACCTTCAACATTCAACATTCAACATTCAACATTCAACCTGCTAACCTTAGTTAGCCCACTGTGCCTTCGAGCTTCAGGCTTAAAAGTTTATCTGCTTCAGCAGCAAATTCCATGGGAAGTTCATTGAAGACATCTTTACAGAAGCCACTCACCATCATGGAGATCGCATCTTCTTCTGAAATCCCTCGTTGAGCGAAGAAAAATAGCTGGTCTTCACCAATTTTAGAAGTCGAGGCTTCGTGTTCCACTTTGCCCATGTTGTTCTGGACTTGGATGTAAGGAAACGTATTCGCCTCAGCTGTATCCCCAATCAACATGGAATCACACTGGGAATAGTTTCGCGCACCCTTGGCCTTCGGACCAATTTTCACTAGACCCCGGTAGCTATTTTTGGACTTACCAGCAGAAATCCCCTTAGAAATGATGGTGCTGCGAGTATTTTTACCGATATGTACCATCTTGGTACCTGTGTCCGCTTGTTGGAGATTGTTGGTTAGAGCAACAGAGTAGAATTCACCAATGGAATTATCACCCACTAGGACGCAACTGGGATACTTCCAAGTAATAGCAGAACCAGTTTCTACCTGAGTCCAGGAAATCTTTGAATTTACTCCCTTGCACAATCCCCGCTTGGTAACAAAGTTGTAAATCCCACCTTTACCATTTTTATCCCCAGCGAACCAGTTTTGCACTGTGGAGTATTTAATCTCAGCATTGTCCAGGGCAACCAGTTCCACCACAGCTGCGTGCAGCTGGTTACTATCGTACATCGGCGCAGTGCAGCCTTCTAGGTAACTAACATTGCTGCCTTCTTCCGCCACAATTAGGGTACGCTCGAACTGTCCAGTATCTCCATTATTAATCCGGAAATAGGTGGACAGTTCCATTGGGCACTTGACTCCTTTGGGAATATAGACAAAGGAACCATCACTGAAAACAGCAGAATTGAGAGCAACAAAGTAATTATCTGCCACAGGAACAACACTACCCAGGTATTTTCGCACTAACTCTGGGTGTTCTTGCAACGCTTCCGAAATCGAGCAGAAAATTACTCCCGACTCAGCCAGCTTGTCTTTGAAGGTAGTGGCGATCGAGACACTATCAAAGATGGCATCCACTGCTACATTAGCCAGCCGCTTTTGCTCAGATAGGGAAATGCCTAATTTATCAAAGGTTTCCAGTAAAGCTGGGTCAACTTCGTCCAGGCTATTGAGTTTTTCCTTCTTCTGTTTGGGTGCTGAGTAGTAGATAATCTTTTGGTAATCAATGGGAGGATAGGTGACATGGGGCCAGGTTGGCTCGGTCATTTTCTGCCATTGTCGATACGCCTTTAGGCGAAACTCCAGCATGAACTCAGGTTCGTTTTTCTTAGCGGAAATCAGACGGATAATATCCTCATTGAGTCCGCGAGGAATGGTATCCGCTTCAATATCTGTGACAAAGCCGTACTTATAGGGCTGGTTGACTAATGTCTTGACAGTGGCAGTCATCGATTTAGTGCTCTCTTATCATTAAGGATTCAACAGAGTTACAAACACAGTGATAGCTTGTTCGCCTTTGACTTTCCCGTAGAGTAGGTTGGCAGCTTGGAAGGTTAGAGGTTGTAGACTGCGGGTAGCGACTGCATCAAGACAGCGGCTTGCTTTTATCGCCGGTTACAACTAAAATCCATAGCTTCCTCATGCCCACGGGATGTGATCTGGTTACTGGGTGGATTAAAACAACGTTTTTGTTGTTTAACTCTATTCTAGGTTATATTAACAACAAACATGTTGTTAAAGTCAAGAGAATTTAGATTAAATAGAAATAACGGTACCGACAAGCACCAAAGGGAAGCCTGAGTGCCCTTCCCCTGTTACCCAATTCCCCAACTCCTAAGCCCATGATGCCTACTCAGCAAACTTCCACCAAGCGAGACATCCTACAATATCTCCTCAAACAGGATCGAGCAAGAGCCCAGGAGTTAGCCACAGCCATAGGGGTTAGCGCCCAAGCTATTCGACGTCATCTCAAAGAATTGGAGGCAGAAGGGCTAATTGAGTACAAAGCTGTTCAAATTGGTATGGGGCGTCCTCAACATATCTATCACCTCTCTCACAAAGGACGCGATCGCTTTCCCCATCATTACGGAGAGTTTTCCGTTTCCCTGCTCGATACCATGACAGAAACCTTGGGTCGTGAACAGACTAGCACGATTTTACAAAAGCAATGGCAACGTAAAGCTCAAGAATACCGGGAGTGTATCGGGAATGGTACAGTGGGAGAGCGAGTAGCCAAGTTGGTAGAACTACGTAGACTAGAAGGTTATATGGCAGAGTGGCACACCCTAGAATCAGGTAATTTAAATAATGGGGTTAGTGAGCAGTATATTTTAACTGAATACAATTGTGCTATTTCCAACGTTGCCGAATCTTACCCCAGTGTCTGTGGTCATGAACTGGAAATGTTTGCCGCCGTATTGCCAGATTGTACAGTGGAGCGTACTCACTGGCTCAATAATGGAGAGCATCAGTGTGGCTATTTAATCAAAGCGCCAGCAAATAACTAACATGCCAATAACTAAGCCTGTAAGCTTAAGCGCTACGCGCACGCTACTTGAGGTGCCGTCAGCCTTCAGCTGTCAGCCTTTGGCCACAAGCCTTTGGCTAATAGCACCTCAACTAGCTTGCGTGGCACAGGCTTCTAGCCTGTGACATAGTGCATTAGCTGATAGCTGATAGCTTAAAAGTTATGTAGTCAACCTTGAAAACCCTTATGGCTGATTCCCAGCAATCCTCAATCCAATTCTTAACTCCGGAAGAATCCGCTGATGTAGACCAAGCATTGCTCTCTTCCCCAGAGAAATTCTTAACTCGTTTAACGATTTCCTCCCTCAGACTGTTGAAGCATATTTCACAAGATACTGGGGTGGCAATGGAAGAGTTGACCCATCAGCAGATCATCGATTGGTTTGAGAAGGATAGTAAGATTCGGCGAGAACAAGGGGTTGAGGCAGCATTTTTGAAATGGTAATTAGAAGTGATTCATTGGACTTGATATAATCGGTTGTTTGTTCATAGTTTACTGCCTAGTACTGTTGACAAACAAACCTCAACAAAACCTAATCAAAAATCAGTAATTTAAAGCTTATTCATAAAATAAATATTAAATCCTTTGGGTGCGTTAATAATTTTTAAAGCACTTATATAATATAGTTCCTCTGGGACTAATTTTAGTCCTGTCACTAGTAAAAACTTACCAATGGTCTACGCTATCAAGCGCCCTACAGCGATTTAATCTTTTCTTTATAAATTACAGTATAGAATAGTATAGAGTATTTTGGTTAAAATTAGTGATCAATATCACATAGATAGATTGTCATAAATCACAGTCTTGCGTGATCTAAATCGATGAAATGGATTTAAGTTACCGCTAGCATTCTTAGGTCAGCTGTTAATACTCAAGGAAACGGTGCATCATGAATACTCAACAAATTCGCTTCGCAGCCATCACGATTTTAGATATTATTGCTCTATTGTTCACAGTCCCCATCATCATCGGATTATTATCAAAAATTCTTTAAGTCTCAGGAACTATGTCTTAGGAATGATGAACGATGAATCGGCACATACATACACATACATAATAGACACATAAGACACATAAGATACAGAATTTAACAATTCTGCATTAATCGTTTTGCAAGTACAAGCCCCTAACTCCTAGCATGGGTTATCATTATTAATCATTAATTATTCATAGTTCCCTGAGCACTGTCGCGACCAGTAGCATTCTTAGTTCAGTTAATTTTAGATATCAAATAAATCTGAAAATGATCACTTTAAATGTAATCAATAAAGTAATCAATAAATTTCAAAATCTGCTCTTGACCGGAATAATAGTGAGTGTGGGGTTGTGGGCAATACCAGTATCAGCACAAGTAGAGGATGAGCAAGTCAACGCTCTGGTAGAAGCACTGCGGCTTTCGGCACCACCCAATCGTCCCAATGACGGCATGTACAGCGAGTGGCAAGTTTTACCGGCCATTATCCCGAGCTGGACATCTCAATGTGCAGGACAGGCCATGACACCTGCACAATTTGAAGCCGACCCGGCAACAGCACGCAGTGTTGTGGCTTGTATCATCAGACGGGAACTGGATATTGAATTGACAGATAGTGGCAACAATGAAATGATTGCTGTTCGCCGTACCGCCTGTTGGTGGATGACAGGAAAACCCTCTGGCTGCAACAGTGGCGCAACTGCTGACTATGTCCAGAGAGTCATGGGCTTTTATCAGCAGCCCCATAGGTCAACACCAGTATTCGCACAAGTAGAGGATCAGCAAGTCAACACTCTTGATCCGCAAGTCAACACTCTTGATCCGCAAGTCAATGCTCTGGTAGAAGCACTGCGGCTTTCGGCACCACCCAATCGTCCCAATGATGGCATGTACAGCCAGTGGCAAGTTTTACCCGCCATTATCCCGAGCTGGACATCTCAATGTACAGGACAGGCAATGACTCCTGCACAATTTGAAGCGGACCCGACCACAGCACGCAGTGTTGTGGCTTGTATCATCAGACGGGAACTGGATATTGAATTGACAGATAGTGGCAACAATGAAATGATTGCTGTTCGCCGTACCGCCTGTTGGTGGATGACAGGAAAACCCTCTGGCTGCAACAGTGGCGCAACTGCTGACTATGTCCAGAGAGTCATGGGCTTTTATCAGCAGTATAGGTCGAGTCAAGCAGTAGTCCCACTAGCCTGGAAATTCTAGTCGCTGTTGACCCTTAACCTTTAACCTTCTTAGAATTTAGAATTTAGAATTTAGAATTAATAAATTATAATTTAGAATTTAGAATTTAGAATTTAGAATTTAGAATTCTGACCAACAACCTTCACCCTTCAACCTTCAATTTTAAACCTTTAACCTTCAACCTTCAATTTTAAACCTTTAACCTTCAACATTCAACATTCAACCTTCAACCTTCAACCTTCAACCTTCAAACTTAACCCTTCAACCTTCAACCTTCAAACTTAACCCTTCATGCCGCTTGTCGGGACAACAACAGTTGAACAAAAGTATCACTAACTGTATGGTCTTTAGTATTCGCTGCGTATTTAATTAAGGTTTCCCGCAAGCGCCAAGCAGCATTCCACGGCAGTAGAGTTGCCAAGAGGAAGTACACACCGCGAAACCTAGGGTCACTGATATGCTTGTTTGGCAAATCATTTCCCTCACCTAGAAAGGTCTGCACGATGAAAAAGTCCTGGATTTTGTCGTGGCGGAAATACCATTCTTTTCGATCATTGCCTTCATGGTCAACAAACAGACGGGACAAAACCATTTTGTGGCGTTCGATGCAAATCAGTTCTTCAAACCATTTCTCAGCTGGTATAGCTACCTCATCTTGCAAGCGCATCTGGTAAACTGTCTCAGCAAATGCCTCTAGGGGAAATTTTCTCAGATAGAGTTGTTCATACTCCTGAGCCATATATTGATACTGCTGTTGCTGCAAATTCAGCAAGTCTGGTTTCTGCCCATGGGCTATCATCTGAGCCACTATGGTCAGGTCCATAGGGTTAGACAGCATCCGACGCACAGCTCTGTGTTCTTCTTCTGATTGGTACTGATGTAAAACGGTGTCAATATACTTTTCGCAGGCTTGTTTGTACTTTATACCCGAGATGGGAGCATCTGGGGGCATAATTTTATAGCGCGATAGTAAAAATTTCTCAATCTGCTTAGGTTTCAATGGTTGCAGTACATAGGTTGTAGCGCAAGAGGGGGTCTGCCACTCCATGGATTGGGTCCCGATGATAATATTGCCCTTGAAGTAACTTTCCACAAAAGTGGTAATCATCGCTCGTGTGTCTGGAGTGACTTCATTGAGTCCATCAATACAGATATCAATGGCATCACTGTAAATCAGGTCTCGCAAGAAACCAGAGTCTTGGGCGAATCCATGAAGTTTTGCTTGAATCGCTTCGATCACGCCATTAGCGCATTTCTCAGCAGGTAAATAGACGATGATCCGCTTAGATGATTTCACTAAGTGCCGTAGAAACATCGATTTCCCTAATCCTGATTCTCCTTCCAGGACAATGGGTAATTCCAGATCCGGTATTGCTTCTTGAATGGGTTGCGTTATACTTCTTCCCTGGGGCTGGACTTCCAAGTTAGGAAAGTAAGCTTGTTCATCAAAGTTTTCTAAATCTGCATCTGACAGCAAGGATTCCTGGAAGGGGGCAAATAACTTCGAGCGTAGAAAGGGAATCCAAGTTAGGGCTATGCCTACGTACCCCAGTCCAAAAAACTTCCGCACCGAGGGATTCCAAAAGAAGATAGCTTGGACTTGGGGGGATTTGGGATAAACCAGTATTAGTCCAAACCAAAACAGCATATGAGTTAGCCAGATAATCACCCCTTTGCTAAAAATTTTCTGATAACTACGAGAATCCTGTTCTTGCTGGAGATTATCAAGACCACCACGCACGGTTTCGATCCATCTATCCTGGAAAATTTTCTCCGTGTCTTGCTCTAGCCTTTGAATAACTGTTTCAAATTCCAGTATGGATTGTTCCAATTGCACTTTGGTGAGCTGCTTCCTCTGTTTTCCAACCTTAGAAGAAATTTCGACAACGGCAGAGAGGGCGGAATAGCGAACATCGATAGATTCATCTTTGAAAAAGACATCTATTAGGTCAGGGACAGCCTGAACCCCTTCCGTTCCCATCTTTCCTAGAGCAGAGGCGGCATAATAGCGAACATAGACTGAGTTATCCTCAAGCAACTCAATTAATAGAGGCAGAGCATCCTTAGCTGCCTCTCCAATTTCCCCTAGTACCTCGGTAGCGCGAATCCGGATCAGGACAGATTTATCGTTCCTGAGTCGCTCAATGAGCTGGGGAACAACATCTTTAGTTTTCTCGGCAATCTGCTCTAGGGCATTGATGCTAGTCATACGAACCGAGAATGTTTCATCCTTTAGCGCTTCAATCAGGTAAGGTACAGCTGACTTGGCTGCCTCTTTTTTATTCCCTAGGGCATAAGCAGCGTTAGCACGAACCTGAGCAGATTGGTCATTCCTCAAGGCTTCAATTAGGTGAGGTACAGCCTCATGGGTTTTCTTTCCCAAGTTCCCTAAGGCATAAGCACCATTGGCGCGAACTTCAGCAGATTCATCCTTAAGTGCATCAATCAGATCAGGGATAGCTTCATAAGATGCTTCTCCCATCAATCCCAGAGCAGCAGAGGCTTTGGCACGAACTGTCGCCGACTCATCGTTCCTTAGGGCTTTAATCAACCAAGGGACAGCTTGATCCGCTTCCTCTCCTATACTCCACAGAGCAACAGCAGCTCCCTCCCGAACTGCAGCAGATTTATCCGTCTTCAGGGCTTCAATCAGTAAATAGACAGATTTTGGACCACATTGGACTATAGCTTCTTTAGCGGTTGTATTGTTTATATCGTTGAATCTGGCGATATTAGTCTTAATCTCTGCTTGAGTACACCCTTGAGCTAAGGCAGGACTACAGGGCAGCAGTAGCAATGAGCAGCCCAGTAAAAACACCTTGAGCACTGAGGAAGTGGGTTGTTTTATGCACCTAATCATAGAAGTTCTCCAAGGTTTCGTTAGTATAGATACAAGAATCTCTTCAAAAATCCAGTTTTATGTCTCTCAAGGGCTATAAAAGTACCCTTGGGGGTACTCTTGAAGATTCCCCACTCCCTGATATAGCGCTACGCTTAGCGTCAGAAGTCAGAAGTCAGAAGTCAGAAGTAAACTAGACTCACGTTTCGGAGTTTAGGAGCGATGCAGCGCGGTCTTGGGGAGGCAGCGCTGATAGCTTACTGTTTTAAATATTAAGTTTTAGGAATATTAAGTTTTAGAAATATTAAGTTTTAGGCATTAATACTCAAGAATTAATACTTAAGTATTAATTCTTGAGTATTAGGGACAAGAGGCGTAGTTGAGGGCTTCCGTGCTTTCCGAGGAGCTAGCAAACTTGGTCAGAACCTCCTTAGCCTATAACCTGAATCACTGGATAGGATCTAATTTGGTTTTTTTTTCTTAACATTTGACTTTTTTGGAAAAAAGTGTCAAAATAGATACAGAAATAAAAATTGGAATTGAATAAACACTGAGGTCTCTGTCGGCTCAGTGGCTCTCAACTCAGATGTCCTGAAGTAGATCAGCCGTAGAGAATCCAAGAAAGTAATACCTAGGGCAGGCTTGCCTAACCCTTAGACAGAATTCCTCACCTGGCCAAGCAACTTATTAAGCAATTCTTGGCCAAGCAACTTATTAAGCAATTCCATTAAGCAATCTCATTAAGCAATCCAATCGGAGGTATTCGAGCAATGAAACTTTCTTACCGAGGTGTTAGTTATCAAAGTGAACCATCTACCCTAGAAGTATCTGAAGGGGAAATTGGTGGAACTTACCGGGGTCATAGCTGGAAAGTTCACCGGATTAAGCATAATCCTTGGCGTAAATCATCGGCTAACATGACCTATCGTGGTGTTAGCTATAAAAGAGGGTAGCTCTTTGTATAACTAGTTTTGTTTGAGTCAAAAAGTGCTGGGTGCTGGGTGCGTCAAGACCTCAGGGCTGAGTAAACATTGATCACATATTACTCAATACTAAACATTTCAGTACTAAACATTTCGGTACTCAGCATTTCGGTACTCAGCATTCTAGTACTCAAGATTTCATTACTCAATATTTCAGTACTCAACATTATTCAAAGCACTCAAGACTATTGAAAAAAGTAGTCTGATCTTATTATTAGTCAATCGGAGGGGTAATAGATATGAAACTTAGGTATCGTGGTGTAAGTTACGACGCTGAACCCTCTCTACTAGAAGTGAGAGAGGGTGAAATTGGTGGCACTTATCGGGCTCAGAATTGGAGAGTTCACTATCCCAGACACATGCCTGAACCGCCACCGGTAAATCATCTGAAATGGCGTGGTGTTTCTTACTGCACTGGTAATGCAACTGTAACTAATACTGTCGCTGATTCTCAACCAATGGCTAAATCGATTTCTACTGTAGCGGCAAAGACATCGATTGCTCGCCACCGGCTGCAAAAAGTCTTGAATGAGAGCAGAAAAGTTCATCTGGCTACGATGCGCCAAACTTTGGAACATCGTCTAGAGGTAGCTAAAGCTAACGGTGATCAGAATTTGGTCAGGCTTCTAGAAGATGAGTCAAAGCAGATGCAGCCTATCTAGTGAGTTAACCCAGATACTCTCACAACTCTCTAACATCAGACACGGCGATCCATAGCGATCGCTTTTTTGATGCTTTGATTTTTGATGCTTTGATGACTTGCCACACTCTGGTAGGGCAATATTTTGTAACAATTGTCTTACATGAAGCCCGCGCACAGGTAAATCTATGATGCTGAACTCTTATCGTGAACACCTAGCTGAACGGGGAGCTAAAGGAATTCCTCCCCTACCCCTAAGTGCTGAGCAAACATCCCAACTTTGTGAACTGCTGCAAAATCCACCAGCTGGGGAAGAAGAAGCATTAATGGCTATGTTACGCGATCGCATTCCCCCTGGAGTGGATGAAGCAGCTTATGTCAAAGCCGGGTTTTTAACTGCGATCGCAAAAGCAGAACTCACTAGTCCCCTAATTTCCCCCCAGGGTGCTGTAGACCTATTGGGTACTATGGTCGGAGGCTACAATGTCCAATCCCTAGTTGAGTTACTCCAGTCTGATCAGACCACCTTAGTAGCCGAAGCCGCTACTGCCCTAAGTAAGACATTACTTGTCTTTGATGCCTTCAATGATGTTCTAGAAATTTCCGATATCAATCCTTACGCCAAGCAAGTCATCGATGCTTGGGCCAATGCTGCTTGGTTCATCGGGCGTCCCAAACTACCGGAAGCAGTTACTGTGACTGTATTTAAGGTACCCGGAGAAACCAATACCGATGACTTATCCCCGGCCACTCACGCCACCACTCGCCCAGATATTCCGTTACATGCCTTGGCCATGTTGGAATCTCGGATACCGTCGGCTTTAGATACTATTGCTAAATTAAAACAAAACGGGTATCCTGTGGCTTATGTTGGGGATGTTGTTGGTACTGGTTCATCCCGGAAATCCGCAATTAATTCCTTACTTTGGCATATCGGTGAAGATATCCCCTATGTTCCCAATAAGCGAGC
Organism: Moorena sp. SIO3I8; assembly: GCF_010692325.1. Taxonomy (GTDB): domain Bacteria; phylum Cyanobacteriota; class Cyanobacteriia; order Cyanobacteriales; family Coleofasciculaceae; genus Moorena. The sequence continues at coordinate 31,948 of NZ_JAAHHW010000049.1, read as the reverse complement.
TGGGGGATATATCTTAGGTGGCAAAATTGCCCCGATCTTCTTCAACACTGCTGAAGATTCTGGTGCATTGCCCATTGAGTGCGATGTTTCAAAAATGGAAACTGGGGATGTGATTACTATCCATCCCTACAATGGTGAAATCACTAACCAAGCTGGGGAAGTCATTTCCACCTTTACCCTCAAACCCGATACGATCCTCGATGAAGTCCGTGCTGGTGGACGGATTCCGTTACTGATTGGGCGATCGCTTACGGATAAAACCCGGGAAGCCTTGGGATTAGAACCAAGTCCCCTGTTTACCCGTCCAAGCATACCAGAAGATACAGGCAAAGGCTTCACCTTAGCCCAGAAGATGGTCGGTAAAGCCTGTGGCTTACCGGGTGTTCGTCCAGGTAGCTCTTGCGAACCGATCATGACTACAGTTGGTTCCCAGGATACCACAGGACCCATGACTCGGGATGAATTAAAAGAACTGGCTTGTCTTGGTTTCAGTGCCGACCTAGTCATGCAAAGCTTCTGCCATACTGCTGCTTATCCCAAGCCCGTTGATGTCAAAGTCCATAAACAATTGCCCGACTTCTTTGCCTCTCGTGCTGGTGTAGCCTTGCGTCCTGGGGATGGCATTATCCACTCTTGGTTGAACCGGATGTTATTACCTGATACCGTAGGCACTGGTGGAGACTCTCACACCCGTTTCCCCCTAGGCATTTCCTTCCCTGCCGGTTCTGGATTAGTGGCCTTTGGTGCCGCTTTGGGAGTCATGCCCTTAGATATGCCCGAATCTGTGTTAGTGCGGTTCAAAGGTGAATTGCAACCAGGGGTAACATTGCGGGATATTGTCAATGCTATTCCCTATGTGGCTATTCAACAAGGGTTGCTGACGGTAGAGAAGAAGAATAAGAAAAATGTCTTCTCGGGACGGATTATGGAAATAGAAGGATTGCCCGATTTGAAAGTTGAGCAAGCCTTTGAACTTACTGACGCTAGTGCAGAACGGTCTTGTGCTGGCTGTACCATTAAGCTAGGAGTAGAAACAGTATCTGAGTATTTGCGTTCCAATATCGCCCTACTGAAAAATATGGTGGCACGAGGCTATAACGATGCCCGTACGATCATGCGTCGAGTGGCCAAGATGGAAGAATGGTTGGCAAATCCGGTACTGATGGAAGCAGATCCAGATGCAGAGTATGCTGAAATTATCGAGATTGACTTGAATGAAATCACTGAGCCGATTGTAGCGGCTCCCAATGACCCAGATAATGTGAAATTGTTGTCTGAAGTCGCAAGCGATCGCATTGATGAAGTCTTCATTGGGTCTTGCATGACCAATATTGGACACTACCGTGCCGCTGCCAAAGTCCTAGAAGGGGAACCCCCTGTTAGCACTCGGTTGTGGATTTGTCCCCCTACCCGGATGGATGAGAAACAACTCAAAGAAGAAGGGGTTTACGGTATCTTTGGCATAGCTGGTGCCCGGACTGAAATGCCTGGATGTTCCCTGTGCATGGGGAATCAAGCTCGGGTTGCTGATAAAGCCACCGTATTCTCTACCTCTACTCGTAATTTTAATAATCGTATGGGTAAAGGTGCCCGAGTCTATTTGGGTTCTGCTGAATTAGCAGCAGCTTGTGCCTTGTTAGGTCGGATTCCCAGCGCTGAAGAGTATCAGTCAATTGTAGCCGAGAAAATTAATCCCTTTGCTAGTGATTTGTATCAGTATTTGAATTTTGATCAAATCGCTGGATTTGAAGATGAAGGACGGGTGATTCCTATCGAAGAAATGCCCAAGATTGAAGATATTTTAGGCATCCCAGCGGGAACCCTTAAGTAGATTAGTTTAGTTTAGTTTAGCTGAATAATCGGGTGAGCTTTTGGGTTCACCCGATTATTTTTATCACTTATATCAAGGTTGGTTGAACACTTATAATTAGTAGATAAAAGGGAACAGGGAACAGGGAACAGGGAACAGGGGATAAGGAGGAAGATTACCTACCAAAAGTAAGGTATATTTTTTGAGAAGTGATTCTATTAACATGATATTATACTAAGATCAGATTTATAGCAAAGGATTGACTTCTGTGATACTTCAAGACTTAGAGCAAAAACTTCTTGCCCTTAGCCCTAGTGAAAAAGTGCAGGTTATTCAGTTACTGGCTCAAAGTCTCACAAACAATTGGCAAGGAATTGAGAAAAACCCTAGAGTTTGTGGGGGGGAAGCTTGTATTGCCAATACTCGTATTACGGTCTGGGTAATTGTAGAAGCTCGTCGTCTTGGATACAGTGATGGTGACCTTTTAACAAGTTATCCAACAATTACAGCTGCTGATTTAGCCAATGCTTGGGTATACGCAAAAGCTCACCCCGATGAAATCGAAATAGCGATTGAGCGCAATGAGGTAGCCTAGTAGATGGCACGTTTTTACGCAGAAGAAGTTAGGCGAGGTAAAACCCCTCATAACAACAATGCTTGACTTGACTAAAATCCAATCCCTTGCTGAATCGTATTCTCCCCAAGAACTATTTGCTGCTTTAGTTTGGCAGCGCCGATTCAATGAGTTTGATGGCCCAGAAGTTATTACTGACCTTTCCAAGCACAGAGATTTATGGGCAAGCTTTCTGTTTACCAAACCAGTCTTTGCCCCAGATGAACATGGGTTAAGTTTTGGTGGTTTGCTAGATACCCTGCTGGCAATGGCAAACTATCGTCCAATGCCAGATAGCAGCATTATTCATTTTGTGGCCTATCCAGCAGATACCCTATACATACTTGCAGAAAATCAAGATACCAAAGTTTCCCAACTAATCGATTTGGGTAAAAAATGGCGAGCTGACTCGGTAGAGGTAACTGATGGCACAAACGAAGAGTATAGTTACCGACTCAAACGCCGATTAAGATATCGATACGAAGGGGCATTATGGGGAGACGGTATTCAACGTGATCGCGATGCAGTTGTTGTTTGCTATTGGTGGGATTGAAGTCTATTTAAGCTATCAGCAATCAGCCACACAGGATTTTTCCCCGATTCCCGATTCCCGATTCCCGATTCCCGATTCCCTAAAACCCAAGAATTTGCAACTCACCCAATTTAAAGAAGATGCCAGGAGGCGGACTTGAACCGCCGACACGAGGATTTTCAGTCCTCTGCTCTACCAGCTGAGCTATCCCGGCTTGTCTTTTTTTGGCTTGTCTTTTTTGACGCCTTATTAAGTCTAACAAACCTAGTCTGGATTGGCAAGTAGATCAGAAATTTTTTTTTTGTGCGATCCAGCTTCAATTTTTGTCCCCTGTTCCCTATTCCCTGCTCCCTGCTCCCTGCTCCCTATTCCCTGCTCCCTATTCCCCACTTTGCCGCGAAGTCTAGTATATAACCAAATGACTCAACCACCCTCAGCGAATGTTTTCCCTAACTCAAACCAGTACCCGCCAGCGAGAAATCCTAGAAGTTGTCTTCCGAAACGGTTGGGATTACATGCGAGGACTCCTAACGGGCAACAAAAATAATGACGAACCTCAACTCCCCCCTCCTGCTGTCCTTCGCAACATTTTAATCAATTTAGGTCCGGTGTACGTTAAGTTAGGACAACTTCTGTCTACCCGTCCCGACCTATTACCAGGAGCCTATGTGGAAGTCCTGACTGACTTGCAAGCCAATGTACCACCAGTAGCCTGGAGTGAAATAGAAACCCTACTACAGCAAGAACTAGCACAGCCAATCTCAGAAACCTTTACGACTATCAATCCCCAAGCCATTGCTGCTGGTTCCATTGGTCAAGTCCATCGGGCTACCCTCAAAAATGGTCAAGAGGTGGCCCTGAAAGTGCAACGTCCTGGGATTGACCAGATAGTTGCCCAAGATATTGCTATCATTAGAGGCTTAGCAGAGTTAGTGTCTCTGACGGAATTTGGTAAGACTTACGATATCGTTGCCATAGCCGATGAATTTGTTACTGCCCTAGAAGCAGAACTGGATTTTACCCAAGAAGCTAACTATACCGATAAACTCCGCAGTAATCTATCCAATAGCCGCTGGTTCGATTCCCAGCAATTAGTGATACCAAAGATTTACTGGGATTTGACCAGCCAAAAGCTACTTACCATTGAGTGGCTGGAAGGGGCACCTCTGCTATCGGCGCAATTATCACAAACTAGAGAGGGCAAAGATACCCAGACCCAGCGACGGGAAATTACCACCCTGTTATTTCGGGCTTTTTTCCAGCAGGTTTACATCGATGGCTTCTTCCATGCTGACCCCCATCCCGGAAACATATTTTATCTGAGGGATGGTCGCGTCGCTTTATTAGACTGTGGGATGATTGGACGCTTAGACCCCCGCAGCCAACAGATTTTGACGGAGATGCTCTTAGCAATTGTAGATTTAGATGGCAAGCGATGTGCTCAGTTAACCCTACAACTATCTGAAGCCGGTGAGTCGGTCAATTTATCTGGCCTGGAAAATGACTATGACCGCATGCTGCGCAAGTATTACAACCGAAGCCTCTCCAAAATCAACTTTAGTGAAGTGTTTTATGAGATACTGCAAGTCTCGCGCAATAATAAAATCCGCTTACCCGGTAATATGGGTTTATATGCCAAAACCCTAGCTAACTTGGAAGGGGTTACCCGTGGATTTTATCCTGAAATTAACCTGATCGACCAAATCACCCCCCTGATTACGGAAGTGTTTCGGCGTCAACTCCTGGGAGATAATCCATTACAAACCCTTCTGAGAACGGTTTTGGATCTCAAAAGCCTGTCATTGCGATCGCCTTCTCAAATCGAATTATTCTTAAACCGGGTCAGTTCCGAAACCCTGAAGTGGAATATTACCGTCCCAGAGCTAGACAAACTACGTTACAGTATCGATGATTCCGCTAATCGACTCTCCTTCAGTATTGTAGTCGGTTCCCTGATTGTGGGTGCAGCAATTGTGGCCTCAGGAAGCCAAACTCCCCAGATTTCTGTGGTTACTAATATCCTGTTTGCTGCTGCTAGTTTTTTAGGATTGTGGCTGATTGTTAGTATTTTGCGTTCGGGAAGGTTACGGTAATTTGATAAGGGAGTAGGGAGTAGGGAGTAGGGAGTAGGGAGTAGGGAATCGGGAATCGGGAATCGGGAACAGTTGCGTAGGGTGCGTTAGGGACGGGCTCGCCCTCATTTTCTGCCTCGTAGCCAGTGTTGCGATAGCCCGTCCCGTAACGCACCGTGAAAGTTGGGATAGCAGTAGGGAGTATTCAGCGGTCAGCTATCAGCTTGTAGGGTGGGCAAAAACCGTTTGGTTGTTTTGAGTATTAATGATTAGATTACTTTGCCCACCCTACTTTAATTGCTATTTTTTTGTACACACAAGCTTGTCGGGTGGGCAACAACAGTTTGGTTGTTTTGAGTATTAATGATTAGATTACTTTGCCCACCCTACTTTAATTGCTATTTTTTTGTACACACAAGCTTGTCGGGTGGGCAAAAACCGTTTGGTTGTTTTGAGTATTAATGATTAGATGACTTTGCCCACCCTACTTTAATTGCTATTTTTTTGTACACACAAGCTTGTCGGGTGGGCAAAAACCGTTTGGTTATGCGTGAGTATTGATAGATTAGATGACTTTGCCCACCCTACTTTAATTGCTATTTTTTTTGACTATGGCTGACGGCTGACAGCTGACGGCTGACAGCTGACATCTAACTTCCCATCGCTGATATCAGCTTCAAGCTGTTTATCCCAGAGTAACCAGTCTCTTTCAGCAAACCACTCTCTCAAGCGCACGAAATCTTCCTTAGAGAGAGCCTCAATTTCAGCTTGAATCTGTTCTATTTTTGTCATCAGAAAAAACTGACTGCAATACTGGTGATTAAACCTCTATAGTCTAGCATAAAAATTAACTTGCTCTAGGCTATATTTTTTAGCTTGTAGGGTGGGCAAAAACCGTTTGGTTATGCGTGAGTATTAATGATTAGATTACTTTGCCCACCCTACTTTAATTGGTATTTTTTTTTACTTATCAACCTCAAAGTCCCCCTTTTTAAGGGGGATTTAGGGGGATCTCTTTGTAGCTCATGGGAAAGAGAATTGCTATATCCCTTTAAACCTTTCTCCTTTCCTTCTGCCTTCTGCCTTCCTAGGTCAGCTCATCCCGCAATTTTTGAAGATTCTCGCGGCAAGCGATAGTATTGGGATGATTTGACTCTAACTTTCGTTCAAAAATCTCCAAGGCTTGGACAAAAACAGGGTCGGCCTCCCAGTACCGTCCCTGATAATAGTAGAGATATTCCAAATTCTTGAGAGATTGTGCGACATCTGGGTGTTCAGTACGTGACAGCTCCTACACTGATTCTATAGAATCAGTGTAGGCTTCCCAGCCAATCCAGCTATTGCTTAGGAGGCGCTGGGCTTTAAGAACGGACTGCCCTGCCGCTCTGTTTTTTTTGACTTTTTTTAAGAATGTTTTACTGACAAACCAGCATTTTCGGCTTTGCTTACCAGTAAATACATAATAACATCTTCAAAAAGACTCTGTGCAAAATTCATCCCACACTCACGTTTCACGTCGCAGATGTGGGGCTTCTTTTGCTGGAAGCTAGAAGTTTTTTCCTGATCTCCAAGGCTTGGACATAGAGAGGTTCGGCCTTGCAGTACCGTCCCTGATTCTCGTAGAGTAATGCTAGATTGTTGAGGGAAGAGGCGACAGCTGGGTGTTCACTTCCTAAGCGATTGCGGGTGAGCTCTTTACATTGCTCTATTAAACCTAGTCCATCATCAACTTTTTTTTTTGCCTGTTCCTGTTTACTATCAGAATTAACTGCTACGTTACTATCGGGATGAACTGCTACTTTCGGTTGAATCAGTGGCAGAGGAGTTGTTAAATTCTGATTGACAAACCGCTTTACCTGACGGTAGATTCGATTCTTTTTATCATCTACTTTGCAGATAGAGATATGGTCAACATCCATCGGGACAGGAATAACCCCCTTAATACCAGGGTCAGCACTGGTTTGATTCACCACTAAAATCCCATTGGTAGGTCTGGTTTCGCAGTAAACCAGCATCGGGATTTCGCTAAACTGGTGGTCATTGCGATACAAAAAATTCAGTTCCCGTAAGCGAGAATGGTGCGCCTCCAATTCCTCAATACTGACAGTGGTTCGTAGAATCGTGCCAATATAATTAATCCAACGTGCCAAATCAGAACCAGAATGAGGGGTAGACAGGAAAACAATTCCCCTCGTCCCAGATGCGATCGCTTGCCATTTGCCGAAATCCCTAGCACTGCGCAGCATCTGTTTCACCAGCAGTCCCCCCATACTGTGAGTAACAAAAATTATTGGGCGATCGCCTATCTCATAGCTATCCAGTAGATCTAAACTATTAGTCGCCCGGTCTACCAGAGGCATAGAATTACCCTTCCATCTAAATGGTTCTACCTCATAAGCCAGAGACCAAATTCCCACATCTGATAAATCTTCCCCCAGCCAAGCAGGCCAAAAATTATGATCATCTCGCCGTTCTTGCGGGTGCCAAGTACTTAGCGCATCACCCCCGAGTCCATGGACAAAAATTACATCCCCACGGCGAGAGGGGTTCTCAGTACCAAAAATTTCAATTAAATCGTTACGATCACTCACAGACTAGCTCTCCAGGAATAAAGGTCATTGAGATTATTATTGAGATGCTTCGTGACCCTGATTCTCTTGCTATCCATTAGATTAGCTACTGATTCAATCGTGAGAAATCCAGAAAGTGCCAATAAATTCTCTGTCTACCCTATATTCCGCCGCTCCCTACTCCCTACTCCCTACTCCCTGTTCCCTGTTCCCTATTCTTCTATTTTTATCCGGATAAAAAATCACTCATTTTTTTGTTATCAAAGAAAATAAATTTATTTAATAAAATTCAAAACTTTCCGGATATTAAATAATTATCAACTTGCACAGCCAAAGGGAGCGATGACCAAGGATTTATTGAATTTAGCGGTGAATCATTTCCTATGGGAAATTGTCGGATATATTACTGGAGACTTAGGAACTGTCGGCGGTTTAAAATCCAAGCTTAATCTAGAGATAGGTAGAAAGTATTTTATGATGTAGAGCTTTCACAACGAGTGATCGATAATTTTTCTCTAGGCGCTTATGTCAGAAATTTCACCACTACCAATGTGGGGCTTGAAAGTCGAGTTTCAGACTTTAACTATGGCGCTATCTTGAGGTACCATTCAGATAATGGTATATTTATAGATTCTAAACTAGGTACCGGTGACGAGGGATTTGATGCTAGAGTCCAAGCAGGGGCTCAGTTCAAGTTTTAATAGTTAGGGATTAATTTTTAAGGTTGCAGGTTAGCAGGTTGAAGGTTAAAGGTTGAATATTGAATTCTCAATTCTCAATTCTCAATTCTCAATTCTCAATTCTCAATTATACTAACCTTTACCGAAATGAGTGATACTTTAGCAATACCTTGTAATAAAGCTTATTCAATAATTGGTAGAGTAGAGTTAACTCGCACGCAAGAAATTTTCTAAATCTCCATAGGTTCCAGCGTAGGTAATAGTGGAATTATCATAACCTTTGAGATTTACAGTGTGTTGCTTGAAGTTAAGCTCAGACTTTCCGATTTTAGAAACGTAACGGTATGTATCCTCCCCTAGGGCAATATCTAGACCAAGTTCCTTGGTGGCAGATTCGAGGCGAAAAGCGGCAATTACAGTATCCCCAATAGCAGTGTATTCTGGGCGATCGCCACTACCAGTGGTGTTACCAACAATCGCAATTCCTGTGTTGATTCCAGTACCAATTCGCAGTGGGAAGGGCAGAGGATATTCATTAGACAGATTGGTAGTCATTTTGTTGAGGTCATTGACTGCTTGCAAAATACTCATGGCTTCTTGATCACTGACCCCTTCAGAGCCATGAAACCAAATCGCCATAATCGCGTCACCGATGTATTTATCTACCCAACTGCCACACCTTTTCAGAATTTCTCCAGACTCCCGGAACCAACTACCAATTGCCACTGAGAGGGTGGTTTCATCTAACTGGTGGGTGAGTACGGTGAAATTCCGGATGTCCACCACCATCACAGAAATCAGGCGGCGCACGTGCAATATTGAGGTTTGGGTATCTTTATGTATAGGTTCGGATGGTTCAGTTTTATGAGCCTTGGGTGGGCAATAAAACTCCAATTCTGTCTGACCAAAGGTAAGATGATCGCCATTGCGCAAGGTCACCGGAATACTGACTCTGCGTCCATTGACAAATGTACCGTTACGGCTGCCTAAATCAATAAGATAGAAATCACCGTTTTCGGTACACTGCAACATCGCATGGTTTCTGGAAATCCAGCGATCTGAAAGTACAAAATTGTTATCATAACTACGACCGACGGTCCAGCAATTACTACCAACTAATGGCATATACTGATCGTCAGAGCCGGTAGGCATAAGTAGGTAAGGGGTGGATCGCAAAGTCACCACAGATATAGGAGCAACAACAGGGTTAATTGAGACGTTGATCATTGCATCAATTTTCCAAGATTTCCCCTGATCAGGGAAGGATAGCGCAGAAGTTGGAGAAACAATAGCAGCCATAAGTTACTAACCAATTACTGCTAATCGAGCTTGAGTTTGCTGCTGTCAATGACCCAGCAAGACTCAGAAGCTGACCCTAGTAGATGGATTCAAAGGATGATCAAGTCATTTCGGAATGACAACGCTCAAAACTAACCTAACCTAATATAAATATATAAATCACTAAATATAAATAAATAAATGACGAAGGCTTCCGAAGAAGCCCACACTGTACCCTTTAGGGTTAGTGTCTGGAGTGATCATGCTAGGTTAGCTGCCAACCAAAAAAGACTATCTACCACGATTGTACTCAACACCGCTCCACTAAACGTCCACCAATGGGGCTGTTCTTTTGTCAATGACCAAAGACCAACTATTCCTAGCGTAGCAACCAAAACCACTGCCCAGCTAATTCCCCAAGGGGTTTGGACTTGTGCGATCGCATTTTGAAAGATTGGTTTTGCCAGGACTGGCTCTACTACCATCACCTGACGCCAGTAAGTAATTAGATTCGTCAAGTAGAAATAGATGTCGGTCATGGCTGTACCGAATAACGAACCCAAGTAAAATAGATTTCCTACCTTTCCCCAACCCCGCCACAATCCCCACAGAGCGAATGGTAGACCAATCGCTTCTACGGGTAAATGCCATAGAGGTTCAGTGCGCAACCAACCCCAATATAGTGAACCAGCCAGCCAACTCCAGCTAAATCCCAACAGCAAGTCACCCCAGACTTGGGTTGATGGACGTTGGAGCAGTTTTACCCCCAGCCACACCCAAGCGAAGGTGATGACTAAACTCAACAGTGGGAAAAGGCGCACTAGGGGAGCTTGAAAGAACACTGGTACAGAAACCAGGAAAGAGGCGGCAGCAAATAATAGCCATCCTTGAGGATTACTCACTCCCCTAGGGGGGATCGATAGAAGCAGTTGCCCTGACTGATGGGAATTCCTTGGGGCTCTAGCAGAAAACCAAGTATTTTTCAACAAAATTTTGTTACTTATCGTTAATTATCTTTATTGAACTTAATATATCATTACCAATATCCCCCCTGGGGGCATATTGGTAATAGTACTGAAATGTGGTGGTTGATGGCAAGGGTAGAAATATTTAATTTTTCAATTGGGTGAAGTACAAATTTTTAGGGAGTAGGGAGTAGGGAATAGGGAATAGGGAATAGGGAATAGGTAACAGGGAGTAGGGAGTAGGGAGTAGGGAGTAGGGAGTAGGGAGTAGGGAGTAGGGAATAGGGAAAAAATTTTTTGTACCTCATGATTATGATAATTGCCATCTAAAATCTGAAGGATGAACTCAAAAATTTATGGAAAATTAAGATTTCCTTAGCCTGGGTGGTGCGCTACCGGTAGGGCCAGGGCTATTGCTAGACTTTTTTACCGATTCCCTAGGTCAAGCGCACCGCTCCCGACTCCCGATTCCCGATTCCCGATTCCCGATTCCCGATTCCCGATTCCCGACTCCCGATTCCCGATTCCCGAGAAGCATGAAATATTAAGGTTTCAGGATTAAGGATCAAGATGGAATGGAATTGGGATATCATAAAGAGTTTGCTAAGTATCCAGATTCCCTTGGCGATTGTTGGTAATTTATGCCAGAATACCGGTTGAATTAAGGCTGGCTGATTCAGCTACAGCAACCTCTATAGGGGAAAGAATGGTCTTATCAAAACGTCAATTTATCAATTTTTATATCATTGCTGTCCTTAGCGCCTGCCTTACCTTCCCCTTGAAGGTTCTCGCCACAACTCCTGCCCCAGATGTCTTATCCTCAAGCAGTACCACTGCCACAATTACTACGCCCCACATGACTATTTTTCAGGCGGTGGTGCTGGGTTTGGTGCAGGGGTTTACCGAATTTCTGCCCATCAGTAGCACCGCTCATTTAAAAGTGGTACCTGTGGCATTAGGGTGGGGTGATCCAGGGGTTGCGTTTACGGCTGTGATTCAACTAGGTTCGATTGCGGCGGTGGTGTGGTACTTCTGGGGAGACTTGGCTAAAGTCACTACTGGCGCATTCAAAGCTATCCGTAAATCCGATTACCAATCCCAAGACTTCCAGATGGCCCTGGGAATTGCGTTGGGAACCCTACCCATTGTCTTCTTTGGACTGCTGATTAAAATCTTTATCCCTGATTATGATAATTCTCCGATACGGAGTACCATGTCAATCGCCTATGTCTCGATTGTGATGGGTTTGTTGATGGGTGTTTCTGAAGTCGTGGGTAAGCGTAAGCGTAACTTTGAGGATTTAGGTCTTAAAGATGGGATCGGGATGGGCTTGGCTCAGGCGTTGGCTTTAATGCCTGGTGTCTCCCGGTCTGGCTCAACTCTGACTGCTGGTTTATTCATGGGTTTGGAACGAGCAACCGCAGCACGGTTTTCCTTTTTGTTGGGCATCCCCGCCATTACCTTAGCTGGCTTAGTGGAGTTAGTGGGTTTGCTAAAAGATGGCATTGGGGATGCTGGCGCAATGTCACTGATTGTAGGGGTGATTTCATCAGCAGTATTTTCCTACGTAGCGATCGCATGGATGATCAGCTATCTCAAAAAACAAGGTGTCTGGATATTCGTCTGGTATCGGTTATTGTTTGGGATAGCAATTTTAGGTGCTATTATAACTGGGGTTTTACAAAATAGTTAGCGATCGCAAGTGTCGGAAGATGGGAAGATAGGGAGATGGGGAGATGGGGAGATGGGGAGATAGGGAGATGGGGAGATGGGGAGATGGGGAGATGGGGAGATGGGGAGATAGGGAGATAGGGAGATGGGGAGATAGGGAGATGGGGAGAATTATTCCAGCAATTATTGTATATTTTGATATATATTTATTTGGAAGAGATTCTACGCAATGAAATTAACTACTTGCCCCAATATTTAAAAACCTACCCTTGTGAGCTCCCCACTCTTCCCCCTGTTCCCTGTTCCCTGTTCCCTGTTCCCTAAAACCAACGACTTTGTGCCTCACCCAATTGAAAACTGCTATCAATGAGTCAAAGCTCGATTCGTCCAGTATTAATCACAAAGGTTCTTCCCAACTCCATTGCTGCTGAGGTTGGATTTGAACCAGGGGATTCTATTGTTGCGATTAATGGTAGCCATCCCCGTGATTTGATTGATTATCAATTCCTGTGTGCGGATGAAATTCTAGAACTGGAAGTGATCGATGGGGCGGGTAAGACTCATGTGATCGAAATTGAGAAAGACTATGATGACGATTTAGGGCTGGAATTCGAGACAGCGTTATTTGATGGTTTGATTCAGTGCAATAATCGTTGCCCATTTTGCTTTATCGACCAACAACCACCAGGTAAGCGCCAAAGCCTTTATTTCAAAGATGATGACTATCGGCTTAGTTTTCTGTATGGGTCTTACTTAACCCTGACTAATCTGAAGCAAACGGAGTGGGATCGGATCGAACGGATGCGTCTATCTCCTCTTTATGTTTCGGTTCATGCTACTGAACCGGATGTGCGCATACGGTTACTGAAAAATCCTCGGGCTGGGCTAATTTTAGAGCAGTTAAGGTGGTTTCAGGAGCGACGGCTGCAAATTCATGCCCAGGTAGTGGTGTGTCCTGGAATTAATGATGGCATTCACTTAGAACGTACTCTGTTAGATTTAGCTCAATTCTATACCGGTGATCTGCCCGCAGTCGCTTCAACGGCAGTAGTACCGGTGGGATTGACTCGGTTTCGACCCCAGGAGGATGAACTAATTAGTGTTACTGGGGAGAAAGCTAGGGAAGTGATTGCTCAGGTTCAAAGGCTTCAGGAGAAATTTAAGCACCAGTTGGGGTCTACCTTTGCTTGGTTGGCAGATGAGTGGTTTTTGATTGCTAGAGAAGAGTTACCTCCAGAATCGGATTACGGAGACTACCCTCAAATTGGGAATGGTGTTGGTTCGATTCGGTTGTTCCTGAAACAATTCCAAACTGCTGCTACTCAACGGTTACCTAAGGGTCTAGAAATCCCCCGACGGGGGACTTGGGTAGTGGGTAATGCGGTGGAAAAAGCGTTTGAACCTGTGGTAGAGCGGTTCAATGCTGTGCCAGGATTGGAGATTAGGATGGTGGCGTTATCTAGTGATTACTGGGGTCAGGAGATAACGGTTACTGGCTTGCTGACTGGACAAGATTTACTGAAGGGATTAAAAGGAAAAGATTTAGGAGAAATGATTCTGTTACCTGGGTTGATGCTTAAGCATGGTGATACCCGGTTTCTGGATGATATGACTGTAGCAGAAGTGGCTGATCAGCTCAATACTCCAATTATTCCTGTTAATGGTGTTGAGGAATTGATCGATGGGGCTCTTGGGAATAGGGAGTAGGGAGTAGGGAGTAGGGAATCGGGAATCGGGAATCGGGAATCGGGAATCGGGAATCGGGAATCGGGAGTAGGGAATCGGGAATCGGGAATCGGGAAAAAATTCTGTTTACCTGATTCATAGGAGAACCGCTAGATCAGTTTTGCGATCGCAAATAGTGTAAGCATTCAGCCGTCAGCCGTCAGTGGTCAGTAGTCAGCCGTCAGTCGTGAGCTAAAAGCTCACGCGTGCGCGTTCAGCTTTCCGTAACTCAGATAAAAAAAATGGTTACCTGTTTGATTCACAAACTGATAGCTGATAGCACCTCAAGTAGCGTGCGCGTAGCGCTTAAGCTGATAGCTTAGGTAATCAGTAATCCTTAATAAATATACCACTGTTAACTGTTTCCTACTCCATTTTTTTACTACTACTCAAAAAAATCACACTCCATTCCATTCCCGTACATTTTATTTAAAATACCTTCCCAAAAAAAAATTTAGAAAAACCCTTGACAACTTAATTTATAATCATTATGATTATACTATGCAAACAACAAGCAAAAGGTGACCAACATGGATTCCGAATTTCGCCCAAACCCTGAAAATAACCCTGAGGATATAACTCCTAGTAATAATCCTCAGGAATCTTCTCCAAAAAAATACCCTGTTAAGCACATTCTCAAGGGCTCCCGCAAGGCTATCATTAACACGATGCATGCCCTCTATGCACTGCGTTACGCCGAAATTTCTGAGTGGAGTCCTCTACAACCGACGGGCATTCCTGGAGAATTTATTACGATGATGACCAAGTACATAATTCTGGGTTAACGGATTAACTTTCTGGGGGGCTTTGCCCCCTGGCAAAATCATCGAGTCTGCTCCCATGGGAGCAGGTTTGGATAGGGTTGAAAACGGAATCACATAAGGTCAATTTCCTAGCCGTGGATGGTATTTCTGCGGCTATTTTTTTTTGTTAAGAAGGGAGTAGGGAATCGGGAATCGGGAATCGGAAATCGGGAATCGGGAATCGGGAATCGGAACCCACCCCTAACCACTCCCAGGAGGGGAAGGGGAATCGGGAATCGGTAATTGGGAATAGCGATGCGCTGCATCAAGAGGTGCGACTTGTGGCGAATTAAATTCTTATACTAAGTTGCGGTCAAAGGTACAACTTTCTCTTCCGCCAATCTCCCCATCTCCCCATCTCCCCATCTCCCCATCTCCCCATCTCCCCATCTCCCCATCTCCCCATCTCCCCATCTCCCCATCTCCCTATCCAACTAATCTACTCTCTTTGAATGCAACTCGGTATTAATGGGTCAAGGGCACCTAACAGGGAATCAACCTAAAATAAAACTGTACCTCATAACTGCGAGAAACGCTATAGTATCATAGATCTAGAGATTAAATAATAAATATAATTCATCATGGCTGATTCTAGTTCTTTAAATAAACCAACTGTCTACTCTTCTGATGCTCCAAGCTGTGATGATTCCGTAGTTCATCTAGATAATGTGTGGCAGGTCCAGAGTAAGGTTCTAGCAACGGAAAAAGCGCAACAGATGGCAGAGTTTTTTAGCGTTCTTTCCGACCCTCATCGGCTAAAGTTGCTTTCAGCCCTCGCACAGCAAGAGCTTTGTGTCTGCGACTTAGCAGCGATAGTAAAAATGGGGGAATCGGCAGTATCTCATCAGCTACGAGTATTGCGATCGCAAAAGCTAGTAAAATATCGCCGTCAAGGTCGCAACGTTTACTACAGTCTTGCCGATGAACATATTGTGACTTTATATCGAGAAGTAGCTCAACACCTTGATCAAAGTTGATTATTGAGCACAGATAGGGGAAGAAGTATTAAATAGTTGTAACAGTATTTTTTATACAGCCATTTTAAATTTGTGAGGTACATATTTCTGGGTTTTAGGGACTATTAAGCATGGTATATGGGAACAAATAAAAAAAAATTGTACCTCATAATTATGTAAAAATTTGTAAATAATTTATTTTGCACAGCTGCTTACTATATAATTTGAATAATCTTTTGTCTGAATAGTCTTTCAGATATTCAGGAGATTTTCGTTAGGTATTGCTATGGCACAACACCATCATCAAGACTGCTGCAATTCTGGGCATTCCGTTAAAGCGGTTGCTGAGGTGACAACCCATGATCACTGCTGCGGGAACAGTCAAGAAAAGGAGGTGACAACCCATGATCACTGTTGCGGCAACAGTCAAGAAAAGGAGGTCACAACCCATGATGACTGCTGCGGGAACAGTCAAGGAAAGAATGAATTTAACTTGTGGCGCGAGTTAAGAGCGGTCGCGATCGCTACTCCTCTTTTGTTAATCGGACTGATTTTTCAAGATAGTTTAGATCAGACTCCTTTTGGCATAGCTGAATATGCCGTCTTGATTCCTGCTTACTTACTTTGTGGTTGGGGAGTGCTAACCACTGCGGGGCGAAATATCCTGCGGGGTCGGATTTTTGACGAAAACTTTTTGATGACCATTGCCACCATAGGCGCGATCGCTATTCACGAACTACCGGAAGCAGTGGGGGTGATGTTGTTTTACCAGGTGGGGGAATTGGTACAGGGGTCTGCGGTGGGGCGATCGCGTCGTTCGATTCGAGCCTTGCTGGAAGTGCGTCCCGATACTGCTAATTTGCTAGTTAACGGCGAGATCAAAACCGTTGCCCCTGATCAAGTTGCTGTTGGGGAAATGATTCGGGTACGCCCTGGGGAGAAAGTTCCCCTGGACGGTGAGATTATTCAGGGAAGTTCCCAACTTGATACGTCTGCCCTCACAGGAGAATCAGTGCCCCGTACCGTTGTAACAGGAGATCTGGTGTTAGCAGGGATGATTAACCAGTCTGGAGGGCTAACCATTCGCGTTACTAAGCCCTTTGACGAGTCTTCCATTGCCAGAATTTTGGACTTGGTGGAAAACGCCAGAAGCAAAAAAGCCGACACAGAAAAGTTTATTACTCGCTTTGCCCGCTACTATACTCCCGTTGTCGTGTTTCTTTCCGTAGCAATTGCCCTGTTACCACCTTTGCTAATTTCGGGAGCAAGCCCAAGCACCTGGACTTATCGAGCCTTGGTGCTCTTGGTGATTTCCTGTCCCTGTGGATTGGTCATTAGTATTCCTCTGGGCTATTTTGGCGGTATTGGAGGGGCAGCTAAGCGGGGTATTTTGATTAAAGGGTCTACGTTTTTAGATGCCTTAACTCAGGTGAAAACCGTCGTCTTTGATAAAACTGGCACCCTTACTAAAGGAAACTTTCGAGTCACCGATATTATTACCCATAATGGTTTGAGTCAAGAGCAATTACTAGAATTAGCTGCTCATGTAGAATCTGGGTCAAATCATCCCGTCGCCCAATCGATTCGACAAGCTCATGGCAAACCGATTGACAGTTCTAAGGTTGAAAATTATCAAGAAATTGCGGGACAGGGTATTCTCGCCCAAATTGATGGAAAAGTTGTCATCGCAGGAAACGATCGCTTACTCCATCGAGAGGGGATTTCCCATGATGTCTGTGTGGCTGATAGTACGGTAGCTCACTTAGCGGTGGATGGTGAATACAGTGGGCGTATCTTAATTGCCGATGAACTCAAAGAAGATGCCATCAATGCCATCCAAGCACTGCACCAACAGCAGATTAAAACTGTGATGCTGACAGGAGACAGTCAAACCATAGCTAATACTATCGCTCGAAGGCTAGGGATAGATGATTTTCAAGCGGAACTCTTACCAGAGGATAAGGTGAATGCTTTAGAGAAAATCCTCACAGCAGTAAACCAAACTAACCATAAAACCGCATTTGTGGGAGATGGCATCAACGACGCACCAGTAATTGCTCGTGCTGATGTGGGCATAGCTATGGGGGGATTAGGCTCAGATGCTGCTATCGAAACCGCCGACGTGGTAATTATGACCGATGCTCCCTCTAAAGTAGCAGAAGCGATCGCCATCGCCCGCCGAACCCTAGGTATTGTTTGGCAAAATATTATTATTGCTTTGGGAGTGAAAGTCGTCTTTATTGCCCTGGGTGCCATGGGGGTAGCAACTCTCTGGGAAGCTGTATTTGCCGATATGGGAGTGGCTCTGTTGGCGATTCTTAATGCTAGTCGAGTATTACAAATAAGGGAGGGGTGAATATGAGTTTTATTTCAATTAGGTGAGGTACTTTTTTTTAGGGAGTAGGGAGCAGGGAGCAGGGAGCAGGTAAGAGGAACCCACCCCTAACCCCTCCCAGGAGGGGAAGGCAAGAGGCAAGAGGCAAGAGGCAAGAGGTAAGATGGAAAAAATATTGTGTACCTCATAGCTATGATAAACGCTATAGACACTCAGGGGATAGAATTGGAAAAATCAAT
Organism: Moorena sp. SIO3I8; assembly: GCF_010692325.1. Taxonomy (GTDB): domain Bacteria; phylum Cyanobacteriota; class Cyanobacteriia; order Cyanobacteriales; family Coleofasciculaceae; genus Moorena. The sequence goes on along the minus strand of NZ_JAAHHW010000049.1, from coordinate 13,699 downwards.
ATCTATTGATCGATTTCTTGCCGATAGGCAGCAATTTCAGCCTGTAGATTGTCAAAGGTCGGGTCATCTTTAACAAAAATAGCGGAATTCCCCACCCTCTTACAGGGTGGGGATGGATAGCGACTCAGGAATTTTACTACAAAGGTTGACGCCTTACTGCGAAATCTGTATAATAGTAATATGGGTCGATAATAAGCTTGAGTGCAGTGAGACATAAAGCCATCAAAGTAAGAATTTATCCCACACAAGAGCAAGTTCAAATATTAGCTCAGCATTTTGGATGCGCTCGCTGGTGGTGGAACTATGGACTAAATCAGTGCATAGAAACTTACAAGGCAACTGGAAAAGGACTAAAACAATCTGCGCTCAATTCCATGCTGCCAAAACTCAAAAAACAAAAAGAGACTGAATGGCTAAAGGACTGTTACTCCCAGGTATTACAATCTGTAAGTCTCAACCTTAGTCGTGCATATCAGAATTTTTTTGTTCGCGTAGCGTGGCCATAGGCCAAGGCAGAGCAAAATATCCTAGATTCAAGTCATATCATCATCGCCAATCAATTCAGTACCCTCAAAATGTCAAACAAGTGGGTAACTGCCTTAAGTTCCCTGGAAAACTAGGAACTGTCAAAGCAAGAATTCATCGGCCACTAGACGGGGATATCAAAACTGTAACAGTAAGCAGAGACCCTTCTGGTAAGTATTACGCTTCTGTTTTGATGGAATACGAATCAACAGATGTGAAACTATCTAAGGAAGGGAAAGTAATTGGTATTGATTTGGGTATCAAGGATTTTGCGATTACCTACGATGGCGAAAAGACTTCTAAATTTGGAAATCCTAAACATTTAGCTAAATACGAAAAGAAGCTAACTAGGAAACAACGTATTGCTGCCCGCAAGAAAAAAGGAAGTAGTGGGCGAAGGAAAGCTAGAAAGATTGTAGCTAAGGTATATGAACGTATTGGAAATGTCCGCCAAGACTACCTTCATAAACTATCTAGGAAAATCGTAGACCAGAACCAGGTAGTGGTAGTTGAAAACCTAAATGTCAAGGGCATGGTTCGTAACCATAAATTAGCTAAAGCAATCTCTGATCTGAGTTGGGGAACTTTTGTAAATTTCCTCTCTTATAAATGTGTAAAAGAAGGAAAACTACTGGTCGAGATAGATCGGTGGTTTCCCAGCTCTAAAACCTGCTCTAATTGTCATTACCGAATCAAAGAGTTGCCACTAGATGTAAGATCTTGGATTTGTCCAAGTTGTGGCACTCATCACGATAGAGACGGTAATGCGGCCAAGAATATTAGAGCAGAAGGTATCAGAATGCTATCCTCCTCTGGGACGGGGGAGGTCAACGCCAGTGGAGAAGAAGTAAGACCAAAGCGAGGACGTCCGTCTAAGCTAAGGCGTTCTTCCGTGAAACTGGAAGCCCCAACCTCTACGTAGTAGGTTGGGGTAGTTCACACTCGGCATGGGGCACCTGATCACCGCCCGGTCTATATTTCATGGAATCGAGGTGTACCAGGGGTAATCCAGTTATTTCGGCTAAACGTTTGCTGAGGGTCGATTTGCCAGCGCCAGCATTGCCAAATACTGCAACTCTATTCATAGTTAGGGAGTAGGGAGTAGGGAGTAGGGAGTAGGGAGTAGGGAACAGGGAGCAGGGAGCAGGGAACAGGGAGCAGGGAGCAGGGAGCAGGGAAGTCGGAAGTCGGAAGTCGGAAGTCGGAAGTCGGAAAAAGAGAAACAATGTGTACCTGATAGTTATGCAAACCGCCGTAGTACTGAAATAGTCAAATATTATTACTACTCCCGATTCCCGATTCCCGATTCCCGATTCCCGATTCCCGATTCCCGATTCCCGATTCCCGATTCCCGATTCCCGATTCCCGATTCCCGATTCCCGATTCCCTACTCCCTACTCCCTACTCCCTACTCCCTACTCCTATTAACTGTTCCTCCAATTCTATCACTTTTCCCTGAATATCTAGACTCCGATAAATCTCTAAACTTTCCGTAAAAAATTGGTAAGCCATTGCCTTAGCATTCGCTTGATTACCCTCAACACGACGCAAGTAAATTTCCCCTAAGAGCTGGCGAGCAGAGGCTTCTAGTTTTCGACGGTTGTAGTCTAAGAAGACTTGTAGGGATTCCCGGGCTAACGCTTCCGATCGGTCAAGGTTTTCTAAGACATTTACCTCTAGGTAAGCCCGGGAGATATCTAGAATTTCTTCCGCCCTATCGACAAGTTGTCCAAGTTCTGAAAGTAAGGTTAAGCCCATGGTGTAGTTGGTTTCAAATTGCTCAATCTGTTCCGGTAGAGTAGGGTGGTTGGATGGTAATCGGCGCAAGCGTTCTGAATAAAGTAAGCCAAGAGCGGTATAGTTGTTGGCTTGGTTGGCTTTGTAGTCGTTGGCTTTACTAATTTCGATAGCTTGACCAATACTTTGCTCCCCTTGGCTGAGTAAGTGGAGGGCTTCGGTTGTGTCTGGAGTATTTCTGGCTAGGAGGCGTTGGCTGTTACCAATTTTTCGATAGCGATTCGCAATGTTTTCATTTTGACCCAGTTGTTGATGGAGATTTAGGCTTTGCTGGTAATGGTCAATGGCTTTGGTGTAATCACCTGATTCTAGATAACAATTAGCTAGCTAATACCACTGATTGGCGACATTCTTCTGTAAATCCAACTGCTGATAAAGGTCACGGCTTTGTTGGTAGTATGGTCTTGCTTCATCGTACTTACCCCAATCTTGATAGATTCTACCGAGCTTAAAGTAGGCACTTGCTACACCTGGTTGGTGATCAAGCTGCTGACGGATGGCTAAGGTTTTGAGTTGACAATCGACTGCTTGCTGATATTTACCCCAGTCTTGATAACAATCAGCTAGCCAATACCACTGATTGGCGACATCTTGTTGTAAATCCAACTGCTGATAGAGTTCACGACTTTTTTGGTAGTATGCGATCGCTTTGGAATACTTACCCCAATCTTGATAGATTCTACCTAGCTGATTGTAGGCTAATGCTATTAGTGATTGATCATTAAGCTGTTGACGAATGGCTAAGGTTTTGAGTTGACAATCCACTGCTTTTTGATATTTACCCCAGTCTCGATAACAATCAGCCAGGTTATAGCACTGATTAACGACATTATTTTGTAAATCCAACTGGTCATAGAGTTCAAGGCTTTGTTGGTAGTATGGTCTTGCTTCATCGTACTTACCCCAATCTTGATAGATTCTACCGAGCTTATAGTAGGCATCAGCAATATTTGGTTGGTCATCAAGCTGTTGACGTATCTGTTTGTTTTTGAGTTGACAATCCACCGCTTCTTGATATTTACCCCAGTTTCGATAACAATCAGCTAGCCAAGACCACAAATTGGCGACATCTTGTTGTAAATCCAACTGCTGATAGAGGTCACGACTTTTTTGGTAGTATGCGATCGCTTTGGAATACTTACCCCAAGCTTGATAGATTCTACCTAGTTGATTGTAGGCTAATGCTATTAGTGATTGATCATTAAGCTGTTGACGAATGGCTAAGGTTTTGAGTTGACAATCCACTGCTTTTTGATATTTACCGCAGTCTCGATAACAATCAGCCAGGTTATACCACTGATTAGCGACATTATTTTGTAAATCCAACTGGTCATAGAGTTCAAGGCTTTGTTGGTAGTATGGTTTTGCTTCATCGTACTTACCCCAATCTTGATAGATTCTACCGAGCTTATAGTAGGCATCAGCAATATTTGGTTGGTCATCAAGCTGTTGACGTATCTGTTTGTTTTTGAGTTGACAATCCACCGCTTCTTGATATTTACCCCAGTTTCGATAACAATCAGCTAGCCAAGACCACAAATTGGCGACAT
>NZ_JAAHHW010000049.1:0-9727 GCF_010692325.1 Moorena sp. SIO3I8 | reverse complement strand
GCAATATTTGGTTGGTCATCAAGCTGTTGACGTATCTGTTTGTTTTTGAGTTGACAATCCACCGCTTCTTGATATTTACCCCAGTTTCGATAACAATCAGCTAGCCAAGACCACAAATTGGCGACATTTTGTTGTAAATCCAACTGCTGATAAAGGTCACGGCTTTGTTGGTAGTATGCGATCACATCTTCATACTTACCCCAATCTTGATAGATTCTACCGAGCTGACAGTAGGCTAATGCTATATATGATTGGTGATCAAGCTGCTGACGGATGGCTAAGGTTTTGAGTTGACAATCCACCGCTTGCTGATATCTGCCCCAGTCTCGATAACAAGCAGCAAGCCTTGACCACTGATTGGCGACATTCTTTTGTTTATCCAACTGCTGATAAAGGTCACGGCTTTGTTGGTAGTATGGTATCGCATCTTCATACTTACCCCAATCTTGATAGATTCTACCTAGCTTCCAGTAGGCTAATGCTATTTCTGACTGGTCATCAAGCTGTTGACGGATGGCTAAGGTGTTGAGTTGACAATCCACTGCTTTTTGATATTTACCCCAGTCTCGATAACAATCAGCTAGCCAAGACCACAAATCTGCTATATTCTTTGGCTTACCCAAATGCTGATTGATTTCACGGCTTTGTTGGTAGTATGCGATCGCTTGATCATACTTACCCCAATCTTGATAGATTCTACCGAGCTGATAGTAGGTTAATGCTATCCTCAGTTGGTGATCAAGCTGCTTACAGATGGCTAAATCTTTGAGTTTAAAATCGACAGCTTCCTGGTATCTGCCCGATTCTCGATAATAAGAAGCCAGGCGATACCACAAATCGGCGACATTCTTCTGTTTATCCAAGTACTGATAAAATTCACGGCTTTGTTGGTAGGATGCGATGGCTTTCTCATATTCCGGCTTTTTCCGGTAACAGGTAGCTATTGCCCAAGCAATGTAACCCTTGATTGGACTATCTGGGTTTTGATTAATTTTCTCTAACATCCCAATAGCCTGATCATAGTTATTCGGGCGGAGGTAAGACAGTGCTGTCACAAATTCTATGGTTTGTTGAATTACCTGATATCGAATGGGATCTTGTCTGATTGGTTCCAAAGCTGGGGTCATCTTTTCCCCTAGTTCTGCCACCAAATCTATCAGATTAACAAATAGCGTAGGACCTGGCTGGTTAACTAGTTGTTCAACAAACTCATTCACAGCACTAACTAAGGTTTATCGTGTTTGACCACAAGCTACGTATAAACTCGCTAACTGAGTCTTTACCCATCTCTTTTGACTTAGCTTTATAGTATTCGTTAAATTATTAGCCGCTTCTTTGAGACACTTAATTACTTCATCCTTCTGATTAAACCTTTCAATATCCCGTAACCTGTTCAACAATCCCTTAATCGTTTCAGTGTTAGAGTATTCATCTAAACTCAAGTAAGTCCAGACCAACTGCTGAATAACCCTGGCTCGAATCTTGCTGTTGACATCAACATCAGCTAAAACCTGACCGGCAAACAGTAAATCCTGCAATACCGATGGCGACTCCTGATATGAAACCGTTGAATCTTCCCCTAAGACTGGCCAAACTAAAACCACATCCTTTGATGATGTTTTTCTAAGCTTAATTTCGCCATGGTCAATCCTAGGCTGATAGTCATCTAAGGGTTTAAACAACTTTGGAACTAACTTATTAATCCGTCTGGGATTCTCACTCCCCAAATACCCTAAGGCTAACAAAATTGGTTCATCCCAACGGGCTTCATATCGATGCTGATTAATAATATCGAGAATCTCACTAACATCATTATCTGCAATATACCGAGCAGCAAAATACTCCTCAAAGGTCAGATGCATAAACCCATAACTACCAGGGGCACGTTCCACAAACAAACCGGTTGTTTCTCTGACCCTCAGCAAAAAATCATTAATTTGCCACTGCACGCTCTGGGAATCCGGCTCTTCATCATTCAACTCCCCATGGATTTCGGCTAGTTTTTCCCTAACTTCTGGTTCACTGACTAATCCCGAGGGTTTGTGTTCATGCATCCAGTAAGCCAAGGGAGCCAACAGTGCCATCACCTGACTTTCTTTGAGCACTACGGTCTCAACACCAGGCAATTTTTTGCTCAATTGCCAATCTTCGGTCAAGGTCTGGACCGCTAATTCATAGAGTTTGACCCGTTGATTGGGCAAGCGAGAGCCATTGCGGTGAATCAATGCCAAAATCGTTAACAATAAGGGATTGCCGGTCATACGCTTGACTCCCTCACTGGCTGCGATCGCCTCCTTAAGTTCCCGACTTTGATGATCCGCTTCCTGCTGCCAATAGTGCTGACTGGCATCTGGTCTTTGAGCTTTCTCTACCGCTAGACACCATCGGTCTAGAAACCGCTCCACCTGTTCCGGTTCCATCTCAGTAATGGTGAAATGGGAAAAGCGTTGGCTTAATTTAACCTCCCGATAGCCAGCAATCCGACTAGTAATCACAAACTTGTTATTGGGGAATTGATTAACAAACTCTTCAATTTGGTTAACTATCTGTTGGCGTATGTCCTGATTAAACACTTCATCTAAGCCATCCAACAGCACCAGACATTTACCATTATCGAGTTTGTCACGCAAATGCTCAAAAATGGTTGTATCAGTGTCTTGCTCAGGCTTATTTGTTACTTCACTTTGCCACTGCTGAGAGAATTCCCTAAGAAACTGTTGCAAGCTCAAGTCGGATTGGGTTGCTAAGCGTTCCGCATAATCAGCAATCCGAAAGAAGACCGGTAAGCGAGTTGGCCCTAAATTCTCTTTAGCCTCTCCTGCCAAGACCGTTTCCTGGTCGTCCCGTTGAGCGGTAGCAAAATGGAGCGCTAGGTATTTCAGAAGGGTAGTTTTGCCAGCACCAGGGTCTCCCAAAATCACGCTATACTGACTATCCTGTATGGCTTTCGCTAAATCAACCTTTTCCGGAATAGTTTTAGTACTGCTAGAGATATCGATATCCTGGGTTATCCTTTCCAACTGATCTACCCGAATCGAAGGGCTAGATAAATTAGCTTTAGATAAATGCCTAGGATCTGAAGTATCAACCACCAGCTTCTGACGTTCAGCCTTGAGGGAAATATAGACCTGATCCAGAAAAATATCGACTTGGCGCTGCACCTGCATCACGCCACTAAACTTGACATAAGAATTCTGGGCAATTAACCACTCCAGATAGGGATAAAATAACGGTGCCAGGGGTGGTGGATGGGTTTGAAATTCCACAATCTTCTCCCGCCAATCCCAGAAATCCGGAGCCCGGAGGCGAAACTCATCCAAAAATTGGGGTTTATTGAGCCAAAACATCAATACCATGTCTCGCTCAAACAGGGATTCTCTACCGACATTCAGTCGTTTTAGCTCATTGATGCGACGAGGTGTGTCCAACTGCTCAATCCCGAAGGCCATGATTAGAGGACGACTGGGAGCAGGAGTGTTGACAGAGGTCTCTTGATCGAGGGGATTGAGACCGTAGAGAAAATTAATTAAAGAATCCTGACTGTAGAAAAAGTTGCGAAGCTGAAACCCTTCCTCACTAGAAGCTTCTTGATTAACAACAGAGTTAAACTGCTCCACCACCGGATGGTTGGGACCACTTTCGGGAGCAATGGCAAAAATAATGGTGGTGCCACTAGATAGTGCGAGAGTGCTGACTAAGCTATCCAGCTCATTATGGTCAGCAGGTGTCAATGGGTCAGGGGCTGTTACCATGGGTGAGTATTGAGTGAGATAGTGCTGGGGAGAGGGAATCGGGAATCGGGAATCGGGAATCGGGAAGACAGAAGAGGAAATAGGGAATAGGGATGCATTGCATCAAGACAGGGAATCAACGTCAAAAAAACTCTACTCATAACTGCGAGAAACGTTATAGTTAACCATAAAAACAAATAAATACAGCGTTTTTCATAACTATCAGTTACACAGGTTTTTTGCCCTATTCCCTATTCCCCTCCTGGGAGGGGAATAGGGGTGGGTTCCGATTCCCGATTCCCGATTCCCGATTCCCGATTCCCGATTCCCGATTTCCTGTTCCTTAATTCTGACTCCCTTGCCACTGTTCCAAGTCTTCGATAATAATCGGATGCACATCAAACCAGGTATGGTCACCGTAATACCCTAAGACATACTTATTTTGTAAAAGTTCATCACAAATCACAACGTCCCCTTGCTTGGGCAAATGATGGGTATTGGTAGTTAAGCGACCAGTTTCGTGAACAGTAGCCAATTCTTTAAAATGATAGTCGTTGATAGTATAGGCTTTGCGTTCTTCTTGAATCGCCTCCTTAGCAATGGTTGTGTCTACATATTCCTTTTTTTTCTTCAGGGCGACCTGACAAGCCCCCCGCGCTAGTCGGATTAAATCCCGGAGCACACCACCACTCTTTTCAGATATTAGCTCTAGGGCATCGGGAGTGAATAGATCTGTTTCGTTAATTTTAGCTAATCGTTTGGTAATCACAGACTTCAAGATATCTCGACCAACTTTGTTAGGGGTTGAGGTCGGACCAGAATTGCGATCGCGTAGCGTGGCCGTAGGCCAATCGCATTCAAATACAGGCAAATTATACAAATCCAAAGGTTGGAAGCTTTCCATCGGTTGGCGAAAGCTAGGGGAATATCGTAAGGAAATTGGAATGGTGTAGATGATATGACACTCTAATTCTGTCAGGAGCGGGCTAGCAAACATTTCCAAAGCGGTTCTCAAATCATGGCGATCGAGACCATCTACAATGACTAATAATTTTTGCTTGCGGTCTTTCTCAGCAGCTTTGATAATATCGTTAACTCGATCAATGATGTCACTAACAGCAGGGCGAATGTTAATGGTTTTAGTCATATCCCGAGTTAATCCCCGTTTTAGAATTAACCCCAATTTTTTCAAAACCTCTGGTAATTCTAACTGTTCAGTATCTGTTTCTTTATCTTGATAAATTACTGTTGTTAGGCTATTTTCTAAATCATCCAGTAAGCGCTGATCCCGATTTGACCACCAGCCTGGTTTAATGGCTTGGCGACAAACCTCCATTCCAATCAACACCACCACCTCAGCATAACCAATGTTATAGCGGTCGAGAGCTGTTGCCGTATCAACCCAGATCACCGCATAATTTTCTGCTAGCTCCTGTTCAATTCGTCGCAATTCCGTTGTTTTTCCACTGCCCCGATGACCAGCTAATAAAAACTTAGCTGGCTGGTCTTCCATTACCAGAGTAGCGATTAAATTTTCTACTGGACTATCCTCTCGCTGGATATAAAAATCTTTCATTTCCTCTGGTGTGGTCAGGGGTTGCTCTGGGTTAAAGAGTTGGTAAGCTGGTTTCCAATAGTTGGGATTGCTCATGGTTAAGGGGAATAGGGAGTAGGGAGTAGGGAGTAGGGAGTAGGGAGTAGGGAATAGGGAACAGGGAACAGGGAACAGGGAATAAAATTTAGATTTAGATCATAACTATAATATTAAGCAGTCAGCGGTCAGCGGTCAGCGGTCAGCGGTCAGCGGTTAGTCGTCAGTTGTCAGTTGTCAGTTGTCAGCCTAATGCTTACAATAAAAATTGTGCGCATTAGCTGATAGCTGATAGCTTACGACTGACCGCTGATAGCTTACGATTCCCCTAGCACTATCATGGTCTATTATCTCAAAGATAAGTATATTATTTTACTTACGGCTTTTGGCTTTAAGCGTGTTTTTGGTACGGAAGAAAATAAAGCACTACTTATTGATTTTTTAAATACCCTTTTACCACCTCATCATGAAATTGAAGATGTCACCTTCAAAAATACAGACAAGGTAATTTTTGAAATCTACTGTCAAGCCAAAACTGGGGAAAGCTTTATTGTTCAACTTCAAAAAGCAAAACAAAACTTCTTTAAAGATAGAAGTGTTTACTATTCCACATTTCCAATCCAAGAACAAGCACAAAAAGGCGATTGGAATTATCAATTAAAGGCGGTTTATACTGTCGGGGTCTTAGATTTTGTTTTTGACGACCATAAACGTGATGAGACAATCCTACATACCGTAGAGCTAAAAAATCAGGATTGTCAGGTGTTTTATGACAAACTTAAATTCCTGTATATCGAGTTGCCCAAATTTACCAAAACCCTAGACCAGTTAGAGACGCATTTTGATAAATGGCTGTTTGTCTTGAAAAATATGTCAGAATTACAGAATCGCCCTCAACCTTTCCAAGAGTCGGTCTTCAATCAACTGTTTGAGGTGGCAGAAATTGCGAATTTTTCTCGCACTGAACAGGATAACTACCAAAACAGTCTCAAATATTACCGCGACATGAATAATATTGTCGAGACTTCTAGACAAGAAGGGTTGCTACAAGGTCGAGAAGAAGGTTTACAAGAAGGTAGAGAAGAAGGGCTCAAACAAGGTCGAGAAGAAGGAGCACAACGAGAACGAGCACTGATTCTCCGTCTGCTATCCCGTAGCTTAGGAGAAATACCGAGTGAACTGCAACAGCAAATTCTTCAACTATCACTGGACCAGTTGGAAGGGTTGAGTGAAGCCTGCTTAGATTTCTCGAATCTTGATGATTTAAGGGTTTGGTTGAATGAAACTTAAGAGTAATACAGCGGTTTTTAATTCGGTCAGGTACAAATTTCTAGGTTTTAGGGAGCAGGGACTTCGGAGCAGGGAATAGGGGATGAAAAGGGAGATTAGCTACCAGAAGTAAGCCAAGAATAAAATGCCCATCCTTGGGAAGGTAATTAGGAATCCTAACTTTTTCCTGGTAGCCTCCACTAGATTTAAGCTTGATCAAACCAAAGAAAGATTTAAAGGATATATCGACAATCTTTAGGGTTTGTTGAGCAATATCCGTCGGTAATAACTTGTAATTCTCATTCTCTTTCGAGTGATAATAGTTGCTCTCGTATCGTAGATGCTTTCGTTCCTGAAAAAAGTACTGACGGACATTATAGAGTCCCACATTGAACATATTTTTGCTCAAGTGACACATCTGCCTGAGAGCTTTGATCTGCTGCTTGTCTAAACGAAGATTAGTGAACTACCCCGGCCTACTTCGTTGAGGCCGGGGCTTCCAGTTTCACGGAAGAATGCCTCAACTTGGACGGGCGTCCACGTCTTGGTCTTACTTCTTCTCCACTGGCGTTGACCTCCCCCGTTCCAGAGGAGGATAGCATTCTGATACCTTCTGCTAAACATGTTCTTTGCTGCATTACCATCTCTGTCGTGGTGAGTGCCACAGCTTGGGCAAGTCCAAGTCCTTACGTCTAACGGCAACTCTTTGATTCGGTAATGACAATTAGAACAGGTTTTAGAACTGGGGAACCACCGATCTATCTCGACCAATACTTTTCCTTCTTTTTCGCATTTATAAGACAGGAAATTTACAAAAGTCCCCCAACTCAGATCAGATATTGCTTTAGCTAATTTATGGTTACGTTCGCGAAGCGTGCGCGTAGCGCACAGCATGCCCTTGACATTTAGATTTTCGACTACCACTACCTGGTTCTGATCTACGATTTTACTAGATAGCTTATGCAAGTAGTCTTGGCGGACATTTCCAATACGTTCATATACCTTTGCTACAATCTTTCTAGCTTTCCTACTTCCACTACTCCCTTTTTTCTTTCGGACAGTAATACGTTGTTTTTTGGCTAATTTCTTTTCGTATTTAGCCAAATGCTTAGGATTGCCAAATTTAGAGGTCTTTTCGCCGTCGTAGGTAATAGCAAAATCCTTGATGCCCAAGTCAATTCCGATCACTTTCCCGTCTGTCGATGGTTTCGGATCATCAGACTCGTATTCCATTAGGACGGAAGCATAGTATTTGCCAGAAGGGTCTTTGCTGACTGTTACAGTTTTGATTGTCCCATCTAGTGGTCGGTGAATTACTGCCTTGACAACTCCTAATTTTCCAGGAAACTTAAGGTAGTCACCCACTTGCTTGACCTTTTGGGGGTACTGAATTGATTGGCGGTGATGATATGACTTGAATCTAGGATATTTTGCCCTACCTTGGCCTATGGCCACGCTACGCGAACAAAAAAGTTCTGATATGCACGACTAAGGTTAAGACTCACAGATTGTAAGACCTGGGAGTAACATTCTTTTAGCCATTCAGTCTCTTTTTCTTTCTTGAGTTTCGGCAACATAGAATTAAGTGCAGATTGCTTTAGCCCTTTGCCAGTTTCTTTATAAGTCTCTATGCACTGATTCAGTGCATAATTCCACCACCAGCGAGCACATCCAAAATGCTGAGCTAATATTTGAACCTGCTCTTGTGTTGGATAGATTCTGACTTTGACGGCTTTATGTTTCACTGCACTTACCTTCGTTATCGACCTTAGTTAATATTATATATATTTTCCAGTAACGTGTCAAGTCACTGTTTCGCTATCCATCCCCACCCTGGAAGAGGGTGGGGAATTCCGCGAGTCTTGTTAACTTGAGTTAGCATCCAGTATTCCCGCTACTGAAACTAGTATTTTAGCGGAAATGTCTAAGACACGCAACAGATCCAATCTCCAATTCCCAAGGGGCTGTGTGCGGAACCTGCGTCCGCACTTTATACGCCCCGTCTCCCGCGCTTCATGCGCGGGTATAACGGGAGTCCCCTTGGAGTTGAAAGATGGTTAATTTGAATCCTCAAAAGTTGCAGTTAACTACCGATAGTCATGATAAAAAATCCCATCATGTCTGCGCCTGGGAGAATAGATTCTGACTCCCCTACGATTACGATAGTATATTTCATCGTCCCTGCGCTTGGGAGAATAGACTCGCCCGCGCCCACGCCTAGGAGAATAGACTCGCACCCGCCCACGCCTAGGAGAATAGATTCGCACCCGCCCACGCCCACGCCCACGCCTGGGATAATAGATGCGCCGATGCCTGCGGTGTGAACGATGCCTGTGTTTACGCCCGAATGAAGAGATGACAACGTCTAGGTTACTATCTCCAACAACGATGCGACTTTCAGCGTTAACTGGAGCTACAGGCACTAGAGCCATCAGTCCTGTGAGAAGCACAATTGAGAATTTCATCTTGCTAACGTCTTGTGGAAGAGCAATGCTATTTAAGCTAGCGATAGATTAGGTAAAAGCGTCAGCTATCAGCTAAAGGGGTTTAGTCAGGTTTGTGACACCTTTTTAGTCGGGTGTTTTTGTCGAACTAAAGATCCATGCTTGATAGCTGATAACTGATCGCTCAATACTTACACAGATAGACGAGATAAACGTAGCTTACCTTAATGAATGTTCCCATACCCCCCTCTCTGGTGGTATTTTTATGCGATCGCTCTTAGCGGAAGCTTCGCTTCATCGCGAAGCGGTTCCAAAGGAACATAAGCATTCAGCTATCAGTTATCAGCTATCAGCTAGCAGGCGCTTTAACTGAACGGGGTCGGATGAGTAAAACGAGCACAGATTTTCAACCAGTCGCACCAGCACCGTAAACTGTTTTCTTACCTCCCGTTGATTAGCTGACGGCTGACAGCTGATTGCTTAATGCTTACGATTACTGACCACTAGGGCGTGTTTTCAAAGTTTTCCGCAAGATTATGATCCCCCCCAGCCCCCCTTAAAAAAGGCAGGGCTGTTTCAAACTTTAGTAAGTTAACGATTATTGGAGATAGGGGGATAGGGGGATAGGGGGATAGGGAAATAAACTAAAATTTACCGAAAAATGCCCAAATTTAGTCATTAAAATCTTACGA
>NZ_JAAHHW010000489.1 GCF_010692325.1 Moorena sp. SIO3I8 | reverse complement strand
GAAAAACGCTATACTTTTTAAGTTTTACTTGTTACTTGTTACTTGTTACTTGTTAATTTTAAAGTTGTCATAGGACTTACGAAGTTTAGTTGGTTTTGCCCCCCTGCCCCCCAATTCTGGGGGGGTAATGATGTCAAAGTCCCCCAGAATTGGGGGACCAACGGGGGCACTTGCGTAATTACTGTGTCATTTTCAAAACTGATCTGGATCAATTCCCAAAGCTTTCAAGCGATCGCTCAATGCTTGGGCACGCCTCTGTTCTTCAACTAAAGCCGCTTCAGCTTGTTCTAAAGCCGTTTCAGCTTGTTCTAAAGCCGTTTCAGCTCGTTGAGCTCGTTGACGCTGGAGTTCTTTGTCTTGTCTTTCCTGTTCCCTCTGTTCAACAATTTCTACGTAAGTAGCAAAACGCTCCCCATTGGGCTGATAGAGTTGAAGGGTTTGGTCTGACAACTCAAACCTCACTTTCAATCGGGGACTCACCCAGCCAGACATTTGGTCAATCGCTTCTAATGTCTTCCCAGAATGTGTCTCGCCAGAACGTAACCAACCCTTCAAAACCCCTTGCTCTGGGTCAAAGATGTAGTATTCTTCTACCCCGTAGCGTTGGTAAAACTTTAATTTCTTCTCCTCTAACTCAGTCTGAGTGTTGCTCCAGGATGCGATTTCAAACACCACTTGCGGTGGACGATTGTCTTCCTCCCACTGTTTGTAGGATCTGCGATCGCTTTTAGCGGAAGCTGAGGCCTTTGGCCACGCTTCGCGAACGCTTCATCGCCTTTGGGTCTACCAAACACAACCATTACATCAGGAGCTTGCTTAGTATTCGGTTCACCCTCCACTGGATACCAAAACAAATCCCCAGCTACAAAAACATTAGGGTTATCTTTAAACAGGGCATCGATTCCCCCTTGAATTGTTGTAATCAAGCGAAACTGAAGGGTATTGTCTGCCAAGGGTAAGCCGTCACTTTCGGGGTAGATTATTTCAGAGGTTTGGTTGTTTATTTGAGTAACCATTTTTTTCTATATACCTCCTTTATTATTA
>NZ_JAAHHW010000488.1 GCF_010692325.1 Moorena sp. SIO3I8 | reverse complement strand
TTTTGATTAGGGCAGCTTTTACAGTATCATGATGAATATATTTAGCAGGCATTGAATAATAGTATTTTCGGGATTAATCTGTAAATCTATTCGAATCCTTAACCTATACCAAAACCGGTAAACTCACGTACTTCAGGTTCATGAAAAGCTAAAACAATATCGTGTTTAGGCACTCCCATTTCCACTAATCGGTTGGCAAGTCCCTCTTCCGTGCCATCATGCTGAATCCAAATTTTTCCACCCTTGATATCAACATGTAAAATACAGCCAAAATCACGTTTATTCCCACGCCAACCAACATAGAGCAGTTGGTAGTGATCCTGCTCTGTATCAAAGACAGTCTGAACCTCGTATTCTGGTGCAATTGTTTGCCGTGAAGCCCGTTGAGCACGTTGCGAAAGAAGATGTCGAATATACTGGCGATATTGCTCTACAGCCATTGAACAATTACCTCCTGTTTCACATCATAAATTACTAATCTAATCTGATAACGATCAACTGCTGCCATGATGAAGCGTCGCTGGAAAAAACTTTCATAAATTGGCTCTCGCACAGCCAAATAAAGCTGGCGATCGGGTTCAATCCTTGCCAGTGCATCTCGATAGTTTAGGAATTGCCCCAATGCCATATGAAAGTCAGAAACCTTGGATGGACTGATAAAACTTTTAACTTCAACAGCAATTTTCTGATTTTTTCGTTCTGCTGCTAATAGTTGCTCCGCTCCTAAATCAATCTCAAAATATACATCATCGATCCGAATTTCGTAAGGATCTGCCGTGATATGCCAGTTGTCTTTTTCTAAAGCAGTTCTCACAACAAAATGAAACCGATCTTTGACCATATCAACCTTCTCAGCATAGATCGTTTAACCTCGTCTACCCTAATTTAATAAACCTGGGGATATTGCAGTCTCTCCCTACTGATTCGCACTTGTCTTGCACTCC
Organism: Moorena sp. SIO3I8; assembly: GCF_010692325.1. Classification (GTDB taxonomy): domain Bacteria; phylum Cyanobacteriota; class Cyanobacteriia; order Cyanobacteriales; family Coleofasciculaceae; genus Moorena. Next base: position 104 of record NZ_JAAHHW010000488.1, on the reverse strand, counting down.
TTCAGACATATCAGACTATTTAGAGGGCACTACATTGTATTGTATATTATCCTTCTTCTGTCAAACTGGGGTCAAACCTTGATTTTTCGTAGGCTGAAATGACG
>NZ_JAAHHW010000487.1 GCF_010692325.1 Moorena sp. SIO3I8 | reverse complement strand
TAAATCACTACACATCCAGCCGACCACCGACCAATGGAACCAGGGGAGACATACCCCTTCCATCCTGTACTCTTAGTAGTGTGAAGATTAATCCCTTTCCCAATTTCATAGGTTATTTTATCGTCCCTAAGAAAATTGCGATTTTTATCACGCACCAGACGGGCTGTATTGCTCTTCTGTGCCAAAGCTTCATAGCCGTTGTGTCTCCCTACTTGCCACAGTTGTTTGTGATAGCCAGTGTCCAGACGAGCAGCTCCCTTAGGATTCAATAAATTAATCAATGTGTAATAATGCCCTGGCTCTGTCGTGGCTTTGCAGAGGATGTCAAAATGAGGTTCGCCAGTTTGGTTGAAGGAGAGTATCCCTACCAGGTCATTCCACTTATCCCGCCTATCCAAGTTGAAAGTGCCATCGAGGTTCATTCCCTCGATACCGATAATATTGATGTCTCCCTCTCGTGTGTGAAGTGGGTATTTCCTTACTTCACAGCAAGCAACAACTTGTGCTGCTAGTGTATCTTGGCTAAGAACTTTTACTGCTGTTTGTGTCATAGCTTTCTAGACCTTATTGACACGCAATTTTTTTAATCGTGTTTTGTCTGTGATTTAATGCTAGCTATCGTTAACATGATTTGTAGTACAACGTAGGTTGGCTTTGTAGCACAACGTACGTTGGTGTAGATGTAGTTTATGTGTAGATGTAGTTTATGCAGTGTTCTTAATTCTTTCCGTTTTAGCTATGACTGGCGCGGGTAAAATCTTTCCAAGTCTTCGGTACTTCAGTAGAATTCTGGTAAATCACTGGTAACCAACTGCCATAGGGAAATTCATTTTCCATACCTTGCAGTTTCTCCCGTGCTTCCCTCACAGCAAGATATAAAGATTTACCACGGGAAAAAGCTTGGAGAAAGTTTTTCAAAAACTCCTGCGCCACTACATCTGGCACTGGCTCTCGCATAAAGATAACCTGGGGAATGGGCAAATCTGCCAGCTGGCGTGCAAAACCAAAACCATCACAGGAGTTGAAAATTGCTAAATGCAAACCGTATT
>NZ_JAAHHW010000486.1 GCF_010692325.1 Moorena sp. SIO3I8 | reverse complement strand
GAACTTCAGTGGTTAGTTCTCGGCTGACTTCTACCTGACCGTGAGGTGTTAACAACTCCGTTAGATACTGTTTGGCAAATTGATCATGAGGCTGTCGGGTCATTAATCCTAACTCTTTGGGGTTGGTGTTAGTAGCCTTTCACCGATCAACTGACCAAAAACAGATCCCATGGATCTTGACATTTGAGACTTTTACCCCATAACCCAAGCTAGGGGCGCAAGGAAAGCCCCCCAGCCGAACTTATGACATCGAACTGAGGTCGAAATACCACCGCCATACCATTGAAAGGTCAGAGCATCAATCCCATCGACTGTCTCCAAACCTCTCCAACAGTTCCTGACGAGACAAGTTAAGCAGCACCTGAGTACGCTCTGTGATCGGCAACTGCATCAAAGGCTCAATGGTTCGGGATAATTCTTTATCAACAGTGCCAAACCGCCCTGCCAGTAGATTTTCCACCATCAGGCGCTGTCCCTCTAAATTTCCTTGCTCTAAGGTTTCTTCCCGCCAACGCAAATAAGCTGGTGATAAATTCATAATTAACTCCCTCTCGTTTTCAGTTAAATCTTCGCTTTCCTCTATTTTGATGCGCCAGTTGGCCAGAATCTCTAAGATGTTACCCCGTAAGGGGTGTCCGACCGGTAGTTCTAGCAACTCATTAATGGCTTGGCTTTGAGTCTTATCCCGTCCCAAAATTCTTAACCAGAGGGTTTCTTCGGTAAGCGGTAGCTGGTTAATGGCTACCAGGGCTGTGTTGAACCACTCAGGCAAAAAGTAAACTCCTGCAACCCAATCACCGGAATCACTAAGTTTTGCACCAAAGCCCTTCAACAGCTGGGCTGAACAGGAAGGGGACAAAATCCATAAACAGGGCAAATCAGTTTCACTGATCGGGTTTTTCTCTCGTCGTGCTTTCCGCTGCAGGTCACTGTAGAGAGCAAACAACTTCAACAGGCAATTGCGCACTGCCATGATTCCTGTAGCATTGCGGAACGGTTCCAATAAACAGGCGGTTGATGCCATCTTACCGAGCAATCCGATTTCCTTTG
>NZ_JAAHHW010000485.1 GCF_010692325.1 Moorena sp. SIO3I8 | reverse complement strand
ACCACTTTTAATCAGAGATGCTGTCATTTTATTCTCAGATGACAAGGAATAAACTGAATGATGAATGCTCCACAAAAGTGGAATTTTATGGGAATAAAAACTACTAGCTAATTTGGCAGCTATATTTCCGTGATACATCCATCCCTGAATTACGTCAGGCTTGAAAGTATTCACCGTATTAATTAACTTAGAAAATGCTTTCAGGGTTGGAACCTTTCCTGGTTCAAGACCAATATGAGCAACAGGTATACCCAAAGATTCAATGCGATCGCCTACCGTATCATGCCCCATTAGAGACAATACCACTGGACTAAAGCGGTTTCGGTTGATCTTGGATAGGAGATGATATAACATCAACTCCGCACCTCCTATAGAGACTCCAGTGGTAAGATATAGTATTTTCATAGTTTATAGTTCTTTTTCCAATAAACTTTGCTAACGAAAGATAGTAATAGACCCATAGCCGCAAAAAACCAAAAATTAGCAATTAGGTAAGCCTCTGGGTCACCAAAGGTAATAAAATCTATCCAGGTTACAGCTGTTAAAATGTAAACAAATGGCATCCAGTATATTGTATGTAGCTGATTATTAAAAATAGTTTGTAGATAACGACCAATCCAACCAAAGCTCAACGATATGATAATTAGTCCGACCCAAGACATACTATAGATACCAAAGGCCAGTATACCTGGTGGTATAGCAAACTCATTGGAGCCTATGATATTTGCTGTATTCTCAAAGGATAGGGTTTCTGGGAACTCCATATTAGTCAGACGCTCCGGTATTAAGGAAAGCACCCCATAGTAGATATCCAGAAATAGCCGCATTGGATAATGATTATTAAAAGCTGCATCTAGGGAATGAACTGGAAACACAAAGTTCTCTACTAGTTCGATAATGCTAAAGCTTTCATTGGAACCACTGTCCAGAGATTGTCTAAAGCGTTCCACTACAGCAACATAGCCATCTGGCAAAGCACTTAAGCTAAAAAACAGGGTTTTGCCGTGAATCAGAAACAGAGCAGCACTAGAGACAAAAGTAAGGGTGAAAG
>NZ_JAAHHW010000484.1 GCF_010692325.1 Moorena sp. SIO3I8 | reverse complement strand
TGGCATCCGGCCAGTTTTTAAAACGAATGGCTCATATCTCAAGTCCGTTAAAAATCATAATATTGCACCTGGATAGCCTGCACTCGTCTATGGCAAGGAAATCCGAATTTAGCCTGCCAAAAGCAGGCTCTCAAATCCTTATTTTTTCCTTACTCCTTGTCAAGGGAACTGTGATGGTTTATTTCCACGCTTCAGCCTGCAGAGTTTGCTACAATATATCGCTTAAAACTGACTTTAGCTATGAGCCGTGGAATTAATGGCTTTGCTTAATAATGGAATGATTTGAAGAGTTTTTTGGAATGGGCATCTTGCCCCTTCTCAATATTTTCGGGCAGCCAGGATGCCCACCCCACTCATATTCATTCCTTGATTCAGCAATACCGAATTAATGATATTTTTGGTTAACTCACACACTACAACTAGTGTGATTCTCGATCTGAACACTACCTATGTGGGTTTTCCTACTCTAGGTCTTAAAAGTCCATACTTGTCTGAATCAAAGAGTTTGAGATGCCTTCAATCCACTTATAGACAGCAATCCTACGCACACTAGTATCTTTCAACTATAGTTCGGGTTTGCTTTACCCTACCAGGATTACTCCCTAAATTCTGACGCGCAGCGTAGAACTTGACAGGGGTAAAACCCCTGCCCTGTCCTCAGACCAGAGAATTGGGTTTTGATTTAGATCAAAGCGAGCTTAGTAGCGACGAGCACCGAAGTTATCACCTCTGCCGCGATTGCCCCCAAATGAGTTTCTTTTTTCCCGAGGCTTGGCTTTATTGACTTTGAGCTCGCGCCCCATCCATTCAGCTCGATCAAGCTCTTCAATGGCCTTTGCTTCTTCCTCCTCTGTGTTCATTTCCACAAAAGCAAAGCCCCTTAAGCGACCTGTTTCGCGATCGGTGGGCATGTGAATTCGCTTGATTTGGCCATATTCTTCAAACACAGATTTCAGATCCTCTTCTGTCACCTCACGTGCAAGGTTACCAACGTAGACAGACATACAATATCTCCAAAATTTGATTTATGTAGAGATAGAAATTTCGGAGGCATGCT
>NZ_JAAHHW010000483.1 GCF_010692325.1 Moorena sp. SIO3I8 | reverse complement strand
TCAACATTAGTATAAACAGGGAGTAAAATCCAAAAAATCCCCCAAACATGTAGTGAGTCCATGATAATAGTGTTAACTGCTTTTTAGGATTTCTCATAACTATAAATTAGTCGAATTCCCAAACTTCCCAAACTGTCCCAACTTAGCACACCTCCCACACTTACCTTCAAGACTCTCTAGGTGACCAAAAGCCTGAGTGTGAACTGGTGCAGCTCGATTCAATGCCAAAAATTTTCCTAGTTTAACTCCCTTCGTCATCACCGAAAACTCAAGAACTGTTTTACCTTCACCATATTTCCTAGCTCCACGCTCCGGCTCAGGAGATTTTTCTAGTGCGATGCTCCTTTGGAGCCGCTACGCGAACGCATTTTGTAGTACGCATTTTGTAGGGTGGGCATTGCTTGAAACCAACTCCCAATCCTGCCGGAATTGATCTGAGTGCGTACGCTTTTGTAGGGTGGGCATTCCTTGAAACCAACCCCCAATCCTGCCGGAATTGACCAGAGCAATGCCCACCAACCAGGGTACCTATGCCTCCCAAACCTTCCGGAATTCACCATTACTTTGCCCACCCAAAGCATTGCTTGAAACCTCACGGGGTGACAACAAAGTATGCATTTTGTAGGGTGGGCATTGCTTGAAACCAACCCCCAACCCTGCCGGAATTTACCGGAGCAATGCCCGCCAACCAGGGTACCTATGGCCGGTTTCCAACTCCCAAACATTCCGGAATTGACATCACTATTTGCCCACCCTACGATTGTCATTATTGGTGGGCATTGCTCATTTCATTGATCGCTGTTCAATCATGGTCTTGATCCGCAATGCCCACCCTACGATTCTGGTTGGGTCTTGGTGGGCATTGCCCATGTCATTGATCGGTTTTCAATCATGGTCTTGATCCGCAATGCCCACCCTACGATTCTGGTTGGGTCTTGGTGGGCATTGCCCATGTCATTGATCGGTTTTCAATCATGATCTCAATCAGCAATGCCCACCCTACGATTGTCATTATTGGTGGGCATTGCCCATGTCATTGCTCGGCCTTCAATCATGATCTCA
>NZ_JAAHHW010000482.1 GCF_010692325.1 Moorena sp. SIO3I8 | reverse complement strand
TAGAGAAATTACCGATTAAACAGTACATTCGCTTAACCTAACCTTCAGTAAATTTACTGAATTATTAGCTTATAACTGACTTTTACCTAACTTTGTCAGCTGATTAGCCAATTTCCCTAGTAGAGACTGGTAACTTAAAAATTGTTTGGCAGCGATCAGGCGCATACAGACGATATAGAGACTCATAAATAGGAAGGGCTTCAGGATTGTTGGTAACCCTAGACAACTCACAATTGCTAGCAGTACAATCACAGCAGCTTTAAAGCACGGTAGTAAAAACTTAATCAATGGCTAACCTAGTGCTCCGCAAGCTACCCACCACCAGTAAACTGTCCAAACAATTCCTAGCACGAAAGTAACTGCAATTCCCACCCCAAGTATTCCTGCTTGCTCAGCACCAATGATAAAGCTCAAGAACGCTACGGGAGCAATCATAAGGTTAACCTTGGCGTTAATCCCAGTTCTGCCTTTTGCTGCAAGCATATTAATCAGTGAATTATTGATCAGCCTAAAGTAAGCAAACACCAGTAACCAGGGAATTACCTGGCAGGCTGGCACCCACTTCTGGCCAAATATCATAGAGATGACCTGATCGTCTACCACTAAAAAAAATAAGGCGTATAGAGGAGCCCCCAGGAAAGCCATTTGTTCAACCATTGTGACTAGAACACTTTGCTGCTCTTCGTCATTCTCTAACTGGGCGAATCAAGACATTCCTACCTGATTAATCACCTCACCCATTACAGTGTTAATGGTCTGGGTCAATTGGTAAGCAAAGTTGTAGTATCCCAAATTAGTATTACCCAGCAGTTTACCAATTACAAAGTTGTCACCATTGGCATTTACATAAAATCCCAAACTGGAAACAGTGGCACCAAAACAGAACGACAAGACTTCTGAGCTAGCCTGTGGATCAATCTGTAAGCGGAATTTGTGTTCTACATGACGACGACTAATCCAATACTCTATAAACCAAAAAGCAGCATCTCCCACCACAAATGACCAATAGCTCAAACCGATAAAGGCGCAAAGATCGGAAGCATAGACAGGGCTGGTGGATGAAG
>NZ_JAAHHW010000481.1 GCF_010692325.1 Moorena sp. SIO3I8 | reverse complement strand
ATCTGCATGGTAACCTCCTGAAATTAGGTTTATTGTTGGAATCTCTAATTATTGCTTGAGATTCCTAGTACGATCACCTATCCGACTACTTAGATTCTCATTATGCCTAATTGTGCTCGACGAATCTGCCTGACTATTTAGGGCCATTAGAGCGAGCGAAGTTGCGAATGTAATTAGCAATCAACTCTAGATCTTCCTCAAGGGCAAAATGACCGGTATCTAGGATATGGAATTCAATGTTATTGAGATCTCGCTTGTAGGGATGGGCTCCTTCTTCGGGAAAAATGTAGTCACCTTTGCCCCAAACAATTAGGGTTGGAGGTTGAAACTGACGGAAATATTCCTGCCATTGTGGGTAGAGAGTCGGGTTAGTACCGTAGCTGTAAAACAGTTCTAATTGAATTTCTTTGTTGCCAGGACGGTCGAGCAAATATTGGTCGTGGAACCAATTGTCTGGAGCAATGGCTTCTGGATTGCGAACTCCATTAGTGTATTGCCACTTAGTCGATTCGAGGGTTAGAAAATCCGCTAGAACTTGAGCATTTTCAGGAGTTTTGTCTTGCCAGTAAGCTTTGAGTGGTTCCCAAAACTCTCGCAAACCTTCCTCATAGGCATTACCATTCTGCACAATCAGCCCTAGCACTTTATTGGGATATTTGCTGGCTAGACGGTAGCCTACTGGTGCGCCATAGTCCATCACATACAGAAAGTATTGTTGTAAATCCAATTTAATCGTCAACTTTTCGACGATATCTGCTAACTTATCAAAGCTATAGTCAAATTCATCAACTTTCGGCATGGAACTAGCCCCAAAACCAGGATAATCTGGGGCAATCAGGTGGAATTCGTCTGCAAGGGCGGGAATTAGATTTCGGAACATGTGGGAAGAAGTAGGAAATCCATGTAACAAGAGGATGGTAGGGGCGTTTTTGGATCCAGCTTCCCGATAGAAAATATCAAGTCCATCAATCTCAATAGTTTTGTGCATTGTGGTGTTTAGGTTAGTCATGATGAATACCTTACTTGGTGATAATTGATTGAGTTATTACAGTTCAAACTAGATG
>NZ_JAAHHW010000480.1 GCF_010692325.1 Moorena sp. SIO3I8 | reverse complement strand
TGAACGGCGGTTGCTGACTGTACGCCATCACGTAGTTACCCCAGACTACCTACCCTTGCGAGTTTGGGCGCGACTCTATCTAGTGGCGGGGGGCAATGCCCAGCAGGTTAAAGACCAGGCAAACCAAGAGGCCCAAGCTTTCTTCCACCCAGTTAATTCCCAGTCTTATTGGGATGGTCAGGGTTGGCCTTTTGGTAGGAGTATTTACGTTTCGGAGCTATATCAATTACTCGATCGCATCCCTGGAGTGGACTATGTCGAGGATGTCATGGTTCATACTCATGAGCTAACCATTGATCTAAGCACTACTGTTTTAACTCAGGCAAGCTCAAGATCCCAGACTCAGATTACGGTTAAAGACACCACCGGTTTTAATCTAGGGGATACTATTCAACTCGACCCCAGCAGTAGTGATCAGGAATACTATACGATTAGTAGTATTGAGCAAGGACTAAAACAATTGACCTTGTCTTCAGCTTTAAATAAAGCTTATGGACTGGGAACAATGGTTGTCCGTCCCCTTAGTTTTGAGATTACCGAAGTGTACTCCAACCTTGAGTTCAAGGTGAATCAAGTAACGGGATTGGCAGCGGGAGATACGGTTGGGATCATTTCTACTCATAGCAATCCAGAAAATCGAGAAATTGACACTGTTGATTTTTCCAGCAATAAGATTACCCTCAAACAAGCTCTCAGCCAAGCTCCAAGCACAGGGACAAAGGTGGTTCAGTTAGGAACCTGGCGGGAGGAACGTACTAAACCTAAAGAAAGCTATCAGTTTATCGAAAAAGAGCTGATCAGAGTTAAGCTAAAAAACTATGAGTTAGTAGACTTCAACGTACAGTTGAATTTAGTAATTATGGAATACATAGGGGAGCAATGGCAATTAATTAGCTAGGGAGTAGGGAACAGGGAACAGCGGATCTGGGAACAGCGGATCTGGGAACAGGGAATCGGGATTAGCAACAATAACACCAAACTCCCCATCTCCCCATCTCCCCATCTCTCCATCTCCCCACCTCCCCATCTCCCCATCTCCCCACCTCCCCATCTCCCCATCTCCCCAT
>NZ_JAAHHW010000048.1:41707-44890 GCF_010692325.1 Moorena sp. SIO3I8 | reverse complement strand
CCCTATTCCCTGTGGGTGCATCTCCTAAAAGCTGTTTGACCCGGTGGTGCGTTACGGGACTGGCTCTCCCAACACTGGCGACCGTTAAAATCAGGGCAAGCCAGTCCCTAACGCACCCTACGCAACTACACAGATTTTTTCCCTATTCCCTGTGGGTGCATCTCCTAAAAGCTGTTTGACCCGGTGGTGCGTTACGGGACTGGCTCTCCCAACACTGGCGACCGTTAAAATCAGGGCAAGCCAGTCCCTAACGCACCCTACGCAACTTTTTTACTATTCTTCAACATCATAACCTTCAACTAACTAACCTTCAACCTTCAACTAACTAACCTGCTAACCTTCAAAAAAAATAGCCGCAGAAATACTATCCACGGCTAGGAATTTACCTTATGTCATTCAGTTTTCCAACCTATCCAAACGTGAGTGATCTTACACGACTCAACCGGATGGTTTTGCCGGGGGAAAACCCCCCAGCAATTTAACGTGTTAACGGAGTCTGAAGTACTTGGTGCTAATTGTTATGAATTCTCCCGGAACATCCGTCGGCTGCAGAGGACTCCACTCGGATATTTCGGTGTAGCCCAGTGCATAGAGGGTATGCATGGTATTAGTTATTGCCTTGCGGGAGCCTTTCAAAATGTGCTGAACACGGATTTTTTTGTTGGAAGAATCGTCTGGATTGTTCTCTGAATTTGTTGGAAATTCTGATGGCATAAGGTGAACCTTTGGTTTTTTATTTTCATATATAATAGTAATGATTATAATTTATATTGTCAAGGGTTTTTAGAAGTTTTTTTTTGAGGGGTAATGTAAAGAAATGCGATCGCTAAAAAAATGCGATCGCAAAAGCTTTTCAGCATTTAAATTGGGATACCTAAATTGCTGAAAGGCAAGAGGCAAGAGGCAAGAGGCAAGAGGCAAGAGGGAAAAAATCCTGTGTACCTAATTACTCTGAGAAAAGATATAATGGAAATGTTTAGCAAACTTAAATGAATTGTGATAATTTTTTCCCTTTGGGTGCATCTCCTAAAAGCTGTTTGACCCGGTGGTGCGTTACGGGGCGGGCTGTCCCAAAAAGGCGCGAAGAGGCGGAAAATGAGCCCGCCCCTAACACACCCTACGCAACTGTTAGATCATGTTATGACAATTACCCTTAATAAAAATCTCCCCCATCTCCCCATCTCCCCATCTCCCCACACTTCCCACACTTCCCACCCTCCCCACACTCTTCCCTACTCCCTACTCCCTACTCCCTACTCCCTATTTCCTATTCCCTTTTATTTCGGAAAAAACTGATTAACAGTACAACTAAAACCCGGTAGGATAGGAGAGGTTAGGGTATCTTGGCTGAAAAGGGTTGCTACTAATTTGAGCTGACTGTTTTCTCGGCGATAAACTTCGAGCTTGCGAGACCTCCAATCAGCAATCCAATATTCTTTTACGCCTCGTGAAGAGTAAAGTTTTAGTTTAGCTTCTCGGTCTCGTCTTTGGTCTTGTTGACTAGCAGATAAAACTTCGACTGCTAATTCTGGGGCACCAGTTAGATGTCCAGATTCGTCTAAGGTTAATGTATAGGTTTCTTGAGTAACCCAAACGACATCGGGAATAACATTATCGGATTCGGAAAACAGGACACCGGGACTAGGAATAGCTTCTCCTAAACCACTTGCTTCAGACCAAGCATCTAGCTGTCGAAAAATTTTGCCACAGGTTTGCTGATGTTTAGTATGAGGCGCTCTAGTCACAAATAATTCTCCATCAATGATTTCGTAGCGTGTTCCTTCATTTTCTGGTAGCAATTCTAGGTCATGGATAGTCCAGCATACTGTCTCATGTATTGCCTGATTCATGATTATTCTCTGTTAGCTTTATACTAATTATACTCCCGACTCCTGACTCCCGACTCCCTATTCCCATACTGTCAGAGTTAGATTACGAGCTAGGGAAGCTATAACTATAATGTTATCCTCGGGGCATACTTTAGAAAGTAATTATATTAACAAATGGAGCTAGAACAAAGAACAAAGAACAAAAAACAAAGGGAGCAGGAGTACGAGTCTAATTTTGATGGGAATGACGAAAATTGGTGAATTGACTTCTTTCAGAAGTCGGGAACAGGGAATAGGGAATAGGGAACAGAGAATGAGAGGCAGAGAATCAATATAAGTGGAGTGGGCATCCTGCCCGCCTGGAAATGAAACAGGCAAGATGCCCGTTCCACAGCCAGATGCCCGGATGCCCACTCCACAGCCAGATGCCCGTTCCAGAAAACTCTTCAAATCATTCGATTCTTAAGCAACACCCGGAAGCGAGGGGTATAGCGCTACGCGCAAGTCAGAAGTCAGAAGTCAGAAGTCAGAAGTAAGCTATGACTAAGTTTCGGAGTTTAGGAATGTCCTAATCTTAATGCGTAGTGCTATATTAGAAAAATATACTGGAGAGATTATCAGTAAAGGTACTAACCTCAACTCCCTCTACATTGGCGAGAAGGTCACCATCAGCAGCTATGATATTCACACTGCCATTAGACTGCTCAAAGGTAAGGGTGTTAGCATCACTAACCCCAAAGCGAGTTAACCCCAGTTGGAAATTTATCACTTTGTCATGTCCTTCACCTTCTTCAAGGGCAATGGTGTTGTTACCATTCCCAAGCTGGATGGTGTCTAGACCGGAACCAGAATCAATAGTATTGTTTCCGTCACCAGTGTTGATTACGTCATTTCCAGCACCGCCAGTTATGGTGTCATCACCGTCTAAACCCAAGAAAGTGTTGTTAGCTTCGTTACCGATCAGTTCGTCATTAAAATTAGTACCAAATACCCTTTCGATACTAATTAAAGTTTGTGCTACTTCCTGATCTTGCTCATCGGTGTAACTACCAGTGCCTTCAGCCAGATTCAGCTTAATACCAGAGTTGATTAGATCTTGAAAGTTAACGGTATCAAAACCTTCTCCACCGTCAAAATAGTTAACACCGGCACTGTCTCGGAAAATGTCATTTCCTGCGCCACCGACATATTTGTCATCACCGTTGTAACCCAAGAAAGTGTTGTGAGCCTCGTTACCAATTAGTTCGTCATTAAAATTAGTACCAAATACCCTTTCGATACTAATGAAAGTTTGTGCTACTTCCTGATCTTGCTCATCGGTGTAACTACCAGTGCCTTCAGCCAAATTGAGCTT
>NZ_JAAHHW010000048.1:0-41607 GCF_010692325.1 Moorena sp. SIO3I8 | reverse complement strand
CCTCGTTACCAATTAGTTCGTCATTAAAATTAGTACCAAATACCCTTTCGATACTAATGAAAGTTTGTGCTACTTCCTGATCTTGCTCATCGGTGTAACTACCAGTGCCTTCAGCCAAATTGAGCTTAATACCAGAGTTGATTAGATTTTGAAAGGTAACGGTATCAAAACCTTCTCCACCGTCAAAATAGTTAACACCGCTACTGTCTCGGAAAGTATCATGTCCTGCACCACCGACATATTTGTCATCACCCTCTAAACCGAAGAAAGTGTTGTTAACCTCGTTACCAATTAGTTCGTCATTAAAATTAGTACCAAATACCCTTTCGATACTAATGAAAGTTTGTGCTACTTCCTGATCTTGCTCATCGGTGTAACTACCAGTGCCTTCAGCCAAATTGAGCTTAATACCAGAGTTGATTAGATTTTGAAAGGTAACGGTATCAAAACCTTCTCCACCGTCAAAATAGTTAACACCGCTACTGTCTCGGAAAGTATCATGTCCTGCACCGCCTTGGAGGACATCATTACCACTATCACCCCAAATTCGATCATTCCCAGCGCCACCTTGAATTACATCGTCACCTTCTCCACCAAAGAGTTGATCATTCCCTTCATTTCCTTGGATTACATCATCACCCTGATTTCCATAAATTACATCTTCACCTAGATTTCCCTGGATAAGATCATTCCCTTCCCGTCCTCGAACAATATCGTTTCCATCTAAAGCTTGAATGATGTCGTTTTCAGGGAGACCTTCTAAATTATCTTCGTTGAGAGTTCCTAAAATAATTGCCATTTTTTTATTTACTCCAATAATGGAATATTGATGCTGCCTAAATTTGCGGCGTTGCTGAATCAAGGAATGAATGCGCGATCATCTGGTTTTGGTCAAGCCCCCTAAATCCCCCAACTTTGGGGGACGCAAGAAAGTATTTTTCCCCCCAAAATTGGGGGGCTAGGGGGGCAAAACCATACCCAGAATAAGCAACGCCAAATTTGCAGTTAAATTTGGGAAATTAAAGGCACAATAATTGTTCTGATACTAGTGTTGTAATGTAAGCATTCAGCCGTCAGTAGTCAGTGGTCAGTGGTCGCTGATAGCTGTTGGCGTAGCCTGCGCGTAGCCCATTAGCTGATACGCGACACGCTGATAGCTGTTGGCGTAGCCTGCGCGTAGCCCATTAGCTTACGTTGTAATTGTTGTATTCAACAGTGAGCACAGATATTGATTGGTGCCTAAAAAAATCCGGAATATCATTATAATGAATTGATTTTTTCCCCTTCATATAAGATAATTAACCGGAAAAAAATCCCTATTTATAGGTAAGCATTCAGCTCATGCAATGGCTGATAGCTGGCAATGGTAGATGCGCCTATGGCGTTAGCTGTCGGCTGAATACTTCCATTTATAGATTAATACTAAGCGAAAAATTCGCTATTGATTATAAAGTTAGCGTAATTCTACGTATCGATTAGTTAAAGATTTTGTTGAATTAATTTACTGCAGTTAAAGGATTTATTAAAAGCTTTTATTGGATGCTTAAAAAGCTTTTAATAGCTTGTGTTAGTAATATCAAGTCAGGTTGAATACCCATAATTAGAGGGAGGGTGGGGAGATGGGGAGATGGGGAGATGGGGAGATGGGGAGATGGGGAGATGGGGAGATGGGGAGATGGGGAGATGGGGAGATGGGGAGGTGGGGAGATGGGGAGATGGGGAGATGGGGAGATGGGGAGGTGGGGAGATGGGGAGATGGGGGTACAGACAAGCGATGCAGTGGCCTCACGGGGGTTTCCCCCACTCGCGCAAAGCATGGCTGACAATGATGATTTTTAGCGATGCCTCAGGTGCGACCCGTGGCGAATTTAATTCGACGACTGTAAGCGCACCATTACCTTCACGCGGGGGTTTCCCCCATGAGCGACTGCATCAAGACGGGAACAGGGAATGAGAGGGGGAGAATGAATATGAGTGGAGTGGGCAGGAAACAGGCCAGAGGCCCGTTCCACAGCAAGATGCCCCCCTTATAAAATTCCCCCCTTATTAAGGGGGGTTAGGGGGGATCCCTCTTCTGACTTCCCTACTCCACTAAGAAGCGCTAAACTTTAGCCTCTTCTTTCACTAACTTATCCCAACCCAAATCCTTGAGACTGTTATTACGACGTAACGGACGAGTTGCCAATTCCAGAATGTCTCGGGCATTAGTAAAGCCGTGCATTTGAGCAAAGGTAAACTCAACGGACCACTTAGTATTAATTCCCCGTGCTTCCAAAGGATTAGCATGAGCCATACCGGTAATTACCAAATCCGGCTCCAACTCATAAATCCGCTGAATCTGGTTATAATTGTCTGGCTTCTCGATAATCTTAGGAGTTGGTACACCCATTTCGTGGCAAGTCTGTTCTAACAGAGCTAACTCAGCCTTCTGATAACGCTTATCCATGTAAGGGATACCGATTTCATGGCAAGTCATCCCGCAACGAACGAGGAAACGAGCTAAGGAAACTTCCAGCAAGTTATCCCCCATGAAAAATACTGACTTACCACGCAACAGCTGGATATAATCCTCCAAGCTTTCCCAAATTTTAGCTTCCCGTTCTGCCAAGCCTTTTGGTTCAATACCAAACACAGAACACATTTTCTCTATCCAAGCCCGAGTGCCATCCGGACCAATGGGGAAAGGTGCGCCAATTAATTTACACTTGCGGCGGCGCATCAGAGTAGTAGCGGTGCGGCTGAGGAAGGGATTCACCCCAGCAACATAGTAACCTTCTTCAATTACTGGTAATTCCGTGTAACGCTTAGCAGGCAACCAACCAGACACCTTAATCCCCTGCTTCTTCAACTCTAGGGTGAGGTTAGTCACAACCGGGTCAGGTAGGGAGCCAAACAACACTAGGGGTGGATGATCCGCATAGTCTGACTCTTCCGCAGCCACCTCTTCTTTCTGGCGTCCAAAGTTGAGGAGTTTTGCGATCGCATTCCGTTCTTGTTTCTCCTCTTCCACCTGGGGTGCTTCCTTCGGACACTTGTGAGCCATAGCCGCCAACACAGTATCTTCACCCTGGGTGAAAGCATAGTCTAAGCCATTAGCACGAGCCACCACAATCGGAATCCCAATCTCAGATTCCAGCTTGGGAGCCAAGCCTTCCAAATCCATCTTGATAATTTCCGTAGTGCAGGTACCAATCCAGACAATCACACTAGGATTGCGATCGCGTTTAATCTGCAAACACAACCGCTTCAGTTCCTCGTAATCATTGAGCTTAGCCGAAATATCCCCTTCTTCCAACTCCGCCATAGCATAGCGTGGCTCAGCAAAAATCATCACCCCCATCGCATTTTGGAGGAAATAGCCACAAGTCTTAGTACCAATCACCAAAAAGAAGCTATCTTCAATCTTTTGGTAAAGCCATGCCACGCAGCTAATTGGGCAAAAGGTATGGTAATTCCCAGTTTCGCACTCAAAATCTAGGGCTTGAGGGGTTTGAGCAACAGTCATTTAAAATTCTCCTCTCCTGGTTTCTCTCTAAAGTTTTCAGGGTTTAAGGTTGAAGGTTTAAAGGTTGAAGGTTTTAATGGTTGAAGGTTTTAAGGGTTGAAGGTTTTAAGGGTTGAAGGTTTTAAGGGTTGAAGGTTGAATGTTGAATGTTTTAATGGTTGAAGGTTGAAGGTTTTAAGGGTTGAAGGTTAGTTGGTTGAAGGTTTTCCGGCTTAAGGTTTTCAGGTTTGCTGTTGACTCTTATAACTTTCAACCGGGTGCATCTCATTAAAGCTGTTTGACCCGGTGGTGCGTTACGGGACGGACTGTCTCAACACTGGCTACCGAGAAAATGAGGGCTCGCCCGTCCCTAACGCACCCTACGCCTGCTAACTTCCAACCTTCAACCTGCTAACTTTCAACCTGCTAACTTTCAACCTTCAACTTCCTAACCTTCAACTTCCTAACCTTCAACCTTCAACCTTCAACCTTCAACCTCCTAACCTTCAACCTTTCTTTCAACCTTTGCTTACACCATCATCAGGTCTAATTCTTCTTCCTCAGTCACTGCTGGGGTTTGAGGATTTAGGTAGAAGTCAGACAGCAAAGAGAACAACTCCCGGTCTGGTGCATCTTGAGGTACAACCCCCTCAGGCTGTGCCAGAATTTGGTCAGCAATGTTGAGATAGTATTGGCAAACCGGTTCCAGGCTAGGGTCAGTTTCTGCCATTTCAAAAATCGTTTTGCCCTTAACCCGAGAGACACGAATGTCCTCAATTAGTGGCAGAATTTCCAGCACTGGCATGGGCACAGCTTCGACATACTTATCGATTAAGTCGCGCTTAGAGGTGCGGTTGCCAATCAGACCAGCCAGACGCAGCGGGTGAGTGCGAGCTTTTTCACGAACAGAAGCAGCAATCCGGTTAGCAGCGAACAACGCATCGAAACCGTTATCCGTGACAATCATGCAATAGTTGGAATAGTTGAGGGGAGCAGCAAAACCACCACAGACGACATCACCCAGAACGTCAAACAGAATCACATCGTACTCATCAAAAGCATTCAGTTCCTTGAGCAGCTTAACCGTTTCACCAACTACATAGCCACCGCAACCAGCACCAGCCGGGGGACCACCAGCTTCTACGCAATGAACACCACCATAACCTTTGTAAATCACATCTTCAGGCCAGACATCTTCGTAGTGGTAATCCTTTTCCTGAAGGGTATCAATAATGGTAGGGATCAGAAAACCAGTCAGAGTGAATGTGCTGTCATGCTTCGGGTCACAGCCAATTTGCAGCACCTTTCGACCCCGCTTAGCTAGGGCAACTGAGATATTACAGCTAGTTGTGGACTTACCGATACCACCTTTTCCATAAACTGAAAGTTTCACCTTTAGTTATCTCCTGTTTCAGATAAAAATTCTTCTTTTGTCTTTGCCCCTAAGCCAGCCGAAAGCATAATTGCCAAAATTATGCTTGCTTGATTTATCTCAGGCACTAGTTAAGCGAGGGACCCTAAAGCCAGCGATAGATTGCTTGGCTTGTCTTGATGCAGTCGCTCATGGGGGAAACCCCCAAGACCGCTTAGGTGCGCTTTCCGTTGGCGAATTAAATTCGCCACGGGTCGCACCTCTGCATCGCTTCGGCGCTTATTGCATTATTCACCAACTGCACTAGAAAATACAGGGTTTTTTTGATCGATCTAGCCTTTAAATTAGCTTAAATCGATTTTTTTGAGTTTAAGCAATTATCTCAAGCAATTTAAATCTTATTTATTAAATTTAATATTTAAATAACTATTTTTATAAATTAGTTTATAAAAAAGTATTACAATAAACAAAACTCTTAAATCACCAGGGTGAATGAAGCGGGGGTACTACTGTTGTAAATGTTGCGTAGGGTGCGTTAGGGACGGGCTCGCCCTCATTTTCTGCCTCTTCACGCCTTGTTGGGACAGCCCGTCCCGTAACGCACCAGCGGCTCAAACAGCTTTAATGAGATCCACCCGTTAACGTTGCTCACCATAGACCATGGCTGGGCAAAATCATCCATACCCACCAGAAGCCATAGGCGGGTCTAGCTATTCAGATTTTTTGTAAATAATAATTAAATTTTTTCGGAGCAATCACAGCAATATTCGTCGATAGAGTCACAGACTTTGAAAAAGGTACAAAGAATCGGGAGTCGGGAATCGGGAATCGGGAATCGGGAATCGGGAATCGGGAATCGGGAATCGGGAATCGGGAGTCGGGAGTCGGGAATCGGGAATCGGGAATTGGGAATCGGGAAAACTGATCTGATTCCCCATCTCCCCATCTCCCCATCTCCCTATCTCCCCATCTCCCTATCTCCCTATCTCCCTATCTCCCCACCTCCCCTGATTCAGGTTAAATCTGTATTAAGCTCAAGCCCCTACAGCTTCCTTAGCGGCATACATCACTTCAAGAGTGATTTCACTAAAGCCACGCTCACGAGCAAACTTCTCAGTATTGCGCTTCACTTTACCGCGAACAAAACCAGGCACCTTATTCAGTTCTGCTTTAGCGTCCTTACTCCAGTTCAGGTCAGAATCAGCAGAGATCCCCTTGGTAATCACTTCCTTGGTATCATGACCACCAAAGATTTCCAACAAGTGGTCTTCCATACCCAAGGTAAAGGAATTGTAGACCAAATCAGCAATTTGGTTAGTACCTTCGTAACCCATGAAGGGACGATAACCGATGGGGAAGTTTTGGATATGAATGGGAGCAGCAATCACACCACAAGGAATGTTCAATCGCTTACCAACGTGCCGTTCCATTTGGGTACCGAAAATCGCAGCAGGTTCAATTCGTGCGATCGCATCCCCAATCGCACCATTATCATCACTGATCAGGATCTCATCACAGTATTCGCTCACCTGCTCCTTAAACCAATCCGCATCATACTTGCAGTAAGTCCCAGCCAGCACCACATGAATACCCATTTCCCGTGCCAGAATCTTGGTCATAGCGGCAGCGTGGGTATTATCTCCGAAAACCACAGCCTTCTTACCGGTCAAGTTTTGGCAGTCGATGGAGCGAGAGAACCAGGCAGCTTGAGAAACGTACAGGGTTTGGTTGTCGATGTACTCTTCGTAATCGACATTAGCACCTTGACCATTGAGGATTTCCTGAATCTTACGGATACAACGAGCAGTTTCCACCACACCCAGAGGAGCAATATCGACATAGGGCATCGAGAACTCTTCTTCCAGGTAACGGGCACTCATCAAGCCAATTTCCCGATAAGGCAACAGGTTAAACCAAGCCCGAGGTAAATTTTTCAGATTGTGGACAGACGCTCCCTCTGGGAGGACTTCGTTAACTTCAATGCCCAAATCAGCCATCAACCGCTTCAGTTCAGTACAATCGTGTTGATTGTGGAAGCCAAGGGTAGAAATACCAATTATGTTCACCGAGGGCTTTGCGGTTTTGCCCTCTGGGAGCTCACCCTTCTTGCGGGCTTTGTTGAGGTAGAACTGAACAATTTGATCTAGGGTGCGGTCAGCCGCTTGCAATTCATTGACCCGGTAGTGGTTGACATCTGCCAACATCACATCAGCCTTGGCATCCATCTGAGCCCGGTTTACGAAGTTCTCCAGGTCTTCTTGTAGGATACTGGAGGTGCAGGTGGGAGTTAGCACAATCAGATCAGGGTTTACCTCCTGATCCTTGCGGGTGATGTTGTCCACTACTTTTTCCTGAGAACCCCGTGCTAGCACGTTCCGGTCAACAATACTAGCAGTTACCGGAGTGTAGTCCCGCTCTCGCTCTAGCATGGAGCGCATCACGTTGAAGTAGTCATCCCCTAGGGGGGCATGCATAATAGCATGGACATTCTTAAAAGAACTCGCAACGCGCAGTGTGCCAATGTGGGCAGGACCTGCATACATCCAGTAAGCCAATTTCATATCCTATTCTCCCTTGTTAAAATATCAAGTATCAAGTATCAAACATCAAGCATCAATCATCAAAAATTAAGCATTAAGCATCAAAAATCAATCATCAATCATCAAAAATGTAACAATTTTATGGATTTGTTACTCAGCAACCAAGAGAGTTTCAGCCTTGGCCTTTGGCCACGCTACGCGAACAGCCTTGGCCTTTGGCCACGCTACGCGAACAGCCTTAAGACCTCTCGTGATTTAGATTTTCTCAGAAGTCCGAGGTAATGACTATCCTTAGGGATAAGTGTTCTTTCCCTGGTATCTAATTCGCCAAATCCTCTTGCCAAGCTAAACATATCGATTAGGGATATAAGAGAATCTGAATCAAATTGCAATTATTCTTAATTTTTAGTTACAGGGAGTAGGGAGTAGGGAGTAGGGAGTAGGGAGTAGGGAGTAGGGAGTCGGGAGTGTGGGAGGTGTGGGGAGTGTGGGGGAGATGGGGAGATGGGGAGTGTGGGAGATGGGGAGATGGGGAGATGGGGAGATGGGGAGATGGGGAGTCAGATCAGTTTTCCCTGTTGCCTGTTGCTAGCTTGCCTATTGCCTGTTGCTAGCTTGCTAGCTTGCCTCTTGCCTCTTGCCTGTTGCTAGCTTGCCTATTGCTAGCTTGCCTATTGCTAGCTTGCTAGCTTGCCTCTTGCCTATTCCCTATTCCCTATTCCCTATTCCCTATTCCCTAATATGAAAACCCCTAGAGCAAGCATAATAATGTCAAAATAATCACAACCAGTTTGTCTGAAGAGTCCTCATGGAATGGCATATAACTGATGCCCAAAGTCTGGCAATTATTGACCGTGAAATAGGCGAGCATGTCTTTTCACCAGCAGAATACGAGATTGTGCGGCGGGTGATTTATGCCACAGCCGACTTTGAGTATAAGTCTCTGATTCATTTTTCTGAGCGGGCATTACAAGCAGGAGCAGCAGCTCTAGCTGCTCGTAGCACAATTGTAGTGGATGTGCCAATGGTACAAGTGGGGATCACTCCCCACATTCAACATACCTTTGCTAATCCGGTGTATTGCAGCATGGAAACCCTCACTCGTCCCCAAAAACAAAAGACTAAGGCAGCCTGGGGGATGCAAACCTTAGCTAGACGCTATCCAGAAGGAATTTTTGTTATTGGTCAAGCTCAGACAGCTTTGACAGTATTGGTGGAGTTGATTGAAGCAGAGGAAATTCGACCAGCCTTGGTGATTGGGGTACCTGCGGGATTTGTAGAGGTGGATGTGGCTAAATCTCGGTTGACGGACTCTTTAATTCCCCACATTCGGATTGATGGTCGTAAGGGTTCTGCGGTAGTAGCTGCTGCTATTGTTGATGGCTTAGTAGACTTGGCTTGGCAAGCCTACGGCCAGGATGATATTGATCTCTCACATGCCTAATATCAAGTCTGGTTGAATACCCATAATTAAGGAAAGGGTGGGAGGTGTGGGGAGATGGGGAGATGGGGAGATGGGGAGATGGGGAGGTGGGGAGATGGGGAGGTGGGGAAATGGGGAGATAGGGAGATTTTTATTAAGGGTAATTATCCTGACATGATATAAAAGGGCGTGGCTCAATTGTGGCATGATTGAGAATGATGGGTAATCGGTAATGGGTAATGACCTTCGGTCAGGCTCATTGACCAAAACCCTCCGTTGGTGATCGAGAAAAATTTGGTTAAGATCCTCTCAGCAACGGTTTAGCAAAGGGATAAGGATGGCAACTGCGGTTAAATTAATAGCTCCAGGTTTTTGTGTAAAGTACCCGAAAACCCCTTGGAGTGTGATATATGTCGAGGATGCTTCAGGCAAGTTTCATTTCCGCCTTAGTAGTCGAGACTTCAAATTTGAACCCCGCGATCGCTACCGTTACCCCACTCATGAGGCGGCTAAACGGGCAGCATTGTGTTTTCTGGAATTACTCAAACGTATAGAGCGATCGCGGATGCGCATGAGCATTCTGCTAGAAATTGGTATTCTTAAATTTCCCCAACAGACCTATCACTCTTATGAAATTTGGTTATTGATTGATCGCACTCGCTATAGTTGGGAGGCAATAACGCCCAATGGTTTTTGTTTCCGCTCCCAGCGCTGGTACAAAAGTCCTAACAGTCCGATTCTTAAAGCCAAGAAACATATAGACCGGGAGTTGGCGGTATATCAAATCAAAAATGCGGTTGGCTGGGTGTAGTGACTATAGCAAAAATCAAATAGGTGAGATACACAAGTTGTAGATTTTAGGGAACAGGGAATAGGGAACAGGGAATAAATCCTGTGTACCTTATGAATAAGATAAATGAATATTATTACCGCTATCCTTAAAAAGGACGAGTATCAAAACATTTATGCCCAATTGTGCCATCAGGAAATAAGTAAAGAGGACAATACGGTAATTCTATGGGTATGGTCACAATTGTAGTAGGCTGCTGCTGCGGTTCATCATTATGAGGCCAACGAATCCTGCTACTTTTACCACCGACAACATCAGGCATTTTCTGATCACTACTGTCAGAGACAAAGCTGTCACTTTCTAACCTCTCGACGAAACCTAGATCAAAGATTTCCATGATAGCGATATACCCAATTAATTTCTATTAAGTCTTAATATAAACTTCCAGCATGACTAATAGAAAAGTCTGGCCATATTGGCTATAAGTTATAAAACTTTATAATCCTAAACTACCAATTAATTAAGGGAATCGGGAATCGGGAATCGGGAATCGGAATCCCCCCTAACCCCCCTTAATAAGGGGGGAAGGGAATCGGGAATCGGGAATCGGGAATCGGGAATCGGGACTAGAGAATAGTGATGCAGTAATATTAATCGTAGGGTGGGCAGTGCTTACCTTCCCGATGGCAAGCCAATTAATCACCAATCATGCACTGCCCACCCTACAGGAATTATTCTCCCCATCTCCCCATCTCCCCATCTCCCCATCTCCCCATCTCCCCACACTCCCTATTCCCTATTCCCTATTCCCTACTCCCTACTCCCTACTCCCTACTCCCTAAAACTATTAAACTTAACTGAGGCGAGTTGCTTTTTCGCGGTACTTGTTAACAAGTTTAGTAAACAATTGATTCAGCTGTCCAATGCAAAAAGTATTCGGTGTCATGAATTTAGTGTTAGGATAAAAATAGAACTGAATTGAGCTGAGCGATCCATAATTTACGTCCTTAAAGTTAATAGCAACCTGCTGATTTCCCACGGATATAACTTGAAACCAAGTTGCCATGGTAGCAGGTAATTTTGTACTCAGACGCAAGGAAATTTTGGGACTCGAAAGAGATTGAGCGTAGGCTGGGGTTAAAAATGGTTCATAGCGTTGAGCTTCTGGAGTTAGCTGCTTAATAAACGCTAAACTTACACCTTTGACCAGTTGCCGCAGGCTATGGGCATCGTCCCCAACCACCTCTTTGACTAAAGTACTTCTAGCGATCGCATCGTTAAGATTTTTCGGGTCAGTCACACTGAGGTGAGTGCCACCAATGGCGCTGATCAAATACTTAGAACCCCCCAACTGATTAAAAGACCGTAACTGATGGTCTAGCGCTGGTGTAATGGCATCCTCGGTACCCGTTAACATTAAAGTTGGTACAGTAACATGACGCAAACCCTTAGTACCAAACAAACGCCCCGTTACGCTATTCAAAGCGATCGCTTGCACCACTCGCTGATCAGTAAGATTAACCTCGTCTTCTGGTAAATCAGCCGCTGCACATTGGAACCAATCTGCTGGGGATCTGCCCACAGGAGAGCGATTTTTACAAAACTGTCGCAGTTCCTCTAAATTTAGTTTTCCCCCAGCCAACGCTAAAGCCGTGTAGCCCCCCAATGAATGACCAATAATTGTAACTTGTTGAGTATTCAGTTTCCCAAGCATGGTAGAATATCTCTGATTGATGTCAGCCAACTCATCCAGGAGAAAGCTGACATCTTTGGGGCGGTCAATAAACTCCCCCGGAGGTAACAAATCCCCAAGTTTACCTGGTGCTGACAAGTTGTTAATCCTGGTAAAGTTGCTGCCAGGATGCTCTAGGGAAGCAACAGTAAGACCATGAGACGCTAGATGGCGTGCTAAATATCTCAGAAATTTGCGGTCTGCAGCAAATCCGTGGGAGAGAACTACCAAAGGTCCAGTAGTATCATCAGCCCAGTATAGATCTACAATAATAGTACGTTGCCGTTGTTGGTCTCTTAGTCTTAGTTTACGCTGTTTAACCAATTGAGGACCAATACTAGCAGGGTCAAATTTAGGGCGAAAGGTGGCAGCGTCCGCAACAGCCAAATCTTGCTCTAAAATTGGACCAACTGCTAAACTCTTCCAGTAGGAAGCATTGAGCTGTAGGGCAATGCCAACAGCAGACGAAGCATCCAAAGTGATATTTTCTCCTGGATAAGCCCGTAAAAAACTCAGCACACTTAAACCATTGACTTGCCTTGCTCCTAACAACAGCGCAGCTTTTAATTGCTCTAAACTACTATCAGGGAGTGCTAACCCTAGTCTTTCCAACAACCGTGCGCCATCGCTGGAGAGGAGAAGGTCATTAATAAAGGTTTCTGTGGTCTTAGGGTTGAGTTTGAGGCTATTGGTCAAAATCTTCCGGATCTGTGGCGTGAGGATATCTCCATAGGGTTGCAGTGCTGGTGATAACTCCCCTGTCTCAGCAAAGGTTTCTAATTCCGTGATAGCGACCGATTGCTCAAATGGCCCTAAACGTAGAGTGAGATACTCAGCGGCAAAAACTGGTGGGGTAATTGCCCAAAACAGAGTCACAAAGAGACTACCTAGAGCACCCTGTCTGATTTTTTTAATTTGACCTATTGAACCATTACAGTGTTTTTTCTTCACAGAAGATTCAGAGGTATGGCGGCGATCAGACCATGGCAGCTGAAAATTCATCATTAGCGATTTATGCAGAATGTGAGTGCGGATATTTCGATCAAAGCCGACTTAATCAAGACTCGACAAGCCTATCGAAATATTTTTTCTGCACCACTTATGCACTAAAGGGTAAGCTATCAGCTATCAGCTATCAGTTATCAGCTATCAGTTATCAGCTATCAGTTATCAGTTATCAGTTATAAGCTATCAGTTATAAGCTATCAGCTCAGAAGTGTTCGTGTAGCGTGACCATTCGCGTAGCGTGGCCTAAAGGCCAAGGTCAATGGCATTTATCCTCCCCACCCTACCCTGCTGTTAGATCATGTTATGACAATTACCCTTAATAAACATCTCCCCATCTCCCCATCTCCCCATCTCCCCATCTCCCCATCTCCCCATCTCCCCATCTCCCCATCTCCCCATCTCCCTACTCCCTACTCCCTACTCCCTACTCCCTACTCCCTTTCCTATATAACTAAATACTCGTATTCAATATCACCCCATCAAGTTCCGCTTCAATCAGATTAGCCCCCCGAAGGTTGGCATGAGTTAAATCAGCTCCGGTAAGATTCGCTTTTCTGAGGTTGGTTTCACTAAGGTTAGCTTCTCTGAGGTTGGTATAACTAAGATTAGCTTGACTAAGGTTAGCCCCTTTCAGATTAGCCTTAACCAGATCTGCTCCTGTTAAATTAGCTTTATCAAAATTACTACCAATCAGTTGAGCTTCATTAAGATTAGCCCCAGTCATCACCGCCTCAGTGAAGTTGACCCTACTCAGATTGGCTTTGGTGAAATTCACAGCAATCAGGTTAGTTCTATACAAATTAGCTCCCTCAAGGTCTGCCAGAGAAAAGTTAACCCTAATTAGGTTAGCCTCTTCCAAAGATGTCATAGTCAGGTCTGCTCTTTGAAAGGATGTACGGGTAAGCTTGGCTCTATTCAAGTAAGCGTGACGAAGAATAGCTTTATCAAAAATTGCCCCAACTACACAAGCCTCAGTCAGGTCAGTATAAATCAGCAATGACCCACTCAAGTTAGCTCCCATTAGCTCCGCTTGAAAGAGATTGAAACCATTGAGGTTTTTCCCACTCAGGTCTACCTCCATCAGGTCAGGGATCAGTTTGGGATGATTGTCTCTCCATTGATTCCAGAGTTTTATACCCTGCTCAAGCTCAGCCAGATGGGTTGGTTCCGCCATGTAGTTGATTAGTCCTCTAGGTACGAATGCTTAAGAAAGTATTAAATTTAATGTAACATAACGAAAACAAAGTTTACATTTTTGTTAATATTTTCCCTTATAGCCGCCGTTTTTGTATAAAATAGCCGCCTAAAAAGCCACACCCAAGCCGTTATAGCTTGGGTGTGGCTTTTGTTTCAAAACCAGACATTCTCCCCATCTCCCCATCTCCCCACCTCCCCATCTCCCTACTCCCTACTCCCTACTCCCTACTCCCGAAACCTCAAAGCCGTGTTCTAGGACGCCCCAAAGTCGTAATATAAACAACCGCTTCATCAACAGGGATACCCAAAACTTCATTTACCTGGTCATCAAAGAAGCCACCAATACCACTTACTCCTAAACCCAGGTAAATAGCTGCTAGATTCAGCCGCTGTCCTAGATGACCAGCATCCATGTGCAAGTAACGGTAAGCGCGATCGCCTAATCGAGCCACTGCTTTTTGTAAGTCTGCCGTGTGGAACACCACTGCTCTGGCATCTCGACCCAAATCTTGCCCTAAACACAGAAAATGCAATTCCTGCCGGAAGTTTTTAAAGCGAATTTGCCGCAATTCTTGAGCGTTAGGCGCATAATAATAGCAGCCTTCTTCTAGATCATTTACCCCAGATACTGCTATAAATGTTTCGATTAAACTTAAATCAAAATAATCTGGTGTTCCATCTAACCCCTGCTCAATGTAATGCTGAGGTTGGTATGTAAAATCCAAAAGAGCTTTTAGCTCCTCCAAGGTCAGATTAGCTGCACTATAAGCTCGGGTAGAGCGTCGTTTTAGAATAGTATCTAAACATGCTTTCGGTACATTACCTGAGCTGGTTAACTCCCCCCAATCTATGGGGTTTGTAGAAGTTGAAACTTTATCACAAAACGGAAAGTTGTACTTGTCTTCTAACTGGTCGTCAATTTTTGTACTCTTTGAATTATTACCTTTAGCCTTCCAATCACCACCCTGCTTAATTTCCGTAGCGCGGTGCAAATACCCCAATAATTCTCCATCTGGAATGTCTGGGTAATTAACCTCAGTAGGAGATGCTAACACAGTTGGGGCGATGGGCAAGTTTTGTTCAACTTTGAGCTGATCGGCCAGGGGAATTACTGCGATCGCTCCTTCTTGTTCCAGGTCTAGATAAAGCAGTTCATTAACTTTTTCATCAGCAAACCCACCAATTAGGTGAGGTCGGTAATCACTCAAAGCCCCAGCTAACTCAATATTACCTAGCAGATGACCAGTGTCTAGAAAAATTCTGCGGTATGCCCGGTCTTCATAGCGCCAGGCGGAGCGATAAAATACCGCTGTAGTTACAATAGCGAGTTCCGTACTCTCCAAAACTGGGTGCCAGAAGCAAGCCTCTTGCAGTGTACTCCAAACGTCACTCTGCCAAAAATGAACTAGAGAATGGGTAAGACACTGATA
Organism: Moorena sp. SIO3I8; assembly: GCF_010692325.1. Lineage (GTDB taxonomy): Bacteria > Cyanobacteriota > Cyanobacteriia > Cyanobacteriales > Coleofasciculaceae > Moorena. The sequence goes on along the minus strand of NZ_JAAHHW010000048.1, from coordinate 26,631 downwards.
GTTGTACAGTCCTGATGGTAATACGGGAGTACCACGGGAAATCAAATAAACTTCAGCTGGGTATAAGCCACCAGCAGAGGGAGCTGCCCTCAGATAAAGTGGTGGTCCCATTGTCTCCAGCCTAGCCGTCAAACCATAACTACACAGTAGTAACTGGGACAGCCGCCACCAAGTCTTACTCGGTTCAGAGGTAAACTGCTCCCGGTCTTGTGAGAAGTATGGTTTTAGGTCAAAGTTAGTCCCAACTTTGTAGTCTTTAAAAGGTATCGGCTGCTTCTCCCAGTCTAAGCCCTTATTTTTGGCTGATATGGTTTCTGGAGCATATTTGGTGCGCTCGTGGTAGTGCTGAGCGATTGATACTGGCAGTTGTGACATCTTAGTTGCAACAGAACAGGAAGCTTTGCTTAATATCTTTACACCAATAGACTTCTTGCAGTTGTCGGGAACAGGGAATAGGGAACAGGGAATAGGGAACAGGGAACAGTGGACAAGAATTTACGTAAACACTATCAGAAAAATACTTTTGCAAGAGGTCTAATCTAGACTTATACTTCCTGGATAGCTCCCGACCTTGACCACTAGGCAGTTTCCCCAGTGGCTCTCCCTGCTGATAACATCACTTTTTTCTGTTTGATACCTTGAGCGGTCAGCTATCACCACTCAGCAGCTACTCCCTGCAAAATCTTATCACTGTTCCCTGTTCCCTGTTCCCTGTTCCCTACCTTTACCGATAAAATAAAAACTTCATAACAAAAAAAACTTAGATTGTCAAGGATTTTTATTTTTACGTAGCAAATGTTCACAAATATTAAAAAAGAATTATAATTAACTGTGTAAGGCGCTACAAAGTTATACCTTTATAAAATAATTAAGCATAAATACGCATTGACATTATTTTATAAATTGGTATTGGGCGGCAAAAGCTGACCTATCTATAGCGCAATGAAAAAGATTGGTGGATCGGAGTTACTTGAACAATACGCTAGGGGTAGACGAGACTTTAGTGGAGTAGATATCAGTGAAGCTGACCTGTTTGAAGCAGATATACAAGCAATTGACCTGAGCAGCAGCAATCTTAACAAGACTTACCTGCCTTACTCTAATCTAAGTCAAGCCAAGTTGCAGCAAGCTCAACTTCAAGCAGTTCAGTTAAGTGATGCCCAACTCTACCAGACCAATCTCTCTGGGGCGGATCTTCAGAATGCCAATCTGTTCAGAGCAAATCTACGTCGTGCTAATTTACAGGGGGCAAATCTCGCTGGTGCCAATCTCCAAGCAGCGGACTTGAGGGACACTGACCTTAGCCATGCCAATCTCAGCCATGCCAATTTGAGTAATGCTAACCTGAAAAGAGCTATCCTTACTAAGGCTCAGTTGAGGGGTTGCAACTTATTTCGAGCCGAGAACGTCGATATTTGTGATGCCTACTTGGATAGTTCGACGATTTATCCTGATGGGCATAGAGCAGATCTGTCTGAGCTTTAGGGCGGCAGCCCCGCGCTGTACCCAATAGGGTCAGCGTCTCAAAGTTACCGTAAGGATAGTGGAGCCTTTATGGTTGGTCGGTTATGCATAAAAGGGTTAAAACTTTATGATTAAGGCTCCACTAACAATCAGGTTTCGTCTCTAGGAAGGATAGCCCGGTGACGAGCGTAAAACGGAGTCACCAACTAGGACTCTTTGGGGACAGGGAAACGAGCTATTAAACTCCTCAGTAATTCAGAACAGGTCATTCCCCTGCGTTCAGCTTCTTGTTTCAGCTGTTTTTTCTCGAAATTAGTCAGTCGAATCATCAGTGTTTTATCTTTCATTATGCATTGACACATGTAATTACATCTGTTACTAGAATAATAGGTCGAAAAACAGGAGGCAGCAATAATGAGATCAGCATACCAGTACCGACTGCGACTAACTAAGTCACAGACTGCCAAAATAGAAAAGTGGTTAGACATGCTGCGCTATCAATATAACTATCTATTGGCAGACAGGTTTAACTGGTATGAACAGAATCGTTGCTCCATAAATTCCTGTCCTATTGTTTGTCATTTACCAAACCTAAGGAACAATCCCGACTATTTTTCTCAAAAGAGGACTCTACCTCAATTAAAGAAAGATAGACCTTGGTATGGAGAAATTCATGCTCATGTCTTACAAGACTGTGTTAAAAGAGTAGACCTGGCTATAGCGCGATTTTTAAAGGGTGACAGCAACGGAAAAAAGAGCGGAAGACCAAGGTTTAAAGGAAAGAACAGATATCGCTCCTTTACTTTTCCGTCTCTCTCCAAGAATCCTATCAATGGCAGTATTCTGACTCTTCCAAAATTTGGGCAAGTCAAGATGATCTACCACAGATCTATTCCTGAAGGATTCAAAGTCAAGACAGCTACTATAACCCGAAAGGCTGACGGCTATTATGTTACGCTGTCAATTCAAGATGATACCATTCCGGATGTTATTCCGATAGATAATGTTGCTAATCCCGTTGGTATAGATATGGGTCTTAAGTCTTTCTTGGTAAAATCTGATGGTTCCGAGGTGCTCATTCCTCAGTACTACCGAAAGGCTCAGAAGAGACTAAAGAAAATCCAAAAAGCTGTCAGCAGGTCTAAAAAAGGTAGCAACAACCGAAAAAAGGCTGTAACAAAACTTGGAAAAGCCCATAAGAAGGTTGCTGATACCAGAAAAGATTTCCATTTCAAGACCGCGAAAGAGTTGCTAGATAGTCATGATCTAGTGGCTCACGAAAAACTTAATATTAAAGGTCTGGCTAAAACCAAAATGGCAAAGTCAGTCCTTGATGCTGGTTGGGGTCAATTTCTGTCTATCTTGTCAGTCAAAGCCTTAAATGCTGGACTAATCACGAAAGCAGTAAATCCCCGCAACACTAGCCAAAACTGCTCTAACTGTGGAAAGAAAGTTCCCAAAAAAATAAAAGACCGCATTCATTCTTGTCCTCACTGTAGTTATGTGGCGGATCGGGATGTAAATGCGGCAATCAATATATTAAATTTGGCGGTAGGGCATTCCGTCAGTAATAAAGCTTACCGAGTAACCGAAGCAGTGGCTGGTGTTGGTAAGAAGCCCGCGTTGTCCCGTTAGGGCAACGTCGGGAGTATGTCACTGATCAAACACCTATCCGTTATCCACCAATGACTTTATCACGACGTCACTTCTTTGCCTTAGCCAGTGCTAGCACCGCCAGTGTAATTCTGGCATCCCCGTTGAAAGAGGTTTTTGCCAAGAAGGCTCTTGGTAAAGCATTTCGAGGTAAAGGCTTCGGTTCACTTCAGCCAGACCCTAATCAATTATTAGACCTGCCAGCCGGATTTAGCTATAAAATTTTATCCCGCACAGGTGACACCATGAGTGATAGCAATTTGGTGCCTGGTAGACCCGATGGCATGGGTGCTTTTCCTGCACCGGGAGGCAATACTGTCCTGGTGCGCAATCATGAACTTAGCCCCCATCAACTGGATAAACATGGATTGGTAGCAGTAGAGTATATCAAGTATGACCCCATGTGTCTGGGTGGGACGACAACACTAGTAGTGGGAGCCAATGGTCAACTGGTCAAACAGTACACTTCCCTTGCTGGTACTGAGCGAAACTGTAGTGGTGGACCAACCCCTTGGGGTTCATGGATTACTTGTGAAGAAAGCACCGTTACTCCCACCACTTATCCGGTAGATGACCCCAGAAGTGTTTCGATGAAGCACGGCTATAACTTTGAAGTGCCCATTACCGGTGAAGTAGTGCAAGCTGAGCCTCTAGTGGCAATGGGTCGTTTTAACCATGAAGCCGTTGCAGTAGATCCCAAGACTGGGATTGTTTATCAGACTGAAGACAGGATGGATGGTCTGTTCTATCGCTTTATTCCCAAGCAACCAAGCAACTTAAAAGCAGGGGGTGTACTGGAGGCATTAAAGATCCAGGGAACATTTCAGAAAATCACTGTTAAAAACTTCCCTGTCGGTAAACCCATGGCAGTAGAATGGGTTCGGATTGAGGATGTAGACCCGGAAGAAGATACTGTGCGGGTGGAAGGTTTTGCTAAGGGAGCAACCCAATTTACCAGGGGAGAAGGGGCATGGTACGGTAATAATGAGGTTTACTTTACCTGTACTAGTGGTGGTTCTTTAAATCCAAAGACTGGATGGGCCAATGGAGCTGGTCAAGTCTGGCGCTATGTTCCTGGTAGCAATCCCCAAGAGGGTGGCACCATTGAACTGTTTATTGAGTCCCATGACCGCAGCTTACTAGAACACCCAGATAATGTGACCATTAGTCCTTCTGGAGATCTCATCCTCTGTGAAGATGGTGGTGGTGACCAATTCCTGGTTGGGGTCAATCCTAAAGGTGAGCTTTACCAGTTGGCACGGAATGCCCTCAACAGCAGTGAATTTGCTGGTGCTTGCTTCTCACCCAATGGTCGGATCATGTTTGTGAACATTCAAGAGCCTGGTATCACATTTGCAATTCAAGGTCCTTGGGTTTAGAGTCTACAGGGGTGGTCAACTCATAGAAGTTGACACAATAAACAATACAAAATAAACAATCAGTCAATCAAGCACTTGACCGATGATAGTTCTATCCCCTCATTATCTCATCACTGCATCACTCGATGATCAATTTACTTTTATGAGCACTTGAGTTAACTGTCTGGCTGGTCTCAAGTGCTCTGGTCTTGGGGAGCAGGTCAAATTATTAGAACAAATGTACTAAAAACTCCTGACTGGTACTGAAGCCCCGAAAACACTGTAGTTCAAGGGTTTGTAGTTCAAGTGTTCTTACAAAATTGACCTGCTCCCCAAATATTCGGCGCTTTGTGACATGCTCCCCCTATTCCCCATTCCCCATTCCCCATTCCCCATTCCCCAGATAATGTACTAATGTTGCTGCATAAGTGGCATGCTCCCTGAGTTTTTCGTGAGATATGAGTTTTTCTATGAGTTTTTCTATGAGTTTTTCTATGAGTTTTATGAGGATCACAGATATATAACAGGGCTACTATTAAATTGTTCTGACAAATTGATGGGGAGCAAGTCTATGTTCCAGAACAAATGAACTATGTACCATATGAGCTTGGCTTTTACCCATGAGGGGGCTATAGCTAATGTACAAATGTTCTGCATAAGTGACATGCTCCCATCGCTTACGTCGCGCTCAGGTAATTCAAACATTGCGCAAACGCCAACCTATACTTGGGATTGCATCATCTATAAAGACGGTCTCAAGACAGGTAGCTTACGCTGTGGTACTGAAAAAACTTCCCAAAGCCTAATCTAGTCAGGTGTCTAGATTAACTTGGCTTTTGATCCTCAAGACTGTTAGATAGCCTGAAATTCTAGGGAACAAAAAAATAAGTTCTTTGATATTTTTAAGTCAGTTATGTCCAAAATGACATTTGATAAAAACTCTCATAACTTTCCCTGAATTTTTTGTCAGTAGCCGCGCTCTTGAACTAAAACTGAAGTTAGTAGAGCTTAATAAGGATAAATTACTTGATTACTATCCAAGGTCGTAACTATTATTTCCAAGACATTGAAAGGACAGTAGAAACTAGTCATCCTTCACTGCGACGAAATTTCGGTGCGGCCTTCACTATAGAGGTCAATGGTCACCAGCGGTTGGTGGTTGCTCAGGAGGTGAAGCAGAGTTATCAGCAAAACCTGGATATTAATGAGGTAATTGAGGCTATTGCTCAGGTGCTAGCTCAACACTATCACCTACAGGTCTATGGGGTGCTGCTGCTGGTTAGTGGCACTATTCCCAAAACTAAAAGAGGCACTATTCTACGCCATGCTTGTAAAGCCGCTTTTCTGACTGGAGGCTTGGATTTAGTAGGGGATTGGACTGAGAATCCTTGCAACAAAGCAGAGTTTCTACATCTACACGCGGAAGTAGAATCCCTAGCAGAGTGGTTGCAAATTCTGAAAAAACAGCACTTATTCTCGATTAAAAATAATCCTGAAGAGTACTGCCAACCAAAAGATCATACCAAGTTACATTCATACCTAGCACTTTCTTGTCATCACCCTATCACTGCATCACCTTTTGATTAAGATACTATCTTGGAGCGCAACTTAGTGTATGACAGGACTTTTTAAAACTGGTATAATAAAAAATATTGTCGATTTATCATAACATCAAAAAATTTTTGCAGATCTTTAATACTGCTCCCTGCTCCTTTTTTTTATCAATCCTATGTTTACATCTCAACTAAAAATACTATATAATTTAATTTTTGTAAGTTATAGCGATCGCTTAAAATTTTAGGGTAAACACATCTTATTTTTAAATAAATAATGGATATCAAAAATATATCCATTATTTATTTTTAACTATTTTATTAGTAAAAATTATATAATTTAAATACTTTTTTAAAGCTTAATTAATTGTCAATAAACTGATAAAAATAACTTAATAAATTTTATAATATAAATCGGATTTTATTATAAAATTTATTGTAAACTATTTATGGGCTTGGTGAAATAACAACTAAGCCTATTATCTTGTATTACAAAAGTGATCCATTTCCCAACTTCTACGGCGAAGTCTATTGATTACTTTCCAAAGATAGGGATCCGTGTCGGAATTGTGATAATTTCGTTCACTACTCCCTACTCCCTACTCCTTACTCCCTGTTCTCTTCAAAATAACTAATGACTATTATTACCAACTCTTGGATCACTCGCCCACAACCCAATCCTAAAGCCCGCCTGCGCCTATTTTGCTTTCCTTATGCGGGTGGTGCTGCTTCAAGCTTTCGCACTTGGCCAGACCCATTGGCACCCCATATCGAAGTCTGCCCAGTGGAACTGCCTGGACGGGGCAAGCGAATGCGGGAACCCCTGGTTACTAGCCTATTGCCTCTGATTGAAACCCTAACACCAGCTTTACTGCCCTATCTAGATATCCCCTTTGCCTTTTTTGGTCACAGTATGGGAGCACTCATCAGCTTTGAATTAGCCCGTCAACTCCGCCGCCAGGAAGCCCCGAGTCCTCGACACCTGTTCATTTCCGGTCGCCGCGCTCCTCAAGTACCTGCTCGAAAACCTCCCCTTCATAACTTGCCCAAGTCTGAGTTGATCGAAGCATTGCGTAAATATAATGGCACACCAGAGGCTGTGCTAGCAAACCAGGAGCTAATGGAGCTGTTTCTACCGATCCTGCGAGCGGATTTCGGGATTAACGAAACCTATACCTACACTAGCGAACCCCCACTTAATTGTCCGATATCTGCTTTCGGAGGTTTGCAGGATACCGACGCCAACAGTGATGAGCTTGCGGCCTGGCGTGACCAAACCAGTAGCACTTTCACGGTACACATGTTTCCTGGTGGCCACTTCTTTATTAATAATAATAAGGAGTGTAATCAGCTTTTGCAGCTGATCACAAAGTTTGCGATCGCGCCAGTGTGATTCCTTGGGTCTTTCCTTGAAAACCCGGTCTGGTGACGGAACGGGGAGCAAAAGGGTTTGAAAAGCTTTTTTTTGCTCACCCAATATGATCAGTCAACCAGGCATAGACGGTTGTCGCGAATGACAAACTCTTTCGGTATTGGTAGTCCATGCAGACTCCGTGCCACACTGCTCGTGTAGGCACCCGATGCATTCAGGATCACGCGGTCACCAACCTCTACTCTTGCCATCTTTTCGTTAAGACAAAAATAATCTGTCTCATAACAGGTACAACCTGCGAGGTCATGCACCAACATAGGTCCTTCTCGGAAAGGGATCTGAGCAACTGCTGGACATGGTGCCCAGAACATCAAGTTCCAAGCAGAGGTATCCAAAACCACAATGCGATGCCCAGAGGGATGATCGTCTGCTGCTTTGACCTCCGCAACCAGGTAGCCCGCCATCATAGTCAATAGCATTCCTGGCTCAATCACAAGCCGCACTGGTTGCTGGCGCTGGTTGTTGATACGAGTAATGGTTTTATTTACTAGATTCCAAACCCGTTGTGCTTCAGGTTTTTGCAGATGGAACAGGTAAGCCCAACCGCCGCCGAGATTGAGCACTTCAACTTTAGGAAAGATTTCCAAGCAAGATACTAGCAAATCAAGGGTCTGATGTAGATCTGCTTCTGAAAAAGTTTCACCTTCATGAACATGAAGATGGACGACCTCAAGCTTATGGGTTTGTATTAGGCTGTGTAGACCAGAATCTTTTGGATCAACTCCAAATCTACTCCACCTGGTTACTACATTCTTAGCCTTGGCATCTTCGTGAAAAGGAAGGCGAAGTCGAAGCCCAACTCTTTTGTCTGGGTTAGCGCTTTCACACCAGACACGCAACTGAGACAAACTGCACAAATCTGGAATCACACCCTCAGTTGCCAAACGCTTAAGGTCGGCAACTGAGAAGCCTGGTGCTGTAGAGTAGATTGGCCACAGCCCTGCTGCCATGGCAGCATCTAGCTCTTGTATGGTGGTAATGTCTGCTCCTAGCCCAAGTTTAGCCATATGACGCAACACAGATTGGCAGCGGTTTGCTTTAACAGCCAAACAAAGCTCAATATTCGGAATTTGTCTGAGGTCGTTTCGTAAAGCGGTTACAGTGTCAGTGATGGCATCTAGGTCGTACACCAGTGCCGGGGTGGGAATATCACTGGCAATCTTAAACAATTTCTCAGGAATAGTTGGAATAATTTTCATCCAATTTCTAAATTCAGCTACATCATCTCGCCATCCATCTTTTATTTCTTGGTTGTTATCGTCTTTTGAGATCATGCTACTGCCAAATCTTAATTGTTGTGAATAATTTGTTCTCGTTGCGTCGCACTCAAACTGTAAGCATTCAGCTATCAGCTATCAGCTATTAGCGTGTCGCGTATCAGCTATCAGCCAAAGGCCTGTGGCCACGCTACACTGAACAGTTTATGCCCATAGCGCACGCTACACCGAACAGCTTTTGAATAAAATAAGCTGACGGCTGTTCGCGTAGCGTGAGCTAAAAGCTCACGGCTGACGGCTGAATGCTTACCTCAAACTTGCTTTTACATCACTTTTTGGTAAACCATATATAAATCGTCGCGAGTCGCCTCTTTTAACTTAAACCCTGCCGCCTTCATCGTATCTTCTAGAAGTTGGCCGTACACCATTAAGAACTTATGGCGATCGCTCGCCACTATTTCACCTTCTTTTTTGAAACGATAATCTGTTTCCCAAAAGTACATTTCTTGATTGTCTAGGAAAGCGAGATGCTTTTGCTGAGCGTAAACAATGCCGTTGCCAATGTCTTGCTCGCCATCTGCATCAATTTCTTCGGCTTGAATGTTAAGTACAAACAAGCCTCCGTCAACTAAATGGCGGGCAATATTGTCTAACATTTTAACGGTGTCCTCAAAATTGGGCAGAAAACTGTATAAGTGGTAATCCTTACCAACCCGACATACACCTGCCGGACCCCCATGGGAATATATTCCATCAAAAGATTCCTGTAGATCCATTGATAACACATTACCTTCTACTACCTTTGCCCGATTTCCCAAACGAGCTTTACTCCGTTCTAACATAGCAGGACTAAAATCTATTCCAGTTATCTCATAGCTGGGATCTAATTCCAGCAGTTTTTCTGCAAGCAATCCCGTTCCCACCCCTATTTCGAGAAGTTTTTTCCGACCTTTGAGGATAGAGTCGAGGGACTGAGCTTCTTTCGGATAGTCGTAATACCCACTCTTCATAGTGGAGTCATAATACTCGGCAATGTCATCGTATTTATTCATAGTGGTAGCTCTCCCGCTTTTATTTAAGACTGTTTATTAAAACTGTTGAGCAAGCAAATTTTAAGACATCAAGGTCCTTTAGCCAAGCGCTGTTGTATATGCTCCGCGAGTTTGTATTTTGTTAAAATATCTAAGGCTAAGTAGGCGGCACCTCGAATAGTCCCCAAGCAATCTTTGCTTTGACAAATACAATCAAATTCTCTATCCATCGACCATTCCGTTGATGGATAGAAGAAAGTCATTTCCTCGCCAATTTTAATTTTAGTTATGGCTCTCACAACGCGATCGCTCGGAGCGAAAAATACATTGGGAGCGCAGCTATGATTGAGATACTGCAAAAACTCTGGGTCGAGCATAATATGTTGGCAATCGTCAATTTGGACGGTTAAATAATTAGGGCGATCTAGGCTTTTTTTTGCGCCAAATTTACAGATTACCTGTCCGGGCATAAACTCGACAGTGGTGTGTAGGGATTTGCTCCCAGTTTTACGACACTCCCGGAGCTCGGCCCATGATGCAACGTTTAGTTTTTTTTCAGCGATATAGTTTTTCACCAAGTCATCCATATAACTACCTCAGCCAAATTCTTTGGATGCAGTATTACCAAACTAAGCTAGTATACAATTATTTGGTATTATTGTAAAAAATATTTTGCAATAAAAGTCAAGGGTATATGACATCACCAATAATCAATTAGAAATTTAACCCATGAGCGAGACACCCATAACAATTACTTACTCCTTAGAGGAAGTCTTAAAAGACATAAACGGGAAGCTAGACAGCCTTCAAAAAGATGTCAACACGATAAACGAAACACTAATAAAAATAGAGAGCAAGCAAAACGCGATTGCAACGGATTTCAAAGAATTAAACGGTTCAAGCAAGGCACAAATTTGGACATTGATCGGCATTTTGGTCACAGCAGTTGGCGGTTTTGTGGTATGTGTTGGTCGTTTTGTTATTTCAGGCAACCCCTAATCTATCCTCAAAGGATGGATTGGAGCCAGCAGAGGTTAGGGATTTTAGAGTTAGCGATCGCGATCGCTAAATTCTTCCAATTTGATCAACACCAAGCCAAACTTAGTACCGAGATTCTGGCGGGAGTAACCACCTTTGTCACCATGGCATACATTCTGGTGGTCAATCCCGATATTTTGTCTAATGCCATTTTCCTCCAACAACCCAAGGATTTGTTTGGGGAATTAGTGATTGCCACCGGGATTTCAGCTGCTTTGGCAACCTTAGTGATGGGACTCTATGCCAAATATCCATTTTCCCTAGCACCAGGCATGGGTCTCAATGCCTACTTTGCCTTTTCAGTAGTGTTGGGTTTAGGCATAGATTGGCGGGTTGCTCTGGCTGCGGTTTTCATTGAAGGATTAATTTTTATAGTGCTGACGGTTACTGGAGTTCGCCGTAAAATTGTCACTGGGATTCCCGAATGCATTAAACAAGCCACCACCACAGGCATTGGTTTATTTATTGCTTATATTGGTCTCAATAGCTCAGGTATCATTACTCAGTCTCAGGCAACTACCACTACCTTGGGAGATTTGACTGAGCCAGCCACATTAGTAACCATTGTCGGGATTCTAATTACCTCAGCCTTGATCGCTCGACGCATTACCGGAGCCCTGCTGTGGGGTATTCTCGCCACCGCATTACTGGCATGGATTTTGGGGATAGCCCCTTGGCCACAAGGAATTGTTGCCTTACCCCAGTGGCCAGGAGATTTACTTGGTCAGGCATTTGTAGGTCTGTCACAGGTAGTTCAGACCAATATCTGGGAACTACTGAGTATCCTATTTGTGCTACTGTTTGTGGATCTGTTTGATACCGTTGGTACCCTAACTGGACTAGGAGTCAAAGCAGGTTATATCAATCAAAAGGGGGAATTTGCCCATGGGTCGCGAGCCTTTATGGCAGATGCAATCGGTACTACTGCTGGGGCAATCTTAGGCACCTCTACAGTAACCACCTATATTGAGTCTGCATCAGGACTATTGGAAGGGGGACGCACTGGCTTGACTGCCGTTGTTACTGCCATTTTATTTGCCCTATCCATAGTTTTCATTCCCTTTCTATCTGCCATTCCCAGCTTTGCCACAGCACCAGCCTTAGTCATGGTTGGAGTGTTGATGATCGGAAGTGTTATAAAAATCCATTGGGACGATCCAGCCGAGTCAATTCCCTCATTTCTCACCATCTTGATCATGCCTTTAAGTTATTCGATTGCTGATGGCTTAGCTGTCGGTTTAATTACCTTTCCTCTGTTGAAGGCTTTTCAGGGTAAAGTTCACGAAACGACTATTACCATGTGGATTTTAGCAACAGTATTTATCTTAAAGTTTGCCTTAGTAGGAGCTTGACAATCTCTTTTTATATACCATTTTCATTTGACAAGCCATGCCCGATTCCCGATTCCCGATTCCCGATTCCCTACTCCCGATTCCCGATTCCCTACTCCCGATTCCCGATTCCCTACTCCCTACTCCCTACTCCCTGTTCCCTTTGCTATTTAGAGAGTGTCAAACAAATCAGGACGGCGTTCTTTGGTTCTCTGAATTTGCTGCTCTTTACGCCAACGGTCAATTTCCCCATGATTTCCTGATAACAGAACTTCTGGAACCTTCCATCCCCGAAACTCAGCAGGTCTGGTGTACTGAGGATAGTCCAGTAACCCGGCTTCAAAGCTTTCTAATTTAAGGGATTCGGCTTTGCCTACTGTTCCTGGTAGCAACCGGGTGACACCATTAATCATGGCTAGGGCTGGGATTTCTCCACAGGTTAAGACAAAATCCCCCAGTGATACCTCTCGGGTGACTAAATGTAATACCCGCTCATCCACACCTTCGTAGTGTCCACAAATTATCACCAGCTGATCATAACCTGTGGCCAATTCTTTGAACAATTGCTGTTTCATCGGTTGCCCCTGGGGAGTCATTAAGATGACATCACGCTGGGGTAAAATGGGTAAAGACTCTACAGCCGCAAAAATCGGCTCTGGTTTCATCAACATTCCCACCCCACCACCGTAGGGTTCATCATCAACTCGTCGATGCTTGTCAGTAGCAAAGTCTCGGGGGTTGATCAGATGCACTTCGGCTATTTGTTTGAGGAGTGCCTTACCAAGCAGCCCTGAACTCAGGGGAGAGGTGAAGAAATCCGGAAACAGAGTGATAATGTCAAATCGCACAAGGAGTTAAGGGAGGGTAGGGGTCTGGAGCTAAGAATCCTGTCAGAAGAGGGTAACATACATAATCAGTGATTATGCATAAATGGTAAGGCTATAATGCGTGAATATCATTAAAAAATCACGGATTCAACGGAAAAATTGCTATAATGTGGCATTTTAACTAAAAAGCACTACTCAAAAGTATTCAACTCACCTCATGCCCATTACTAATATAATGCAGCAGTTAGAATCTCAATTGCAAATAATGAGGATGCCTAAGTCCACTCAACCAGCTATTTTGGTAATCGGCGGCGCTGAAGATAAAGTTCACGGACGAGAGATCCTGCAAACTTTTTTTCGGCGTGCTGGAGGAACTAATGCTCGCCTTGCCATTATCCCTTCAGCCTCCAGAGAACCAAGCGTGATTGGCAGTCGCTATCAACGCATCTTTCAAGACATGGGAGCCGAGGAAATTCGGTTGCTAGATATACGCGATCGCTATCAAGCAGAAAACCAAGACTTACTAGAGTACTTGGAAATCTGTACCGGGGTATTCATGACTGGAGGTGACCAACTACGCTTGTGCGGGCTACTAGCCGATACCCCCTTAATGGAAAAAGTTCGGCAGCGGGTTCATCAGAGCGAGATTACCATAGCTGGGACAAGTGCTGGGGCTGCAGTTATGGGTCATCACATGATTGCTGGTGGTGGTAGTGGTGAGTTTCCTAATCGTTCTTTGGTGGATATAACCATGGGCTTAGGAATCATTCCAGAGGTGATTGTCGATCAACATTTCCACCATCGGAATCGTATGGCACGCCTGATCAGTGCTATTTCGGAACATCCGGAGCGATTGGCCATCGGAATCGATGAAGATACCTGTGCTTTGTTTGAAAAAAATGGTTGGTTAGAAGTGATGGGTAAAGGCACTGTCACAATTATTGATCCCAAGGAAATGTCTTACACCAACCAGCCTAAGATTGGTCATAACGACCCGATCAGTATCCACAATCTGCGAGTGCATGTTCTGTGTCATGGCGATCGCTACCACTTTCAGAAGCGTTCGTTATTCGCAGTAGAAAGCTAAACCTTACCTCCTGGACAACAAGCGCAATAACCAGCCCACACTTTTGAGTATGGCTTTACCTGCCCTGTGCCAAGGGATGCAGCGCCTTAATCAGGGGTTTTCCTCATGACTGTAGTTGGGGGAACTCATCTGAGGACTTGCTGGGTGCAATGGATAATTATGGATAATTTTGAAAAAACTGTTCTGTGTCAACAGTTTTTTTTATCTCCAAGGTTGATAATAATAAGATTATCCCAAATCTAATCAGCAGCCTACCGGATCGCCTGATTCCCGGATTGGAGCTAGAGTTTTCAAGCGTGCCAATCGGCTCATAATGTGCCAAAGTAGTGCCAAAGTAGGCGATAAAGGCGGAATTTATTTGATAAATTGGGTCTTTAGGCTTCCTTGCACATTCAGCGAGCATCACCACCGAAGTTTCAGTTGATATGAGAATTCTGAGAATCCAGACTTTACGTGGCCCTAATTATTGGAGTATTGGACATCACAAACTTATTGTCATGCGTCTCGATTTAGAGGAATTGGCAAATACCCCCTCCAACGAGATTCCTGGCTTCTATAAGGGACTAAAGACTGTCCTACCCAGTCTGGAAGAGCATTTCTGTTCCCCTGGTGTCCGGGGGGGATTCCTTGCTCGGGTTGCCAGAGGCACCATGATGGGGCACATCATTGAACACGTTGCCCTAGAACTACAAGATCTGGCAGGCATGGGGGTTGGATTTGGTCGCACTAGGGAAACAGCGACACCAGGAGTCTACCAGGTCATATTTGAGTACATTGATGAGCAGGTGGGTCGTTATGCCGCTAGGGCAGCTGTGCGGCTGTGTCGTAGCATCATTGATAAGCAAACCTATCCCCAAAGTGAATTAGAACAAGACCTGAAAGATTTACAAGAACTGGCTAATAATTCAGCTTTAGGACCAAGCACTCAATCCCTGGTTAAGGAAGCCGAAGCCAGAGAAATTCCCTGGATGCAGCTGAGCGCGAGAGCGATGATTCAACTGGGCTACGGTGTCCACCAAAAGCGGATTCAAGCCACATTGAGTGATTATTCAGGGATTTTAGGGGTTGAGTTGGCTTGTGATAAGGAAGGTACCAAACAAATCCTGAGGGATGCTGGTGTACCGGTTCCCCGGGGGACAACGATTCGATTCCTAGATGAGTTGGAAGGGGCAATTGAGTATGTAGGTGGCTACCCGATTGTGATTAAACCCCTGAATGGGAATCATGGACGAGGCATTACCCTCGATATTAATAGCTGGGAAGAGGCGCAGACTGCCTATAAGACCGCCAAAGAAGTCTCCCGCTCTGTGATTGTGGAGCGCTATTATAAAGGTTTTGACCACCGGATTCTTGTGGTCAATGGCAAGGTAGTAGCGGTAGCAGAGCGTATCCCTGCCCATGTGGTGGGGAATGGTAGGTCTACGATTGAGGAACTGATTGAGCAAACTAACCTTGATCCCCATCGCGGTGAGGGACACGACAATCTCTTGACTAAAATTGTGTTAGACGCTACCAGTGACAGTGTATTGAAGAAGCAAGGGTACAGATTGGACAGTATACCCAGAAAGGGGGAAGTTTGTTACTTGCGGGAAACTGCCAATCTCAGCACTGGGGGTATTGCTGTAGACCACACCGATAACATCCATCCAGAAACTATCTGGCTGGCACAGCGGGTTGCCAAAATTATTGGTCTGGATATTGCTGGAATTGATATTGTCACCTCCGATATCACTAAGCCTTTACGGGAAGCTGATGGGGTGGTGGTTGAGGTGAATGCTGCCCCTGGCTTTAGGATGCATGTTTGTCCTAGTCAAGGTCAGCCCCGGAATGTGGCAGCACCAGTCCTAGATATGCTCTTCCCAAATGGCCAACCTAACCGTATTCCCATCATCGCGATTACAGGTACCAACGGAAAAACCACCACAACCCGCTTAATTGCCCATATCTATCGCCAAACTGGAAAGGTTGTGGGCTATACCACTACAGATGGCATCTACATTGATGAATATATGGTGGAAAAAGGTGATACCACTGGACCCCAAAGTGCTCAGGTAATTCTCAGAGACCCTACAGTTGAGGTGGCAGTCCTCGAAACTGCCCGGGGTGGGATCCTGCGTTCTGGCTTGGCCTTTGACAAATGTGATATTGGGGTGGTTTTAAATGTCTCCGCTGACCACTTGGGAATTGGAGACATCGACACCATTGAACAGATGGCCAAGGTGAAGAGTGTTGTGGCGGAAGTGGTGAGTCCGAAGGGCTATGCTATCCTCAATGCTGATGACCCCCTAGTCAGAGCTATGGCAGAAAAGGTAAAGGGTCAAGTGGCTTATTTCTCGATGAACTCAGAGAATGAGTTGGTCAAAAATCACACTAGTGGTGGTGGTCTGGCGGCGGTTTACGAAAATGGTTATTTATCTATCATCAAAGGGGATTGGACCCTGCGGATTGAGCAGGCAGTTAATGTGCCAGTGACAATTGGGGGACGGGCACCTTTTATGATTGCTAATGCTCTAGCTGCTAGTCTTGCTGCCTTTGCTCAAGGGGTCTCGATTGAGGCCATTCGAAAGGCATTGACCACATTTCGGGCTTCTGTAGACCAGACACCAGGACGAATGAATTTGTTCAATCTTGGCAGTTACCATGCTCTAGTGGATTATGCCCACAATGCAGCTAGTTACGAGGCATTGGGTAGTTTTGTGCGCAACTGGCCGGGAGAGCGCTTTGGGGTTGTGGGTGGTCCTGGGGATCGCCGGGATGAAGACTTTATTGAATTAGGACGACTCTCAGCAAAAATCTTTGACAGGATTATTATCAAAGAAGATGATGACTTAAGAGGACGTCCCAGTGGTGATGCAGCTGAGTTAATTCGTAAGGGCATACGAGAGGAAAATCGCGAGTCCAACTATGAGATTATCCTCAACGAAACAGAGGCAATTGATAGGGGTTTGGATAAAGTGGCTGATGGTGGTTTAGTGGTGATTCTGCCAGAAAGTGTCAGTCGTGCGATCAAACTCATTGAGGCTCGTCATCCCTTGCCGGATAATGGCCTTAAGGCAACCAGTGCTGACACCGAAGATGAGTTGAAGCCATCGGTGGTCAATTAAGTTGCGGTTGGTATTGGTTGAATGGTATTGGTTGAATGTTTAAAGTTGAAGGTTAAAGGTTGAAGGTTAAAGGTTGAAGGTTATTGGCCTTGCCTTAGGGTAGGTTGAAGGATGACGGTTGTTTGCGATCGCATTGAGGTGCTGGGCTACAGAAGATTGAGTGAAGGTGATCCCTAGATGGGATTAGCCCAAAGTATAAAACGCGATGTTCCTTCAGAACATCGCGTTTTATACAGCCATGGGATCGAACCTTGATGTGGGTGGTATGACTTCTTTAACAGCAAATGGCTACTAGTGGTTAATTTGTGTTCTCTACCATTTCTAGTGGAGATGTCAATATATTATAGCGTTTCTCAATTGGGTGAGGTACTTCCTCCTGGGTTAATGGGAGTAGGGAGTAGGGAATGGCCCATGGAAAAATTGAATGTACCTCATAACTATGAGAAACGCTATAGATTACATCCATTGTGCAAAAATAGATAAAATATGCATATTCTATCTCATCTTTATCAAAGCTTTTTATAGTTAAAGGTTTAGTGAATTTTCCGTAAACTTTATAATTTTTATCTGAGTTAGATATAAAATTTGATTGGATATAAGTAAGCCATCAATACCAAAAGTTTATAAAACTCCTAACTAATTACTTAAATCCAGCTTCAAACTATCTGTCTTCGATAGGTCAGTTCATGGTTATCGCGTGAGTCTTGGGGTCTAGATGGGCTAATTAATTGACTTGATATGCTTGATTTTTAGATGAACTGACCGGTTAATGAATAAACCAATAACCAATAAAATTACGATTTACTAGCTTTGACTAATAAGGTTTTTACTCGCTACTAACAGAGGCATTTTTGTGATTTTTTTTGGAATCTGTAACTGTCAACATATTGAAAGTTTACTGCATAACTTTTGGTGTTTGGCCTGATCAGTCTATAGATACTTCCTGCATCAGCTATCAGCACTCAGCTTTCAGCTAATGCACTAATTGCTTAATGCCTACCACTAGGGTAGTCATGGCAGTTAGTAATCGGTTGCTCATCAATACACAAGTTCTACTTAATTCAAACTTTAGAGGCAATAGCAATGACTGGGTTACAATCAACAACTGTAACAGCAACCGGCAACAATAACATTGATGGCTTACTGAGTGGGGTTAAGTGGTCTTCTACCTCACTGAGCTTTAGCTTCCCTAATAGCATCAATGACTATGAGTCCAATTATCCACACCGTACGTATCATGGAGCTAGCTTCCAAACCTTAAACGCAACCCAGCGAGCTGTGGCCGGGGCATGGATTGGGCCAGGGGGAGAATTCTATAATGTTTCCTTACTCAACCCGTCTGAACTGACCGGTGCCAATGACCGCAATGCCACCATTCGTATGGCCGAGTCTAACATACCGCCTGAATTAGGAAGCAATACAGCGTGGGCCTATTACCCTGCCAACACTGTCCAAGGAGGCGATATCTGGTTCAATCCTAACGATTACAATAACCCCGTCATTGGCAACTTTGCTTATCATACCTTCGGGCATGAACTTGGTCATGCCTTGGGCCTGAAACACGGTCATCAGATTGGTGGTGTTAGTAATGTCGCTATGAACTCCGATCGCGACTCCATGGAGTTCTCGATTATGACCTACCGCTCCTATGTCGGGCATTCGGCAGATCACTATACCAACGAGGAATTCGGATATGCCCAGTCCCTGATGATGTACGATATTGCGGCGATCCAACATATGTATGGTGCATGGTTTGGCTACAATGCTACCAACACCACTTATAAATTCTCAACCACTACCGGGGAGATGTTTGTCAATGGTGTCGGGCAAGGCACACCTGGTGCTAACCGCATCTTCCGCACCATCTGGGATGGTAATGGGATTGATACCTACGACTTCTCTAACTACACCACTAATCTATCCATCGACCTGAGTCCAGGTGGTTGGTCTAACCTTGATACCAGCGGGGGGCACTTCCAGCAAGCCTATCTAGGCAACGGTCATTATGCCCGTGGCCATGTCTTCAATGCCCTTCAATACAACGGTGATAGCCGCTCGCTGATTGAGAATGCCTATGGTGGCTCAGGGAATGACCGCATCTCTGGTAACAGCGCTAATAATAAGCTGCTGGGAAATTCTGGAAATGACACCCTCTACGGCTATGGAGGCAATGATACCCTTGATGGTGGAACTGGAAATGATACCCTTGATGGTGGGAATGGTGATGACTTGCTCTATCTCGGTGATGGTAACGATTACGTTAATATTACCTCCTTGGGTGACGACACTTTTCACGGCGGCAATGGTAATGATTACATTTACGGGTATACTGGCAACGAACGCTACTACGGCGATGCTGGCAATGATACTCTAAAAGGGTTTTCCGGTGACGATACAATGATTGGAGGTGCAAACAGTGACACACTGTTTGGCGGGTCAGGGGATGATGTCCTCACAGGTTCAAATCCTAATGTCTTCAATTCTGGTACTGGTGAATATGATAATCTGACTGGTAATGCCGGAGCAGATATCTTTGTCTTGGGTGACTCCTATGAAGCTTACTATCGAGGTGTTGGATATGCTAACATTCTTGACTTCAACTCGAATGAAGGCGATCGCATCCGAGTCTTTGGCAG
Source organism: Moorena sp. SIO3I8 (assembly GCF_010692325.1). Taxonomy (GTDB): domain Bacteria; phylum Cyanobacteriota; class Cyanobacteriia; order Cyanobacteriales; family Coleofasciculaceae; genus Moorena. The sequence goes on along the minus strand of NZ_JAAHHW010000048.1, from coordinate 6,900 downwards.
TGCCAGTAGCTACTCTCTGTATTATAGTGTTACTGACCCCTCAGACATTACCATCTTTTACCAAGGTGATCTCATCGGTATCCTCGATGAGACGACAAACGTGTCTATAAGCCGTGATTTTATCTTCGTCTAGGGGTATGTGGTCGAGAGACTTGTGTTAGCTAACTTATCGAGGGTAGACTAACCCCAGGGCAAACGCATCTAAATTCCAAAACCCTTATCCAGTCAGGATTTCATCAATTGATTAAAAACAGGACTCGTACGCTGAAATCCTCACCCCGCCAGCATGTACAAAAATAAGATGCGTTTGCCCTGAGACTAACCCCGTCAGGAGGTGGAAGTTTTGAGAAAGAATCGATGGTTTAAAACCTATTATTTCATAGTTGTTTTTGGTGCTACAGCTTTTGGAGCTACTTTATTAGCTGTTTCAAAGCCGTTTTCTCAAGCAACAGTTCCATACCAAAACGACGAACATCAAATGACTGGTCAACAAGGATTTCAGTCCAAGAGTGAAAATGAGATAGTTCATTTTTATGCTGAAAAATTTAATTTTGAAGCCCATGTGGACTTTCCCTCTTCAGTCCTGACCAATCCAGATAACTATGCCGAGTCTATCACTGACGATAATAATGGGGCTTTCGATATTACTTTGATCAATCAGGGTAATACTATCAAATATCTGTTTCAAGTTTCCAGCATACCTAAGCAGCAATGCGAATCAGATGCTACTAGAGCTTGTCTTCAGGGGGGAGCAAATGCACCAGCCAGAGGCAATGTTGCGGAGATTCAATTGTCGTTGCCAGGCAAGAAATTAATGCCAGGAACCTATAGGGTTCGACCAGGTGGAACAACACCCGTGGAAGAGGTGATCACTTACTCACGGCAATTATACTCAGACCCTTCTCATGGCCAGTTAGGATGCCAGACATGGGGCAATGGGGAGCTGAATGTTAAAAAGGCTGTTTATAATGCCAAGGGCAAGCTAGATTATCTGGAAGCAAGCTTGTTTCGAGTGTGCGAACAAACAGCACCTTTTCCAGCTATATTACCACAGGACAATCTGTTGGAGTTTGAAGCAGAAAAGATCCCAAAATACATATACCATGCTTCTTGGTATTGTCAACTGAATAGCAAGTAGATTAACAAAAAAAAATTGCTGATTTTGGGTATGATTGTGCCAAATTTTTGGTGTGATAAAACTCTCAAAGTCCTCCAAAATTGGTGGATTTAGGGGGCTTTAACAAAACCAGATGATCGCGCATTGATTCCTCGATTCAGCAACGCCGACAAAAAATTGACCCTAGCAGGTCTATTGATGAGTTTGATGACAGGGCTGCTAGTAATCAAGTGGTCTTTGACTCAATACTTGAACAGGACTTACCCATAAAATACACCTGTAGGGTGCGTTGCAACGCACCTTACGCTATTGGTTACTTGGTAGCGATACAATAAGCTCCTTAGATCCTTTCAATTGGGATTACGCAACATGGAGTGGTTCTTTTCCTAACCTCAACCCTGGTTCTTACTATATCATTGGGTTTATTGATCCTAGCACGTCTATTGATGAGTTTGATGACAGCGCTGCTAGCAATCAAGTGGTCTTTGACTCAATACTTCAAGTTCAATCTTTATTTTAGTAAGCATTCAGCTAATGCGCTACGCGCACGCGTGCGCGTTCAGCTATCAGCTAATGGGTAGGTCCCAGGGTCGTTCGCACAGCGTGGCCAAACGCGCCCCGCGTGGCCTTTTGGCCAAGGCCAAAGCCTTTGCCACAAAGCTGACCGCTGACTGCTGACCACTGACCGCTGACTACTTAAATATCAGCTTTTCAAGGCAGCCAATCTTGATCTAATAATTGTTCGAGAGCATAGGGACAGTCTTCAGGAAATTGAATCATCATAGCGGTTTTTTTTCTGACATATTTTAAGGCTTTTTTATAAACTTTGGCTTGATTTTCTTGTAAATGATTGCGGAGATTTTTAGTTAAATACTCGTCCAGTTGGGTTCTAAAGCTCATAATTTCCGCTTGCCAATGGTTCGCGTTATAGTCATATTGCTCTTGCCAATATTTCAGGAGTAATAAATGTCGGATAATTTGTTCTAAAAAACTTTCAACTGTTAATTTATCTCGACGACTCAATCCTTCTAATTCCTCAATTAAATGCTCTATGTCGAGATTTCCTAGTCGTTTTTCTTTTAGGAGTTTCAGAGTTTCTAATAACCATTTTTCATTATCAACATCATACAGAGAATATAGATCACTTGTTTTAGTCATTGCTTTACTCTATAGCGGTTCTCAAGCTAGTAAGGAGTTTTTGGGTTTTAGGGAACAGGGAACAGGGAACAGGGAGCAGGGAGCAGGGAGCAGGGAGCAGGGAGCAGGGAGCAGGGAGCAGTAAAGTCAAAAGAGGGAAGAAGTAAAAAAATATTTGTACCTCATTAGGCTAAAAACAGCTATACTTATTTTGTTACCTTCCATTAGCGTCTTTAGATTGTCCAATTAGAGGATATCTGAAAAGTTTTTTGATACTGAATTTTGCCCCCCTAGCCCCCCAACTTTGGGGGAAGAGTCAATTTGCTTCTAAAAGTCCCCCGACCGAGGGATTGCTCGCTCGGGGGACCAACGGGGGCTTGGATGTAGCAAATGAGACTTCTCAGACAACCTCTTAGATTATCGATGTAGCTATCCCAAGACATTTTCTTGAGTTTCCTTGAAAATTTTACTTCTTAGGAAATTATACAATATTTTAACTTCCCATCCTGGGAGGGGTTAGGGGTGGGTTACTATTATAAATGAACTGCTCCCTGCTCCCGATTCCCGATTCCCGATTCCCGATTCCCGATTCCCGATTCCCGATTCCCGATTCCCGATTCCATTTAACTTTCATACATTTCTAACGGCAATCCATCTGGGTCTTGAAAAAACGTAAATCGCTTCCCAGTATGCTCATCAATTCTAATCCTTTCTACATCCACACCCTTGGATTTGAGATAATTCACCGACGCTTGAATATCATCTACTTGAAATGCTAAATGTCTCAATCCGCAAGCTTCAGGACGACTAACTCGTTCAGGAGGATTAGGAAAGGAAAATAACTCAATCCTATCCCCATCACCCACTTGTAAATCCAATTTATAAGAATTTCTAGCAGCTCGGAAGGTTTCTTCAATAATCGAAAACCATAAAATATCCACATAAAACTGTTTCGATTTTTCATAATATGAGCAAATAATCGCTACATGGTGAAATCCTTTAGTCTTCATAAAAATAATCTGAAATTAAGTAAGAGATGAATAATTTTAAATCAAGAAAGCTCATCCCCCATAGTATAGAACCAGATTCAACCAACTTTTGAGGATTTTGCTAGACTGGCAGATATAAAACCCATCATCAAAAGGATATATATCCAAAGGATAAGGAAATTATATATGCCCCCAACCCTACTTCTATCCAAAGAACTACCTACTCTGGAATACCAATCCACATCCTCAAGCTTTGATGAAAGCTGGAGAGCTCCCCTTTCCACCCTCCTGGGATTAGGACGAGCAGCTGGTGCTGATTTCATTGAGTTTTTCCTAGAACGGGTCAACTACATCAGCTGTCTTGCTGAAGATGATGCCATTACTAGCATTTCTCCCCGCCTTTCCTCTGGTGCTGGTATCCGAGTGTTTCGGGGTAAGTCAGATTGCTATGTTAGCACTAATGACCTATCCTTTTCGGGGCTAAAAGCGGCTTTGGAGAAAGCCCTGTCTATTCAAGGGCTGGAATTACCTACCCCTAATGCCTTTATCCCAGAAACTAACCTGGAACTGTTGCGGGATTACGCTACTGCTAAAGGCAAAGACACTTGGCTATCCGGTTGCAGTTCCATGGCAGAAATGGGAGAAGTACTCCTGGATGCCAATGGGGCACTCCAGCGCAAGGCTAGCCATGTCCAATCCCGACGGGCTATTTATTTCCGGGATTGGCAGGAAGTTCTGGTAGCAGCTAGTGATGGCACCTTTGCCAGAGATATTCGTTTAACTCAGTCTGTGGGATATAACCTACTATGTGCTGATGGCGACCATCGCTCTTCGATTGGCAAGCGTGCTGGTAGTACCGGTAACCCAGAGTTTCTAAGAGCCTGGGATTATAATGGTACTGCTGAGGAAGTTGCTGAATCTGCTGGTAAGATGCTCTATGCGGATTACGTAGAGTCTGGAACTTACCCGATTATCATGGCCAATTCCTTTGGTGGGGTAATTTTCCATGAAGCCTGTGGACATCTGTTGGAAACGACCCAGATTGAGCGGAAAACTACTCCGTTTGCTGACAAAAAAGGCGAGAAGATTGCTAACGAAAGCCTTACTGCCTGGGATGAAGGGTTATCTGACAATGCCTTTGGAACCATTGATATGGATGATGAGGGCATGCCAGCCCAAAGAACTCTGTTGATAGAAAATGGCATACTGAAGAATTTTATCGCCGACCGGGCAGGGTCTCAGCTGACTGGACACCCCAGAACAGGTAGTGGCCGCCGTCAGAATTATGCCTATGCTGCTGCTTCACGGATGCGCAATACCTACATTGCTCCTGGTGATTACGAGGTAGAGGATTTATTTGCTTCTATCGATAAAGGTATTTACTGCAAGCGGATGGGCGGTGGTAGTGTTGGTGCTACTGGGGAATTTAACTTTGGTGTCGATGAAGCCTATTTGATTGAAAATGGCAAAGTCACTAAACCCCTGAAAGGGGCAATTCTGATTGGGGAAGCTAAGGAAATTATGAATAAGATTTCCATGTGTTCCAAAGACTTAGGATTAGCCGCTGGTTTCTGTGGTTCCATTAGCGGCAGTGTTTATGTCACCGTCGGTCAGCCTCATATCAAGGTAGATTCGATTACGGTTGGTGGACGGTAAGTTACCCCAGCAGCCAGGCTTTGGGACTAGTGTTAGACTATCATCTCCGGTTGAAGACTTATCGTAAGCATTCAGCGATTAGCTAATCGCTGAATGCTGATCGCTGTTCGCGTAGCGTGCGCGTAGCGCATACGCTTACATCCGAAGTGATTAACCGGATTTGATATGATGCCTCTTTTTTTTGTTAACCCAACATTCAAAATTTAAGATAACATGACCAAGATTAATGAGATAGCTGATTCGGCGATTGCGATCGCAAAACGCCTGGGAATTGAAAAATTCGATATTTATGGCTCTGCAGTGGATGAAGCTGGTGTTCAAGTAGACCAGGGTGAGCCAAAACAGGTTGAGGCATCTAATCGCTCTGGTGTAACTGTACGGGTTTGGAATCAAGACCAGAAAGTAGGCATTACTTCAACTACCGATACCAACCCAACTGGGTTGGAACTAGCCTTAAAAACCGCTTATGAGGCGAGTAGTTTTGGGGTGAAGGAAAACGCCCCAGACTTTAGCCCTGAGTCAACAGTATCGATTCCAGAGATTCCCAATAATCAAGTGCCTCAACAGCCAGTATCTAAATTAGTAGAAACCCTACTGGATTCAGAGAAAAAGTTACTGGACGCTCACTCAGCTATTGCCGGAGTTCCTTACAATGGACTATCTCAACGGGATGTTGAGCGCTTTTATCTCAATAGTGATGGGGCATTGCGCCAGCAAGCTAGCTCTTCTGCTTCCATTTATCTTTATACCAAAACTGAGGAAGAAGGGAAAAAGCCCCGTAGTGCTGGTGCCTATAAGATTAGTCAAGGTTTAGAAACTCTGGATATTCAGACTTGTCTGCAAGAAGCTGCTGAGAAAACCATCAGTCACTTGAACTATGAGAAAGTTAAGTCCGGAAAATATCGGGTAGTGTTCTCTCCCGAAGCTTTCCTGAGTCTACTGAATGCTTTTTCTAATTTATTTAATGCTCAGAATATTCTAGACAAGCAAAGCCTCTCGACTCCCGAGTCTCTAGGTACTCCAATTGCTTCTCCTCTGCTTTCTGTTTGTGATGATGAGCTACATCCAAAGAATGTAGCACCGGTCTATTTTGATGGAGAAGGAACACCTACTCGTCGAGTACCCATAATTACAGAAGGGGTGTTAAGCAATTTTCTGCACAGTGCTGGCAGCGCCAAACGCCTGAATGCTCAACCAACAGGTCATGCCAATATGGGGGCAAAAGTTACAGTTAGCCCTAATTTCTATCATGTTTTTCCTGGTCAATCTGCTGAACAAGAATACAGCTTGGAGCAAGCCGAAAATGTGATTTGGATTGATGAGGTGAATGCGCTTCATGCGGGAGTTAAAGCACTCGAAGGTTCCTTTTCTCTACCCTTTGATGGTTGGATGGTGAATAAAGGAGAATTAACTAGTATTGATTCCGCAACCGTAGCCGGAGATTTTCGGGAACTGCTGAAATCCATTATTTATGTGGAAAAAGAGCCTGAGTTTACCTCTGGTGGAGTGTGTCCAAAAATCTGGGTTGATGGTTTGTCCATTACTGGGGATTAAGGGTTTAATGTTAAAAGGTTGTTCGCGTAGCGTGGCCTTTTGGCCAAGGTTATTTGGTTGAAGGTTGAAGGTTGAAGGTTAAGAGGTTGTTCGCGTAGCGTGGCCTTTTGGCCAAGGTTGAAGGTTAAGAGGTTGTTCGCGTAGCGTGGCCTTTTGGCCAAGGTTGAAGGTTGAAGGTTGACGGTTAAGAGGTTGACGGTTGACGGTTGATTGATAAAACTGAAAAATTAGTAACTTTTTTAAGCATTCAGCTGATAGCTGAATGCTTATTTTTTTAGATTAACTCCCCGGCTAACCTGTCGCGCATTTAAATTGGTTATTATATCATGTCAGGATAATTACCCTTAATAAAAATCTCCCTATCTCCCTATCTCCCCATCTCCCCATCTCCCCATCTCCCCATCTCCCTATCTCCCTCTCTCCCCATCTCCCCATCTCCCCATCTCC
>NZ_JAAHHW010000479.1 GCF_010692325.1 Moorena sp. SIO3I8 | reverse complement strand
GGCTTTGTTGCATGAATGATGAAGGGGTCAAAATGCTCCCCCTCTCAGGAGCAGTTTTAAGCATTATGGGCATAGCTATCAGGCATACCCAAATGGGTCATAGGATTGAGGGCAGCACAAGCAAGTAAAAGTTCTACAGCCTGGGGGTCGTTGGTACGACGAGAACAACGATTACCACAGATAAGCTTGAAACGAAACATGGCCGTCTCCGATCATGAGCGACGGTGATAGCCACTCTGAAGTTTCCATTGGCTTCGACCCACTTTTTCAATACGTACTAGGTTCTGATTGCGTGGATGATGCTCTCCTTCTTTTGGCCAATATTGGGCATCATGACGTGGGGGAATATTAGCCTGAGCACCTCTTTTTTTAATGGCATCGTAGCACTTGCGTTTGTCATAAGCTCCATCGGCGGACACTGCTTCAATCTCTGATTCGATGGCATCTAACACATCCGATAGAGCCTCCGAGTCACTGAGATTATTCGTACTCACTACCGCACCAAGTATTTCCCCTGTGCTCTGATCTACCCCTAAATGCAGTTTTCGCGCCTTTCGACGTTTGCTGATTCCATGTTGACGTACTTTCCATTCTCCCTCTCCATAAACTTTGATTCCGGTTGAATCCACTACCACATGCCGTGCTCCCTTCCGTTCTTAACCGGGCATTGCCACACTTAATTTCCCCAGCCGTCTCGATACTGTGGAGTGGTCTGGTACTTCTAAGTCTACTCCCATTAAACCGAACTTTGATTCCATCAATCCTTGGGTTTGACGCCCTGGTAAATTCAACACTGACCCCATGGTACTCATGGTAGCTATGGCTAAGTCACTGTATTTGCGGGATGCTCCTCGTTTCCCTGTCTTTTGGGGATTCCACCATCTTTTAAGTACCTCATCATCAATCGGTGAAGGTCAGACTACCACGGTTTAAGAGCGCTGCGTTGTACTTACTCCAATTCAATATCTTATATTTGGTCTTGGCGGTTGCTTCTGTCATGGCTAAGGGGAAGCTCTATTTTTCTCTCTATAGATTATCTCACTCAACTCATACTCTTTATGCAACAAAGCC
>NZ_JAAHHW010000478.1 GCF_010692325.1 Moorena sp. SIO3I8 | reverse complement strand
CGCACTGCCCACCCTACGATTAGTTTTATTTACTACGATTAATTTTATTTACTGTTGGTGGGCAGTGCTTATCAAAGCTACTACAGCATTGGGAATTTGTCTTAGGCACTGCCCACCCTACGATTAATTATATCAAAAATGTATAAAAATAAAAACTATTTATTATTCCTTATTACCCTTCCCACCACACTTCCCACACTTCCCAAATTATCTGCATATTTCGTAATAAAAAAAATTCCTAAACCCCTTGACAAATAATTAATTTATTAATAGATTAATATTATACACAGTTTAAAGGTATAGTTTCCAATGAGCAAAAACATTAATCCGAACTCTGAAAACCCAAGTCGCAAATCTAAGAAAGTCAAGCACATATTGATCGGTTCTCCTGAGGAGGTTAAGAAGACAATTTATGCCATTTATTCCCTTAAATACGCCTATCCCGACGAGTGGAGCACTCCGGAGCCTACCGGAAAGCCTGGTGAGGTTATGACCTTTTTGATTCGCTATTTTTACGTAGACTAGGATAGGAATTTGCCAGGGTTTTACGCCCTGGCGACAATGAATAGTGAAGGTTGTTTTGTCGTAAGCATATGCGCTACGCGCACGCTACGCGAACAGCGGTCAGCCGTCAGCCGTCAGCCTTGGCCACAAGCCTTTGGCTGATAACTGATAACTGATAGCTGATAGCTGACTAACTCGATCAGAATGTACTAATTGATCAGGAGTTATCTAAATTTGAGTGCAGCTCAGCTGTACTTTTGGAAGCTAATACCATAGAATTCGGTCAAGCATTGGAGTTAACCAGAGCTTGACCGATTTTTTTTTATTGCTATAGCATTTCTATTTGAAGGGAACAGGGAACAGGGAACAGGCAATAGGCATGCTAGCAACAGGTAAGAGTGATTAATCGTAGGGTGGGCAGTGCCTATCAAGGGGATGGCAAGCAAAGGAATCTGTCCAAAGCACTGCCCACCGTAGTTGCACGACATGAACTGAGTGCTACTCGTTTGATTAATCCTAGGGTGGGCAGTGGCTACTAAGGCGATGGCAAGCTTCGTCAATCTCTCAAAAGT
>NZ_JAAHHW010000477.1 GCF_010692325.1 Moorena sp. SIO3I8 | reverse complement strand
TGATGCAGTTTTCTCGCATAAAACATCTTTGAATTAGCTGTTTGATTGGGATAAATACGAAATGTCTGCCTAAGATTCGCCATAAATTAAATCACATCCTTTAACTCCGTGCTCTTTACCTGCTATCTTATTAGTATAGTTGATGAGAAATATAAATGTCAAGCACAAAAAGGAAAAATCCTCAGAAAAGAATGAGGGGAGCACCCGCTCATTATGACGAACTAAAAAGACAACACGGAATTTGGCTTACAGACAGCACTTGGAAATGGTTGCAGCTAGCAGCTAAAGACTCTGGGGTAAGCGTTGGAGAATACATAGAGAGCTGGGTCAGAAAACAGATCTCTGGTATTTGAAGGGGCTATCCATCCCCCACCTGAACGTTCGCGTAGCGTGGCCTACGGCCAGGTGGGGGAATTTCGCCCCCTCAAACTCCCCCTATCTTGTTAAAGTCTAAACCCTCAACCTGTAACCTTCAACCTTGGCCTTTTGGCCACGCTACGCGAACAACCTGTAACCTTGGCCTTTTGGCCACGCTACGCGAACAACCTGTAACCTTAAACCTTAAACCTTCAACCTTCTTAAACCTTCAACCTTCAACCTGATTCAACCCAACTCCCAACAACTCACCACTCCAGCTACCATGTAAACCGTAAGGGATATGATGCTTCAAGTGCAGTCGTGCTATCGGTCCACTAGTTAAATCACAACCATCTAAAATTACTAGATCCGACCGGTGATGACTAGCATCATATACTAAGGTCAATACCCAACCATCATCTTCTCGTTCAGCATTGGGTCGTGGCACAAACATTGGTTCATTTACAAAACCCTTTGGCGCAGCACTCCAGAATTGTTGTGTCTTTGTTTCCATATCTATTTTTAGAATCCCTTGTAATGGCGCATTACCGGTGGGACGATCAGTAGCTCCGATAAATAAGTAGCGATAGGGATGTCCGACACAATTAGGGTTAATGATGGGAAACTCGCAACAGCGCTCTTCTAATAACTTACTCCCTACGGTTTTGTCAGTTAAGTTCAACGTAAAGCGCCAGAGTTGTCCTGGTGCGTTCGTATTCA
>NZ_JAAHHW010000476.1 GCF_010692325.1 Moorena sp. SIO3I8 | reverse complement strand
TTTCCTATTTTGCTTATTGTGACTACTCCCACATAAAATCAAAGATTATGATGTAGGCTTCTCAAACTCACGAATGAGACTTGCTGTTCCTCAATATCCTGTATTGATTTACCACAGCCATTTAGCGGCAGTCCGACCGCCAATAATCCACGATTTAAGATATTAATACCACTGTTCCAATCACGGTCAATTTTGACTTGACAACTGGAACAACAATGAACACGCTCACTCAAACTTTTTTCAACCCTAGAACCACAATTAAAGCACTCAATACTTGTCCCCCGTGGGTTGACTTCCTCGACTAACAAGCCGCGTTTGACCGCCACTGCTTGCAATATCTCCAGAAATGCACCCCAAGCTGCATCATGTATTGATTTGGCTAACTTAGTTCGAGCAAGTCCTTTGATGTTTAAGTCTTCGTGAGCAATTAAGTCATACTTACTACACAACCAATGAGCAACCTGATAATGAAACTCCTTTCGACAACGGGTTAAATGAAGGTGTAATAAAGCCACTTTGTGCTTGGCTTTTTTCCAGTTTTTAGACCCCTTGAGACGACGCGACATTACTCGTTGAGCTTGAGCAAGTCTGTCTTGAGCTTTCCTGTAAAACTGCGGAATAGGTATAGCTTCACCGTCTGAGGTGGTTAAAAATTTTTCTAAGCCAACGTCGATACCGACAGCAGATCTAACCGAATCCACAGGTAATAGCTCAGGTACGGTATCATCTTTCATTGAAATGCAACAATACCAACCATCAGCCTTTTTGACGACAGTACACTGTTTAAGAGTAAATCCATCTGGTATTGGTCTATGCATGACCACAGGTATTTGACCAATGCGACTGAGCAATAGAAAGCCATCTTTTAGATGCGCCCCGGCACGCGGGCTGTTCACACGTGGAAACACGAATGACCTTAATTGACCTTGTTTCTTGAACCGAGGTCTTCCCCCGCGTAACCCATGCTTCAGCGGCTTCCGCCATCTATCCCATGCTTTGTTGAGCCGTTGTAGGTTAACCTGCTGAGTTTCTGCGTAGATTTGTTTGTAATCAGGGAATAGCCGTTTGGTTTCCTTGAGA
>NZ_JAAHHW010000475.1 GCF_010692325.1 Moorena sp. SIO3I8 | reverse complement strand
TTAGAAACATCTTCAGCTATAGGACTTACGCGGTTAACTTGATTTCGCCCCCCTAGGGTGTGTCTTCTTGCCTCGGAGATCCCCCTAAATCCCCCTTAAAAAAGGGGGACTTTGACTATGGCTCCCCCCTTTTTTAAGGGGGGCTGGGGGGGATCATAATCTTGCGGAAAACTTTGAAAACACGCCCTAGCCCCCCAATTTTGGGGGGAAATTGAGTTAAAGTCCCCCAGAATTGGGGGATTTAGGGGGCAAATGCGTAAGTCCTAAGCTATAGCGCAGCGCTATAAAAAATAATTAGTGGTCAGCAGCCAGTTGGTAATGAAAATACCACCAACAACTAAGAGGATATCTGAAAAGTTTTTTTATACTGAATTTTGCCCCCCTAGCCCCCCAACTTTGGGGGGAACAAGAGTTAATTGGCTTCAGTCCCCCAAAATTGGGGGATTTAGGGGGCTTGGATGTAGCAAATGAGACTTCTCAGACAACCTCTAACTACTAACCACTAATACTGATCTAGGAATGATAAATAGGTTGTGAGTAAGAATTCAGCCGTCAGCCGTCAGCCGTCAGCCGTCAGCCGTTATTAGTCAGCCTTTAGCTGATCGCTGATCGCTGATAGCTGATAACTTATACCTGATCGCTGATCGCTGATAGCTGATAACTTATACCTGATCGCTGATCGCTGTTCGCTTACGATTGATTTTTACAAATCGTTTAGAAACCCGATTGTATCAATCTACTGCCAACCATTGTCAGCTTGATACAACACATAATCAGCAAGGGCTGTAATCACATCCGGTTTTAGGCGACCTTTGAAGGCTGGCATGGGGGGCTTACCATTGGTGATTTGGTAAACGATCTTGTCCTTAGAGTACATGCCATACTTCTCAAGGGCATCCTTTTTCAGAGTTTTTTGGGCATTGATTAAATTTTTTCCACCCGCATGACAACTGGCACAGTTACCTGCGAAGACTTGTGCTGATTTAGCTAGGGCTGCTTCATCTACGGCTACAGCTACTTCGACAGGTTCAGCAGGAGCTGTTTCTTCCTCTGCTACTGCTTCTGGCTCAGCAGCAGGCTCAGGTG
>NZ_JAAHHW010000474.1 GCF_010692325.1 Moorena sp. SIO3I8 | reverse complement strand
CATTGGGGGGAACTGATCGTCTAGATAATCTTGCCTTAGCCTGCCGTCGCTGCAACGAAAGGCGCTACAACTTCACAACCGGAATTGATCCCGATACCGGAAACGAAGTTCCCTTGTTCAACCCTCGTTTACAGTCATGGTCTGATCATTTCATCTGGACAGCCGATGGTCTGCGCATTATAGGCACCAGCCCAACAGGACGAGCAACCTGCGCTCGACTAGATCTCAACGACGAGCGTCGCAGTGAAAAATTCATCGTGAAATCTCGACAACTTTGGGTCAAAGGGGGGTTACATCCTCCCCCAGAGGATCCACAGCAATCCGTGTGAGGTACCCACACCAAACCTACCGCTATAGCGTGAGTACCTCACAGGCATTGTATAACGGTTTCTAGCCTAATAAGGTACACAATATTTTTCCCCTGTTCCCAGATCCGCTGTTCCCAGATCCGCTGTTCCCTGTTCCCTTTTTTGATCAGGCCAGATGGCTGCACTACCGGCGACGACCCTTTAACACACCACCAATGCCCAACAGACCGAACCCAATTAAGCCACTGCTAGCCCCAGACTCTGGCACCTGAGCCACTCCCTGGTCAGGATTAAAGGTTGACCAATTGAAATCCGAGAAAAAACCTTGTTCTAGCACGTGGCCTAATACTTGCCCACTGCCACTGCCACCACTGCCACTGCCGCCACCAACGCCACTGCCGCCACCACCGCCACTGCTACCGCCACCGCCACCGCCACCATAGCCCCATTCGTACATGTCGAGCACATCCTGGATGCGGTCTTGAGTTAGCCAGGAGCCTGCTATGTCGTTATAGCCATTGGCGATATACCAGTCGATCCATGAGGCATGCCAGTTAGGATCATTGAAATAGTCACCGATTTCCTCGGCTAAGGTATTCTTGGCATTGTTGAGCAAGTTATTGAGATAATGGGTCATATTGGATTGACTGGGGCGTCCATCTGAGCCGAACACAGTGGAGTTTAGATCCCAACCAATCACATCAAAGGCTTGTAAATCCAGTGCTGACATATCGGCTCTCTCTCCCCAACCTAGGGCTGGTTTCATCATGCCCAAATTA
>NZ_JAAHHW010000473.1 GCF_010692325.1 Moorena sp. SIO3I8 | reverse complement strand
TTGTAACTTAAAGACCGTTCTTTCTAGCTTCCGCCAGTTAGTTGTCCTCCATTCCGACTGTGGGGCGAACCCCCCAGTTTTAGACTTATTCATTACTACTTACAACCATACCTTTTCCTACAACGTAAGTCCGTCTGCATATCCCAGGTATTACCCTGGGCGTTAGCTTCTGACTCAATCTTTCTCCCACATGACTTGCGGTTAACTACCTACTCAGTAATCGACCTTACTGAGAGTACATATGGGAATTACTTCGTTCCTGATAACCATTCTTTGAACTTTTAGGGTGATACTATCCACCGGGAGCTAGGGAAATCATTATATGGGGGAAAAACCTTATAATCCTATGTGTTCCATGGACTTTTGTCCCTTGCAGCGCGTCAGCCTGATTGCGCTACTCTATAGTGACGATGGTTCAAGTGTATCTTCCTTGCGTACCCATGAGTTCAACTACCTGTTACTAACGCCACTTTAGGCTAGCAGCGCTTCACTGTTCGACCCCGCTTTATGCTCAGGTTTGTTAATTCCTGAAAATAGGGGTAAGGCTGTCACTCGGATTTCGCGAGGGGTGGTTTTTCACCACCATGGTTACCAAGTTGTCATGGTTTGTTTCCCATGCGGCTAATCCCCCAAAAAACCCTTGTGGGGTAAGGTTTATAGCCAACGAATCGCACTTTCCCGTCTATTCCGGCAGTCTTTTTGCCCTTATTTTGTTGGGTTACCTTTCTGACCGCTATCATCTTTGCCGCCCAGGATTTCATCAGAGTCTTTTGCAACTTTCTTACCACGCGGACATCACCACGTTGTGAGGCTCGATATATCCGTTTTTGTAACTTGAATACGATTAATTCTAGCTTTCGCCAGTCAATCCTATTCCATTCCGACTGTGGGGCGAACCCCCGAGTTTTAGACTTATTCATTACTACTTACAGCTTTATCTTCTCTTACAACGTGAGTCCGTCAGCGTATCCTAAGTGTTATCTTAGGCTTTAGCTTCTGACTCAATCTTTCTCACATAGGCCATGGGGCTAACTACCTACTCAAGAATCGACCTTCTTGAGAGTACCTATGGAGTTACTTCGTTCCTGATAAC
>NZ_JAAHHW010000472.1 GCF_010692325.1 Moorena sp. SIO3I8 | reverse complement strand
GGAGGTAAACAAATATAAATTTGCTAGATATGCGGACGATTTTGTTATAACCAGTCAAACCAGGGAAAATCTTGAAGAGATAATCCCTCAGTTAGAATCATGGTTAGCCCAAAGAGGATTGAAACTGAATAAAGCTAAGACTCAAATCAGAGATATCAGAAAAGAGGGATTCTCATTCCTCGGATTTGATATACGGCAATTCAAAGGCAAGACACTCAGGTATGGAAGCAACAGGTATAAACGTTTTGCTCACAAAATGAGAATTAACGCCAAACCTAATGCAAAACGGATACCTTCCCCTAATGCCAAATTAAAAGAAGAAGAGTGTTACTCATGCTTCATAATACCTGGTAAGAAGGAAACCAAAGAATTCCTAACCAATATACGGGAATATCTCAAGAATGAAGGAAGAGTGTTGAGCTTCGATACGGTGTTAAATAGACTCAACTCTAAAATCAGAGGATGGCTAAATTACTACCGTTTTGTATGCTCCAAAAAGACATTTTCGAAAATCAGGAAAGAGGTATTAGATGCCATATACAGGTACCTAAAAAGGAAACATCCTAAGAAGTCCTGGAAATGGATTAAACGGAAGTACTACACAAAAATTGACCAAGACCCTCACAATCCATATGCCGACATCAAAGGTAAAAGGAAGAACAGAGAAGTCTTAGTCAACGCTGCCAAGGATGTACCTATAATCAGATTTGAGAAGGTAAAAGGGAAAAATTCACCATTTGACCCCACACTAATCGAATACTGGAAAAAGCGCCAAACGAAATGGGGTAAAACCAAATTCGCTAAAGGCAGCAAATATGAACAAATCTACACCAGACAAAAAGGCATATGCCCTATATGCGGAAAGCCAATTTGTTTGGACGAAGCGTTCGAGGTACATCATATAGTGCCAATCAGGGATGGAGGCAACAACAGCAAGGCGAATCTAATGATTCTACACCAACACTGTCATAAAGCCAAAAATAAACATCTACACAAAAGGGTGGACTGAATAGGCTTGAGCCGGATGAGTGTGAAAGTCTCAAGTCCGGTTCTTAGGGGAGGAGGAGATGGTAACATCTCCTGCCTTACCCGCCAAA
>NZ_JAAHHW010000471.1 GCF_010692325.1 Moorena sp. SIO3I8 | reverse complement strand
CCTGCTCCCTGGTCCCTGGTCCCTGGTCCCTGGTCCCTGGTCCCTGCTCCCTGGTCCCTGGTCCCTGGTCCCTGGTCCCTGGTCCCTGGTCCCTGGTCCCTGCTCCCTGCTCCCTGCTCCCTAAAAACCAGAAATTTGTACCTCACAAGTCGTATGATTGCTATATATAATACCTAGTTTAAAAACCAAAATCGACCTTTTTTAACAGACCAAGTGAGTTCACAAACTGTTCCTTTAGGAGACAAAAACGATCGCTTAAACCTTCCCCCTAGCTGTCGCGCTAGTGCTCTAGCTTGTTTAGTTCCCCGACCTCCTGAACGCTTAGATTTATTGGGTTGAGATGGTGAGCTAATACCCAACCCATTATCTTGAATGCGAATAATATTAATACCTTCGGTTTGGGTGCAGGTAACTTTCAGACGAGTTACCCCTTTGGCATATTTACCGACATTGCACAATGCTTCTTCCATAAATCGACACAATCCTCGCTTCTGTTCGATACTTAATGGCGGACTATCGATTGGGTCAAATGTTATAATTTTTACCTGAATGGTTTCAAAGCAAGGAAAGTTTAAGGCTAGGGTATTGCTATAAACTTCATAGAGAATCTCGTGAGTGGGTTGCTCCAAATCTAGGTCTAAATCAATCCCGATATGGATACTGCTATCTTGGGTTAGGGTTTCTCGACGCACTGATTCATAAACTGCTCTGAGTTCTTGGTTTAACTGTTCTAGTTGAGAGCGCAATTGCTCATCAGATAAATCCTGATCTTGAGTGCAGCTGAGTATCCTAGCTAAGGTTTGTAATGGTCCATTATGAATGATGTCAAAGGTATAATCAATCATATATTGCCGTTCATTTATGCGGGATTTTAAGGTTTGGTGGTATAGATAGAAGGCATTGATGCTGACACCATTGACAGTTAAAACAAACCAAGCTGGTACTACAGGTATCCACCAACCCCAAATCAGGAGCAAATAACTTAGTGCCACCAAACTAATGCCAGCAAGACTAACACTCAATAGATTATGTCGCGGTGTCTTAGTTAGTCTAGCGAGGCTTATACCCAGAAACCCCCAAACCATAAACCATATATATTCC
>NZ_JAAHHW010000470.1 GCF_010692325.1 Moorena sp. SIO3I8 | reverse complement strand
GAATGTGATTGGCTTGGAGATGGAAGGGGCACACTTACAAAAGGCAATTCAAGCTGCTTCTATGATCCGAAAAAGTATCGATGATAAGGTAAAGCTGCGTTATGCTTACTATGCTTCTGATAACCCATTGTTGACAGGCAGCACCTTAGCTTCCGGGGGATTGGGAACAACAGGTGTTAAGCCCACCTATTTAATCACTATGAAATTTCTTAAGAAAATCCTGGGATAGTTGATGTAGGGTGGGCAGTGAACCAGACCGATTCACCAAGCCAAAGCCCGTTGCTAGGCACTGCCCACCAACGGATTAAAAGATATAAAAAACAGGAAACAAACCAGATCAAGGAGACTTTAACTAATCAGTTATTTCTGCCATTCTTTACTAATCCTTAGACAAAGGACAAATCCCCGATTTGGTTATAGCCACCAGACACAATAGCAATAATGTCAACAGAGTTGAAACTATTCCCTATATTGAACTGAGATTGAACAGCTGAACTGTTACCTAAAGCAATATTATTAGCAACCTGTTGAACTGAAGCAAGACTACTTGTGCCAAGAGAAGAGACGCCTTGATTGACAGCGATAAAGTTTGCTCCAAAGATATAGTTGATGCCTGACTTGAGTTGAATTTTATCCGTACCGGATTGGAAATCTGTAATTTGGGCGTAGTCATTAATACCCAATACTCCTCCTCCACCGACATAGTAAGGATTGTTGCTATCTCCAATCACAAATTTATCAGCACCAGTTCCTCCAGTTAAGGTATCCTTTTCATTAATGCCTGGATTGTTAACGTTGGGGTCTACACCTACGATGGTATCATTACCAGAGCCACCAGACAGAGAGTCGTTACCAGAGCCCCCAGACAGAGAATCGTTACCAGAGTCACCAGACAGAGAATCATTACCATCGCCCCCAAACAGAGAGTCGTTATCTGAGCCCCCAAACAGAGAATCGTTATCTGAGCCGCCAAACAGAAAATCGTCACCTGAGCCGCCGATAAGAATGTCATTGCCCTCTTGACCAAAGAGAATGTCATTGCCCTCAAGTCCTGCAATGATGTCATCTCCCTCAAGTCCCAAAATTAAATTGTTGCCACCATT
>NZ_JAAHHW010000047.1:13968-47051 GCF_010692325.1 Moorena sp. SIO3I8 | reverse complement strand
AGTAATTGTTGTCTTTCCTGAGTAGGTCTATTTTCAAGTTGCTCTACTGGTTGCTGAAGTCCAAATTGTTCACCAATAAATACTTTAAGTGAACGGTAGTTTGCTTGAACCTCTTCTTCTGCCATCGCCGAGGCGACGAATATAGCTCCTGATGCTAAAGCTGTAATGATAGAACCCGCAGTTATTAGATCCATTTGATTATTTTAGAGAAACAGATTTTTTGAGATTTAATTTTATAATAACTAAACATAGCAATATCATCCTTCCAATACCAGAGGTAGTATTAACAAGCCAAACCTCTATATCTACAAGCCTTAGAGTTGAGGAAACATGCGATCGCGTCTCCTAAGTCCAAGCAAAACTCGCAGTATGGCATCCTCGTGCTCCATTATCACTGTTATCCCATGGCAGCATCAGTACCCTCGCAGCAAAGCTGATCGCATTTTCCCGACCGTTTCCTTGCGTTTGCGCAGCATCTCCAGGGTGAGAATCACATCCCGTAAACCCGTCCCCTTGAAAACATCTCTGGGTATCCAAGACGGTCTCATCCATACTCTCTGATGGCTGCTAGAATATCAGCTACTTGTTCAAGTGTTAGCAGACAACCACTGACCGGGTGACAAACAGCCTTAAAAGGCTTATTCAGTGTGGGGTGTATAATGTATGTAGGGAAAAATCAGGAGCTGACCACATTAGTAGAGATGGTTGAATCAGGTTGGGAACCGAAGGTTTTTGTCAGGGTAACTCCAAATTTCCTTCTATTTTTCCCATTTGTTTCCCCTTCAGTTAGTTATCAAAAAGCTAAATCTCAAACAATCTCTTTCTCTAAAATAATCAAATGGATCCAGCAACAATCAGTTTTATCATTACAGCTTTAGCATCCGGTGCCATCTTCGTAACCTCAGCGGTGGTAGAAGAAGAGGTTCAAGCAAACTACCGTTCACTTAAAGTATTTGTTGGAGAAAAATTTGGACTTCAGAAATCCGTAGTTCAACTTGAAAATATACCAACTCAAGAAAACCAAAAATTACTGGCTGAAGATTTAGCTGATGTAATTGAGGCACAGGAAATTGAAATTATTGATGAGCTTATTAACAAAACCAAAGCCCTGACAGAGTCTTTAGAAAAAGTATCGGAAAAATTATCTAAACAAGACTTTGATGCTATCGGCATAGACTTAGAAAATGTTAAAGCTATCAATGTTAAAATCAACAATGTAATCTCAGAAGGAGGAGCTAAAGTTTTAGGGATAAAAGCAAGAAACTTAGAAGCTGATAGTATAGATGCTGGAGATATTATAGCAAAAAAGTAGATTCCCAAGGTTCAATCCTGTCAATCGTGGACCTTGTTGGTTCTACAGTACATGGTGGTATTCATACTGGTGATATTAATATACAAGCTGCAACATCAGCTTTTCCAAAAACACCACCAGACAATATTCCTCATAGCCATGTTGTCAAATTTGTTGGTCGTTCTAATGAATTAGACGATTTACACCAGGAACTCCAAAAAGCTGAACGGGTGGCCATATCCTCTACTGTTGCAAGTGTTACTGGAATGGGGGGCATTGGCAAGACTGAATTAGCATTGCAATACGCCTTGAAATTCAGGGAAAACCACTATCCCGGTGGAATTTGCTGGCTACAGGCAAGAGACATAGATCTGGGTACTGAGCTGCTTAAATACGGACGGGTACAGCTCAATCTTAAGATCCCTGAAGATATAGTAGAAGAAGAAAAAATCGCCTATTGTTGGCGTAACTGGCCGTTTTCTGGAGATATCTTAATCGTTTTCGACGATGTAACCAGTTACCAAAGCATTGAACCGTACCTTCCTCCCAACCAACCACGCTTTAAAATCATTGTCACCACAAGGCGGAAAAACTTAGCTCAGGCATTTGTACCACTGAACTTAGAAGTACTCAAAGAAGCAGCAGCCCTAGAGTTACTCGAATCCCTCATTACTCAATCCCGTGTGCAAAGACAACTAGAAGAAGCCAAAGCTCTTTGCCAACAATTAGGCTACCTACCCCTAGGTTTGGAATTAGTAGGCCAGTATCTCGCCGAAAAACCAGACTTATCCCTGATTCAAATGATGCAACGCTTAAAAAGCAAAGGACTGGAACAGAAATCACTAAAAGAACCCATAACAAAAGTAACTGCACAGAGGGGAGTCAAAGCCGCCTTTGAATTGAGTTGGGAGGAATTAAGTAATCAAGCCCAACAACTAGCGTGCCTGCTTAGTCTTTTTGCATCTGCACCTATTTCCTGGTTATTAGTACAGCAGTGCCTACCAGAAGAAGATGAAGAAGACTTAGAGGATATTAGAGACACCATTTTGGTCAAGCTGAGTTTGGTACAATACACAGGCGAAAAAACTTATCAACTTCATCAGTTACTGCGACAATACTTTCAAGATAAATTAAAACAGATGCCGGGAGCGGAGAAACTCAAACAAAGTTTCTGTAAGGTAATAGTACGAAAAGTAAAATCTTTCTGTCAAACTTACACAAGAGAACAAGTAGAAGTAATAGCACCATTCATACCACACATAGCAGAAGCGGCAACAGAACTACAACCATGGCTAGAAAATGAAGATTTAATTCAGCCCTTTCTTACGCTAGGTCTCTTCTATAGGAGACAGGGATTCTACAAATTAGCAGAACCTTGGTTAGAGCAATGTTTGGAGGTTAGCCAACACCGCCTGGGAAAACACCACCCAGATGTAGCAACTAGCCTCAACAACCTGGCAGGACTGTACTCTGACCAGGGGCGGTACCAAGAAGCGGAACTCCTCTACCAACAAACCTTAGAGCTTTTGAAACAGCTGCTGGGAGAACACCACCGATATGTAGCAACTAGCCTCAACAACCTGGCAGAACTGTACAGACACCAGGGGCGGTACCAAGAAGCGGAACCCCTTTATCAACAAGCTTTAGAGCTGTACAAACAGCTGCTGGGAGAACACCACCGATATGTAGCAACTAGCCTCAACAACCTGGGATTACTGTACAGAAACCAGGGGCGGTACCAAGAAGCGGAACCCCTCTTACAACAAGCCTTAGACCTGACGAAACAGCTGCTGGGAAAACACCACCCATCTGTAGCAACCAGCCTCGACAACCTGGCAGGACTGTACAAAGACCAGGGGCGGTACCAAGAAGCGGAACCCCTTTATCAACAAGCCTTAGACCTGAAGAAACAGCTGCTGGGAAAACACCACCCATCTGTAGCAACCAGCCTCGACAACCTGGCAGGACTGTACTTATACCAGGGTCGGTACCAAAAAGCGGAACCCCTCTACCAACAAGCTTTAGAGCTGTACAAACAGCTGCTGGGAGAACACCACCCAGATGTAGCAATTAGCCTCAACAACCTGGCAGGACTGTACAGACACCAGGGGCGATACCAAGAAGCGGAACCCCTCTACCAACAAGCTTTAGACCTGAAGAAATTGCTGCTGGGAAAACACCACCCATCTGTAGCAACTAGCCTCGACAACCTGGGATTACTGTACAGAAACCAGGGTCGGTATCAAAAAGCGGAACCCCTCTTACAACAAGCCTTAGACCTGAAGAAATTGCTGCTGGGAGAACACCACCCAGAGGTAGCAACTAGCCTCAACAACCTGGCAGGACTGTACAAAGACCAGGGGCGGTACCAAGAAGCGGAACCCTTCTTACAAAAATCCTTAGAGCTGTACAAACAGCTGCTGGGAGAACACCACCCAGAGGTAGCAACTAGCCTCAACAACCTGGCAGGACTGTACAAAGACCAGGGGCGGTACCAAGAAGCGGAACCCTTCTTACAAAAATCCTTAGAGCTGTACAAACAGCTGCTGGGAGAACACCACCCATCTGTAGCAACTAGCCTCAACAACCTCGCAGAACTGTACAGACACCAGGGGCGGTACCAAGAAGCGGAACCCTTCTTACAAAAATCCTTAGAGCTGTACAAACAGCTGCTGGGAGAACACCACCCATCTGTAGCAACTAGCCTCAACAACCTGGCATCACTGTACAAAGACCAGGGGCGGTACTCAGAAGCGGAACCCTTCTATCATCAGGCACTAGAGATTGCTGTCCAGCAGTTAGGAGAGGATCATCCCACAACCCACCTTATTTTCGGTAATTTAATCGAATTATTACACCAAAGTTGAGTCTCATAGAATTAGACCAAGTGTCCCAGAATCAGAACATCCTATTAGCCTATTTTCCAGATCAGAACTATCTATTACTTCATTTTCCGCTATCGCGTAGCATCTCCCTAGGAGAATCGCACTCAGCTTGCATTCCCGTTTCACCCCATCCATCAACGGGTTACTGAATTTTCCTAATCGCACCTTGATCGACTACCCCAACCACCGAACTGCTTTCCAAGAGCACTTACTCTAATTCCTAATTTTATCGCACTACGCATTAAGGTTAGGACATTGATAAAAGCTTTTCAGCTTTTGTAGTAAACTTTTGCCTCTTGCCTCTTGCCTTGCGCATAGCGCTATAGTTATAGGATTTTGCTGAACAACCAGAGCGACCGCAGGACAGCAAAAAGGGGCAACCACCTCAGGAAGTAGTTGCCCCTTTTTGGAAGGGAAAAGGAAAGCAAGGCGTTGCTGAATAATAGAATGATTTTAAGAGTAGGTGCGCTTTCCAATGGGCGAGTAAATCACCCTTGGGTCGCACCTGTAGAATGGGCATCTTGCCCGTTCTATATCTTGTTTAGCGGGCAGGATGCCCACTCTACTCCTATCCATTACTTCACTGACGCAACGCCCCAACTCCGGTATCATCTGCCTTCTGCCTTCTGCCTTAAAGCAGCCCATTTCTTTCACGAATCAGATAGGATTGCTATAACTACCTAGTCAGTAGTCCATTGAGTTCAATTCTTGTAGATCCTCTAACTGTTATCAAAATCTTTTGAAAAGGTTTGCATTCAACATGAATCTGTCCTGTGCCATTGGGAGGTATACTCCGAATATTATTACTGTAATAGGTAATAAAACGTAATCTGTTGTTAGTTGTCATATCTGCAACAATTAGTTGATTACTTGTCGAATTCACTTTTTTGTAGAATTCTTCCCCTTCTTCTAGTATTTTGTGGCATGAGGCAGGATCTTTTGATGAATAACAACCCCATACCCTAACACCAGAAGTTGTCCTATTTCCTTTATTTCTAAAAAAAACCGACAGACAATGCCAATTAGATACCTCTAGGTTAAGTGCGCTAGTGAAATCACTACCAACATCAACTAGCATTGTAGGGAATTCTAATGAGTATGGGTTAGCACCGCCTCCACCACCACTCGTGGGCAGATTGTCTGCAATGTAGGCTAGTCGAGCCATTAATGACCCTGTTTTTGAGGATGCTTGCCCGATCGTTCCAACGGTGTTAATGAAAGTAGTCCATCGCTGAAGCGATCGCTTAAACAGTGAAATCAAGCTAAATGTACCTGTGTCGTTTGTTGCTGGTGTATTTCCAGCCGCTCCCATAACACCGAGGAGAGTGGTCCATCGTTCCAGCGATCGCTTAAACAATGCAATTAGGGTGAACGATCCTGTATCTGAGGTAGCTACTCGGGCTGTTGCTGCTCCTAACGCGGAAAAAAGCGTTGCCCATTTCGTTAGCCCACGCTTGGTCAATGCAATTAAGCTGAATGCCCCTGTATCTGACGTAGCCTCTGAATCCCCAAGCTCTCCAATGCTTGGCTCGTGGAATTCTGGGATGAACGGGTCTTGGTCAGTTCCTGTTCCCGAAGACTTCCTGAATGAGGTTGACCCAGATTCGTTGATGTATCCTTGATTAGCCATATCTGCGTCTGCGTCTTTGATAATGTAGTTAACCCAAACCATACATCACGCGATCGCATTAGTTTCTCAGGCCGATGGGATCGCCTTAGTATTTGCGGGTGAGATTATTGACTGATAATTCCACTCGCTTGTTGTATTATTATACCAGAAAAACATCACTATAACTCATGGTTTTTACCGCAATTAAATAGCTACAATAATTACCAAAATACTACCGTAATTTTAGAGAATTAATATTTAAATATTACAGGAACCAACATCCCACTGGTAAGTGGAAAGCCTTGCATGATGGATATACATGGATTTACACGCCATTTTTGTATTTTTTGACACCTCAAACAATCTTTGAGGTTGAGTTCAATTCAATCAATAAAAGAGCTACTACTTTCCAGGTAAATGCTGGAGCAAACCCTGATGAAGTATTTCGGTATTTTTTGAATAAAAACCATTTACAACACGTGTTAAATGCTAATTCATTAGCAGTGGATTACAGCAATTATGATTCATTCAAAGACGTCAAATTACGGAGTTTTTGCAGTTCAACGAGTCTGTGATTAGTACTCTGAAATTCTTGCCAATAGAATTTTTTGTGCTCCTGACTAGAGCTGTTTAGTTGTTCTAAGCAGTAATTACGACGCTTTTCTAACACAGATATTTCCATACAAGCTATTGCTGCTTGTATCAATATTAAGACTCGCGGGATATGCTCTTTAAAGATTTCGTCAAGATAAAATAGATAACTAAATTGATACTTTTTATCAGGAAAATGTAAGCTACACTCTTGAACTAAATAGATCAGGTCTTCAGAGTCAAGAGCAACAGTCTCAAGTAATTTGATGATTTGTTGCCACAGAAAATGATGATGAGGAATACTGAAAAATAGATCGCGATCGGCCAGACTATTCATGATTGTGTGTCGGTGTTCAGGGCAGTGCAAATAAATACGCAACAACAAAGCCTCAGATCTTTCTAAAAGACTTTGTTGTTTGTTAACGACAGTTTGTTTAGTTTGTTTAAAGGATTTTGTGAGTTCTGACTTAAAGTTTTCAATATAAAGAGGAACTAATTGCTTTTGTCCTTGGCTGAGAATCTGAGCAAAGTGATTAATATAATAACCTAACTGACTCTTATTATGACTTATTTGCCTGAGCAATTTAGTCATAATAAAAGCTATTTGTTGAAACTGATCGGATTGGTTAAGATCTTTGTTGCTCAGTTCCTGCTCAATCTGCCAATCTATCCAGGAAGGAGCATTGAGTAACAACTCTCGGTACTTAGTACCATCGGGATCTGAGTTAAGAAATTCGTCAGCATCTTTGTTGCCAGGAAGGTTGAGGACTTTTATTTGAACAAGGTCATTAGCAGCAGCGATCGCAAGCTGCCCGATGGCTTTTTGAATGGCAGTGTTACCGGCAGAATCGCTATCAAAATTAAGGACAATTCCCTTGGATTCGGTATAGCGAGATAATTGGCGGACTTGGGCAATAGTAAGAGCGGTACCAAGGCAGGCCACGACATTACGAATTCCGGCAGTATGGAGTGCGATCGCGTCAAAATACCCCTCAACTACTACAGCCTGGTCTTGCTTGGTAATGAAGGTATTAGCTTTATCGAGGCCAAAAAGGGTTTTACCTTTGTCAAAGAGGGGGGTCTCTGGGGAATTAAGGTATTTAGGCTGCTCATTCCCCAAGCTCCGACCTCCAAAGGCAATCACTCTGCCATAGGGGTCGTGAATGGGAATCATGATGCGATCGCGAAAGTAGTCATAATACCCACCACCTTTCTTCGGCTTAATCAGTCCTGCTTGTTCGACCAGTTCAACTGGTTTATGTTTGTGTTCTACCAGGTAGTGGTAGATACTCTGCCAGCTAGCGGGAGCGTACCCTAGTTGAAAATGAATGATGGTTTCTTGCCTTAGACCCCTTTGCGATCGCAAATATTCCAGCGCGCCTTGCCCTTGTGGCTGTTTAAGAGCATGTTGGTAGAAAGCTGTGGCTAGGGCCATGATCTCGTAGAGTTGCTCTTGTAGAGAAAGCTTCCGTTCCAGTTCCTGCTGTTGTTCTGGCTGAAGGGTCTGGACTGGTACCTGATAACGCTGTGCTAAATCCAGCACCACATCACAGAAGGATTGTTTCCCAATCTCCATCAAAAATTTTATAGAATCGCCTCCAGTTTGACAGCCGAAGCAATAATATAACTGTTTTGAGGGACTGACAGTGAAGCTAGGGGTCTTTTCATCATGAAAAGGGCACAGACCGATATACTCCTTTCCACGTTTTCGCATAACCACATGCTCAGAGATGACATCAACAATATCAGAATGACCTCTGACTGCTTCAATCATATTTGGGTGTAGGCGTATAATGTTCATTGGTAAATTAATTGTCATCTTTTTATCTACCGAAAAGATCGATTCCGTCCCAGAATCGATCTTTTGTTGGATATTGAATCCATTCGAGATGTAAACAACATTACCTTACGGAAGCCAATCCTACAACACACTGCGTTCACATCTAATATATAATTTTTAGCGTCTTTGAAACATTTTAAAGCCTGCGGATAGCTTGGCTTTCCATTCCTTGGTATTGGTTGAATCCCAGATGTATTTCTTGATCCAGTTGTCATCATTATGACAAAACTCATAATGACAGCTCTTGCAGACAGGAAACATGTTTACTCCCGGTTTGTCATTTCCCCCCTGGTAGGAGGTGTGGTGTACTTCTTCAGAATTGTTTTCCAGACAACAAGAACACATACCGCCAGTCAATTGATGGGATTGAGCAAGTTTCTGTCTATGTTTAGCATAGGAATAACGGACATCATATGGGGACTCCAATTGAAATTTCTCAGATAAATCGACTAATTCGTCGTCGAAAATCATCTCTGCGATCGCAGTTAATGTCGGCTTAATCTGTTTTTTATCAACTGTTAAATCTTGAGTTACAAATTCCCAGAGGGTGGTGTGTTTGGTCTGGCGCAATGCTTCAGTCATGGCGACTAATGGATCATCCTCTGACTGTTTTTGTTTTTTTTTAACAGAAGGAAAACTATCAAGAGCAGGCATTTCAGCCATCTCCATCCAGCTTCCGTTAATAAAGCAGATGCGATCGCTTTCGTAAAACCCTTCCGGCATGTAAACCGGGAAATTCTGCTTCAACTGAGTTACTAACTCTTCACTAAATGTGACTGCATTCCCATTCCAGTCAACAGCTTTCCCAGGAGCGATCGCTGGCAACATTAATGAACAATGTTTAGCTACCTTGGTGTCCTCTGACACCCCACCTGCTACAAAGAACGGAGCAATCAGGAAAACACCTTGATTTCTCTTGATTCCTGAAGAGGTTAGAGTATCTGTTACACTTGCTGTCATTTTTACTAATGGAGCCAGGGCTTTGAGGTGCATGTTATTTTTGCTGCCTGCAAAAACCCATTCATCGAAAACCAGAATGGCGTTGAATTCTTGGATGAATTCTGCCACAATAGACCTGGCTTCATTAATAGCCACCCCAGCATCACTGGCATCCATCTTGGAAATATCTGTACTTATCGAACGAGTGCAATGGTTCCAGTAGTGTGAATCTTCATCACCAAAGCTGGCAAGATTAATGTGGTAAATTTTGGTTCCCTTAGCTGCCATCATCTTAGTAACGATCGCCACCAGATATGTTTTCCCAGACCTCTGTGCCCCACACACGAATCTGGCGAGATAAGGGTTTTTTAGTAATGCTGATAATACAGTTTTTTCTTTATGATCGCTTTGCTCTTGGTTTACAGGTAATTGTTGTTCACGTTTCGGCATAGCCGACGCTTCGCGAACAGGAATCGGCTTCTCAGGTCGAAGTGAAAGGTTCCCAGAAGACATGAGCAATTGATTTTCCGGTTTTTTTTGTGGCAAACACTCCCTGCTTGACTCAGAAATTGTTTCCAAATAGATTGTCACTTCTTCATTTGAAATAATTCTTTCAGCGGCATGAAATACAGCGCAAGCGTGCCGATAAATGTCAAATCGTACTTCTCCGCCCACTATTCTCATTATTTTGCTGATTTCGTTGAATTTGTAAGTCAGCATAATGATTTCTGACTTTTCGGCTGGGCTGAGATAAGCAATCTCTTTGAAAAATTGAGGGATTTTTTCTTCTTCCGGAATCTGACCAGCAATTTCTAGTAACTCGTATAGTCCCCCGATCATTGGGATTAAGCGGAATTGACCCGTATCCATCCGTTCGGCAAAAACAGTCATTATGTATCCCATTCCCCCTAGGGCGATCGGGATGATTGACAATGGGTTGGCTGACATGAATACCCCTGCGGCAATCACAGCGGTTGACAAAGATTTGCTGGCTTCACAGGAAACTTGGGATTTTTGGCTTTTTTC
The DNA here is from genome assembly GCF_010692325.1 of Moorena sp. SIO3I8. Classification (GTDB taxonomy): domain Bacteria; phylum Cyanobacteriota; class Cyanobacteriia; order Cyanobacteriales; family Coleofasciculaceae; genus Moorena. Next base: position 36,870 of record NZ_JAAHHW010000047.1, on the reverse strand, counting down.
AACCAGCATTTGTGCTCTGCGACGAATCCAAACATCTATATCCCCGTTGATGAGTAGGGATGGATGAGGAAACTCAGTCAAGTCATAATCGTCTGCTAATACAATCTCTGACATTATTTTTTCTCTCTTTTGTGTGGCTACTGCATTCGTCCACTACAGTATAGCCTATCTATCAAAAAAAAGCACCTGCGAGATTCAGGTGCTTTTTTTTGGTGAACTAGGTGATTAGATTATCTCATTGGCCTTGAGCCAAATATTATGACCAGCCTCAGCGGCAAAAATGACTAACATATTGTACATAAAAATAGTTATAAACATCCCTGGAGGCAGCCCCCAGCATGGTCGAGCAGTAAAGACAGAGTGAAATTCCAAAGCATACGACCCACCAGCGATCGCTAGCAAAAAAAAGCGCTGAGACATGCCCGCATTGTCAACATCTTTGGCTAAGGCTTTGGGTAATTTTGTCGCATTTTCCGAGACTGTTGGCTTGGTAAAATTGGCAAACTTTTTATATTGAGCAAGGGCTACAGAAGGAGATGCGCCACGAATTATGAATGATTGAAAATATTGAACACCCAGTGCTGTCAGGCAAGGAAGGACAAATTGCATTTTGGGGATAGGAAAAACGAGGCGAAATATTCCCCAACCTCCTATCCAATCGTTTTCAAAGAAAGGCACAAGAGGTCTGCCACCCCAAGATTGAAAAAAGCCATCGGCTGACACGATTAGACCGAAAGCTAAGCAACAAAATCCGATGATTCGTATACCGTGGTGCTGATGGCCAACAAAATTTTCGATTAGTCGCCCAACCGAGTAGGTAGCGATCGCAATGACTTTCACAAAGCCGTCAATAATGGTGTCGATAACACGGTAAAGTTTGCTCTTTTCCGTTGGTAATTTTTCAAAATCATCCTGAATGTATTTTTCACCATTTGAAGCGTTTCCACCTGCTCCACTTCCCATTCTTGCCATCTCACTTACCTCCTTCGTATGTTGGTTTTTGACCTGTTGTGCATACTGTTTCAGCGTTCGTATCGCTTGCCCGGAAGAAAAATGCGCCTTCTTCAACATATCCCACACAGTAACGCATGGCATCGCCAATGATAACGAAATTCCATTTTCCGGCAATTTCATGCCACTTTTTTACTGGTGGTTTTTTGGGGTGAAAGTAGTATCCTTCAAGTATGATTTTCTTTGGCTGAAAAACTTGATTATTAATAGCAGCCTCCGCAATTTTTCTGTCGCTTTCAGCTCTTGTTTTCGCGATTGCTGCATCGCTCCTCGCCTTTTTTACCTTTTCCGCATCTACCAAGAAGTCAGGCATATCAGTGGAGTAAACAAAAGCCGCTGACAAAGCTCCAAAGACACCGACATATAGTCCTGGCTTGTATTTATCTTTTTTTCTGGCCATAAATTCCTCCTATATATTAGCCCAGAGTTTATTTGCAAACTCTGGGCTAATAGTTAAATTATTTTACGCAGCTGCGAGCAATTGATAGGCAGAGAATTGTTTTAGCTCAAAAGGACTAAAATAAATTTCCTCTTCGTGCTCAAAGTGCTGGCCAGAAGAAAAGCTCTCTTCGTTGGGATAGCATCGAAGGGTCATCTCAAAGTCATCAATAAAATTAGATGCATCGTCCCAATATGCTTGAGTGGGAAAGTCCGAATCGTCTAAGAAAATTGGTGCTCCAATCAAAGGTTTCCAGTAGAGGGCGCTGCTAATTAACCATTCTCCATCGACTTTTTCGTAGTCAAACAACAAATACATCTCGTAGTTAGGGTAAGCTTGGCGCGATCGCTCAACCAGGGTTGACAACTCCTCCTTATCCAAAATTAATAGGGTCATGTCGCCGTCGAGGAATATGTCGTGTTCGTTAGCCAGGGAGTCAATAATTTCAATCCGCTGGAGTGCGTCCATTTTCGCGATCGCTAAATCTAGTTGATCGGGATAATATAGCCCTATTTGAATGGCACAACAACCTAAATAATAATCATCCCGCGTTAGTTCGTAATTTTCGGCGCATTCTAGGAGTAAATTCATTTTTTTCTCTCTTGTGTGACTGTCAAATGCATAGGTAATGAATTAGCAGTATAGTACTGGTCCATGCGGCTAATTCCAATAGAAGGCGGATCACAGTAATCCCTTCCTTCGCTGTTGCTGCTTTTGCAAAAAGCTGGTTACGTTAACTTCAACATCAATTGTGGTCTGAGTGGATTTCGCAGAGGCTTTCCCTTCAGCTGCACGGTTCAGTTCCATTGTTTCCTGGTTGATGGCGATCGCGTCCATGGTCTGCTCCAAATTGTTTTGAGGCATTTGGCTAACCATGTCGCCAATCAAAGCGTTCTGGACAGTGGAATTAAATACGTTGCCGATCCCAGTATTGGACTGGATGAGGGCGTTCAGAAGCTGGTTGCCAAACTGGGTATTGTTTGCAGCTAATTCTTGGGTGAATGCTTGCTGCCCAACAGAACTGAGTGCTCGCGCTAAGTTGACCCTCGAAGCAATGATAGCTTGAGCAGCGGTCATCAGAAAATCTGGGGAAAAACCTGCTACCTCGGTATCTGTCAGAAGGCTCTGAGCGATCGCTGTGGTTTGCTGGACTATCTCACGGCTGCGATCGCATTCGCTGGGATTCTCGTTCCCTGGTAATGCTAACTGTTCCTCTGCCGCAATACCGAGTGCCTCAAGCACGTCTTGACAATTATCAATGATGCTTTTGTCATATTTTTCCTGATCTGGCTTTAAACCCTTTTCCTCTAGCACCAAGGGAATCATCTCCTTTGGGCAGCCCGCATTCATTAGTTTTTTGTATGTCGTTTCTTTGTCGTAAAACTCTACCATTATTTCTTCTCCTGTTTGTTGAAGTTTTCCCTAGTAAGCTTGAGCCAATTATTAGCTAAAAATTGTCGGACTTGTTCGTTTGTGAGTTTTTGTGTTTTTTTAAGCGCTAATATGATAATCAATATATAGCGCTGGTAGTCATCTAGTCCCTGCTTTTTCTTTTTATTAAAATTTTGACAGTAAATAAAAGCTAATGTCGGGACTTTCATGATTATGTTTTCTTCCCATCTTTGAAGGGTTTTCTTGTTTATTTTTAGAACAAGACTCCACTCTTCTCTGGTTAACCTTTTGTGAGTTTTGTAATCCTCACAGAAGGTTTTGGAATGAGACAGTATAACATCAGGCGTTGTGTCGGATGGGACAGTTGGGGAGACAGTGGATGAGACACTGTACTGAGTTATATTTTTTACAAAAATCACCTCCTGTTAGGAAATACTTGCAAAAACAAATGAGACACTAGCGTGGCCTTCGGCTAATCGCAAGGCTCTTAAGAGCATCAAATACGCTTAAATAGGATGCCTGCCTTTCTTATTTCCCTTGCCAGCCGCCAAAGTGTCTCATTTTGACCGCGATCGCACAAAAGAGACATACGTATAAGTTGACTTGTGCAAACCACTGTCTCTTTTGCTGTCTCTTTTGTGTTTTTTGGGACTGTCTCTTTCCGAAAAATGGACTGTCCCAAAAAATATCAATTATTAGGTTTTCGTGGTTCTATTTTGTGCAAAAATTTAGACTGAGTCAGCAAATTACTGATTTTTTTATTGGGTTTAAACGATCGCGTAACCGTTTTTTATTTTAACGCGATCGTTTTTGTCTACATCTTTAGTCTATCGCAGTTGTCTACTTATGTCAAGTCTTATTTAAGAAAAGTCAAATCCTGGTGGAGCCAGGGATACAAGCCTGTTAGTCAAAGATTGACCAAATTTAACTCGACCGTATTCAGAGAAGACGTAGTAGAAGCGCAGGAAGTCTTTTCCGATGTAGAAAACTGCACTAGCAAATGGAGCAACACTGCCATTATTGTCAGGATTTAGGAAACTTAGTCGTCCGTTCCAGTGACAAGACGGGTATCTGTCCATCAGTTGGTACCACTCGGTGTCAGGAGTAGCTTTGAGCAAGGCGATCGCGCTGTGGATATGACCACAGTTATGCTCATGAATTAATTTCTTGACCCATTTTTTGGTACAGGAGTAAGGAGGGTTCATGTAGACTCTCCCGTACCATGGGCGAGAAAGGCCATCCATCTCTTTGGTGAAATGAGCCGAAGCTGGCACATTAGGGACACCAGGATTGGAACAAGGGTCAAGGTCAATCACACCAAGAGTAGCGATCGCAGCATTGATTACTTTCTGTGGAGTGTAGTGTTCATTATTCCCAGAAGAAGTTTGAACGGAAAATGAGTGATTGTCTTTGTCGAACAATCTCTTGACAAACAGCGGGGGTACAGAATACCCCATGATGCTTCCTGAAACAGCAACTGAATCAGGGAACTGATACCAATCAGGGAAAGTCTGTAGGCGGCGGATGCATTCCATGGTCAATTGTTTAAAACTGCCATCGGGACACCAAACATCAGCAAAACGGTTCCTGTTATTACCTTTGGTGTCAGTGAACAGCGATCGCAATACTGTAAACGACGGTAGATCAGCTGGAATCACCCGATAAGCTATTCTCCCAGTCCTGCCCACCAGTAAATGCTCTAATTTGGGATTTTCAGCTAAGTACTCTTGTATGGCAAGACTTTGGCCTGGGAGTATTTCAGATTCCGGTAATGTTGGCAGTAGATCTTTGATGGCCTCAAACCATCCACTGCACTTGATATTGCGGGGAAGTTTCCTGGGGGTTCCCTTTGATGAAGATCGAAGTATCAACCTTTTTCGCGATTGAGGAATGCCATAATCTGATACATCAACCACTGACCAATCGACTGAATAGCCAAGATCTAGGAGCTTCTGGTTAATCAATTCAAAGCTTTTGGCAGTTGAGTATCTTGGCACATTCTCAAGATAAAACTGCCGTGGTCTCAACTTGTCGATAATTTGGCAGACAGCGATCGCCGACTTGATATCGTCCTCCGTCTCTTCTGCTGATATTTTGGCTATCGAAAAATTTGAACATACTGGTGACGCCCACAATATGTCCGGAGAAGCAGGAAACTCGGACATATCTGATCCGGCTACTTCTTCTACCGTCTTGCGGATGACTTTACACCGGGGGAAGTTGGCTTCGTGGGCTACGGCGATTGCAGCCGATAACTCTGGTCTCTTCTTGTCGAATTCAACGGCGATCAATGGCTCAATACCAGCTTCCACCATGCCTGCCTCGACACCGCCCCCGCCAGAGAACAAAATTACTGCTTGTTGTTTTTTCTTTGCCATTTTGTAACCTACTACCAAATGGTTGATTAATAGTAATTCCTAGCATTGTTAAATTCGACGGGTTGGATTTTCCTGATCAACGCGATGGATTGTGCAGATTGACAAATCAACCTCTTGGTAAACAGTTCCACACATTCCGTTCTTGTTTTTTAAGACAATAACTTCTAGGATTGGGTCATATTTGTCTTGTTCTTTTTCTGCATAATGAGCTTGTCGATAAAGTCCACAAACTAAGTCTGCTGAATGAATTATCCCGGAGGATTCGTAAGTGTCTGTAATTCTAGGACGTTTATTTACGCGATCGCCCACCTCTTTTGGAAGCTGGCTTGCTACCAGTACAAAACATTTGTAAGTATTAGCTAAGTGTCTTAACTCACGGGAAATTTGCTCCAGTTCCCGCGATCGTTGACGGTCTTTTTTAGAATCATCTAAACGTACCATCTGAATATAATCGACAAAGACAATATCTATGTGGCCGTATAGTGTAATCGTTTTTTTTATTGCACTTTCTATTTCAGCGATGGTTGGTGAGCTATGATCAAGAACGCTCCATTTTGCTTCTGCAATTTCTACTGTCTTGTCAGAAGTTATAGTCCATTCGGAGCGTTGAATTCCATCGAAATCTTGTCCACGTACTATTCGGAAAGAATCTATCCCAGTCATTCGCGAAAGTAATCTGATATTAATTTGCTCCATTGACATTTCACAAGAAACAAATAATACTGAATAACCTTTGGATAGCGCCGCATCGGTCATGGACACCATCCATGACGTCTTTCCCATACTGGAGGCTGCCATCAAAATACCTAAAGAAGGCTTGAAAATACCTCCAGTCATATTATCAAAGTCGATCCATTCATTGCCTAATTTTTCACCCTTTAGCTTTCCCTGTGTGATACAATTCCACAAGGAAAGTGACATCTCTTCAGCATTATGAAAGGACTTATCTTCTATATCCATCTCTAGCTGACGAAGTTTGTTGATTGCTTGGTGAAGCGACTCTTCGTAAGTTAGAGATGGATCTGAATCAACCATCTGGTATCCAATATTGACAAGACAACGCATTTTATACTTTTTCAGCAATAATTTTGCCTGCCTGTCAATATTAGCGTTACTTACGGTGACCCCAACTAAATCAGTTAAAGTTGAATAGCCACCGATTTTATCTAAAAGTTCATGATCTCGGAACCATTCCGAAATACTCATCAAGTCAACTGGCTCAGAAGATTTATAAACTGCGATCGCAGCCCGATATATCTCCTGATAGATGTCAATGGTGAAAACTTCTGTGCAAAAACCTTTAGCTTCTTCTAAAACCCGATCTAAGCCGCCATTACCAAGCAGTATCCCACCTATGACAAGCGCCTCCGTTTCGGGGTTTGCTAGATGAGGTTTCAACGATCCAAGTTGTGCGTTCGCGTAGCGGCTGTTTTCCAGCTTCATCTTTCAATAGCTCCCATGATCTGGTTGGTCGATTGTGGTGCTATGGAAGCATGACTAATGGCGTAAGACTGTAGATATAGTTTGCAAAATTTACTTTCTAGCTGCACAACCATATGTTTATCCGCCATGCCAATGTTTTCAACTCCCCCAATGGCAGACAAAGCAAACAAAGCGCGATCGCTGACGATAGGATTTTTTGCTCTGCTTACGGCATCAAGAATAGATTGCCATTCCTGAGCGGCTCGAACCTCCAAGCCCATTGAGGCAAATTCCAGTAGCTTTACTGCCGTTGGGCGAAAATCACAATTGAGCACTGCAAATTTAATAGCAGCAGCAAATTGTTTGTCGTTAAGCTGAGGAGCAAGAAATTCGTACCACAGCGCTTTAATCCTCCCCGATAAAGGACGCCATCCGTTGTCTTCAAAGTACTGAAGTCCCTGAACAAACGCTTCCTCTGAAAGTTTTTGGTAATTCATTTTTTACTGCTTCGTTTTTTATTGGTCAATCATTAATCGCAAGAATGGGTCTGTAGCATAAGCTGTTGCCATCTCTATAGAAAAAGGTGACAATTCATTTCCATCTTTATCGACTACTTTTTTTGTGATTTTGCGATCGCTATCTTTTGAGTACGCAAGTCCTTCTGCTCGAAGTCGATATTCAATATCGACTTTCATTAGATGATTGTGTTTTTCAGCGTATTCACTAATTTTGTCGTTTGAAGCCAAATTAGTAAACGAAAATGACTTGCTTCTCCAAAAGTCACCATTCTGTTCTCTGACGTATATTAAAGCAGAAGCGATCGCTTCCATTGAAAGTCCTGTTAATTGACGCTTTAATTTTTTCGACAGTTTTCGATGTTCTATCCATTTACTTGGCTTTTCAGCTAAGTAAATGGCTAATACACGTTCTTCTAGTTCTTTATTCCACTTGTTTTTGGTAATTTTTTCAGTATCTAATACTGGTGAATTCGTATTACTAGTTTCCGGTTCTACCACTACATCTAGAATCGATTCCGGTTCCCGTATCATATCTGCTGAAACCAAGGCTAGCTCTGGCTCCGGTTCTGGCTCCGGTTCTGGCTCCGGTTCTAGCTCTGTTACCTGTATCTCTACCTCCGGTTTTGGCTTTGGCTCTGGCTCCGATTCTGCTTCCGGCTCCAGTTCTGTTACCTGTATCTCTACCTGCGGTTTTGGCTTTGGCTTTGGCTCCGGTTCTGGCTCTGGTTCCGGTTCTGGCTCCGGCTCCGATTCTGGCTCTATTACCTGTATCTCTACCTGCGGTTTTGGCTTTGGCTTTGGCTCCGGTTCTGGCTCTGGTTCCGGTTCTGGCTCCGGCTCCGATTCTGGCTCTATTACCTGTATCTCTAGCTCCGGTTTTGGCTCTTGCTCCAGCTCCGGTTCTGCCTCTGTTCCACACTCATCAAGATGTTTAGAAATTAATTCCTCTAAAACTTCACTATTTAATCGATAATAAGTGCGGCAAGGCATACCACATGTCTTTTTTTCGATTATTCCAAGTTTTACTAATGTCTTTTTTGCTTTATCCTGCTGCGATCGCTTCAGCTGGATTTCCTGAGTCCATGATTTGCCAGTTTTGTAAAACCAGCCATTTTGATCCGCTGCTTTTTCGCTCCAGTAAAACAATTGACTTAAAAATAAACCCGTTAATGCACAACCGCCGGTAATTACACCAAAAATGTTGTGATAAGCGACTGTTCTTGAAGCGCGTAATAAGTTACTTTTAATGTGATAATGTGTCATGGTGGGTTTCAACTAGTGGTTTTGTTGAATTCTACCAGAGGAAGGCGACAAATCTAAGCTGTCGCCTTCCTTCTTAATATTTTCTTCTTAGAAAGAATTTTTTTTGTCATTCGCTAGATCGACAAAAAATGAGATTGCTTGATATGCACCTGGAAAACGTAAAAACTCAGCAGAATCTGGCAATATCACTTGCCAGGAAATTCCATCAAAAGCTAAAACTCCAAGGCGCACACCGTTTAGGGAAACACGATAAGTGTTCTTGACAGAAATTTTGCCCACTTCTATCGAATGAGAATTAGCAAATTTTATCCATTCGCGATTCAGCGTAGCCGATGGTTCGCGAACGCCTATACAATCAGACTCCTTAGGCTGATCAGGCTGATCAGGCTCATCTACTTCAACATCAGATTCCAGCACGTCATTGATCTTGCTTTTTATTGAGCGCAAGATCGACTTAAAGGTATGGATCGACAGCAAATGTACACCAAAAGCGACTTTGACGTTAACTATGTCGTTTACGATACAAATTGTCTCGATTTGGCTAGGGCAGTATTCATGACTAGGATCGTCCCAAGAAAGTACGGCTGCGATGAGAACCCGATCCTGATGCGATAGCGCAGTTGTCATGAAATTACGATAAATTGAATTTGTGTGTTTTTGTGTGACTGTCACAAGCTTGCTTGTTCATTGCTCTACAAACTCATAATAGCAGTCGTCTACTGCTGTTGTCAAGTACTGTTGACGCAAGTTTTGCTTTGCGCTATTATTCAAATAACAACAGTAATGGACAATAGCGCTCAATGGAAATCTTTTTAGAAGTATCAGCAGACGTATCAGATCCGTCAAGAGAAATAAGAGCAGCTTTTGAGAGAAAGTGTAAACAAGATCCAAAATATAGTGTGACCAAAGCTGCTATAGCTCTTGGTACCTCAACCTCGTACCTTCATATGCTTATGAATGGTAGTAAAAAAGACCGTAAAGTTTCTCTTGACATAATTTTGAATGCACAGCGTGAATTTAACGATGATTTTGGGATAACATATGATGCTCTTTTAAGTTCTCTTGATCAAGCTAAAGAAAAAATACGACAACACCTAGAAGAAACGTCTTGTGTGTAAAAATTGCGCTAATGTATCATTATTGACGTTAGCGCAATTTTTAAGAAAGTGATAGTACCTTTATCTTCAAATAATTTCAAAAGCGATTATGTAAGACATTGGGCAGAAAAATATGATGACCCAAAATTGCCTAGTTATCACCATAGAAAACTTTTTGATATTGTTCCATTGTTAGAGCAAGTAGCAGATTGCTACACAGGTATAAGTAATTGGATTAACGGAACAAAAATTGATATGTCGAAGGCGGCTCGCTATCTCCCAAGGAACGAAGGTGAGCCGCCTTCGGCTTATCAAGCAAGGCTTTTAAGGAGCAGATGGGTTGGGTTTTTCAGTCAAGCTATAAACGGATTTGCAGGTCTGCTAACAGATTATGAAATAACCAGTGATTCTCCAAAATCTTTTGTAGATGCGATCGCGGATATTGACTGTGCAAATACTAGCTTGACTACTTTCTTATCCAATGCCGACAAGAAAGGTTTGTGCGACGGTTGGTGTCTGGTTCTAGTAGAGTATCCGGTAAAAGAAAATATTCTTTCAGCTGCTGACGAAATAGCGAATTCCGATAGACCATATCTTTGTCTAATCTCCCGAAGAGACGTAATCAACTGGTCAATAGTAGGCAATGTTTTGGAATGGATTGTAATCAGGCGAAATGTAGAAAAACCTGTTACTGAATTCATGAGTGAAACTACAGAGCAGTATTGGGTGCTCCGGCCAGGGAGTTGCGAAGTTTACGAGATTGGCGAGAGCGGAGGATTAGGCACAGTTGAATTAGTGCAAAGCTTTGAGCTGCGATCGCCCAGTGGCAAGCTGATGGATAAAATCCCTGCCATATTTTATCCGGTAAGCACACTTAACCCATTTGAGTTACTGCCACCATTGCATGACCTTGCCTTGAGCAATATTACTCATTACCAGGAATGGTCTGATTACCGGGAGGTTAGATACAAATGCAATGTCCCTGTACCGGTACTGAAGGGATTGCTTGATGCTCCCGACCGATTAGTGATTGGTCCCAACACGGTTGTTACTTTGCCACCAGATGGTGACTTTTTCTACAGAGAGCCGTCGGGTAAGGCAATAGAAGCAACACGTCAGGCAATTATTGACATTGAGAAACAGATGTTGCAGCGATCGCTAGCTTTCTTTGGTGGCAACAGCCATATGACTGCTACCGAAGCAGAACTACGGTCTGCTCAAACCGTATCTGAATTAACCCAGATGGCCAGAGACAAAGAGTCTGCCGTGAAGGGAATTATTAACTGCTGGACACAATGGACCTCAGAAGAACCTAACGGTGGTATCAAGGTCAACACAAACCTAATCAAATCGCCGATCAGTTCTGATACGGCGAGAATGTTTACTGATTTGGTTGTGGGTGGAATAATGCCTACCGACATGTACTGGGAAATTATGTCATCGGCAGGCATAATACCTAAGAATGTCGAACTGCCATCAGTAGGGGATTGATAGATCGAACAAAATACTTCACTACTTTTTCAACTTTTACTGGGGCAAACCCTTTTGCTGCTGCTCTCATATTTTAGTGCCTTCAAAATACAATTTCAGTTTGACTTGGCATTTGTTGAAGATTCTTCAGGAAATCAATTAACTGTTCTGGAGTAAGCAACTGCCTTGATGTTTTACCATAAGCTTTTTTTAACCATTGTTTGCCCTGCTCGGTACTCCAACCTAGTCGGGACAATTCCTTTGTAGTTTGATTTATTAATTCTTTCCAATCAACAGTTTCTGTTTGCTTAGCATAACCTTGGGTCACAGAATTTTCTGGTACTGTGTCATATTCGACATCCAGTATTGGATTTGCTTCATTTTTAGAGTCGTTGTAATCATTGAGCTTTCTTACGGGAATTATCTGGTAATTATCTGACAAAGTTTCCCCCAATATAATGCTTCGACAACGGGTTGCTAAATCCATTGTATTTACCAACCCATTCCATTCGTAGAAACAGTACTGGTCATTAGAATCATAGATCGAAGCAAAAACCGTCGCACCACCAGTTTTGCTAGTTTTAGGATCATTGCCGCGAACTGCAATAGTAACTGGCGATCGCAATTGCTCATGCTTCATCCCTGATAAGGCCAACAAAAAGCAGCGACTAAATACACTGTTTATACCAGATTGAATGGCATAGGATTTGTCAGCTAATATTTGAATCCTAAGCTTCAAAACCTCCTCATCATGAAAATTTTTGCTGACTATTTCGATGTTCTTGATGTAGCAGCAAATCCCTTTTTTGTATATGGGAATTGGCCGCTGGTTATCAGCGTCCCAGAAATACCATAAAAATTTGCCGTTCTCTGAGTTGCGAATATAAATGATCTGAGGAACCGGGGGTTCACAAAATCCTAACTCCACTTTATTTTCTTCTAGTTGCATAAGTCTTGTTCGATGTGCTTCTATTTAAGAATAACACTATATACAGCAACTGTCTACTGCTATAGTCAAATGCTGTATAAAAACGTTTAACTTGAGGTATTATTTAACCCAAAAGGGTGCTATAGGATGCCAGCAAAATTAGCTGAAAGGCTTGTGGACAAAGGGATTAGCCTGGGCGCTTTTTTCAAGTAATGGAATTCCAGATATTGCGATCGCCTGTTGGTGCGACAATTGAGATGAAGAGACACAATTGTGGACAAAGGCTTGCCGGATGCTGATTCAGACTTCAGGGGTAGAAGTTAAACTTCGGGCGGTCACTGCCCGAAGTTTCATTTTGGAAGCTGGCAGAATAAGGAGAAAATTATAGGCTTCACATTGTTTTGGAGGGTACAGACAACAGTCCTGGAGGGGTTAGTAGACGCGATCGCAACCGCTTCTAATTCCGGTAACCACACTTACCGGGATTACCTGATCTGAGATTCATACCGAGTTGCATTCAAAGAGAGTAGATTAGTTGGATAGGGAGATGGGGAGATAGGGAGATGGGGAGATAGGGAGATAGGGAGATGGGGAGATAGGGAGATAGGGAGATAGGGAGATAGGGAGATAGGGAGATGGAGAGATTGGCGGAAGAGAAAGTTGTACCTTTGACCGCAACTTAGTATCAGTAGGCATTTCAAAATAAGATGGGTAAACCGAGGGTCACGAATGGACCTCTTGCCAAAGTCGTTTTCTGATACTGTTTACGTCAATTCTTGTCCACTGTTCCCTGTTCCCTATTCCCTGTTCCCTGTTCCCGACTACGGAAAAGCAACAAAAGTTGTTATTGTACAAATGTTTTTATTTTCCTAAGATGTTCTTGTTGTTGAACAACATAGGGATTTCCCATGGCTAGACTTTCGATTGAGATCACCCCAAAACAGCATCAGAAGCTCAAAGCGAACGCAGCCCTGAGCGGCAAAACGATTAAGGAATATGTGCTTGAACGCTGTCTGCCTGATGTGCCCATCAACCCAGAACTAAGCTCCGAAGAAGCCCTGGCTCAACTGTCTGCCTTTCTCAAGCCGAGAATAGAAGCGGCTGAACGGGGTGAATTCTCCCCTAGCACTTTTGCAGATATTAAGCAGAAAGCACGTAATAACATCCAGTCCTGAATGAAGATGCCCTGATTAGACGTTTTGCAAAAGTGGTCTGAATCCCACAGATTTCCTGGGCTAAAAATGGCTTTTGCAACAGGTCTATTGGCAATGAATGCTCTCACTAAATAACGTCAGTTCGGGTTAATATAGCGTTTCTCAGAGTAATGAGGTACACAGGATTTTTTTCCTGTTGCCTGTTGGCTGTTGGCTGTTACCTAAAATCAAAAATGTACCTGACCCAATTGAGAACTACTATAAAATAGGCTTATCAGCTCTGGTAAAGGTTTTTCCTATGGTTCAGCAGCTCCATCCCACTACCGATGACATCTTCTATCCCGAAAGTGACGGCAAACCCTTGGCGGACAATACCCTTCAATTTGAACTAATTACCACCATTAAGTATGGCCTGGAAGCCCTATTCAAGGATGACCCCAATGTGTTTGTTGCCGGGGATTTGTTGTGGTATCCAGAACAAGGACAACCCAAAATCAACCAAGCCCCCGATGTGATGGTGGTCTTGGGTAGACCGAAAGGGCATCGGCGTTCCTACAAAACCTGGGTTGAAGATAACATTAATCCCCAGGTGGTCTTTGAAATTGCCTCATTAACTAATACCATCAAGGAATTAGAGGACGATAAACTCAAGTTTTACCGGACCCATGGAGTAGAAGAGTACTATCTCTATGATCCAAATAGAGCAAAACTAAAAGGCTGGTTGCGTTCAGCAGAAAAGTTAGAACCAATCCCCCAGATGCTTGGTTGGGTTAGTCCCCGTTTAGGAATTAGGTTTGAGTTAGTAGGCTCGGACTTGGTGCTGTATTATCCCAATGGTGAGCGTTTTGCTACGTATTTGGAAATTATTGAGCTCAAAGATCTCGCTCAACAACAGGCAGAACAAGAACGTCAACGAGCAGAGCAAGCAGAGGAAGCTTTAGAGCAAGCAGAGGAAGCTTTGGAGCTTGAAAGGCTGGAAAAACAACAGGCATCACAACGAGCAGAACAGGCAGAAGCTTCGTTGCAAGCATTGTTGGAGCAGTTAAAAGCAAAGGGCATAGATCCAGAACAGTTCGAGCTATGAACTCCACCATACCGACACGTTGTCAACTGTGGAAGGCGATTAAGGCGGTGAATGAGGTTATGAATGACTTAAGGGTGGCGCAACACTTTCCTCCTCAGGATGAGGGATTAGCTTATCTAGCAAAGGGAACAGGGAATAGGGAACAGGGAGTAGGGAGTAGGGAGTAGCGATGCAGCGCGGTCTTGGGGAGGCAGCGCGGTCTTGGGGGTCTCCCCCATGAGGGACTGCCGTGGTTTCCCCCACTCGCGCTTTGCATCAAGACGGGAGTAGGGAATATGGCATCAAAAATTATCACAATTCCTACACGGATCCCTATCTGCCAAAATTGATAAAATTAAGACAGATTAAATCAGGATAATTGATATGACTGAAACCATAGAACGAGTCAGTTGGAGAATCGATGATTTAGAACTATTGCCTCACTCTGAAGGGACAATATACGAAATAATTGAAGGAGAATTATTTGTGACTCGAACGCCTCACCGACGACATCAACAAATTTGTGGCAGAATTTTTAGTTATTTGAATAATTGGTCAGAATCAACAGGTAATGGTGAAACTATTATTACTCCCGGAATCATCTTCTCAGATGCCGATAATGTGATTCCTGATGTAGTGTGGGTAAGCGAAGAAAGATTAGCTCAAATAGAAGATGAAGCCGGACATCTGACCGCAGCACCTGAATTAGTGGTGGAAGTAATTTCTAAAGGTATTGACAACGAAAAACGCGACCGCGAAGTTAAAGTCAAGTTATATTCAATTCAAGGGGTAAAAGAATATTGGATTGTCGATCGTTTTCGTAAGCAAGTAGAGGTATATCGCCGAGACAAGGGAAAATTAACTCTAGTTGCTACCTTATTTGATCAGGATGAGTTAACTTCTCCTTTATTACCAAATTTTGTTGTACTAATCAATCGCTTTTTTCCAGTTAAGTAAAACAGCACATAAACTGAATAAGATTACCAAAATTATAGGTTTTAATACTCGGTATCTTCAGGATTATACCAAATTTTAGCAAAGACCGATTCAGAAAGTTTAGTCACTAAGGTTTTAGCTTTAGCTGGCATGAGAAACTGTTACCTCGACATCATCAGGTAAATTTTTGCCTTCCAGGACATCATGGGTCAAACTTCTGAGGTGTTGGGTTGTCTTCAAAGGAAATTGTTGATCAGCATAGAGAGCAGCGATCGCTCAAGCCTCATCATTATCCTGGATTGCTTGGTCAATTTCTTCGGGGTGAGCATTAGCATAAACCCAAGCATTGGCAACATCGCTGGCACTTAGGGTAGGGTAATTTTGCAGAAGATCAACTTCACTGCTGCCAAGATTACGAGCTTGAACGAGAACCCAAACAGGAATACGAGTGTTGGCAATCCGGGCATCTCCCCCGCAAACACCAGGTGTTTTTTCAATGCCTGTCCAGATGTTGCTAGCTTCCTGAAGTAGCTGAATCGCTTGAGCTTTTTCAGTTAAACTAAGGGCTAAAAGTTGGGATTTAATCTCGCGCAGGGTCATGGTGGACGAAGTTGTACTGACTTGTTTTGTAAAAATTCGATTTGGGCGATCTATCAACAGATTAAGAAGGCTATCTGGCTCGTATTTGAGTTTTTATCAATATGTCCAAACGTGCTTTACTTTTAATACAACATTCCCCTTAAAACAACCGGTTTAAAATGAATCCTTACACAATCTTAAATCAGACCCAGTGCCAGCGGGTAAGTGATGGAGTCATCCTGCCACTTCTGAGCGGTTGTGAGTCAGCCACCCGCCAGCTGGTACTTGTCTGGCCCCAACTTGGAGATTTCGACAGTCTCGAATACGCTTGGTGGCTGCAACGGGAAGCAAAAAGGTTACAGGGCGAGGGTATAGTAATACGAGCTGTTGGTATTGGCAATCGCGATTCTGGTAAGCGATTCTGTAACTATACGGGGTTTCCTGGGGATTGGTTGTTTGTCTCTGCCAATGCACAGCTGCACCACCAGCTTAATCTTTATCCAGGACTATCGCTCAAGCTACCAGGGCTCTCAATAACCCTAAATGCCTACTTGAATCTGCTGCTGATGTGTGCGGGTATTGGTAGTCCTGGCACTCTAGCTGAAGTATTTCGAGGCTATTGGGGCGATAGTCAGGCTCCGCAGTTGCTCGATGATGAGGAGGTTGTGCGAGGTATACCACTTCCCCCTATCAAGGGCTCATTCTTCAGGCTGGCTGGTGGCAAAGGTTTTCAAAGACCCTTTGAATTGGCAACCCTGCGGCTGCGGAATATGACAGAGGTTTTAAGCCACTGGAATACTTATGTGCCCAATGGGGCTTATCTGACCCAGCGAGGGGGAACTTTCTTATTCGATTCACAGGGGAAATTACTCTACCAATACCGGGATTGCGGGCTCCTTGGCTTTGCTCAGAATATGAGTCGTCCACTGTCGTTTTTATTAGATTAGCTCTACCAAAGCGATAGTAACAATGTCTTGATAGATCTTGTGTAATCGAACGCACAATAAAAGAGCGATTGGCCGTAGGCCACGCTACGCGAACGCACTTATTTTAGTTGATCAAATTCCTTCTCACTAATTCCTAACTGCTTGAGTATTTCTCGAAATAACTAACCTCCAATCTCAGCATTACCATGAACAGGAATAGTGGTTGACCGTCCATCCGGATGCTTCCAACGGGCATGACTTCCTTTTTGACGAACTTTATGAAAGCCTAATTGTTTAGCAACTTTTTCTAAGGTTTTAGCTTTAGCTGGCATGAGAAACTGTTACCTCGACATCATCAGGTAAATTTTTGCCTTCTTCGAGGTATTCTTCTTGAATCATCTCAAAAACAGGATTTAATTCACAGAGGGCTGCTTCAGGAGTTTCTCCCCAGGCATGACATCCTTTAATGGCTGGAATATAGGCGACAAAAGTTCCATTGTCATCGGGACGTAAAATAATTTTATAGTCGTTTAATGATTTCATTGTTCTTTTTCCCTAGATATTATTTTTTGTTGTATATTCTATCATTGAAAAACCAAAAAAATAGTAATCGCTGCAGATGTTAGATTACGAGCTAGTTGGCATCAGCCTAGTTTAACACCCACGGGTTTGCTTTCATGAATCGACTGGCAGGTTATACTGGGGACGCTGCTATTGGGCAAACTCAGCGATAGACCGAAATCGACGTAAGAGACGTTTCATCTTTGTTCCTCCTAGGGTTGATTAGTTCAATTGCTTAACGGGTTATATTTAATTACTAGAATGCAGGTGTTAACCGAGGAGAGGGAACAGCGATGCAGCACCTTAATAAGGGAGTTTCACGACTGCCGACTGCCGACTGCCGACTCCCGACTCCCGACTCCCTACTCCC
Organism: Moorena sp. SIO3I8; assembly: GCF_010692325.1. Lineage (GTDB taxonomy): Bacteria > Cyanobacteriota > Cyanobacteriia > Cyanobacteriales > Coleofasciculaceae > Moorena. Next base: position 19,363 of record NZ_JAAHHW010000047.1, on the reverse strand, counting down.
TACTCCCTACTCCACCCGATTCCACATCCGTTGAATTTCCCCAATCACTTCAGAATTTGGTGGTGCTAAAGTTTTTAAATTAGGGTCAGTTTTTGCACCGGGAATACGTTTTGTCCAAGGACTGCCGGAGACAGATTGCAAATCAATACCCCCAATCACAGGACGAAAACCGTATTGCACAAAGGTTTTTTGTTGTTCTGGAGCAGTTAGGAATTGGAGGAATTTCCGTGCTGCTTTTACCTGTTGCGAGTTCACATCTCTGCGCACAATGGCTGCGGTGGAAACCGTTTCAATGGTGGGATTAAAATAATAAATCTGATCGGGCTTGCTTTGAGTCTGGGCTGCTTGTTCCCAACGGTAGAGGGCAATGCTTTCATATACAGTAGCAACATCTGCCTCATTGGGGCCACGAGCAATAAACTCTTGCAATAGAGTGTCCGTTGAGCGTGGCGGTTGATAGACAGACCGCTTTACTAAACCGAACAGAGATTGAATTTCCGAGCTATTAAAATTAGTTGGGGATAAGGTTGCGCCCCCAGAATTACTCTGTGTCCAAAGACTTAAGGTCAGTTGTCCGCTATTGGAACGATTAGGATCGGTAGTCACAAAGTCAAAACTACCCCAGTTAGGATTGCCGCCAATCTCCTGCCAATTGCGCTTTTTCATGGCATTTTCTAGTTTTAACCATTGAAAACGACCATCGGGAAACAGAACTTCTCCCCGTTCTGGCCAAGCAATACCTACTAATAGGGTTTTGGCAATGGGTTGGGGGTTATCATAAAAAGGTGGAGTAGTGTTTTGGGCTTGCCAGCGATCGCTCAATTCATTCAACAAAACCCCATTGGCTGGAATTAAAATTGTGGGTTTAAAATCCTTCTTTTCATCGAGATAGCGATTGACTAATTCCTGGGAGCCTTGGAATTTAAATTCGATGTTAATATTAGAATAGGTTTCTTCAAAACGTTGTTCCAGAACAGCGAGGGGTTCTTGCAATTCTGTTCCACTTACCACATAAAGGGTTTGGTTTAATCCTGGTAAAGGAGCGTAGGCAATGCCTAGGGAAACAGCGATAATCCCCAGGGATGTAATTGTTTTAGTTGTTTTATTATCCATGAATTCTGATCAAGTTAAGATAGGAAAAGAGCCATATTGTCTTGAAAACCTGCCAATTCGGTACTGAGGGAGCGCAATTCTTCCACGGTTTGGGCATCTTCTAAATTGCTTGTCCGCAGGCGATTCTGCAACTGTTGTAAAACTCCCGCAGTATCAGTAATCAAAGTAGCTAGAGCAATCACCTGGGCTTGTCTAGCATCTTCCCCTTGTCGAGCCAGGGTAATGTTGTGCTGCAAGCTGGTCGCTAATTGCTGTAATTGTTGCCTAGCGACTCCAGAACTCTTAGTTTTTTTCGCTTCTACCTCCTGCAACTGCTGCTTTAACTCGGTTACTGAAAGCAGGGAGTCGGTACCATGGAGACGTTGGGAGAATTGGTCAATTTTGGCTGGTAATTCTAACGCGCGATTGACCGAAGGTCACGCTACGCGATCGCATGCGAATTGAATAGTAGAAAGTAGCTCCATTTCGGTGGTAGCAAGGGCAAGTTTTTCCGATTCTGAGCGCAGGCTTTCTGCTTTCTGAGCAATCAGTTGAGCCTGTTGTCGTACCTGTTGTAATTCCCTTTCCAAGGCAGGGTTTTGTAGGGTCGGGGGTCGTTGACTTTCCTTTTGCTTAAGAACAGTGGCACCAGCCACCGTGACCACTCCTGCTAGGGGTATAGCAATGGGGCTAGGAAGTCGAGCAACTCGTACTGCGATCGCATGGACTACACCTCCTGCTAAGACCGCTAGGGGATAATGAAGAGGATTTGCAAACGTTAACATGGGTTGCCTCATGGGTAATCAGCGACTGATAATTTACTTAAACTGTATAGCGTTAACTATTCTAATGAGGTACATGTAATTTTTTTTCCTGCTCCCTGCTCCCTGCTCCCTGCTCCCTAAAACCAAGTAATTTGTACTTCATCCAATTGATAACTGCTATAATTGACTTAAAACTCAACTTGTAAATCTGCGATCAACTTAGAAATCGTTTCGGGATTGCCCTGACGATAATAGCCCCCATTTAGTTCAGCAATTGTTTGCAATACTTTAGGACTAAATTCTCCTTGTTTGCCGTAACCGACGGTGAAAAAAGCAATACTTTCATCCGCTTCAAAGTTACTGCTTTGTAATTGTTTTGAGAGGTTATCGAGAGTAATTTCCGAGCCAGAATCATCACCATCGGTCAAAATCAACACCGCATTAATCGCGTTTGTTTTAAAATTTTGTTTTAACCAGTTCCGAGCAAAAAGAGCACTATCATATAATCGAGTTCCTCCCCCAGCTTTCAGACTACCAATAAATTTTATCCCCTCAGCTTTTCCTTGGGGTGTGCCTTCCACCATAAAGGGCTGCTTAATCTCATTACTGAAAGGAATAATCGCTATCTTTTCCCTTGAACCGATATTCTGCACGTAGTTCAGTAACGTATTCTGCACAGCCGAGAGTTTCTCACCTCTCATAGAACCGGAAACATCTACGACTAAAGCAACTTGGGAAGGTTTTTTGGCGTAGCTTTGCCAACTTTGCAACATCGCTTCTACCACTTCCGGTTTAGGAGGACGGTAGGAATCGTATTGAGGATTGGCTTGTACCCCAAATTCAGAGGAAAACTTACTGCCAAGGGGCCCCCCTGGAATCCCTGGACGTAAGCCCAAGTCTACCGCAATTTTTTGGGTTTCTGGTTGCCGTAGGAATTCAATAACTTTTTCCCCTGCTGCTTTTTCTTTGTCACTCACCCATGGGGCATTGGGGAGGATGGCGCGAATGTTGGAACTAAAGGTAGCAGAAGGATAAACCGCTTGATAGTTAACCGTATTATTACCTTGACTGTTGGCAGAAATCACTAAGGATTCGTAGACAGAGCCCACAGAAGCCCAAAAGGGACCGTTGTTCACCATCGATTTCGCTAAAGACCCCGTAGATTTGCCGTAACGGGTGATTTTGTTTTGGATTTTCTGAACCCGATCTTGGTATTTTTTTACATCAGCTATGGTGAGTTCTTCAGGACGCTTACCGGAAACCGAAGCAAATTGAGCCACTAGGGTTTGCAAGCCAGAATTGGAACGGGTTGGGGCGGTGTGAACGTAGGTTATTGGTAAAGCAGCCGCCTTGGGGTCTAGATCCTGGTGATTTTTCGCCTCTACCAAGGAAACATAGAGATCGTCCACTGCTGCTAAACTTCCGGCTAAATCAGCTTGGGTCATAAAAACCATCGGACTGTAAGCAAGCAGAGGTGATTCAGTTAAATCTGGGATATAGTTCTGTCCTGGAAAAATTTTATTAATCTGGAAGATCAGCTGACTCTGGTAAATTTCTCCATCGACAGAAATTAAAGTAGGAAATTGGGAGTCTTCAGGAGCGATCGCACCAGATTGCAATTGTTTAGTAAGATTAAGAACTTCCTCCACCACATCCCCACTTCCTTTAGTATCGCAGGTTAGATAAAAGGGAGTACCATCCTCTAGTTTAGGCTGGGAGTTATTGAGTTTGGTGGCAGCGCGATTGACCGAAGGTCACGCTACGCGATCGCAAAAATCTTTTAAGTCACTCCCTGCCAGAAAGCGAATTTCTAAACCTCGGTTAACTGTTTGGTTGATTGTTGGACTAGTCTGACAAGCACCAAGGAGCAAGAGAACAGAAGAGAAAGGTACCAAAGAGAGTTTCCAAGAGATTGAAGTAAAAATCTTGGGGAGATTGCTATAATTAAACATCACACATCCCTTAGTTGTTGAATCTAAGATCAAGCACCAATTAAATTATAACACGTTTGCTTCACCAAAAATCTGTTAAAATGGTAGTTTGTTTATGGGGTGTGATAAGATAGAATAGGCTTCCAGTATTTGGTGAAAATTTATCCTATGATTCAGCAAATTACTCCCACCACCGATGACATCTTCTATCCCGAAAGTGACGGCAAACCAATGGCCGACAATACCCTTCAATTTGAACTAATTACCACCATTAAGTATGGCCTGGAAGTCCACTTCAAAGATTACCCCAATGTATTCGTTGCCGGGGATTTGTTGTGGTATCCAGTACAAGGAGAACCCAAAATCAACCAAGCCCCCGATGTGATGGTAGTTATCGGTAGACCGAAAGGGCATCGACGTTCTTACAAGACCTGGGTTGAAGATAACCTTAATCCCCAAGTCACCTTTGAAATAGCATCAGAAACCAACACCATCAAGGAATTAGAAGAGGATAAACTCAAGTTTTACCGGACCCATGGAGTAGAAGAGTACTATCTGTATGATCCAAACAGAGCCAAACTAAAAGGCTGGTTGCGTTCAGGAAAAAAACTAGAACCCATCCCCCAGATGCTGGGTTGGGTGAGTCCCCGTTTAGGAATTACCTTTGAGTTAGTAGCATCTCAATTGGTGCTGTATTATCCCAATGGTGAGCCTTTTGCTAGCTATTTAGAAATTAGTGAGCAAAGAGATATGGCTCAACAACAGGCAGAGCTCGAAAGGCTCGAAAAAGAACAAGAACGCCAACGGGCAGAACAAGCGGAGCAAGCTTTAGAGCTTGAACGAATTCGTATGAAAGCATTGCTAGAGCAATTAAAAGCCAAAGGGATAAATCCCGAGGATTTTAACCTATAATCTCTAGCAATTCTCCTAGTAATCAGGTAGACAGGATTTTTCCTGTTCCCTACTCCATTCCCCCCTTATTAAGGGGGGCTAGGGGGGATCCCGACTCCCATTAACCCAAACAATTTTTCCTATGATTCAGCAAATTACTCCCACCACCGATGACATCTTCTATCCCGAAAGTGACGGGAAACCCATGGCCGACAATACCCTTCAATTTGAACTAATTACCACCATTAAGTATGGCCTAGAAGTCCACTTCAAAGATGACCCTAATGTATTCATCGCTGGGGATTTGTTGTGGTATCCAGAACAAGGAGAACCCAAAATCAACCAAGCCCCCGATGTGATGGTAGTTATCGGTAGACCGAAAGGGCATCGACGTTCTTACAAGACCTGGGTTGAAGATAACCTTAATCCCCAAGTCACCTTTGAAATAGCATCAGAAACCAACACCATCAAGGAATTAGAAGAGGATAAACTCAAGTTTTACCGGACCCATGGAGTAGAAGAGTACTATCTGTATGATCCAAACAGAGCCAAACTAAAAGGCTGGTTGCGTTCAGGAAAAAAACTAGAACCCATCCCCCAGATGCTGGGTTGGGTGAGTCCCCGTTTAGGAATTACCTTTGAGTTAGTAGCATCTCAATTGGTGCTGTATTATCCCAATGGTGAGCCTTTTGCTAGCTATTTAGAAATTAGTGAGCA